>CAZBER010000086.1:7299-17681 GCA_964490985.1 uncultured Desulfovibrionaceae bacterium | reverse complement strand
GGGACAGCGTCCCGGCGGGGCCTGGGGCAGCGCCCCAGCGGGGTCCGGGGCAGCGTCCCGGCCGCCGGAGGCATCCCCCGCAGCCGTCCCCTCCCCCGCCATGCCGCTCCAGCCGCGCCGCCCCGGCCGCCTAGTGCCGAAACGACCGCTGGCCCGTAAACACCATGGCCACCTGGGGCGCGGCTTCGTTGCAGGCGGCGATGACTTCGGTGTCGCGGATGGAGCCGCCGGGCTGGGCGATGGCCGTGACGCCGGCCGCGATGCACAGGTCCACGCCGTCGCGGAACGGAAAGAAGCCGTCCGAGACCAGGACCGATCCCGCCAGGCCGCCGTTGGATTGTTCGGTGCGGCGTTTGATGTCGTCCAGGCTTTTCTGGAGTTCGGGATCGGTTTTGGCCTTTTGGGTCAATTCGTAGAGGGACAGTCCGTGGGCGGCAAAGGCCAGGCCGTCGGCGTATTTGGTTTTGGCCTTGTGGATGGTCAGTTCCACCACGCCGACCCGGTCCTGTTCGCCGGTGCCGATGGCCACGGTGGCCCCGTTTTTGGCGAAGATGACCGAGTTGGAGGTGACGCCGGCTTCCACGGCCCAGGCGAACAGCAGGTCTTCGGCTTCGGCCGGGCTGGGGGCGCGGGCAATGACCGTGGCGCCGGCCTTGTCCGTGGCCTGGGCCGGCAGGAAGTCTTCCGGGCTCAGGATGCGGTTGCGGAAGGAGAACTGGAGCACCAGTCCGCCGTCGGCCAGGGATTTGACATCCAGGAACGGCTGGCCCACGAGCTTTTCCAGATGGGCCAGGCCGGGCAGTTTGAAGATGCGCAGATTTTTTTTGGACTTCAGGATGGTCAGCGCCTCGGGCTCGTAGTCCGGGGCGGCCACCACTTCCACGTACACGGCGTTGATGCGTTTGGCCGTGGCCGCGTCCAGGGTGCGATTGACCACCACGGCCCCACCGAAGGCGGCGATGCGGTCGGCGGCGAAGGCGGCTTCGAAGGCGGCTTCCAGGCCCGCGTCGGACCAGGCCGCGCCGCAGGGGTTGTTGTGCTTGAGGATGACAACGGCGGGCTTGGCCGTCAGGTACTGGAGGATATTGACGCCGTTGTCCACGTCGGTGAGATTGGTCTTGCCGGGGTGCTTCCCGGATTGCAGCAGATGTTCTTCGGTGGCGGCGCAAATCAGTCCGTCGCCCGGACCGCGGAATGCCACGCCGCCCAGGGACAGGCGGCCGGCGACCGGAGCGTAGAGGGCGGCCGGCTGATCCGGGTTTTCGCCGTAGCGGAGCCCCTTGTCCTGGCCGTCGATGGTCCAGGTGCGTTTGGCGAAGGCCAGTTCGGCGTCGCCCAGCCGGATGACGAGTTCGGCCGGAAAGGGGTCTTCCACCATGGTGGTGTACATCTTCTTGAGGTCGCTCATGCCTGCGCCGCTCCTTGCGTTGTCGTGCGTGTGGATGCCTAGCACAGGCGGCGCGCCTCGGCAATTTGCATTTGGAAGGCCTGGGCAATTCTGCTAGGAAGGCCTGTCCGCCGCACAAGCGGCCGTATTTCGGGCAAGGGAGCCATTGTGGAGCAGGTGCTGTTGAAGATGGCCAGGCAGCTTCGGGCCTTTGACGAAGCCTCGCTCATGTCCCTGTGGGACAAGTACGCCGATGCCGTGACCCGGTTCGAGCCGTCCCAGCGTTGGGAGGAAGCGGTCCTGGTCCTGGCCATGATCCAGGGCATGCGTTTCAAAAACCAGTTGTTCAACCATCACTGGGCCGAGGGCCGCCAGCCGGGCCAGGCCGAAGCGCCGGCCCCGGCCGCCGCGCCCGCCGCCATGGCCAAACCGGACGAAGCCGCCGCCTGCGACCGCCCCCGCCGGGGCAAGGTCCTGACGTTTCGCCCCAAGGATGAAGGAGAAGCATAGTCATGGGTGAATACCGCACCGCGCAGACCCCGGGCGTCGGCCGGGGCATCGTCATCCACGGCGCCCAATGGGGCGACGAGGGCAAGGGCAAGATCGTCGACCTGCTCACCGAATCGGCCAAGGCCGTGGTCCGGTTCCAGGGCGGCAACAACGCCGGCCACACCCTGGTCGTGGGCGGCGAAAAGACCATCGTGCACCTGCTGCCGTCCGGCATCCTGCATGGCGACACCACCTGCCTCATCGGCAACGGCGTGGTGCTCGACCCCGAGGTGCTGTGCAGGGAGATGGACACCCTGGCCGCCCGGGGCGTGGACGTTTCGCCGCAGCGCCTGGTCGTCAGCCGCAAGACCCATATCATCATGCCCTACCACCGGCTCCTCGACGGCGCCCGGGAAACCCTCCGGGCCGGCAGCAAGATCGGCACCACGGGCCGGGGCATCGGGCCGTGCTACGAGGACAAGATGGCCCGCATCGGCATCCGGGCCGGAGATTTCGCCGATCCCGAGCTCTTGGGTCGCAAGATCGCCCAGGCTTTGGTGGAAAAAAACGCGCTGTTCACCCACCTCTACGGCCTGGAGCCCCTTAACGCGGCCGCCGTGGCCGAAGGCATGCTCGCGGTGGCCCAGCGCCTCATCCCCTACCTCGGCGACGTGTCCACGGTCATCCAGAAGACCCTGGCCACCGGCGGGGACGTGCTGTTCGAGGGGGCTCAGGGCACCCACCTGGACATCGACCACGGCACCTACCCCTTCGTCACCTCGTCCAACACCGTGTCGGGCCAGGCCGCGGCCGGCTCCGGCTGCTCGCCCCAGGTGCTGTCCCGGGTGGTGGCCGTGGTCAAGGCCTACACCACGCGGGTGGGCTCCGGACCGTTCCCCACGGAACTGTTCGGCACCGTGGGCGACTATCTGCAACAAAAAGGCGGCGAATTCGGGGCCACCACCGGCCGCAAGCGCCGGTGCGGCTGGCTGGACCTGGCCCTGTTGCGCGAATCGGCCCGGCTCTCCGGCCCCACGGAAATCGCCCTGACCAAGCTCGACGTCCTAAGCGGCCTGTACGAGATCAAAATCTGCATCGGCTACCGCTACAAAGGCAAGGTGTTCGAATACCCGCCCCAGGAAGAAGGCGCGCTGGACCACGTGGAGCCCATCTACGAAACCATGCCCGGCTGGGAGGAAGACCTCTCCGAGGTGACCGCCTGGGAAGACCTGCCCCTGGCCGCCCGGGAATACGTGTCGCGCATCGAACAGTCGCTGCAAACCACCTGCTCGATCCTGTCCGTGGGTCCGGACCGGCGGCAGACTATTTTGCGGGGGTAGGCAAGGGGCAAGGCTTCGGGCAGCCGAAGTGCTGCGGGGGACGCCTCCGGCGGCCAGGGCTCTGCCCTGGACCCGCCGGGGGGAGTCACTCCCCCCGGACCCCCCGACCGGTTTGGCCGGGTGGGGGAGCGTAGCTGGGATGTGGGGCCGGAATGGGGCCGGCGACGCACGCCGCAAAGCCGGCGAGCACGCCGGCCCCATTCCGGCCCCACGAGCCCGTCGGCCTTCGGCCGAAGGAAGAAACGACAGAGCCGTCATTCCGGCGAACGCCGGAATCCAGTGGAAATTGAGATGACAATGACAGGGGCGCGCGCGTTCGGGGTGGCGGACAGGCAGGAGCATGTCCGGACGGCCCTCGACGCCCTGGCCGCCTCCCCGCCCCAGGCCCTGATCCTGGAAGGCGGCTCGGCCGGGGAACGTGCGGCCATGGCCCTGTACCTCGCCGCCCGGCTCAACTGCCCGGAACACGGCTCGCCCTGCGGCGTCTGTCCGGTGTGCCGCCAGGTGCTGGACAAGGTCTTCCTGGACCTGCTCTACTTCGACGGCGGCGTGGAATCCATCAAGGTCGACCCCATGCGCGAGGTGCGCCGGGTGGTGGGCGAGCCGCCCCACGGCGCAGGCATACGCGTGGTGGTCCTGGCCGAGGCCCAGGCCCTGACCGACGAGGCGGCCAACGCCCTGCTCAAGGCCATGGAGGAACCCCGGCCCGGCAACCTGTTCGTGCTCCTGGCCCCCCAGCGCGAACGCCTCTTCTCCACCCTGGTGTCCCGGTCCTGGGTGCTCACCCTGGCCTGGCCCGATACCGGCCAGCCCGCCCCGGGCGGCGGCGAGGACGATCCGGCCCCCCTGCTCGACGCGCTGCACGATTTCTGGCGCACGGGCCGAGGCTGGTTTTCCGCCGTCAAGACCCGCCCCTCGCGCCTGGCCGCCGAGCGGGCCGTGCCCGAACTGTCCCGGGAGCTGGCCGCGGCCCTGGCCGGGCGCGCCGACACGCCCCTGGCCGCCACCCTGGCCGCCTGCCGCGATCCGGATGTCCCCCGCCGCCTGGACCTGCTTCTGGCCGAATGCCAGGAAGCCCTGAACCTGACCGTCAACCCCGCCCTGACCCTGGACCGCCTGGCCACCCAGGCCTACCTCTGGCTGCGCTCCTGATCCGCCCCGCCTTCGTCTTCCGCAACCGGATAACAGATCACTTCGAAGCGCCGCCACGGCGGCTCCTTGTCCTCGGCAAAAATCACGGCCTCGTTTCGCAGGTCGATCTTGAGGTACAGACGGCTGGCCGGGTTGTCCCGGAAGTCCAGCTCCACGAAGCGGCCGGTCTCGAACGCCTCGGGACCGGCCACATCCTGGCTCGACATGGAAAGCAGGTTTTCATACCGCACCCCATCCCGGGACCAGGACAGGGACACAAAGCCGTCCTGGGGCGTAAAAAGCCGCCGGAAAAGCGTCAGTGACACCCGGGCCAGGGGGCGGCTCGACTCCAGGCCCAGGACCAGGTGCCCCACCGCCCCCCGGGACAGGTCGCTTTTGAGGCCGCGGATGCGGTTTCCGCTGACCTCGGTTTCCCAGTAGACCAGGTTTTGCGCCCACAGGGTCCGCACGGACACCGGCCCGGCCTGGACCGGCAAAACGCCCTGCTTGGCAAAGGTCAGGCGAAGCGGCACGGGATCGGCGTAATCAAAAGGCGCGGCCGCCGGAGCCACGGCCACCCGGGGCCGGCCTGGGCCGGGTGCAAAGCGCAGCGTATCGGCCACGGCCGTGGCCATGACCGTATTGCCGTTGCCGTTGGGGTGGGCGTTTAAAGGCGTCAGGTACAGCGCGTCCGGGTTTTCCCGGGACAAGGGGCGAAAGGCCTGGGCCAGGTCCAGGACCGGGATGCCGTTTTCCCGGCAAAACGGCGCCAGGGCGGCGGCCGGGGCATCAAGGCCCTCCCGCACCTGCCCGACGTCCGGGGCGATGATGAAGAGAAACGCCGCCCCCTGGGCCGCCACGGCGTCGCGCATGGCCAGCAGGGCGCGCCGGTAATTGCCCCACAGCCGGGAGGCGGCCGGAATGGAGGCGGCATCGAGCAGGGCGCGGCGATCCGACAGCAAGGTCTTTTCCCGGGGCGTGGCCCGCAGGTGGAAATCGGCAAAGGGCCTGGCCTGCCCCGGCAGCGGCCCGGCCGGAGCGGCATCGGCCCGAAGGCCCGCCGCCAGGGGGCCGAGCCGCTTTTCGGTCCAGGCATTGAGCCGCCGCTCCACGGCCTCCCGGCCGCTGGCCTGGTCCAGGCGGTTGTAGCGCCCGCCTTGGCGGGCCAGCAGGTCCTGGCGGAAGAACGACCCGGCCATGGCCTCCAGGTCGTTGATGTAAAACTGGACCACCACCACGTCCGGGGCCAGGCGCGCCCCTTTTTCCCGGAAATAGGACAGCTCGTCGAAGAGGTCGTAAAACGGCACGCCCGCGTTGATGACCTCCACGTCCCGGTCGGGATGGCGCGCCTGCAAAATCTTTTGCAACAGGGCCGGATAGGTCAGGCGGTCGTCCACGCCCACGCCAAAGGTGAAGGAATCCCCCAGGCACAGGATGCGCAGGGTGCGCTCCGACCGCTTCGGCGAAACCGGCGCCAGTCCCCGGAAGCCCTGGGCATTGGTGGTGACCGCATAGGGCAGGCCGGCGATTTCCCGGTCCACCAGGCGAAGGCGCGGCTCCAGGTCGCCCGGGACATTGCCGTAGCCGCGCGGCTCGATGCGCTTGGGCGGGCGCGAGGACGTGGCGGCCCAATACAGGGCCACGGCCAGGTGGACGCTGAGCAGGCAGCAGAACAGGATGATCGCAAGCAGGGGCAGGGAACGTCGCTGGCCGGGGCGGCCGGGTCCGCCCTGGGGCGAAGCGCCGGAGGGCTTCGAAAACATGGCCGGACCGTACCCAAGGCCCCCCGGAAAGGCAAACGCCCGCCGGTCGGGAGCGACCGGCGGGCGTTTGGCGAACAAGAGGCGGCCGGCGTTACCCGGCGGCCTCTTCTTTCTTCTTTTTCTTGGGCGTGCCCTGGTAATGCATCATGGTGCGCTCGGTGACCACGTTGCGGTGCTCCTTGGACATGGACAGGCAGCTCGTGGGGCACACGTCCACGCACACGCCGCAGTACACGCAGGACATGATGTCGCAGTCCCAGGTGCCGATCTTGTTGTCCACGGTGATGCACTGGGACGGGCACTTGATCTGGCACGTCCGGCAGAAGATGCATTCGTCGATGTTGATGTCGAGCCGGCCGCGAAAGCCCTCGAAATGGCCCCGCACCGCGAAGGGGTAGAGCCGGGTGGCGCTTTTGGACAGCAGGTTCGAAACCACGTTTTTGGTCATATTGAACATGGAACCGCGCTCCTTTTTACCGTTCGGTGCAGCTGATGCAGGGGTCGATGGACAGGACGATGACCGGCACGTCCGCCAGTTCGCTCCCCGGCAACATGGCCAAAAGCGGCGGGATGTTGGCGAAGGTCGGAGTGCGGATGCGGACCCGTTCCAGGTTCTTGGAACCATTGCCCTTGATATAGTACAGAAGCTCGCCCCGGGGCTGCTCCACCCGGGTCACGGCCTCGCCCTCGGGCTTGCCCTTGACCTTGGCGGCCACCAGGCCGGCGGGGATGTCCAGGTTCGGCGGCGGCGCAGTGGTGATGCGGTGCTTGTCGCGGCTGTAGGCCTGCATCATTTCGCTGCGGGGCGCGGCCACGGGCTTGGGCGTGTCGTCGTCGAGCTGGCCCTCGACTTCCACGGCCGTCTCGCCGGCCGGCAGGCGGGAGATGGCCTGGCGCACGATGTCGATGGACTGCAGGGTTTCGCGGAAGCGGACGGCCGTGCGGGCGTAGGAGTCGCCGCCGTATTCCACCACCGGCTCGAAACCGAGCTCACCAAAGGCGGCGTAGCCGGTCTGGCGCACGTCCTGGGCCCAGCCGCTGCCGCGCAGGGTCGGGCCGGCCGCGCCGAGCTGGTAGGCCTGCTCCTTGGTCAGCACGCCGACGCCCACGGTGCGTTTCTTGACCGTGTAGTCGTTGAGGATGGTCTTCTGGAGCTGCTTGACTTCCTTTTCGCAAATCGCCAGCTGCTGCTCGATCCACAGGCATTGCTCGGGCGAGAGGTCGCGGCGCACGCCGCCGACCACGTTGACCGAAACCACCACGCGGTTGCCGCACGTGGCTTCCATGATGTCCATGACGCGCTCGCGCACGCGCCAGAATTGCATGAACAGGCTCTCGAAGCCGAAGGCGTCGGCGAAAAGCCCGAGCCACAGCAGGTGGCTGTGGATGCGGTGCAGCTCGCCCCAGATGGTGCGCAGGTACTTGGCCCGGCGCGGGACTTCCACGCCCATGATCTGCTCGATGCCTTCGCAGTAGCACAGGGCGTGCAGGCAGGAGCAGATGCCGCAGACGCGTTCCACGATCTGGATCATCTGGTTGAAGTCGCGGATTTCACAGAGCTTTTCCAGGCCGCGATGGACATAGCCCAGGGTCGGCAGGGCCTCGGTGACGATTTCGTCTTCAATGGTCAGCTTGAGGTGCAGGGGCTCCGGCAAGACCGGATGCTGCGGGCCAAAGGGTAATATGGTGCGAGCCATGTGGTTCCCTCTTTAGGACTGTTTTTGGGCCACGCTGACCTTGCAAAAGGGCATGGCGCGGACTTCTTCTTCGAGGTACAGGTTTCCGCCGAAATCGAGAACGATATCGGAGAAACAGACGCCGAACTGGTCGCGGATTTCATTCTCCACGAGCAGGGCGGCGAAGTAGACGGGCGAAATGCTCGGAACCACGGTCTCCTTGGGCACGGACAGGCGGTAATGCTTGATCGCCATGTCCTTGTCGAAGTGGTACAGGAGATCGAAGCCGGCTTCGCCGGTATCCACGGCGGTCATGGTGACCAGACGCCAGTTGTCGTCGAAGCACTTCTTGGCTTCGTCGCGCAGGGCGTCCAGGGTGATGGGCGTCGTTTCCAGCACGTTTTCTACCTCGCGACGGGGCATGCCAGGCCGCCCCGGTTGCTTCTTTCAAACAGGGCCTAGGCGGTCATGCCCAGGATGGTCTTGACCTTCTCCAGGGCCGCCACCACGCCGTCGATGATGGCCTCGGGCCGGGCCGGGCAGCCGGGCACGTAGACATCCACGGGGATGACCTTGTCCACGCCGCCGACCACGTTGTAGGCCTCGCGGAACACGCCGCCCGAGCAGCCGCAAGCGCCGATGGCGATGACGGCCTTGGGTCCGGGCATCTGGTCGTAGATGTTTTTGAGCACGTGCTTGTTGCGCTGGTTGACGGTGCCGGTGACCAGCAGCACGTCCGCGTGCTTGGGGTTGCCGACGTTGATGATGCCGAAGCGTTCGATGTCGTACATCGGCGTCAGGCAGGCCAGCACCTCGATGTCGCAGCCGTTGCAGCTGCCGCAGTCGAAGTGGACCACCCAGGGGGACTTGATGCGTCCTTTATTGATCATGTTGCCTAACATGCGTGCGCTCTCTTTTCGGGCTTGCAGGGGTTATTGGGCATAGAGCCAGATCACGTTGAGCACGGTCAGGACCACGCCCATGCCCACGGCGGACTTGAGCATCCAGCGCCAGGTCAGGCGGGCGGTGACGTTGTCCACGATGATTTCGGCAAAGTAGGTGATGGCCAGAAGCACGATCATGCCCGTGACGCTGGTGGCCCAAAACAGGGCGCAGAAGCCAAGGATCAGGATCACTTCGTACCAGTGGGCGATCTCGATCATGGCCAGATAGGGACCGGAGTACTCGGTGTACACGCCCCGGACCAGTTCCTGGTGGGCGTGGTGGCAGGCCGAGATGTCGAACGGGGATTTGCGCAGCTTGATGGTCAGGGCGTAGCCCAAAACCAGGAACATGAGCGGGATGTCGTAGAGCAGCGGCCGGGTGTGCTCGAAGATGGCGCTGATCTTGAAGCTGCCCGTGACCATGGCGATGGCCGCGAAGACCAGGATCAGAAGCGGCTCGTAGGCCAGCATCTGGAGCAGTTCGCGCTGGCCGCCGACCTGGCTGTAGGGCGAAGGCGAAGCCAGGGCGCCCATGACCAGGAAGACCGCGCCCACGGTCAGCACGAAAAAGATCAGCAGCAGGTCGGAGCCGAGGAAGAGCAGCACCACGGACAGGGCCGCAGCCACCACGTACACATAGGCGCACAAGGCCTGCCAGGTGTTGACCACCATGGGCGTCTTGCCCAGGAGTTTGAACACGTCGTAAAACGGCTGCAGGATGGGCGGACCATAGCGGGACTGCAGCCAGGCGGTTACCCGGCGGTCCACGCCGGAGATCAGGCCGCCCGCAATGGGCGCGAGCACCAGGGCCGCAATGGCGATGACGAGTTTGAGGATCACAGGGCACCTCCGAAAAGCATGATCACGATCACGGCGATGGCAATGGCGTTGATCCACTTGGTGAGCACGCTCTCGCCGAAGAAGCGCTCCAGGTAGTAGTTGCCGGAAACCGCGGCCACGGGCTGGCCCAGGGGGCCGAGGAAGCCCGGCTTGCCGTCAACCTCCATCTGCTCGCCGCACATGTAGGGCTGGCAGACCTGGGCGGCGCTGACCCGCTTGGCCTGCCGGACGGCATAGAGGAAGCCGAGGCCGAGGAGAATAAACAGCGGATAGATGATGAACACGCCCGTGGGGCTGTCCAGGTTGCCCAGGCGCACGGCATAGGCCGCGCTCTTGTAGTACATGGCCACCACCGGGGAGACCAGGCCGGTGTAGACCAGGGGGGAGGCCAGGCTGACCAGCACGGCCAGGGCCGCCAGCACGACCAGGGGCACGCGCACGGAAAGGGCCTGATGCTCGGGCTGGGGCTTGCCAAAGGGCGCGGACAGCATGATGCCGGCCCAGCGGCACCAGAAGAGCACGGTCAGGCCCGAACCCAGGGCCAGCATGACCATGATCAGGAACTGGCCGTTGGCCGATTCGATGGCCATCCACTTGGCCATGAGCATGCCAAACGGCGGCAGCATCATGGTCATGACGCCGATGATGGTGACCAGGGCGGTCTTGGGCATGACGGCGTACAGGCCGCGCATGTCCTCGATGTCCCGGGAGCCGATGCGCTGCTCGATGGCGCCCACGCACAGGAACAGCAGGGCCTTGGAGATGGCGTGGAAGATAATGAGCAGGATGGCCGCGGTGATGGCCGCCGGGGT
>CAZBER010000086.1:0-7289 GCA_964490985.1 uncultured Desulfovibrionaceae bacterium | reverse complement strand
GGACGTCGTGGCGTACAACGCCGCGGCGCTGCGCGTCGCGCGACGCCACCGGTTGCCGATCGACGACCTCTACGCCGCGGTGATGGCCGCCGGGGTGTTGATGCCGGCGCAGGCGATGATCAGGGCCAGGTTGGAGATGGTGGAATAGGCCAGGACCTTCTTGCCGTTGGACTGGCCCACGGCCAGGGCGGCCGTGACCAGGAAGCAGAAGGCCCCGAACAGGGCCACGAAGTTGGACAGGTAGGTGCCGGCGAAGATCGGGGCCAGGCGCACGATGATGTACACGCCGGCCTTGACCATGGTGGAGGAATGGAGCAGCGCCGAGACCGGGGTGGGCGCCACCATGGCTCCGGTGAGCCAGCTCTGGAACGGGGTCTGGGCCGCCTTGGTGAGGCCGGCGAAGACCAGCAGGAACATGGGGGCCAGGATGGCCCCGCCGGCCACGGCGAATTCCGGTCCCCGGGCCAGGATGTCCTGCAGCGACAGGGTGCCGGCGGTCTTTTGCAGCAGCATGATGCCGAACAGGAAGGCCGTGCCGCCCAGCACGTTCATCCACAGGGCGCGTTCGGCGTTTTTGCGGGCGATTTCCGTGTTGTCATGGCCAATGAGCATGAACGAGCACAGGGTGGTGCATTCCCAGAAGAAATACATCCACAGCATGTTGTTGGCCAGAACCAGGCCGTTCATGGCGCCCAGGAACAGGACGATAAAAAAGAAGAACTGCGGCTGCTTGGACTTGGAGAGGTGCAGATGCTCTTCGTGCTCCTTCATGTAGCCGATGCCGTAGACGGCGATCAGCGAGCCCACGATGGAGATGATAAGCACCATGACGAGGCTCAAGTCGTCGGCGAAAAAGGCCGGGGAGGCGGCATGCTCTTTGACCATGAAGAAGTCGAGCCAGATGAGCCCCAGGATCTGGGCTACAGTAAGCCAGATGATGATTTGGTTCTTGCGCTTGAAACCGACGAAAAGCACCACCAGCAGAATGACGAAGTCCCCAAGCGTGACCAGGGTGTCATAGAGTGGGGCTGGCGAAAGGATGAACGCTCCATGGCGGAGCATGGCCAGCGAAGCGAGAATAAGCACTCCCGCCGTGGCCACCAGGATGACCTTACGCATGTTCTGCTCTCGCAGAACCAGCAACACGGCTGCCACCAAAAATGGCAACAGCACCGTCACAAAGACCAACGTGTCGAGCATAGGCACCTCGAAAAAAGTTTTTAGGACCGCCCAAGCCATGCGCTCAACCCCCGCCGCAGGGCAAAGCGCTCCAACAGCAACGCGGCCGTTTGCTTTGGTTGCACCTTAGGCCCCATGGGGGAGAGCGTCAAGTTTAGGACTGATAGGCAAAAATTCCAGTCGTTGCAAGCGTGGGATTTCTTTCACAAGAGTCCCCACGGCCGAAAACACCACCCAACAAGGGCCATTTCCTGACCAAAACCGCGAATCACAACAGCGTTTCGATAAAAAATTCATTAAACCGAGCACCTTAACTCCTGCCCGAAAAAAATTTCGCCCTGCCCTGCATTTTTTTGCCTTTTTCCTCTTGCCTTTCGCGCTCGTGTGGTTAGATAAAGTCCCGCCTGCCGTTAGCACTCCTGTCAAGTGAGTGCCAACAGGGGATAACTACGCAAAATCCATGGAGGTTACCGTATGAAGCTCAAACCCTTAGGCGATCGCGTTCTCGTGAAACGGCTGGAACAGGAAGAAGTCACCAAGGGCGGCATCATCATCCCCGACACGGCCAAGGAAAAGCCCATGAAGGGCCAGGTCGTGGCCGTGGGCCCGGGCAAGATGGACGAGGACGGCAAGCACCTCAAGATGCACGTCGAAAAGGATGACATGGTCCTGTTCAACAAGTACGCCGGCACCGAGGTCAAGATCGACGACGAAGACTTCCTCGTCATGCGCGAGGACGACATCCTGGCCATCATCGAAGCCTAGTCGCTCGTTGCAACCGGTTTTCACCGCAGTTCCAGAATTTTCAGACAAGGAGACGCTTACATGGCTGCCAAAGAAATTCTTTTCGACGCCAAGGCCCGGGAAAAGCTCAAAAGGGGCGTGGACAAGCTGGCCAACGCCGTCAAGGTGACGCTCGGTCCCAAGGGCCGCAACGTGGTCATCGAGAAGTCCTTCGGCTCCCCGGTCATCACCAAGGACGGCGTGACCGTGGCCAAGGAAATCGAGCTGGAGGACAAGTTCGAGAACATGGGCGCCCAGATGGTCAAGGAAGTGGCTTCCAAGACCTCGGACGTGGCCGGCGACGGCACCACCACCGCCACCATCCTGGCCCAGGCCATTTTCACCGAGGGCGTCAAGCTCGTGGCCGCCGGCCGCAACCCCATGGCCATCAAGCGCGGCATCGACAAGGCCGTGGAGGCCGTGGTGGCCGAGCTGGAAACCCTGGCCAAGCCCACCCGCGACCAGAAGGAAATCGCCCAGGTCGGCACCATTTCCGCCAACTCCGCCGCCACCATCGGCAACATCATCGCCGAGGCCATGGACAAGGTCGGCAAGGAAGGCGTCATCACGGTCGAGGAAGCCAAGGGCATGGAGACCACCCTGGAAGTGGTCGAGGGCATGCAGTTCGACCGCGGCTACCTCTCCCCCTACTTCGTCACCGATCCCGAGCGCATGGTCTGCGAGCTCGACGAGCCGCTGATCCTCATCAATGAAAAGAAAATTTCGGCCATGAAGGACCTGCTCCCCATCCTCGAGCAGGTGGCCAAGATGTCCCGTCCGCTTCTGATCGTGGCCGAGGACATCGAAGGCGAGGCCCTGGCCACCCTGGTGGTCAACAAGCTGCGCGGGACGCTCCAGGTTTGCGCCGTCAAGGCCCCGGGCTTCGGCGATCGCCGCAAGGCCATGCTGGAGGACATCGCCATCCTGACCGGCGGCCAGTCCGTGTCCGAAGACCTGGGCATCAAGCTGGAGAACATCGGCCTGGCCGACCTCGGCAAGGCCAAGCGCGTCATCGTCGACAAGGAGAACACCACCATTGTCGACGGCGCCGGCGACGCCGAGAAGATCAAGGCCCGGGTCAAGCAGATCCGCGCCCAGATCGACGAGACCACCTCCAGCTACGACAAGGAAAAGCTCCAGGAGCGCCTGGCCAAGATCGTGGGCGGCGTGGCCGTCATCAAAGTCGGCGCGGCCACCGAGACCGAGATGAAGGAGAAAAAGGCCCGCGTCGAGGATGCGCTCAACGCCACCCGCGCGGCCGTCGAGGAAGGCATCGTGCCTGGCGGCGGCGTGGCCCTGGTGCGCTGCGTCCGCGGCCTGGATAAGATCAAGCCGGCCGACGACGACGAGCACGCCGGTCTGGAGATCGTGCGCCGGGCCATCGAAGAGCCCCTGCGCCAGATCGCCGGCAACGCCGGTTTCGAAGGCTCCATCGTGGTGGCCAAGGTGCGCGACGGCCAGGAAGGCTTTGGTTTCAACGCCGCCACCGGCCAGTACGAGGACCTGATCCAGGCCGGCGTCATCGACCCGAAAAAGGTCACCCGCATCGCCCTGCAGAATTCCTCCTCCGTGGCCGGCCTGCTCCTGACCACCGAGGCGGCCGTGGCCGAGAAGCCCGAGCCGAAAAAGGACATGCCCCCGATGCCGGGCGGCGGCATGGGCGGCATGGGCGGCATGTACTAGGCCGAATCCGCCGCTTCCTCCGCATTACCGCCAAGGAGGCCGGGGTTGCTCCCGGCCTCCTTTTTTTTCATCGGGAAACCGCGGGCTGGCGCAGGCGCAGCCAGGTCATCACCGCGGCCACGGCCATGGGCGCGGCCCCGAAAACGATAAAGACCATGTCCCCGGGCAGGCGCGCCCACTCCACCAGCCGCACCGTCTCCTGGTTCAGGTATTCCAGGCCGCGCGCGTGCCAGTAGCCGTTGGCCAGGACGTCGCGGACCTGCATGACCCCGCCCGGGAAAAGGCTGCCGGCCGCCATGAGCGCCAGCCCGATGTTGAGCCCCCAAAACCCGATGCGCACGAACTTCTCCGGCCCGACCCACTGCTCGTCGGTCAGCACCTGGCGGAAGGCCAGAACCATAAGGGCCATGGCCTCCATGCCGAACACGCCCATGAGCGCCGTGTGCCCGTGGTTGGGGGTGAGCAGGGTGCCGACCTCGAAGTAGCTGACAATGGGCAGGTTGATCAAAAACCCGCAGATGCCGGCACCCACGAAGTTCCAGAACCCCACGGCCATGAGGAAATAAAAGGTCCATTTGTGCGGGATGACCAGCTGTTCGCCGCAGACCGCGCAACGCGATTTCGTCAGCTTGATGAAGTCCCAGGCGTCCAGGGTGAGAAGCGTCAGGGGCACCACTTCCATGGCCGAGAACAGCGCGGACAGGGACATATTCAGCGTAGTCTGGCCGGAGAAGTACCAGTGGTGGCCGGTGCCGACGATGCCGCTGCCCAGAAACAGGATGGCGTCGAGATAGATGACCCGGGCGGCGGTCAGGCGGCTGACCAGGCCCAGCCGGAAAAAGGTCACGGCCACCATGACCGTGACGAAAAGCTCGAAAAAGCCCTCCACCCACAAATGGATGATCCAGAACCGCCAGTTGTCCACCACCGTGAAGTTGGTGACGTCCCCGAAGAAAAAGGCCGGCAGGTAAAAGACCGGAATGGCCAGGGCGGCCAGGAGAAACAGGCCGGATATCTCCCGCCGCTCGGGGTCTCGCAGGGCCGGAGTCACGCCGCGAAGGAGCATGACCACCCAGCCCACCAGGCCGATGGCCAAAAGCACCTGCCAGAACCGGCCCAGGTCCAGGTATTCCCAGCCCTGATGGCCAAGCCAGAACCACAGGGACCCGAGCAGCCCGCTTATGCCCAGATATTCCCCGAGCAGACTGCCCACGACCACCAGGACCAAGGCCCAGAACAGGGCGTGGATGCCCCGGGCCTGGCCCTTGGGCTCGGTTTCGCCCAGGGCCTGGGCCAGCACCAGGCCGCCGGCCACAAAGGCCGTGGCGATCCAGAACAGGGCCGATTGCAGGTGCCAGGTGCGCAGGATGTTGCTCGGCAAAATCGCGGCCAGGTCAAAGCCGTAGAAGCTGCCGGGATCGGCCCTGAAATGGGCCGTGGCCCCGCCGAGCAGGGTCTGGGCCAGAAAGAGCAGGGCCACGGCCACGAAATACTTGATGGTGGCCCGCTGGCTGGGGCCGGACACGCCCGGGAGCATGCGCGGATGGACGTGCTCTCCGGTGCCCTTCCAGCCCAGGTAGTTGAACTTGCCAAAGGCGAACAGCACCACGGCGATGCCGGCCAGCAGGGTGATGAGGCTCAGCGCGCTCCACAGCACGGCATCGGTGGTGGGCGTATTGCCCAGGGCCGGATCATAGGGGAAGTTGTTGGTGTACGAATAGGACCGGCCCGGCCGGTTGGCGATGGAAGCCCAGGCCGTCCAGGCGAAAAAGGCCGTCAGCTGGCGCAGCTCCGTGGCGTCGGCGATGTATTTCGTTTTCAGGCCGGCGTTGGCCACGCCGTCGGAAAAGTAGGCCGTCCATTTTCCGATCTGCTCCTGGAAGGAGCGCGCTTCCGACTTGGTCAAGGTCAGGGCGCCGCTGTGCGGGTCATACCGGTTCTCCTTGAGCAGGGCCGAGACTTCGGTATCCACCACCTCGCCCTCCTGGGGCGTCAGGGCGTCCCGGTCGCGGCCGAAGCGCTGGCGGGCCACGTCCTGGCCGGCCGCCAGGCCCAGGTCGTGCAGGTACTGGGCCGAGAAATCAGGCCCCAGATAGGCCCCATGGCCCCAGATGCTCCCGTTTTCCATGAGCCCGTAGCGCAAAAAGACCTGCTGCCCGGCCCGGATGTCGGCTCCGGTGAAGACGACCTGGCCGGCCGGGTCCCGGACCGTTTCCGGAATGGGCGGCGCGTTTTCGTAGGACTTGAAGGCAATGAGGATCTGGAGCCCAAAGCCGATGATCAGGGTCGCCACGACGCCTGTCCGCCACCAGGGCGACAGGCCCCGGGCAGGCGCGGAATCTTGTTGCATGGGGGCCTCCTGTCGGGCTGGTTGCAAAACATCCAATATCCTTCTCTTACGCCGCGCCGTTCAAAAGGCAAGACCCGGCAGCGCGCCGCTCCCCAAGGCGTCGGCCCTGCGTTGACCGCCAAGGCAAACCTGCTGTAAGCCTTGGCCAATCCGAAGCCGGAGGCCGCATGCCCGAGAGTCCAAAGGCCGCCAGGCCAGCGCCGGACCGCACCCCCTACGACTTGACCAACCCCCAGGTGCTCCTGGCCTGGCAGCGCAACCACCTGGCCAACGAGCGCACCTTCCTGGCCTGGTGCCGCACGGGCTTGGCCCTGTTCGGGTTCAGCTTCGTCATCGAGCGCTTCGATTTTTTCATCAAGCAGATCCAGAGCCTGTCCATGTTTGCGACCATGTCCCACAAGCATCTGCACACCGAAATCCTGTCCCTGACCACCTTTGCCGTGGGCGTGCTGGTCATGCTTCTGGCCGCCTGGCGCTTTCTCTACGTGCGGGCCTTGATCAACCGGGGGGACCGCACCTTCTCGGCCCTGCCGGACGTGATTTTCATCGTCTCGGTGGTGGGCATCATCATCGGGCTGTTCTCGGTCTTTTGGCTGTTGATCGTGGTCAAGTGACCGAACCGACGACAAAAAGAGTTGTTTTTGAGGCCTTCGGCGACCAAAGGGCTCCGCCCTTTGGAAACCCAATAGAGGACACAACACGAGGCAAGGCATGCATACAAGCAGAGGATGGATTGTCGTGGCCGCGCTGTGGGCCGTACTGGCATCGGCCGGGCCGGGCCAGGCCCGGCCTGCCGCGCCGCCGATCTTTGGCGCGCTGATCGAGCAGGCCGCCGGGCGCATCGACGACACCCTGGCCGCCGTGGCCCAAAGCGCCCGAGGCCTGGGCCAGGCCTACCGCGACCTGTCCCGGGCGGCGGTGCCGGTCAGTCCCGAGGAGCGCGGCCGGTGGCTGCAAAACTATGCCGTGAAAGACGGCACCGTGGCCTTTCGCGACCAGGACAGCCCCTGCGGCCCCCAGCCCGACAGCCAGGCCCCCTGCCCGGCCTATCTCTTCTATGACGGCGAGAACTTCACGGACGAGACCTTCCGCCAGCTCGGCATCATGACCCGCCTGGCCCCGGCCCTGGAAGCGACCCACGCGGCCTTTCCCTTTTCCTGGGTCTACCTGACCACCCCGAACCAGAACTTCTGCATCTACCCCTACCTGTCCCTGTCCGAGGCCGTGAACAACTATAAACCCACGGAAAAGGACTTTTACACCACAGCGGATTTCGCCAACAAGGCCTGCGGCT
>CAZBER010000085.1:0-18424 GCA_964490985.1 uncultured Desulfovibrionaceae bacterium | reverse complement strand
CTAATCGGGTGGGTCCGGGAGGGGGTGACCCCCTCCCGGCCGCCGGAGGCATCTTATTTCTTCACTCTTCGGTCCGGGCTTCGAGTTCGCCGGAGCGGCGGATGGAGCGCAGCAGGCGCAGGCCGAGCAGGATGGCGGCCAGGCAGCCCAGGGCGCCGAAGACGGAGATGTCGAACACAAGCGGCGGCACCCGGTTGGCCATGAGTTGGCAGGAGCCCAGGAACAGGGCGGCGCTGATGATGCCGTAGACCAGCCGGTTGACCGTGGCGTCCAGGCCCCGGTGGGCCAGGTGCACGTCCAGGCGGCCTTCCTTGGCCCGGCGCAGGATTTCCTCCACGTCCCGGGGGAAGGCCTGAAACAGTTCGCTCCAGTCCCGGTAGCTGCGCCGCAGCGTGGCCCAAAGCTGGCTCGGGGAAAAGCGCCGGGCGATGATCTTGCGCTGGTACGGCGCAATCACTTCCATGAAGGAGAATGCCGGGTTCAGGGACCGGGCCACCCCGTCCAGGATGATGAACACCTTGACCAGATGGGCCACGGTGGCCGGCAGCAGGACGCCGTGGCGGCGCACCAGGGACGTGATGTCGATGAGCGCGCCGCTTAAGTTCAGGGAGCCGATGGGCTGGTTGGCGTAGTCGGATACGAAGTCTTCCACGTCGGTCCGAAGTCCCTCCCGGTCGAGCCCCGGCGGCAGGCGGCCCATGCGCATGACCTGTTCGGCCAGGGATTCGGCGTCGCCCTCGACCATGGCCAGGATGATGTTTTCCAGGAGCTTGTGGTTGCGGTCGTCGAGCCGGCCCACCATGCCGCAGTCGAGCAGGCCGATGCGGTCGTCGGGCAGGATGCGGATGTTGCCTGGGTGGGGATCGGCGTGAAAGAACCTGTCCCGAAAGATCATCTCCAGAAAGATTTCGGCCACGGCCCGGGCCAGGCGTTCCCGGTGCTCCGCCTCTTCCGGGCCTTGGGAGCGCTGGGCCAGTTCGGCCACGGAGATGCCGGACAGTTCTTCCATGGTCAGCACCCGCCGCGACGAAAGCCGGGGGAACGTCCTGGGAAAGACCACCCTGGGCTCGGTGGCGAAATTGGCCGCGAAATGTTGCAGGTTGCGTTCCTCGCGGATGAAGTCCAGCTCGCGCAGGATGGTGCGGCGCATTTCCTGGGCCACGGCCAGGGGCTGATACAGGCGCAGTTCCACGATGCCGCGTTCGGCCAGTTCGGCCAGGCCCATGAGGATGTCCAGGTCGGCCCGGACTTTGTCCTCGATGCCGGCGTGCTGGACCTTGACCACCACCCGGGTGCCGTCGGGCAGTACGGCCCGGTGCACCTGGCCGATGGAGGCCGAGGCAATGGCCGTTTCCTCGAAGGCGGCGAACAGGGCTTCGGGCAAAGCGCCGAGTTCGGCCTCGATGGTGGCCCGGATGGCCGCAAACGGGTCGGGCTCGATGTCGGCGCGCAGTTTGGCCAGTTCCAGGGCCAGTTCCGGGCCGACGATATCGGCCCGGGTGCTGAGGATCTGTCCGAGCTTGATGAAGGTGGGCCCCAGTTCGGTCAGGGCCAGGCGGACGCGCGTTTCCCGGGCCAGCTCGGTCAGGCGGCCGCCGTCCGGGGCGCGCAGGTGGTTTTGGAGAAACGCGGGCGAGCTTGGCGAAAAAAACTCCGCAAATCCGTATTTGCTCAAGATTCCGGCGATTTCCTTGAATCGCCGGGCATTTCGGGCAAAATTGGGGAGGGAGGCCAGGGAAAACATGGGGACGTCCTAGCCCGGACGGATTTCTCCGAGCCGCCAGCGGAAGGCTTCCACGGTGTTGGACATGAGCGTGGCGATGGTCATGGGGCCGACGCCGCCGGGCACCGGGGTGATGGCCGAAACCACGTCCGTGACGCCTTCGAAATCCACGTCGCCGCAGAGCTTGCCGTCGGGCAGGCGGTTCATGCCGATGTCCACGATGACGGCCCCGGGTTTGACCATGTCCCGGGTGATGAGTTTGGCCTTGCCGATGGCCGGCACCAGGAAATCGGCGTCGCGGCATTCCTTGGCCAGGTCCGGGGTGCGGGAATGGCAGATGGTTACCGTGGCGTTGCCGAAGGCCGTGGGCGCGGCCAGCAGCATGGCCATGGGCTTGCCCACGATGTTGCTGCGCCCGATGACCACGGCCTTTTTGCCGGCCGCGGACAGGCCGTAGTATTCCAGAAGCTTCATGACGCCGTAGGGCGTGCAGGGTTTGAGGCCCGGCAGGCCGATGGACAGGCGGCCGACGTTTTCCGGGTGGAAGCCGTCCACGTCCTTTTGGGGGTCCACCAGGCACAGGCAGCGGTGGGCATCCAGGCCCGGGGGCAGGGGAAGCTGCAGGAGGATGCCGTCGATGTCCTCGCTGTGGCTCAGCTCCGTGATGAGCTTTTCCAGCTGGTGCTGGTTGGTTTCCCGGTCAAGCCGCCAGACGCGGGAGATGATGCCCGCTTCCTCGCAGGCCTTTTCCTTGTAGCGGACATAGACCTGGGAGGCCGGGTCGTCGCCGACAAGGATGACTGCCAGGTGGGGCGGGCGGCCGTATTCCAGGCGCAGGGCGTCCACGTCCTGGGCGACGTTTTGGCGCAGCGCGGCCGCGACTTTTTTGCCGTCGATCAAAAGCATTGGGGAGCTCTCCTTCGGAGGCATGGCCGGGGGCGGCGTCCGCGCCGCCCCCGCGGGAAGCGGGCCGGGCAAAAATCCCGGCCGCGCTCCTATTCCTCCTCGTCCGTGTCATACCACTGGGCGGCCATGACCGGGCCGTAGTAAATGGCCATGTCCTCCAGTTCCTCTTCGATGCGCAGCAATTGATTGTATTTGGCCAGCCGGTCCGAGCGGCACAGCGACCCGGTCTTGATCTGGCCGGCGTTGACGGCCACGGCCAGGTCCGCGATGAAGCTGTCCTCGGTTTCGCCCGAGCGGTGGGAGACCACCGTGGTGTAGGCGGCCTGCTTGGCCATCTCGATGGTGTCCAGGGTCTCGGTCACGGTGCCGATCTGGTTGAGCTTGATGAGAATGGAGTTGGCCACGCCCTGGTCGATGCCCTCGGCCAGGATGTCGGGGTTGGTGACGAAGATGTCGTCGCCCACGAGCTGGATGCGCTCGCCCAGTTCCACGGTCAGCTTTTTCCAGCCGTCCCAGTCGGATTCGGCCAGGCCGTCCTCGATGGAGATGATGGGGTAGCGGTCCACGAAGCCGCCGAGATAGGCCACCATTTCGTCCGAGGACATGGAGCGCTTTTCGCCGCCGAGCACGTATTTGCCGTTCTTGAAGAATTCCGAGGCGGCAGCGTCGATGGCCAGGGAGATTTCCGCGCCCGGCCGGTAGCCGGCCTCTTCGATGGCCTTGACGATGTAGCGGAAGGCCTCGTCGTGGTCCTTGAGGTTGGGGGCAAAGCCGCCTTCGTCGCCCACGGCGGTCATGTGGCCGTCGGCGGCCAGGATTTTTTTCAGGGTATGGAAGGTCTCGGCCCCCATGCGCAGGGCGTCGGCAAAGGTCTTGGCCCCCAAGGGCACGATCATGAACTCCTGGATGTCCAGGTTGTTGGGGGCGTGGGCTCCGCCGTTTATGATGTTCATGAGCGGCACGGGCAGCACCTTGGCGTTGACCCCGCCCAGGTACTGGTAAAGCGGCAGCCCCAGGAAGGTGGAGGCGGCCCGGGCCACGGCCATGGACACGCCGAGGATGGCGTTGGCCCCCAGGCGCGACTTGTTTTCCGTGCCGTCGGTGTCGATCATCAGGTTGTCGATGGCCACCTGTTGCAGGGAATCCATGCCGATGATGGCCTCGGCCAGCTCGCCCTGAACGTGTTCCACGGCCTTGGTGACGCCTTTGCCGCCGAAGCGCGAGGCGTCCTGGTCGCGCAGTTCCAGGGCCTCGCGGGACCCGGTGGAAGCCCCCGAGGGCACGGCTGCCCGTCCGGACGCGCCGGACTCCAGGGTGACCTCCACTTCAACGGTGGGATTGCCGCGGGAATCGAGGATTTCCCTGGCCCAAACAGCCGCTATCGTGCTCATGACAATCTCCTTTATGGAACGGGGTTGGTGCGTTTGTTGCGATGGGAATGGCGGGCCGGGCCGGCCCGTGCTCGTACGGGCTTACCGTAATTCGATTCGATTTATAACCCCCACGCCACTGCAATTTGCGGCCGTGGGAGGATCGTTGCCCAGTCGTCACACGGTGAGGTCCGGAAAGGATTCCCTGCGACCGGTGTCCG
Source organism: uncultured Desulfovibrionaceae bacterium (assembly GCA_964490985.1). Classification (GTDB taxonomy): domain Bacteria; phylum Desulfobacterota; class Desulfovibrionia; order Desulfovibrionales; family Desulfovibrionaceae; genus Solidesulfovibrio. The sequence continues at coordinate 14,204 of CAZBER010000085.1, read as the reverse complement.
CGACCTTGTCGAGGTAGCGCAGGAACTTGCGGGCTTCGCCGAAGGCCGGGTCCGCTTCCAGGGCCTGTTCCAGGACGGCCTGGCAGCCCGGGATGTCGCCCTTTTCGAAAAGCGCCCGGGCCAGGTTGAACAGCAGGCGTTCGTCGCCCGGGGCCAGTTCCAGGGCCTTGCGGTAATAGGCTACGGCCGTATCGAAGTCCTTTTGCTTGCGCAGGTGGATGCCAAAGGCGTTGATGGCCAGTTTTTGGGCGTCGCCGCCATCCGGGCCGTTGGATACGGCCTCGAACATGGCCCGGGCGGCCCGGGTCGGCTCCTGGGCGCCGCCGCTTCCCAGGGCGGCCAGGATCGCGGCGTACAGGGAGCGCTCGGCCTTGGGCAGGGCGGCCAGTTCCAGGTTCGTATTCCCGTCGCGCAAAAGCCGCGCCAGCACCGATGCCGCCGGGGCCAGGCGCTCCTGGAAGACCAGGGGCTCGGGCAGGAAGTGCTCCAGGAATTCCGTCGGGGTGACGCTTTTTTGCAGAGGCATGGGCAGGCGGTCGTCCCCCAGGGGGAAGAGCAGGATGCGGGCCGGATCCAGGCGCACGGCCAGCCAGTCGATGTATTGGACAAAGCCGCGGGTGGTGCCGCCCTTGCCCATGCGTTCCTGCTTCTGGGACTGGTAGCAGCCGAGTATTTCCGGGAGCATGCGAACCTCCGCGGGCTTTTTCAAGACTGGCCGGGCCACAGCCGGCGCAGGCCTTCCAGGAGCAGTTCCGGCCGCACGTCCCGGATGACCGGGCAGACCGGGGCCAGCTTTTCGGCAAATCCGCCTGTGGCCAGAACCTGGACCTCGCCGCCCAGATGGGCTCTCAGTCTCGCGATCACGCCTTCCACCAGGCCGGCAAAGCCGAAGATGAACCCCTGGTTGATGCAGTCGGCCGTGGATTTGCCGATGGACAGGGCCCCGTCGCCCGGGTCCAGGGCCACATGGGGCAGCTTGGCCGTCTGGCTGGACAGGGCGCGCAGGGAAGAGAGCAGGCCCGGACAGATGAGCCCGCCCAAAAAGGCGTCTTCGCGCACGCAGTCAAAGGTGGTGGCCGTGCCGAAATCCACCACCACGACCGAGGGGGCCGTGGCCGTTTGGCGGCCGGCAAAGGCCGTGACCAGCCGGTCCGCGCCCACCTCGTGGGGCCGCGAATACAGGTTTTTAAGCGGCACGGGAAGGTCGTCCGGCACGGAAAGCAGGCGCACGCCCAGGTAGCGGCGGCAGGCCTGGGCCAGAATCGGGGTCAGGGGCGGCACCACGCTGGACGCCAGGGCCGTTTCCACGGCCGCCGGCGGGCAGCCCCGAAACGACAGGGCGGACAGGAGCGTCAGGCCCAGGCTGTCCGGGGTGGCGGCGCGGTCCGTGGGCAGGACAAAGGAGGCGGTCAGACCGTGCCGCTCGGCCAGGCCGAACTTGATGTTGGTGTTGCCGACGTCGATGAGAAGGGCTGGCATGCGGGTTATTGCCGGGCCGGGCCGGGCTTGGCCCCGAGTTTGGCCAGAAAGGTCTGGACCGTGGGCAGGATGCGGGAGACGATCCGGGATACGCCCGTGCTATTGGGGTGTATGCCGTCGGCCTGGTTGAGCTCGGGATTGCCGGCCACGCCGTCCAGGAAAAAGGGGTAGAGCACGGCGTCGTATTTTTGGGCCAGCTCGGCATAGATGGCGTCAAAGGCCTGGGCATAGTCCTGGCCGTAGTTGCGCGGGGCGCGCATGCCGCAAAGGAGCACCGGAATGCCGGCAGCCTTGAGGCGCGACAGGATGGCGTCCAGGTTGGCCCGGGCCGCGTCCGGGTCCAGGCCCCGCAGCATGTCGTTGGCCCCGAGCTCCACCAGCGCGCCGTCGGGCCGCTCCGCCACCACGCCGTCCACTCGGGCCAGACCGCCGGCCGTGGTGTCCCCGGAAACGCCGAAGTTTGCAATGGCGACGTCATAGCCCTGCTGGCGCAGGGCGGCTTCGAGCCGGGCCGGAAAGGCGTCGCCGGCGGGCAGGCCCCAGCCGGCGGTGAGGCTGTCGCCGAGGGCCGCCAGGCGCACCGTGGCGGCGTGGACCAAAGCAGGCATGAGGACTCCAAGGACCAGGGCGGCCGCCCACACGAGCCGGACCGCGCCAGTTTGTCTTTGCCGGGCAAGCTGGTATCCTTCCCGGCCATGAGAACGGCCACGGCGGGAAAAGAAGCCAGGCGATAGGAAGAGGACTGTCGATACCATGATTGCGTTTTCCGATGTGCGGCTGACGTTACAAAGCCCGGCCGGCGGGGTCAACATCCTGCGCGGCGTGAACCTGACCGCCGCAGCCGGCGAGGTCCTGGCCATCATGGGGCCTTCCGGGGCCGGCAAGACCACGCTGCTCATGCTCATGGCCGGCCTGGAGCGGGCTACCTCGGGCACGGTGCGGGTGGCCGGGCGGGACCTGTCGGCCATGAGCGAGGACGATCTGGCCGCCTTTCGCCGGCAGTTCGTGGGCATCGTCTTTCAGGGGTTTCACCTCGTGCCGTCCATGACGGCCCTGGAAAACGCGGCCCTGCCCCTGGAATTCGCCGGCCGGGCCGACGCCTTTGCCAGGGCCGAGGCGGCCCTGGCGGCCGTGGGGCTGGCCGAGCGCCTGTCCCATTTCCCGTCCCAGCTTTCCGGCGGCGAGCAGCAGCGGGTGGCCCTGGCCCGGGCCCTGGCCCCGGGGCCGCGCCTGCTTCTGGCCGACGAGCCCACGGGCAACCTGGACGGCGAAACCGGAGAGCGGGTCATGGAACTGCTTTTTTCCCTGACCGCCGGCGCCACCCTGGTCCTGGTCACCCATGACGCCGGCCTGGCCGGCCGCTGCGGCCGGGTGGTGCACATGCGCGACGGCCGGGTGACCGACGGGGGCGCGGCGGCCCCATGAAAGGGGCGGGCCGCCTGTTCGCCCCGCGCGGCCGCACGCCCCTGGAACGCCTGGCCCGGGGCGCGCTTCTGATCGGGGTTTTCGCCCTGGTCATTGCGGCGTATCAGCGCCATTTCCGAAACGTGGCCCAGGAGATGGCCAGCCGGGGAACCGTGGCCGATGCGCTCGGCGTGCTGACCGATGCGGACCGGGCCTGGATCGTGGCCAAGGCCACGGCGCTGCACCGCCGTTTCGGCCTGGAACTGGCCGTGCGCCTGGGCGGGACGCCCAGTCCTCCCCGGCCGGACGACCCGGCCACGGTGTATTTGTATATGGACCCGGCCTGCCAGGGAAGCCTGGCCGTTGCGCCGCCCTTGACGGTGTCGGCCCTGCCGCCGGGATTTTTGCATGATCTGGCCCGGGAACACCTGGACGCGGCCTGCCATGAGGGCCGCATCCGCCAGGGCGTGCTGGCGGCGGTGGGCCTTTTGCTGGCCACCCTGGACGAGGCCGCCAACCGGGGAAAAGGAGACGTTCATGAGTGAAGTAGGAAAAACGCCGCTGCCGGCGGTGACGATTTACACGGACGGGGCCTGCCTGGGCAATCCCGGCCCGGGCGGCTACGGCGCGGTGGTGGCCTGCGGCGAGACCTGGCAGGAGCTTTCCGGCGGCCGGCGGCTGACCACCAACAACCGCATGGAGCTCATGGCCGTCATCGAGGCCCTGGCCGCCCTGGAAGCGCCCAGCCAGGTGACCCTGGTCACGGACTCGCGCTACGTGCACGACGCCATCGAAAAGCGCTGGCTGGCCTCGTGGCAGAAAAAGGGCTGGGTCAATGCCGAGAAAAAGCCGGTGAAAAACCAGGACCTGTGGCAACGGCTCCTGCCGCTGCTGTCGTTTCACAAGGTGCGCTTCCAGTGGGTGCGGGGACACACCGGCCACCCGGAAAACGAACGCTGCGACGTGCTGGCCAAAACCGCCGCCACCTCCGGCGGCCTGCCGGCCGACGAGGGGTACCCGGGGTAGGGGAAGGAAAGAGTGAAGAGGAATGCGGGGGAGAACCCGCTTTTGAAAAGCGGGTTCTCCCCCGCGTCCCCTCTCCCGAAACGGTAGGGAAAGCTGACAGTGGCGAAGGGGGCGGCCTTGGGCCAGGCGCGATGGGCAGGGAGACGAAATGACATTGCGTCTAGCCTCGAACCCAAAGTTTTTTCTTGATACTTTCCCCGAAAGTTTAAAGTCAATTTATACTTGATTTCTAAATAATGGAGAGGAGGCTTTATGCTTCTAGCTCGTGACATAGTTTTTCTTATTTTGATGGGGCTCTTTGTGATAATAATTTATCGAATCGTGAAAAAGAAAAAGATAAATCTAAAAGATCAAAGGTTGTCCTCTCCTGAGGAAATGCCACAAGAGCAGGCGGAGCCAGTTCCTTCCGAACCCCAATCAACCCAGAGACCACGTCTGCTTACAATAGAAGAGCGTATCAGTGCTGGAAAAGATGGAGAACGACGAGTCAAACGAGAGCTGGAAAAATTAGTTTCTCCTCATGAAACTTTTCATGATGTATGGATTTATATTTCAGAGGATAGGAAATGCCAGATAGATCATATTGTTGTCAGCGATCAAGCGATTTTCGTTCTGGAAACTAAAAATTATTCCGGTCGTAGTGTTATAAGTCAAATGCCAAACGGGGAATGGGTAAATAATACAAACGGGAGCGGACTTCCGAATCCTTATTGTCAAATTATTGATAGCTGTAACATATTGAAAAACGTATTCTATAGAGAGACTGGAGAAGCATTTACAATACAACCAATTGTAATTTTCTGTAATTCACTGCAATTAGAAAACGTCGGTTCGAATATACCGACGCTCAGGCCCTCAGATGTCCCAATATATATAATGAATTACTATGCCTCTTATTTTTTTTCAGGAAAAAAACGGAATATGGCGCTTGAGATCCTTAAAAGGATTGCGGCCAGAGAGATGTATACGCGTGCTAAAAGCGCGAGTACTTCGGCTGTGCAATAGATTGTACTGCCTGTGCGAACTCGCCGGTCGTATTGGGAACTTGAACCCCAACCCATTTTCTGGACCTGTTTTTTTCAATCGCTGATTTCAACGGGTCTTTCAGCCCGATTCGGGTGCGCCTGCAGCGTTCCGCCATGCCCGCCATCCTCTTGAAATGAAAACGGGGGCCAGCGGCCCCCGTCGACAATCGGTTCTTGCTGTCCCGTTAGTCCTTGCGCAGCCGGCCGATGATCTGCTCCATGTCGCCCGAGAGGTCGGCCAGGGCATGCACGGCCATGGACGATTCCTGCATGCCCGTGCTGGTGGATTCCACCACCTGGCTGACCTCGGCCATGGCCCGGTTGATCTCCTCGGCCGCGGCGGACTGCTCCTCGGCCGCGGCCGCGATGCCGGCCACCTCGTGGGCGCTTTCCTCGGCCAGGGCCAGAATCTCGCGCAGCACCTGGCCGGATTTGCCGGCCAGGGTCGTGGCTTCGGACACGGCCGCGGCCGCCTTGTCCATGCTCCCGATGTTGCCGGCCACGGATTGTTGAATGCTGATCACGGCCTGGCCCACTTCCTTGGTGGCGGTCATGGTCTTTTCAGCCAGCTTGCGCACCTCGTCGGCCACCACGGCAAACCCCCGGCCGGCCTCGCCGGCCCGGGCCGCCTCGATGGCCGCATTGAGCGCCAAAAGGTTGGTCTGGTCGGCGATGTCGGAAATGACCGACATGACCTGGCCGATGGCCTGGGTCTGCTCGCCCAGAGCGCCCATGGCCGCCTTGAGGTCGCTGGAAACGGCGTTGACCCGGTCGATGGAGCGCATGGATTCCTCCACCACCGAGGCCCCGTGGGAGGCCTTGGTTTTGGTGTCCTCGGCGCTCTGAGCGGCCCGGGAGGCGTTTTTGGCCACATCCAGGACCGTGGAGGTCATCTGGGCAATGGCGCCCACCACTTCCCGCACCCGGTCCCGTTGATGGTCCGCGCCCTGGCGCACGTGGTCCACCTGGGATTCCAGCTGTTCCGAAGCGGCGATAATGCTTTCCACCACAACGCCGAGATTCTCGGCCGCCTCCAGCATGCCCTCGCGCTTGGCGATTTCGGCCTGGCCGCGCGCGTTTTCGGCTTCCTGGCGGGCCGCCTCGGCGGCCTGGGCCTCTTCGTTGGCTTCCCGGCTCATGGTCTCGGCTTCGGCGATCTTGGCCTTGAGTCCCAGGACCATTTTTTCGATGGCGCCCTTGAGATCGGCCATCTCGCCCGTGAACCGGCCCTCGGCCCGGGCGTCGAGGTCGCCCTTGGCCACCTTGCGGGCCAGGTCCATGACCCGGCGCAGCGGCGAGGTCATGCCCCGGGCGGTGAAAAAGCCCGCCGCCATGACCACCAGGGCCACCAGGCACGAGGCGCCCAGGGCCGAATACAGGATGGTGCGTTCGGTTTCGGCGATGGAGGCGCGGTCCCGGCCGATGAAAAGCATGCCCGCGATCTTGCCGTCGGCTCCGGTGAGGGGCCAATAGGCCGTGTTGTAGTCCTGGCCGATGATGGTGTTGATGTTGAGGCAGCGCTTGCCCTTGTGCAGGACGGTATCGACCACCTCGGGGTTGTCCATCTTGGTGCCGAGCACCCGCTTGCCGTCCCGCTCGATGGTGGTGGCCACCCGGGTGTCGCCGTAAAAGATGGTGCATTCCGTGCCGAGCATCTTCTTGATTTCGTCCACAAAGGCATTGCTGGAGGAAAGGTCGATGCCGGCGGTCACGGTGCCGACCAGCTTGTCGCCCCTATAGACCGGATAGCCGGCCCGCAGGGAAAACTTGACGGCCGTGCCTTGCTCCAGGCCCACCGACCCCTGGCCGGTCTGGGCCTTTTGCACGTTGATCTGGTTTTTGACCGAATCGCCGATTTTTTCCGAATGCCCCCGGGCCACCACCACGCCGTCGGCGTCGGCAATGGTCACGAACTCGATTTTAAGCTCCTGCTGGGCCGTCTTGGCGATGTCCCTGAGCTTGGCCGTGTCCTTGGCCTCCAGGGCCGCGGCCAGGTCGGGGCGGGTGGACAGCAGGTAGGTGACGCCTTTCACCTCCTGGGCCGTTTCCTTGAGCAGGAAATCCACGGCATCGGCCTTGGTGTCGATTTCCCGCTGGCTCATGCGGTTCAGCCCGCTGGTCAGGTAAAAATGGACTGTCAGGGAAATGGCCAAGGTAAGCAGGGCAACGGTAAACAACAAAAGGGCAATGATTTTGCCAGTCAGGGAGAGCCGCATGAATTCCTCCACGAACACCGGGAGACTTCCCCGGGACTCGGAACTCCGCACAAAACGGCCACAGCCGAAATATTGGGACGCGGCCGGAATGTAAGGCAAAAGTAAGGAATTGCAAAGCGGTTACAGGGAGGTTGCGTTATTTTTCACGACAAGCGGCAAAAGAGGCTGGCAACATCCCCTGTCACGGGAAGCGACAAAAGAGTGAGGCAAGCCCAACGGCGGTCAGCGGCCCAGGAACCGGGCCTCCACATAGCCTTCCCGGCCCGAGGCCAGGACGCGCACCTGGACCCAGCCGTTTAAGACCGGCGTCAGCACGGCCACTTCCTGGCCGTCGGTCAGGTCCTCGGCCACGTCGCAGGTCAGGCTCGGGCACTGGCGCAGGTTGAGCAGGGGCGCGCGCACCCGGGCCACGGACTTGGGGTCCGTCGGGGCGGCGGGAGCGGATTTGCCGGCGCAGCCGGCGCACCACAGGGACGCAAGCAGGCACAGGACGGCCCCCATGGGCATGATGGCGCGACGCATGGAGCCTCCTGGGTTACTGGCCGTCGAAGCGGCGCAACTGTTTTTCCCGGGTCCGGCCGGCATCCTGGGAAGGGCACTGGCAGATGGCCTGGGCCGCCTCGCGGGGGCTGCTTCCGGTCACGCCGCCCGGGCCGACGTATGCCGGTTTTGCCGGATCAGGCTGGCTGATGGTGAATGTTCCCGGGTTGGTGGCGCAGGAACCGCAGGTGGCCTTCCAGGTGTTGAAGGTGGCCATGGACACCTGGGACACGCAGCAGTCGCCGTAGGGATTGACCGAAAAGTTCGGGGCTTGGGCCGGGCCGGCCGCAGGGCAAAGGGCCAGGGCCGCCAGGGCCGCTGCAAAAACGAAACGTGTAGAGGTCTTCCAAACCGGAGCGAGCATGTTGTACTCCACGGTCCGGCCTCCTGGCCAGGGCCGTCAGGCCGGCTTGGGCCGGGATTTGGGGATGCGTGATTCGCAGGGCACGCCTGTCTGGCAAAACCCGCAACTGTTGACCGGAAATCCCAGCTGCTCGGCGGCCACGTAAGGCGCGGTCACGCTGCGGATAAAGGCCATGCAGGCTTCCTTGTCATGGCCCGTGGGGCCGATGGCTCCGGCCGGGCAGCGTTTGGCGCACGCCTGGCAGCGTCCGGTCGAAAAGCGCAGGCACCAGGCCCGGTGGTCGTCGCCGTATGGCCGGGGCGTGGCCGGCCAGGCGCAGCGGGCCACCACCGAGCCCACCCGCACCGCCTTGCCCCGGGCCGTGATCAGGCCGTCGCTCAGGCCAAACGTGCCCAGGCCAGCGGCAAAGGCGGCATGGCGCTCGGACCAGTTGGAGGCGATGCCGGCACTGTCGCTGCGGCCATAGTCCCATTGGGGCAACAGGACCGGAGCTACGGCCGGGATGCCCATTGCCGCCAGGCGGGCCACCACCTGGCCGCGCAGCCGCTGGTTGACCATTTCGCCGTAGTGCCGGGCCAGGCTCCAGCGCAGGCTCGGGCGGTCCCGGGACCGGCGGTGGTCGTCCCGGGTGGCCTTGGTCTGGGGCAGGATCCAACTGATGACGCCAAGGTCCGAGGCCTCGGCCGGGGCCTCGGGGAAGGCCAGGGCAAAAGCGGTTTCCGGCCGCCAGTGGATGGGGCCGATGTGGGAGACGATGCGGTCCCAGATGGGGGCGTCGGCCCGGCTGAGGCCGACCAGCGGGGCGTCAAAGGCCGGCTCGTCCCGGTCCGGAGCCAGGCGGTTGTCCGAAGCCGCCAAGGCATGCTCCACCAAGGCGAAAAGTGAATCCATTCCTGCTTCATAGCGGGTCGCCCCTGTCTTGTCCACAACGACCGGGCAGCGCCCTTGCCTGGGCCGCCATGGCGGTCTATCCTCCAAAAATTGGAGGATCCATGTCCAATCCGTTCTTGCGGTTCGAAGGCGCGTACGACCCGGCCGGGGCAGCCGAACTGGTCGAGGCCGTGCGCCGGGGATTGGCCGCCGGGAGCCTGACCCTGACCCAGGGAGAGGCATCCCTGGAACTGACGCTGGCCGGCCCGGTATCCATGCAGGTGACGGCTGCGCTGACCGGGGCCGGAGGCCGGCTCGGGCTGACGTTTCGCTGGAAGCAGAGTCCGAACGAAGCGGCTGCGGCCGCTCCCCTGGTCATCGGCGGCCGGGCCGGGGCCGAGCTTTGAGGCATTCCGGTCAAAATCCGGTCGCTGGCCTTGCTTTTTCAATCAATCGGGTCCATAACCTGCCATGATGCGCAACCCGGGGAAATCCCGAGAAACCCCAATGAGGTACCGTATGCACGAACACGAATACGACGAATGTTGCGTCGAGGTGCCCGAGGCGACCGTGGGCCAGGAAGTGGTCGATTTCACCATGAAGGTTTATGATCCGGTGGAAGGCTTTTTCGGGGAGATGTCCCTGGAGGCCCTGAAAAAGGAAGGCAAGTGGGTCATCCTTGTCTTTTACCCGGCGGATTTCACCTTCGTCTGCCCCACCGAGCTGGCCGACCTGGCCAACAAGCACGCCGAGCTGACGGAGATGGGCTTTGAAGTCTTCTCCGTGTCCACGGACACCGAGTTCGCCCACCTGGCCTGGCGGCAAAGCGAACAGATGCTGGAAAACGTGCGCTTCAAGATGGCCGCCGACCCCACGGGCCAGGTGTCGCGCTATTTCGGCGTCTATGACCCGGAATCGGGCCTGGCCCTTCGCGGCACGTTCATCATCAGCCCGGACGGCGTGCTGGTGTCCAAGGAAATCAATTTCTTCAACGTGGGCCGCGACGCCGACGAGCTGGTGCGCAAGTGCCAGGCCAACGTCTATGTGCGCGAGCATCCCAACGAGGCCTGCCCGGCCAAATGGAAACCCGGGGCCCAGACGCTGACCCCCTCGGAAAAGATCGTGGGCAAGGTCTACACCACCTACGGCGAAATGCCCTAAGCCTTTCCCCGTCCGTCGCCGCGCCCGGGACAGCCCCCGGGCGCGGCAACGGGCGGAATCGCCGCTTCCCCATCCGTTTGGGCGCTGCTTTGGCGCTCTTGTCGCGTCATGACCTTGGCCCCGGTCCGGCCGAAGCTCCTGCTTGCCGGGGCTGGCCTTGGGCGGCTAAGAAGGCCCAGGCGCTTGTCGCGCCAGCCCGAGGAGCCCCGCCATGCTCGATCGCTTCATAAGGCGTTCCCTGGCCGACAAGGGCCTGGAACAGACGAGTTCCGCCTTTCCCGAACGCCCGGATTTCACCCCCTACGTCATGGTTTATTCCTGCGACGCCGCCGGGGTGATGCTTCGCCGCTACGACGCCCTGGCCGCCGGCCAGCCCGAGATCGTGCCGGGCGAGGTCAACTGGGTGCGGGTGGTGGGCACCCATGACCCGAACCTGGTGCGGGCCGTGGCCGAGCGGTTTTCCCTGCATCCGCTCCTGGTGGAGGACATCCTGGCCACCGGGCACCGGCCGGTCCTGGAAGACTACGAGTCGCTGCTTTTCATCCTGCTGCGCCTTTTGTCCTACGACGAGGACCGCAAGCGGGTCCGGGCCGAACAGGTGTGCCTGGTGTCCGGGGAGGGATTTTTGCTCACCTTCCAGGACCGGAAGACCAACCTGTGGGACGATGTGGCCGAGCGTCTGGAAAAGGGCGGCAACCGCCAGGCCCGGCGCGGCCAGGAGTACCTGACCCACGCCCTGATCGCCGACGTCCTGGACGAATACATCCTGACGCTCGGGCGCCTGTCCGAGGATATCGAGGAGTTGGAGCAGCGCCTTCTGGACGGCGGCAACGGCCGCACCCTGACGGAAATCTACGAACTCAAGCGCGAGGTGCTTTTCCTGCACCGCTCCCTGTGGCCGCTGCGGGAGGTGCTGGGGCGTTTCGTCCAGGAGGAGGCCGTGTCGACCGACCCCATGGCGTCCCTGTTGTGGAGCGACATCCAGCAGGACGTCTACCAGGTCCTGGACGCCGTGGAGACGTTGCGCGAGATGCTCTCGGAAATGGTGAACCTGTCCATGACCAAGGCGGAGCTGCGCATGAACGCCGTGGGCCAGTACCTGACCCTGGTGGCCACCATTTTTTTGCCGCTCAACTTCCTGGTCGGGTTTTACGGCATGAATTTCGACAACCTGCCGTTTAAATCCTCGGACTGGGGCGTGTATGTCCTCATGGGACTCATGGCCCTGACCGTGGTGGTCATGACGCTCTTTTTTCACCGCAAGCGCTGGCTGCGGGCACAACCCCGGGAAACGGACTGAGCCGCCATGGACAAGACGCCCTTTCCGCCCTTTTCCAGGCAGCGCATGGAGGCCATCGCCGTCCAGTGGCGGCGGTTCCAGGACGGCCTGGCCGTGGACCCGGACATTGTGCGGCCGGTGATCCGCCGGTCCTGGGAGCGGTGCCGGAGTTTGGGCTTTCCCAGCCACGCCATCGAGCTGCGCCCCATCGACGCCGGCGCCCTGGACCAGGCCGTCCTGTGCAACTGGGACCTGGTGGAAAGCGCCAAGCTGCTCATGGACAAGCTGGTGCTGTCCATCCACATGTCCAGCAGCGTGGTGACCCTGGTGGACAGCGCCGGCCTGGCCCTGCACGTCTCGGCCACCACCCGGGACCTGGCCAACGTGCCCTATGGCGCGGCCGGCCGGCGCTGCGACGAGGCCACCCTCGGCACCAACGGCATGGGCGTTTGCATCATCGAAAAAAAGCCGGTCCACGTCCTGGCCGCCGAGCATTACAACGCCACCCTGCATTACCTGGGCTGCTGCGCCGCGCCCATCCACGACGGGGCCGGGCAGCTGGTCGGAGCCCTGAACCTGGCCATTTCCATCGAGAACATCCACCCCCACACCATGGGGCTGGTGGAGGCCGCGGCCCATGCCGTGGAGGAGCAGATGCGGCTGCGAAGCCTGTTGCGGGAACAGCAGGGCATCATGGAACTGCTCGACGACGGGGTCATCGTGCTCGGCGGCGACGGAGCCATCCGGAGCATCAACCGCCAGGCCTGCGACATGCTTCAGGTGGACGCCGGGGTGACCGGGAAAAACATCCGGGACTTCATCGGCTCAAGCGACGTGCTCCTGTCCGCCCTGCGCCAGCGCAAGACCTTTTACGACCGGGAGGTCTCCCTTTCCCTGGGCAACGGGGTCCTGCAATGCGCCCTGTCCTGCGCGCCCTTCACCGAGGGCGGCGGGGTCATCCTCACCCTGCGCGAGGCCCGGCGCATGCGCAAGTATGCCGCCCGCGTGGCCGGGGCCAAGGCGGTCTACACCTTCGACAACATCGTGGGCGAGTCCGAGGCCCTGCGGGAAGCCATCGGCCTGGCCCGCATCGCCTCCCAAAGCGACGCCACCACCCTGATCCTGGGCGAGAGCGGCACGGGCAAGGAGCTCTTCGCCCAGGCCATCCACAATGCCGGCAGCCGGCGCAAGGGGCCGTTCGTGGTGGTCAACTGCGGCGCTCTGCCCCGGACCCTGGTCCAAAGCGAGCTGTTCGGCTACGTGTCCGGCGCGTTTTCCGGGGCCCTCAAGGAAGGCAGCCCGGGCAAGTTCGAGCTGGCCGACGGCGGCACCATCTTTCTCGACGAGATCGGCGAGATGCCCCTGGAGGCCCAGGTCAGCCTGCTGCGCCTGCTCCAGGAAAGCGAGGTGACGCGCCTGGGCGGCCGGCAGGCCAAGCGCATCGACGTGCGCATCATCGCCGCCACCAACAAGGACCTGGCCCGGGCCGTGAAAAACGAGGCCTTCCGCGGCGACCTCTACTACCGGCTCAATGTGCTGGTCGTGAGCGTGCCGCCCCTGCGCCACCGGGGCGACGATATTTTCCTGCTCACCCGGGTGTTTGTGGACAAGTTTTTGAAATCCCTGGGCAAAAATCGCCTTGAGCTGTCCCGGGAAGCCATGGCCGCCCTGGCCGCCCATCCCTGGCCGGGCAATGTCCGGGAACTGGAAAACCTGATCGAACGGCTGGTCAATGTGGCCGGTTCGGACCGCATCGACATCGGCCAGCTGCCCCAGGACATGGTGGCCGAGATGGTCAGGGGCAGCGACCCCAAACAGGGGGATGCGGCCATGTCCCTCAAGCGGATCCAAAAGGCGCTGATCCTGGAAACCCTCCGGGAAACCCGGGGGAACTTCCGGCGCACCTCCCTGCTGCTCAACATCTCGCGCACCACGCTGTACGCCAAGCTCAAGCAGTACGGCATCTCCGCCGAGACCTTCCGGGCGGGCTGACCAGGCGGCTGGGCAGCGGCCCGCCGGGCCCGTTTCGGCCCGCGCCCACGCGCTCTTGCCTGCCGCCGGAGCGGCCGGGCGCTTCCGTCCTGTCCGCCCAAAGCGCGGCCCATGCCTGGATACCGGACATGCCAAGCTGACATGTCCGCATTCCGGACATGCCGCACTTTACACGTCGCCAGGCCGGAAACGTCAACAGACTGTTTTTAAAGGTAAATATAAATAAAACTGCCATGCCGGGGCAATGGCCCGGGTTTTGCTTTTCTTCCCGCGTTCATCCGCAGGATGCAATGGGAAGGGAGATGGTGCTGCCCATGCCGCGACGTTCTTTTTCGGAGCGGCGTGCCGGAAGGCTTGGTGCTGTCCGGCATACGGCCGGTCATCTCCGCAGCGTTGCGGCGCACGTGCCGTCATGCAGGCCGGTTATGAAGTCTTGAGCCGCCCACATCCAGGAGGCAACAGGGAATGCATGGCCAAGCGACCGCAAAAGAGAACCCGTAAACACGTTGGAGGACGCAATGGCAGTTCGCGAGCAGGTGTACGGTTTTTTCATTCCCAGTGTGACGTTGATCGGCATCGGCGCAGCCAAGGCCATCCCGGAAAAGATCAAAGCCCTTGGCGGCGGCAAACCTCTTTTGGTCACGGACAAGGGCGTGGTGGCCGTGGGCATCTGCAAGCAGATCACCGACCTGCTCGACGACGCCGGCATGCCCTATGTGGTCTATGACGAGACCGTGCCCAACCCCACGGACGTCAATGTGCACGACGGCGCGGAAGTCTATCGGAAAAACAACTGCGACAGCCTGATCACCCTGGGCGGCGGCTCCTCCCACGACTGCGGCAAGGGC
>CAZBER010000084.1:16064-19309 GCA_964490985.1 uncultured Desulfovibrionaceae bacterium | reverse complement strand
GCTCTCTGACCCGCACGGGATACGCCCGTTAGGGAAACATACAAGGCTTCAAAAATGACGTTCCTAGCCCTCCGCCAGGGCGACCTTGTCCCCGTTTTGCAGCTTGGCCGGCGGGGAGAGCACCACCCGCTGCCCAATTTCCAGGCCTTGGGCAATGGCCCGCATGTCGCCCATGATTTCGCCCAAGGTGACTGGTGTGCGCACGGCTTTGCCGTCCTTTATGACGAAGACGGCCGGGCCGCCCTCGCGGTCCACCACGGCCGAGGCCGGCACGGCCACGCGCGGGGTGGTTTCCTGGGCTGTCAGGGGTCGGGAGAGAAAGGCCACCTTGGCGCTCATCTCCGGCAGGACCCTGGGGTCCAGGGCGTCGAAGCGGACCTTGACCAGCACCGTGGCCTTGGTGCGGTCGGCCGTGGGCACGATCATGTGCACCTGGCCGGGGAAGCGCTCGCTGGGGATGGCGTCCAGGATGATCTCGCACGGCCCGCCCGGCTTGACCAGGTGGATGCTCGATTCCGACACGTCCACTTCGACCTGGAGGGAGGACATGTCCGCGATGGTCACCACCGCCGCCTTGGAGGTGGAGGACGCGCCCAGGGGCGAGATGATGTCGCCCACGTCGGCGTTTTTGGTCAGCACCACGGCGTCGAAGGGTGCCGCCAGCTCGGTGTAGTCGAGCTGGGCCTGGGCCTGGCGCAGGGCCTGCTCCCGGGCGGCCACATTGGCCTTGGCCTGGGCCAGGGCGGCCGTGGCCTTGTCGAAGCGGGCCTTGGCCGCGTCGTAATCCGAGCGGGCCACGTAGTCGTTGGCCACGAGGTTTTTCATGCGGTTGTACTGGAGGCGGGCGTCGATGATTTCGGCCTCGGCCTGGTGCACCTGCTCCCGGGCCGCGGCCAGGTCGTGGAAGGCCTGTTCCCGGGTCGCCTTGACGTCGGCGTTCTCCAGCCGGGCCAGGACCTGGCCCGCCTGCACCCGGCTGCCTTCCTCCACGCCGAGCCAAGTCAACTGGGCCGTGGCCTTGGTGGCTAGCGAAGCCTTGCGTTGGGCCACCACATAGCCGCTGGCCGTCAGTTCGGTGATGGTGCGCGAGGGATAGGCCAGGCTCACCGTGGCCGCCTCCACCGTGAAGGTGCGCGGCGCTGCGTACCAGCCCACGGCCAGGGCGAGCAGGACTGCGGCCAGGATCCAAGGCCACAGTCGCCGCCGTCGCCGACGCGGACCGGTAGGGGCGGCCTTGTCGTCGTGGGTGATGCGCAGGGCGTCGAGGGAGTCGTTCATGTCACTTCCGTAAGAAGCTGTTTGGGCCTCATGGCAACGCACGCATCGGGAGTCAAGCCGGGAAACGGTGCTTTTGCGGGAATCAGGCCAGCCAGAGGCTTTGGTGCATGGTCTCGATGAGCTTGCGGTGGCCTGCCGGAAAGGCGAACCGAGCCAGCTCGTTCGGACCAACCCACAGGCTTTCCTGGGCCGCGGTGAGCACGGGATCGGGCGGACGGGCATCGGGCCTGGCCTGGGTGAGGCGCAGCAGATAGCAGTGCAGGGTCACCCGGTAGGTGGTGTAGCCGTGGCGGATAACCGAAAGCTTGGCCGAAACCGAGGTCGCAAAGCCTGTTTCCTCGCGAAATTCCCGGACCACGGCCTGCTCGGGCGTCTCCCCGGCCTCGATACGGCCGCCCGGAAACTCCCACATATTGCCCCAGGCCCCTTTGGGCAGGCGTTTTTGAATAAACACGCGCCCGGCCTGGACCAGGACCCCGGTGGCCACATTTAAAGGTACGATGTCCGGGGTCTTGGACAGGACCGGCCGGTCGGCCACAATGCCGAGGTGGCGGGCCTGACAGGTGGGCGCCACCGGACAGGCCCGGCAATCCGGGCTTTTGGGGCGGCACACCAGCCCGCCGAGTTCCATGAGCCCCTGGTTGAAGTCCCGGGCCCGGCCGGACGGGAGCAGGGATTGGGCGACCTCCCGGACCCGGGCCTTGCCGGCCGGCTCCTTGACCGGAACGTCGATGTCGCAGGCCCGGGCCAAAACCCGCATGACATTGGCGTCAACAGCCGTGGCCGCACTGTTGAAGGCAATGCTGGCAATGGCCCCGGCCGTGTAGTCGCCGATGCCGGGCAGGGCGCGGATGGCGGCAAGGTCCTGGGGAAAGCGGCCGCCGTGCTCGGCCATGATGACCCGGGCGGCGGCCAGCAGGTTCCTGGCCCGGCTGTAATAGCCCAGGCCTTCCCAGGCCTTGAGCACCACGTCTTCCTCGGCCGCGGCCAGGGCCGCCACATCCGGAAAGCGGGCCACAAAGCGATTGAAATAGCCCACCACCCGGTCCATCTGGGTCTGCTGGGCCATGATCTCGGAAACCCACACGGCATACGGATCATAGTCGCGCCGCCAGGGTAAATCCCGCTTGGCGGCCGCAAACCAGTCGAGCAAAAGCTCGGTGAAGCGCAAGGCATCGAACACGAAAAACCTCCGACGGCCGGGGCAGATATGATGTAAAGATGCCTCCGGCGGCCGGGGGGGATCATCCCCCCCGGACCCCCTGAAAGGGGAAGACAGGGTTTGCTGTTTTGGTTTTTTACGACGACCCATGAAGAATATATTCCCGAAAGGCGCTTGGGAAGGGGAAGAAGGGAAGCATATGCCGTTGCTTTTGGAACGACTTTGGGAGATAGGGGAAATAGTTCCAGGAAAGCGGCAGGAGGATGGCATGGGGCGGACAATACTGGCGATTCTCGTTTGGATGGCGCTTTGGGCGACCCTGGCGGGCCAGGCCTTGGCCCAGCAAGCCAAAGTGGATGTGCCTCCGGCCTTGGAGCCCTGGCGGGCCTGGGTCCTGTATGGAGCCACGGACAAGCTCTGCCCTCCTGACGGCAATAATGCGGACGCCCGGATATGCCTGTTTCCCACCAGCCTGACACTCTCCCTCGAACCCTCCGGGGCCGCCTTTACGGCCAAGGTCAGGCTGCTCGACGAAGGCTTCGCGGCCTTGCCCTTCGGGGCAGGAGCCTGGCTGGGGCCGGTTTCGGTCGATGGCAAGCCCGCTCCCGTGACCCAGGCCAACGGCGCGCCCATGGTCTGGCTGGCGGCCGGCGACCATACCCTGGAGGGCCGCCTGGGTTGGAACACCATGCCCCAGGCCTTGCGCCTGCCCCCGGAAACAGGGCTGGTGCGCCTGATGCGCCAGGAGGGCGAGGTCACGCCGGATATTTCGCCCGCAGGCGAGCTGCGCCTGACCGCCCCGGCC
>CAZBER010000084.1:15406-16031 GCA_964490985.1 uncultured Desulfovibrionaceae bacterium | reverse complement strand
GAAAACGTGCGCGTCTTTCGCCTGGTGTCCGACGGCGTGCCGGTGACGATCACCACGTTTTTCCGGTTGGAAGTCTCGGGCCTGGCCCGCACCATCACCCTGGCCGGGGCCGTGCCCGCCGGGACCGTGCCTCTGGCCGTGCGCGCGCCGGTTCCGGCCACCTTCGGGCCGGATGGGGCGCTGCTGCTGGACGCCGGACCGGGCCGGTTCGATGTGGAGGTCGTTTCCCGCTACCCCGGCAAGGTGGAGACGGTGGGGCCGGCCACCTGCCCCTACGGCCGCGAGATATGGTCATTTGCGGCTGACGCGGACCTGCGCGAGGTGCGCCCCGAAGGCCTGCCCGCCATTGATCCCAAGACGGCCGAGGTGCCCGAGGCCTGGAAGGCCTATCCGGCCTTTCTGGCCGAGGCCAAGGCTGCGCTGACCCTGCGCGAGCTGGGACGCGGCGCGCCCTTGGGCCGCAACGCCTTGCGCCTGGCGCGGGAGTTGTGGGTGGATTTTTCCGGCCAGGGCCTGACCGCGCGTGACGTGGTGACCGGGGAAAACCGGGAAATCTGGACCTTGGCCATGTTGCCGCCCGGCGAGCTTGGCCGGGTGACCCTGGCCGGACGGGACCAGCCTGTGG
>CAZBER010000084.1:0-15396 GCA_964490985.1 uncultured Desulfovibrionaceae bacterium | reverse complement strand
CGCACCATCGAGGTGTCGGAGCGGCTGGCGGACCGCCTGGGGCCGGACAACCTGTCCGGCGTGGAGCTTCGCGACGTCAGGCTCAACCTGGTGGCCGAGTCCCGCTATCCCAAGCTGGGGGCGTCCCTGCCGGCCGGCGGGTTTGATCGGGAGTTCGACGGCGTGACCGCCACGGTGAACCTGCCGCCGGGCTGGCGGCTTTTGACGGCCGCCGGCCCGGACGAGGTCCGGGGAGGAGTGCTCTCGGACTGGACGCTCCTTGACCTGTTTCTGGTCTTTGTCATGGCCGTGGCCGCCTTTTCCCTGCGCGGCCCTGCGGCCGGCCTTGTGCTGGGCCTTTTTTTGCTGCTCTCCTGGCAGGAGCCCCGGGCCCCGACCTTTGTCTGGCTGTATCTGCTGGCTGCCCTCGGACTTTTGCGCCTGGCCGGCGAGGCCGGACGCCTGGCGGCCTGGCCTGGCCTGCGACGCTGGGGCCTGGTGCTTTTCGGGCTGGCCGTGGTGTGCGTGGCCGGCATCTCCATTCCATTCGTCATTGACCAGTTGCGCGGGGCCGTGGCTCCCCAGGTCGGACAACCCGTCATGCCCTATGCCGGCGCGCCGGTCATGCCCGCCGCCAGGCCCGAGGCCATGGCCCCGCCGGCTCCGGCCCCCATGGCCGGGCGCAAGGCAAAGGTTCAGGACTTTTTGGCCAAGA
Organism: uncultured Desulfovibrionaceae bacterium; assembly: GCA_964490985.1. Lineage (GTDB taxonomy): Bacteria > Desulfobacterota > Desulfovibrionia > Desulfovibrionales > Desulfovibrionaceae > Solidesulfovibrio. The sequence goes on along the minus strand of CAZBER010000084.1, from coordinate 14,702 downwards.
CTGCCGGTCCGCAATCGTACGAGCGGCTGGATTTCGACCCCAATGCCCTGATCCAGACCGGCCCGGGCCTGCCGTCCTGGCATTGGCGCAGTGTTTTCCTCAACTGGCGGGGGCCGGTGGTTCCGGAACAGACCATGCGCCTGGTCCTGCTGCCGCCCCTGGCCAACCGGCTTCTGGCCGTGCTTCGGGTCGTGCTTTTGGGCCTGGCCCTGTATGTCCTTTTTGACCGGAAGCTCCTGCAACGGCTGGCCAGGCCCGCTGCAACGGCCGGGCTGGCCTTTCTTGTCATGGCCATGGCCGGGCCAAGGACGGCCTGGGCCGGGGATTTTCCGTCCCAGGAGCTGCTTGAAACCTTTAAATCCCGCCTGACCGCCGCGCCGCGCTGCCTTCCCCATTGCCTGGGCAGTCCGTCCCTGGAGGTGCGCCTTTCGGGCGACCGCCTGTTCCTTGTGACGGCCGTGGACGCCGCTGTCCGGGCGGCCGTGCCCTTGCCCACAGTTTCCGAGGGCTGGCGGCCGGGGTCGGTGCTCTTGGACGGCGCGCCGGCCGCAGGCCTGACCCGCCAGGGCGGAGAACTCAAGATTCTGGCCGAGCCGGGCCGGCATGTGGTGGCTCTGGAAGGTCCCTTGCCCGAGGCAGTATCCTTTTCCATTGTTGTGCCCCTGCCGCCGGGGCGCGTCATTGTGGACGCACCGGGCTTTCAGGTGCGCGGCCTGGACGCCCAGGGCGTGCTGCGGGGCGTGTTGGAATTTACCCGCGCCCAGACGCCAAGCGGCACCGAGGCCAAAATTCCGGCCACGCCCCTGGGCGTGCCGCCCTTTTTCGAGGTCGAGCGGGCCTTGGACCTGGGCTTGTCCTGGGAGGCGGCCACAACCGTGACGCGGCGCTCGCCCGCCACCGAGGCGGCCGTGGTCGGCGTGCCCCTTTTGCCTGGCGAAGCCCCGGATTCGGCGGACGTGGCCGTGCGGGACGGCCGGGCCATGGTCAGCTTCAAGCCCGGCCAGGAGCGCGTCTCCTGGCGCTCCCGGCTGCCTGTGGCGCCGCGCCTGACGCTTTTGGCCGCAACCGACCAGGTCCTGGTCGAGACCTGGACCCTGACGGCCGCGCCGTTTTACGATGTTCGTTTCGACGGCATTGCGCCCACCAGCCGCGTGGGTGAGGGCGGCCGCTGGCAGCCCCGGTTCACACCCTGGCCGGGCGAGCGTCTGGCCATTGACGTGACCAGGCCCGAGGCTGCTCCCGGAGCCTTTGTGACCATCGAAAGCGCCAGGCTGACCTCCCGCCAGGGCGGGCAGGTGCGCGACAATGACCTTGTCCTCGGCATCCGGGCCAGCAAGGGTGCCCGGCATGCCGTGAAACTGCCGGCCGGGGCCGAGGTGACCGGGCTGGTGGTGGGGGGCCGGGAGACCCTGCCCACGGGCGGACCGGGCGAGGTGGGATTTGCCGTGTCGCCGGGTGTGACCGAAGTGACGATCCACTTCCGGGAACAAACGCCCCTTGGCCTGCTGACCCGCACTCCGGCCGTGGACCTGGGTCTGCCGGCAGCCAATGTGGAAACGCGCCTGGAGATTCCCTGGGACCGCTGGCTTTTGGCCGTCTACGGCTCCACGCCCCTTGGCCCGGTGGTCCTGTACTGGGGCTGGCTGGCGGTTGTGGTGGCCATTTCCCTGGGGCTCTCGACCGTTCCCGGCGTGGCGCTGACGCGCCGGCAATGGTTTCTCTATGCCCTGGGCCTAAGCCAAGCCACGCCCGGCAACTTCCTCCTGGCCGCGGGCTGGCTGGTGGCCTTGGGCCTTCGCCGCCGCCATCCCATCCGGGAGGGGGCTTTTGCCTTCAATCTCGTCCAGGTCCTGCTGGTTCTTTTGACCCTGGCCGGCCTGGTTGCCCTGTACGACACCCTGGGGGCCGGGCTTTTGGGCGTGCCGCGCATGCAGGTGACAGGCAACGGGTCCACGGCCGCAAGTCTGGTGTGGACCTACGACCGGATCGCCGGAGCCGTGCCCGTGGGCCTGGCCGCATCCGCGCCCATGTTCGTTTTCCGGGTCCTGATGCTGGCCTGGGCCGTGTGGCTGGCCTGGTCGCTGCTTGCCTGGCTGCGCTGGGGCTTTGACTGCCTGACCCAAGGCGGCGGCTGGCGTCGGGTCGGGCTGTCGCTCAGGCTGCCGCGCCGGCGGGAATCGGGGCCGGCCCGGGATCAGGAGCCGGACAAGCCCTGAATGAAGCGGAACACTGGTTTTGCCATCCATTGTTAAATTTGATAGGCCTTCCTCTCGTTTTGTTTTGCACGAACCCACCCGTGGAGTTTAGCCCATGCAGCTCACCACGCGCAGCCGCTACGGGTTGCGCATGCTTCTCGATATCGCCCTGCACGGCGACAACGGTCCGGTCCGCATCCAGGATATCGCCAAGCGGCGCAACATTTCGGTGAAATATCTGGAACAGCTGATTCGCGCCCTCAAAAAGGCCGGTTTCATCAACAGCAAACGCGGCCCCAAGGGCGGCCATGTCCTGGCCATGGCGCCCGAACGGATTCGGGTGGGCGACGTGGTCCGGGCCCTGGAGAACCGGCCGGAACTGACCGAATGCGTGGGCAATCCCTCCATCTGCGGCATTGCCAACGAATGCGTCACCCGCCAGATATGGACCCAGGCCACGGAAAGCATCTTCCGGGAGCTCGACGCCATCTGCATCAGCGACCTGCTGGTCCAGGCGCGCAAATCCGAGCTGTTGGGCCTGCCCTGCTGCTGATTGCCCCTTGTGCCGCACCTTCGCAATTCGCATAGGCGAAGTTCGAAGGTACAGAGGGACGTGTCGTCATTTCCTTGAAAACGTTGCCCCGTTTTTCAGGACGCAACGCTACAGCGCGAAAGCCAGTCCAGGCACGGTCTCGATCAGGCCCAGCTCCCGGCAATGGTGGGCGAAAAGCACCAGGCTGGCCCGGGCGGCCGCATCCAGGTCGTAGTTGACCACTTCCAGATAGGCCAGCAGGTCCTCGGGGGATATCCAGTCCGGCCGGGACGGTGCGTGCACCAGTTCGGGCAACCGCCCGGGCAGGCCGGCGTTGATGTCCAGCAGGGCCCGGTGGACCCGGCCCAGGGTCTGGCGGCGCGCCTGGTCCAAGCCTTCCCGCACGATCCACAGGGCGAACACGAACGGCGTGCCGGCAAATTCCAGCCAGGCCTGGCCGAGGTCCGTCACATGCCAGCCCGGCGGCGGAGCGAGATAGCGCGACAGGGCCAGGTCGCCGATTTCCACAAAGGGCTTGCCGGTCTCAAGGCCCGTGCCCGGGGGAACCATCTCGAAGCGGGTCTCGGGGAATTGCCAGTGAAAGCGCCACAGCACCCGCAGCAGGGCATTGGAGCTGGCCGAGGCCCCGGAAAGCAGCACCGGATCCTGGGTGCGCTCCAGATGCCCAGGCAGCTCGGCCAGGGGCACCGGGCTTAAAAGCAGCACGCTTTGGATGGGGCCGGTTGCCGCCCGGATGCACAGGTCGGGCAGGAGCCTGAAGGCGGACGGATTGGCCAGGTAGGCAAAGGCCGAGGCCGGGGCCGCGTCGATTTCCCCGCCCAGCAGCGCGGCATTGAGCGTCGAGGGGTGCCCGGCGACATAGGTCAGGGACGGGGATTCCGGAAACGCGGGGACCAGGGTTTCGTAGAGCGGCCAGACGTTGAGATAGGCAATGCGGCCGATGCGAAGCGGTTCGTGAGCCATGGGGTACTCCTTGAAGGCCAAAAAACGCGGCCCCGAGGGTATTCCCCCCGGGGCCGTCAGGCAAGGCGAATCCGGTGAACTAGGCGAGCTTGGCCAGCAGGGTTTCCTTGATGGAGTCAATGGTGCCCTCGCCGTTGAGCTCGATGTACTTGGTCTGGCCCTTGGCGGCCAGGTCCTTGTAGAAATAGGCGGCGGCCAGGGTGCCGGTCTTGGTGTCGTAGTAGATGTCGTGGCGCTTGCCGATGGCGGCCTCGTCCTGGTCGTCGGAGCGGGTCTTGAGGTCGCCGCCGCACACCCGGCACTTGTCGCCGTTGGGCTTGATGGCGTCGATGAAGACGTTATTGGGGTGGTTGGGGTCATTGGCGCACAGGCGGCGGCCCATGATGCGGTCCTTGGCGATCTGGCGGGGCAGCAGGATCTCGATGACGTAATCGAGTTTCATGCCTTCCTTTTGCAAGGCCTCCCAGAGCTTCTCGGCCTGGACCATGTTGCGGGGGAAGCCGTCCAGGAGCCAGCCGTTTTGGCCCTTGGCCTTGAGGGTCTCCAGGATCATGGGGATGGTGATGTCGTCGGGCACGAGCTCGCCCTTGTCGATGAAGGCCTTGGCCTTCTTGCCGAGCTCGGTGCCGCCGCCGATATGCTCGCGGAAGATCGCCCCGGACTCGATGTGGGCCAGATCATACTTCTTTTTCACCAAAGAGCCCTGAGTTCCCTTGCCGCTGCCATTGGGGCCGAAAATGAGAATATTCACCGGGACTGCCTCCATGTTTGATTTTTCACAATCGACCTCATTACCCTCGCCCGCCAGCCCTGTCAATGGCGTGGCCCGATTGCGACGACTCCTCTCCCGGGAAAAAACCAGGCCGCGTCGGGCGACCCGGGCCGAGACGCCGCCCGGAAACTGGAAGCGCCGGCCCGTGGCCCGCCGCAGAAGCGCCGCGTCCAGGGAAAAAAGCGTATCCGCCAAGGCCTGGCCGCGTCCCAACGCTTTGAGGGCCGCCCGGTACAGGCGCAGCCGCAGGGCCGGATGCAGGCCGTCCAGGTCGGCGGCGGCCAGGGTCAGCGCGCCGTCATCCCCGGCCCGGCCGGCCAGATCGGGCAGTACGGCGTCGAAATAGGCTGCATCGAGCCTGGCCTGGCGCCACAGCCGGGCCGCTGCCTCCAGGTAGCGGGGGTTTTCCGCCACAAGCAGGGGCAGCAGGCCATGGCGCAGGCGGTTGCGTTTGAAGGCCGGATCCGTGTTGGAGGGATCGATGAGGGCCGGGAGATCAAGGTCCCGGACAAAGGCCAGGATCTGGCGGCGCGGGGTCAGCAGCAGAGGGCGCAAAAGCCGCCGCCCGGGGTCCAGGGCCGCCATGCCGCCCAGGGCCGGCCAGCCTGCGCCACGGGTCAGGCGCAGAAGCTGGTCTTCGGCCAGATCGTCGAGCTGATGGCCCAGAACCACCCAGGCCGTGTCGCGCCCGGCGCGTTGGGTGTCGAAAAAGGCGTAGCGGGCCTGCCTGCCGGCCTCTTCGAGGCCGCAACCGAGCCTGCGGGCCAGGCCGGCCACGTCCGCGCGGCCAAGGGCGCAGGCCATGCCGCGCTGCCGGCAATAGGCTGCGGCCCAGTCGGCCTCGGCGGCGGACTGGGGCCGCAGGCCGTGGTCCAGGTGGGCCGCCTCCAGGCGCGCGCCCAGCCGGGGGGCCAAAATCTCCAGCAGGGTCAGGAGGGCCATGGAATCCGGCCCTCCGGAAAAGGCGACGATCCAGGTCGCGCCCGCGGTAACGTGCCCGCACTGCCGGGTGAGAAAGGCCTCGATGCCAAGGCACCATTTGGCCCAGCGGGGCGGCAGGTCGCCTAAACGCATGGGACGTCCGGCCGGCAGCGGCAATCTAGACCGGGATGTCCAGTTCCCGGATGAAATTGTCCAGGAAGTCGATCATCTGCTGCCGCTGCTCGGGCGTGCAATAGCTGATGCAGGAGCAGCGCAGCTTGCCCCTGCCCCGGACGAGCAATTCCATTTTCAGCCAGTTGCGTCCCGTTTCCAGGATCAACGTATAGGGTCCGCAGACATCGTAGTGTTGCTGCTGCTCGTCGTTGAGCATCTCCTGGGGGAAGGGAATGTAATAGATGTGATCCAGCGGCCCCTTGAAGCCTTTTTCGATCAGCTGCTTTTCGATCACTTCCATATTGTCGGCGGAAATCTCGTCGATCAGATAGGAACGCATAGTTTACTCGCTTGCATCCGTCGCATCCAAGTCCGACCCGTCCAGGTCGTCCTCGGGCGGTTTCCGGTCCGCATGGGCGTCCCGGGGAACGCCTTCTCGGTCCAGGTTGTACATGCGGCGGGTGAGGTCGATGAACCTGTCTCCTTTTTCCTCCCGAGCCCGACGTTTGAGAAAGGCAATGGGCTCGTGCAGCAGCTTGTGACTGATGGAAAGGGATAAGGTCTCGATGGCCCGGCGCGTTTCCTCGGAAACGTCCGGCCCCAGGCGGCGCAAGGTCTTGCGCAGTTCCCGGTGGGCGATGTCCTCCCCGGCGTTGAGCAGATCCACAATGGTCGGTTTGAGATCCAAGGCTTTGAGCCATTCTCCGAAACGTTCCACCTGCAGTCCGATGATCTCCCTGGCCCGGGCCGCTTCCTCGCGCCGCTGGGCCAGGTTTTCCTCGACAACTTCCTGGAGGTCGTCGATGTCGTACAGATAGACGTTGTCCAGGCTGTTGACGTCGGGATCGATGTCGCGGGGCACGGCAATGTCGATGAAAAACATCGGCCTGTGCTTGCGCTGCTTGAGCACGCCCCGCACGTCCTTGGCCTTGATGACCACATGGGGCGCGCCCGTGGAGCTGATGACGATGTCCACCTCGTGCAGGCGCGACACGAACTCCTCAAAAGCGACGGCCCGGCCCTTGAACCGGCTGGCCAGCTCTTCGGCCCGGGCAAACGTGCGGTTGGCCACCAGGATTTCCGAAACCCCGGCGTTGAGCAGGTGCAGGGCCGCCAGCTCGGCCATTTCCCCGGCCCCCACGAGCATGGCCTTCTTGCCGGCCATTTCCCCGAAAATGCGCTTGGCCAGTTCCACGGCCGCGTAGCTGACGGACACGGCGCTGGCGCCGATGCCCGTGGCCGTGCGCACCTTTTTGGCCACGGAAAAGGCCTTGTGGCACAGCCGGTTGGTGATGACGCCGGCGGTCTGGGTCTCCACGGCGTGGCGGTAGGCGGCCTTGAGCTGGCCCAGGATCTGGGGTTCTCCCAGGACCAGGGAGTCCAGGCCCGAAGCCACGCAAAACAGGTGTTCCACGGCCGCCAGACCCCGGTATTCGTAAAGGTGGGGGCGAAGGGCGGCCTCGTCCTGGTCGCAGTGCTCGGCCCAGGCCGCCAGGATGGCCGGCTTGGGGTCGCGGTCCGGGACGTCGGCCACCAGCACTTCCACCCGGTTGCAGGTGGACAGCACCAGGGCTTCGCGCAGGCGAGCCTGACCATGGACCAGAAGACTGCCGAGCTTGGGGCGATCGCCCAGGGCGAAGGCCTCGCGGATTTCCACTCCGGCGGTCTTATGGTTGAGTCCGAACAGGTAAATCTGATGCTCCATCGATATATCGCGTGAAACTGTGGTGTGTTGGCATGAAAAAATTGATGACCAGCATGGATACCAGGGTCAGGCCGAAAACCCAGATGGCCAGCCGGGCCGTCTTGCGGCCGCGCCAGCCCAGAAACAGGCGCTGGTGGAACAAAAAGGCAAACAGGAGCCACACGCCAATAGCGGTGATCTCCTTGGGATCAAAGGAGAATATCTTGTTCCAGGTGAGCTTGGCCCAGATGAATCCCGACAGCAGCCCGATGGTGTACAGGGGAAACCCCACGGCCACGGCCCAGCGGTTGACCGTGTCGCAGGTGGACAGGGCGGGCATGGCCTTGGCAAAGCCCGACAGTTTCTCCTTGGTCTTGATCTTGCGTTCCAGGAAGAGATACGCCGCCCCGGCCCCGCAGGCCATGGCCAGAAAGCTTATGGCCAAAAAAAACGACCCGATGTGCAGCCCGAAAAAGAGCCCGCCCAGGGCCTTGGGCAGGGGAATGCGGGTGGCTGTGGCGGCCTGGGAGGACAGAAACAGGAACATGGCCAGGGGCGCGGCCAAAAGGCCGAGCATTTCCAGGCGAAGCCGCCACCACAGGAAAAAAAAGATCAGCAGCAGGCTCCAGGCCAGAAGGCTGAAGTAGAATTCCGCAGACACCAGCACCAAACCGCCCGCGCCGCCCATGCCGCCGAGCAGTACGGCCAGGTCCGCGGTGTGCAGGGCGAATCCGGCCACGGTGAGCAGGCTGCCCAGGTGGCGAAGGCCCGTTTTCCCGGACACGATACCCAAAAGATACAGTGTGGCCCCCAGGAAATAGCCGCCAAGGACCAGGAAAAAAAGGATGTTAAGCGCCGGCATGGCCCAGGGCTCCGGAAACGAGGGCAGCCGCCTCGTCATGCAGGGAGGCTGGCAGAATACCCCTGAGGATGGCCTCGGCTTCGGCCGCGTCGCCGCGTTCCAAGGCCTCGATCAGGGGCGAATTGACCACTTGCCGAAAGATTTCCGAATTGGCCGGACTGCCCAGGCCCAGGCCCAGAACCATGGGCCGCAGCCGGCTCATGAGCAAAAGCAGCGCCCCGTATTCGCTGCCCAGGAAATCCCCCAGGCCCTGCCGGATCTTGCGGGCCAGGGCCGGGGAGCCGCCGCCCGTGGAAATGGCCACGGTCAGGTCTCCCTGGGTGTAGACGGCCGGCACGATGAAGCTGCATTTTTCCGGCTGGTCCACGATGTTGCACAGGATGCCCCGGCTGGCGCACTGACGGCTGATTTCCCAGTTGAGGGCCTCGTCGTCGGTGGAGGCAATGACCAGGAAGCGGCCGTCCAGGTCGGTGGCGGCAAAGGGGCGGCAGGCAAAGGTCACGGCCGGATGGGCAAAGACCTCGGCCGCATCCGGCTGGCAGCGGTCCAGGACCAGAATTTCCGCCGCTCCGCACTCGGCCAGGCTGGCGATTTTGCGCCGGCCCACCTGGCCCGCGCCCACCACCAGGCAGTGCTTGCCGTAAAGATTGACGTAGATAGGATAATACCGCATGGAAGCCTCCTATACAGAAGAACGCAGCGGCCGAAAAGAGCTTTTTTTCACATGAAATCGCCGGGAAAACGGTCTTGCATGACAATTCTGATATGAAACGATTTCTCGTGCTGCAAATGGCTCGCTTCGGCGATCTGGTCCAGACCGGGCGGCTCCTGCGCACCCTGGACAGGCAGGCCCGGGAATCGGGCGGGGAAGTCCACCTGGCGGTGGATGCGTCCCTGGCCGGGCTGGCCCGGCTGCTCTATCCCTTTGCCGTGGTCCACGATGTCCCTGCCCATGGCTTGCCGGCAAAGGCCGGGCTGGAGGCGACCAGGGCCGTGCTGGCCTCGCGAGGGGTTTTCGCCGAAATTTCCCGCCTGGAGTTCGACCGGGTCTTTTGCCTCAATTTTTCTCCCCTGGGCATGGCCGTCTCGGCCATGTTCCCGCCCGAGGTCCAGCGCGGCTACCGCATGACCAATGGCCAAATCGACAAGGACGCGCTGTTGCGCCTGGTCTTTCGCCTGGCCCGGGACCGGCGCGGGGCCGGCATCAACCTGGCCGACATCTGGGCGCACCTGGCCGAGAATCCCGTGCCCCCGGCCACGGTCAACCCGCCGGCCAAGGCCGGCGGGGGAGGGCTGGGCCTGGCCCTGGCCGGCCGCATGGCCCGCCGTTCCCTGCCGCCCGAGGTGCTGGCCCCCCTGGTCCGCACCCTGTTTCTGGCCTCCGGCGGCAAGCGGCTGGTCCTTTTCGGCACCGCCGCCCAGGCCCCGGCCGCCCGGGCCTTGTGGCGACGCCTGGAGCCCACGGTCCGGGACGCCTGCCTGGATCTGACCGGCAAAACCAGCCTCACCGGTCTGGCGGACGCGCTGTCGGGCCTGGACCGGCTTTTGACCCCGGACACCGGCATCATGCACCTGGCGGCCTTTTGCGGCGTGCCGGTGACGGCTGTTTTTTTGTCCTCGGCCTGGTGCCATGAAACCGGCCCGTACGGGGCCGGACACCAGGTCTGGCAGGCTGTGACGCCCTGCGCGCCGTGCCTGGAGTCGGCCCCGTGCGGCCAGGCCATGGCCTGTCTGGCCCCGTTTGCCGATCCGGTCCTGCCCCGGCTTCTGGCCGGTTCGGCCAAGGTCGCGCCGCCGCCCGGCCTGGTCGGGTTTGCCACGGACAACGACGCCCTGGGCGTGGTGTGCCGGGTCACGGCCGGGGAGGACCCCAGCCGGGACCGGCGGGAGCGGCTGCGCCTGTTTTTGGCCCGGCACTTGGGGCTGGGCGGGCTGGGGCAAGGGGCCGGCCCGGCAGCCACCCCGGATCTGGCCGAGGAATATTACCTGGAAACGGATTGGGTCCTGCCCGCGCCCGGCCGGCCCTTTCAAGGGGAATGGTGACGCATGGACGCCCCGAGCCCACTGCGCATCCTGGTTGTCCTGCCCCTGTACGGCGGGTCGCTGCCCATCGGCCGCTCCTGCGCCACGGCCTTACGCGGCCTGGGCCATGTGGTGGAGGTGTTCGAGGCGCCGGAATTTTACGGCGCGTTTTCGGCCCTCAAAACCCTGCGGGTGACGTCCGACCGGCTGGAATACCTGGAGAACGGCTTTCTCCAGGTGATCTCCCAGGCCGTGGCGGCCAAGGCCGAGACCTTTGGCCCGGACTTGGTGCTGGCCCTGGCCCAGGCCCCGCTGTCGCGCCAGGTGCTCAAGCGCTTTCGCCGCGACGGCGTGAAAACTGCCATGTGGTTTGTGGAGGATTTCCGGCTCTTTACCTATTGGGAGGCCTTTGCCCCGTATTACGACCTGTTTGCCGTGATCCAAAAGGAGCCGTTTTTCGAGAAGCTCACGGCCGTTGGCCAGCCAAACGTCCTCTATCTGCCCCTGGCCGCGGACCCGGCCGTGCACCGGCCCCTGGAACTTTCGCCCGTGGAGCAACGGCTTTTCGGGGCCGAAGTGTCGTTTATGGGCGCGGGCTATCCCAACCGCCGCCTGGCCTTTCGGGAGCTTTTGGATTTTGGCCTGGGCATTTTCGGCAGCGACTGGGACGGGGACAGCGTCCTGGCTCCCCGGGTCAGGCTGGAGGGCCGCCGCATCGCCACGGACGAATCCGTCAAGATATTCAATGCCGCCACCGTCAACCTCAACCTCCACTCCAGCATTTCGGCAACGGAGCCGGTTGCGGGCGGGGACTTCGTCAATCCCCGGACCTTTGAGCTGGCCATGTGCGGGGCCTTCCAGCTCGTGGACCGGCGCTCGCTTTTGCCCGAGCTTTTCGGCGAGGACGAACTGGCCCAGTTCGGCAGCCTGGCCGAACTCAAGGAACGCCTGTCCCATTTCCTGACCCATCCCGAGGAGCGGGCCGCCTATGCCCAAAGGGCCCGGCAGCGGGCCTTGCAGGAGCATACCTATGCCGCGCGCATGGAGCGGTTGCTGGCGTTTGCCGCCTCGCGCCTGCCGGGCTGGCCGGCCCGGGCCCGGGGCCAGGAAGCCCTGGCCGGGCTGCCCCAAGAGCTGGGGGAGGAACTGGCGGCCCTGCTGACGCGCCTGGCCCTGCCCATGGACGTTTCCTTCGACGACCTGATCTGGGCCGTGCGGGCGAGGCAGGGCCGGCTGGACCCCTTGGAAACCTCGCTGCTTTTTCTCGACGAGTGGAAAAAGCAGTACAGCGGCTGACGCCCTGGGCTTGGCCGGGCCTTATGCCATTTTTAATGAACATGAAGGCATAGGGAGCCACAGGCACCAGAAAATATGTTCTCTAAATCTGCCTAACAGGGCTTTTGAAAAAGTAACTGTAACGTAAAACAGCAAGAGGTGTTATACTGTAACATCATGAACTCTTATGGGTTTTCAAAGGGCAAAGCCCTTTGGTCGCCGAAGGCTTCAAAAACACTCCTCTTACAACAGCTTCTACTGTACTGTTATGATTTGGAAAAAGAATTACCGTTTGAGGTCCAGGGCCTTTTGCATCATGGCGTCGGCCGTATTGACCACCTTGGAATTGGCTTCAAAGGCTCGCTGGGTGGTAATGAGCGAAACCATTTGCGTGGCCATGTCCACGTTGGACGACTCCAGGGAATTGCCCGAAATGGTGTCATAGGTGCCGCTGCCGGCCCGCCCGATCTGGGCCGCGCCGGATTCCGCAGTGGCCGAAAACAGGTTGTTGCCTTCGCGCCGCAGGTCCGTGGGATTGATGAAGTCGGCCATGGCCAGGACATAGAGGGCCTGGGTGCGGCCATTGGAAAATTCGCCGTACAGCACGCCGTTTGCGTCCACGCTGGTCTCCAGGAGTTCGCCCTTGGGGTAGCCGTCCTGGGATTGGGCCAAGGTATAAGAGGATGTGGCGTAGTTGGTGGTGGAGTTGACCGCGTTGTGGGTCTTGGACGGGTCGAAGCCGGCATTGGCGGCCGCGCTGGTGCCGATGCCGGCGGCAGTGGTCGGGTTGTTGGAGTTCCAACTGGCGTTGGAGGCCTCAAGACCGGTCTTGAAGGCAATGGTCTGGGACGGCAGAACCGTGGACGCGTTGGAGGCGGAACGGAAGGCAATGGAGAATTGCGGCACGCCCTTGGAAGTCAGCTGGGCCTGGGTCCAGGAGGAAAGCTGGGTGGGGTCGGAAGCGCCGCTGGACAGCGTATAGGCGGTCTGGTTTTCCAGCACGCCCTCGGACGAGAAGGTCAGGGTGCCGATCATGACCACCCCGGCCTTGGTCGTCGAGGACGTGGCCGAGCGGCCGTCGTCCGCCGGGTCCGTGGCCACGGTGTATTCCCAGTATTCCTTGCCGTTTTCGTTTTTCACCTTGGTGTAATAGACATCGAGGTCATGGCTGCCGCCTGCGGCGTCGTAGACCTTGATGCTGGTGGAGTAGGAGGCATTGGACACGGGCGGGGTGTTGCTGGCGTTATATCCCTTGAATGTCGTGAAATACGGGTCCGTGGCGTCCTTGGCCCCCACCTCGCTTAAGCTGTCCAGGTTGGTGATCATGGTGACGGAACTGGTGGACAGGGCCGGCAGTTCGAAATTTTTGATCTGGATGTCGGTCTGGCTGCCGGTGACGGGCACTTCGGACAGGGTTTCGCCATTTCGCTGGGCCTTTTGGAGCGCGGCCTGGTCCGCGGCCCAGCCCTGGAGGCGAAAGCCGTTGGGGTCGTTGAGATAGCCGTCCTTGTCGAAGCGGAAATTGCCGGCCCGGGTATAGTAGATGGTGTCCTCGTCCGCATTGCGGACCTGGAAGTAGCCGCGGCTGCCGTTGACGGCCAGGTCGGTGGAGGCCTGCCCGGTCTGCAGGCCGCCGGCGGTGTAATCCAGGGCGATGGTGCCCACGGTCACGCCCGTGCCCACCTGGCTGGCGTCGGACGTACCGCCGGCCATTTCGCTTAGCATGTCGGAAAAGAGAATCCGCGAGGACTTGTAGCCCACGGTGTTGACGTTGGCCAGGTTGTTGCCGATGACGGCAATGCCTTGCGCATACGCGTTCAGTCCGGAGACGCCCGACCACAGCGATCCCATAATCCACCTTCCTTGTCGCCCCTGGCGGCAGGAATTGCCCACTTGCGGCCTGCCGGCTTCTGGCGCGCCATGGGCGCACTGGGCCGGCGATGCCGCGTTCTCCCGGCCAGGCGGCGGGCCTGGCCGAAACGGCAGGGGAAAACCTTGCCGCTTGGCCACAAACAGTGCATGGGCCGGGCCAACCCTGCCAGGTCCGGTCCGGGAGAGGAGGCGGGACGTTTGCCCAGAGACCATTTGCCGGACGGCTTTTCATGCCTCTCTTGAGAGATACGGTCGAAAGGGCGCGGCAAAACCGTGACGGAGAATTTGCGGATCGGTTGTTGACAACCAGGCCCGGCCGGTATATTTCTTCAAGTCCGGCTGCCGCAAAAAGCTTTGCTTTGGCGCTCCGGGAAAAGTTGAAAAAAGGTGTTGACGGGGACTGCGGGAGCGGGTAGATAGCTCGACTCCGGTGCGGGAAACCGCGACCCGGTCCGAAGGGCGCAGGCTCCTCGGAGACAAGTTGAAAAAAGGTGTTGACGGCTTTGGCGGGGGCGGGTAGAGAGTCCGACTCCGCGAGCGGGAAGCCGCAGCGCGGCCCTGGTTGGAAAGGCGCGAGAGCGCGGCCGGGGCGAAGTTGAAAAAAGGTGTTGACGGGCCGGGCGGGATGGGCTAGACAGTCCAACTCCGCAAGCGGGCGACCGCGACACGGTCGGGGCGAAACGTCGCCTCGAAGAAAGTTGAAAAAAGAGATTGACGGGCCACACGGGATGGGGTAACTCTTCCGGGCTCACGCGGACGGCCGGATGGCCGGACGCGGCCGCCGAAAGGCGGCGGGGTCTTTGACAATTAAATAGCGAGTCGGGTGATTTCTGTAAGCCATGCCTGAGGTGCGGCAACGTGCCTTGGGTTTCAGCAAAAGGATTTGAACTGGAGAGTTTGATCCTGGCTCAGATTGAACGCTGGCGGCGTGCTTAACACATGCAAGTCGTGCGAGAAAGGGGACTTCGGTCCCTGAGTAGAGCGGCGCACGGGTGAGTAACGCGTGGATTACCTCCCCAAATGTTCGGGATAACGGCGGGAAACTGCCGCTAATACCGGATACGCTTCCAATGAAAGTTGGAGGGAAAGGCGGCCTCTGCTTGCAAGCTGTCGCATTTGGATGGGTCCGCGTCCCATTAGCTTGTTGGTGGGGTAACGGCCTACCAAGGCAACGATGGGTAGCTGGTCTGAGAGGATGATCAGCCACACTGGAACTGAAACACGGTCCAGACTCCTACGGGAGGCAGCAGTGGGGAATATTGCGCAATGGGCGAAAGCCTGACGCAGCGACGCCGCGTGAGGGATGAAGGTTTTCGGATCGTAAACCTCTGTCAGAAGGGAAGAAGTGTGACAGTGCTAATCAGCTGTCGCTTGACGGTACCTTCAAAGGAAGCACCGGCTAACTCCGT
>CAZBER010000083.1:0-19311 GCA_964490985.1 uncultured Desulfovibrionaceae bacterium | reverse complement strand
CGGGGGGCCTCGCTCCCCGGCGGGTCCAGGGCAGAGCCCTGGCAGGGTCCGGGACAGCGTCCCGGCAGGGTGCAGGGGCAGCGCCCCTGCCGGGGTCTGGGGCAGCGCCCCAGCATCCGGGGCAGCGCCCCGGCCGCCGGAGGGCGTGGGGAGGGACTTGCCAGGGGGGAAGCGCGTCTTATTTTTTGATGCGCTTTTCCCAGAGCTTCATTTCCTTCATCTTCTTGCGCCGCTCGCGTTGCAGTTCCTTGCACACCAAGGGCATGTTCTTGGGATAGCCCCATTTTTCGCGGTAGGTTTCAGGGGTCAAGCCGAACTTGGCCAGGTGTTTCTTGGTGAGTATCTTGAATGACTTTCCGGATTCCAGGCAAAGGATGCTTTTTTCGCGCACGGCCTTTTTGGGATCCGAGACCGGAGCGGGCGTTCCCTCGGTTTCAGCGGGCGACAGGCCGGCATTGGTGATGCCCCGAATGTCGGCCGCCAACCGCCGCACCATGGAAGTAATTTCCTCCTCGGTCATATTGCGGACACTGGCTTGGGCTTTGACGATTTCCAATGCTTCCTTCAAAAAATCTTCCATGGGCACTCCTCGCTTGCGATGTGCATAAAACTCTGATTGCACGGTCTTACAGGTTTCGCGTAATACAATAACGATATTGCATCCGCAAGAAGAAAAAGAATGAAAAAAAATTCAGAGAAGCTGCCGAGCGGCCAATCCTTGCTGAAAAATCCGGATACGGAGCGCCTGTGCATCGACTGTCATGTCCATACCAGTCGCTATTCGTTCTGCTCGTCCCTGGACCCGGATACGGCCTGCGAGCTGGCCGCGGCTCGGGGCATCGATGTCCTGGTCTTCACCGAGCACCACCGGCTCTGGCCGCGCCAGGACCTGGCCCGGCTCCAGGCCAGGCATCCGAGGCCGCGTCTTTTTTCCGGCATGGAAGTCAGCGTGGCCGAAGGCCACGACGTGCTGCTCATCGGCCCGGGGTTGCCCCAGGAGGTGCCCTCCCGCATCCTCCTGGACGACCTGACCAGGCTGCTGGGGCCGCCTCGCCGGGGCATCCTGGCGATCCTGGCCCATCCCTTCCGCTATACCGACTTCCTGGACGCGGCCATGGCCGCTGTCCTGGATTGGGTCGACGCCGTGGAAGTGAATTCCGTCAATATCCTGCGCTCCGGCTACCGCCGTGACGACCGAAGTTTCCGGCCCCGGGTCGAGGACCTGTACCGCCGGGCCGCGACCGTGGCCGGACGCCGCATCTATGCCAGCGACGCCCACCGCCCCGAGGCCATCGGGGCCGTGGCCGGGTGCCTGGAGGCGGACCATGCCCTGTCCTTCCCCGATGACGCGGCCGCCCTGGCCGCGCTGCTCAAGTCCGTGGCCATGCGGGAACGGCAGGACGCCGCCCTGCTGGGCCGTCTGCTCGAAGCCGGGACAACGGGAATGCGCGCAAACGGCAAATGGGGAAGGCCTGAGGGCAGGTAGGCCTTCCCCACGCCGCCCCTCCCCGCCGGGGCGAAGAGGAAAATCGACGCTCGTTTACAGCAGGGCCGGATCCGGGATCAGGCCCAGGGCGTCCCGGCGCCAGGCCCCCTGGGCGTAGCGCACGCCCAGACGCCGCAGCGCCCGGCGCTCGCCGCTGCTGTCCACGCCTTCCACGGCCACGTCCATGAGCAGATTGCCGGCGAAATCCAAAAGCGACTCCAGGGCCTGCTGGCGGCGCTCGGCATCCCAGTGCCACGGCATGCGGCGGGGAGCCACGCGCAGGATGTCCGCCGGCAGCATTTCCAGGAATCGGATCGGCGGATCGTCCAGGTCGGAAAGGTCGAGCAGTATGCGCGCTCCGGCCCGCTTGCCGATAAGAAGGACATCCAAAAATTGTGTCGGATGCGCCGGCAGGACGGTTACATCATACATCAAGATGAGCCGGTCAGGGGATATGCCCAGGCGAGCCACCACATCCCGGACTTGGGTCTGGGGCCCGCCGCGCACCAGATAGGCGGCCGGCTCCCGCACTTCGCGGCCCCAGGCGCTCAAGTTCGCCGTGTTCGGGCGCATGCCCCATGCCTCCGGGGGCTGCCGGGACAGGGTGTCGGTCCGGGCGTGTTGGGCCGTTCCGGCCGAGGCGGCCTCGATGCCGGCCACGCTGCCCGTGCCCAGGTCCACCAGGGCCCGGAAATAGACGCCGCGCTGCGGCGTTCCCGTCGTAGCGCCGGGATCGGCCAGGGAACCGGGGTGGTTTCCCGCCTTCTGGGTAGCAAGGATTCGAGCCATAGGGTGTGGTACCTGTTTTTATGGCCGAATCATTTTACAAAAACCGAACCAAAAAGTTTATATATCATTTCAATATGTTAGAAATACAGCATCGTCCTTTTTTCAGGATAATATCCGATTTTACGATCCCATGTCCTCTTTTGAGGACATCACCCCGAACCCCGACAGGCTTCGCCGATCCTTTCTATCCCAGCATGCCGGTCAACCGGGCCAGAACCCCGATGGATGCGCTAAGAAGCTTGTGCCGCAACGCCTCGGGCAGATTCCAGACCGTCATGGCCATGTAAACCCCGAATCCCGCCAGGACCAGCACATCAAACACCAGGATCACGCGCCTTCGCATGGTTGCCTCCAGGGAAGTTTTTTCCTGCCTGCCTTTCCCCAAGCAACCCCTGTTCCGTTATTCCATCCGGCCCCGGGTCCTGAGCCATGGACCTCCCCTGGCCCGTCTGCTATGCCGCCCCCATGCCGCACATTGATGTGAAGCGATTTTGCATCCAGACCCTGGGCTGCAAGGTCAACCAGTATGAAACGCAAGCCCTGGCCGAGGCCTGGCGGGCCGCCGGCCTGGCCCCGGCCGACAGTCCGGACCAGGCCGACCTGATCGTCCTGTGCTCCTGCGCCGTCACGGCCCGGGCCGAAGCCGAAAGCCGCAAGCTGGCCCGAAGCCTGGTCAGGCAGGCCAAGCCCCAGGCCCGGGTGGTGGTCACGGGCTGCGCCGCGGCCGTGGCCCCGGACGCTTTTGCCGGCCTGGGCGCCATCCCCGCGCCGGACAAGGCCCGGCTCGCCCGCTGTCCCCTCGAGACCGCACCAGTCCCGGACCACCGGCCCCGGGCGTTTCCGGACCTGGCCCTGTCCGGCTATGACCGGGCCAGGGCGCTTTTGAAGGTCCAGGACGGCTGCTCCCATGGCTGCACCTACTGCATTGTGCCCGCGGCCCGGGGGCCGTCGGTTTCCCGGCCCCTGGCCGAGATCGTGGCCGAGGCCAGGCGGCTTTTGGCCGCCGGCCACCAAGAGCTGGTGCTGACCGGCATCAACCTCGGCCATTACGGCCGGGACCTCAGGCCGCCCCTGACCTTCTGGGAGCTGGTGGCCGCCCTGGAGGCGGCCCTGGCCCCGGACTTCGCCGGTTCGGCCCGGCTGCGCCTGGGCTCCCTGGACCCGGCCATGCTGCACGACGAGGGCCTGGCGGTCCTGGCCCAAAGCCGCATGGTCTGCCCGCATGTGCACATTTCCCTGCAAAGCGCCGATCCGGGCATTCTGGCCGCCATGGGCCGCCGGCCCCGGGACGCCGCCACGGTGTCCACTTTTCTGGACGCGCTGCGCAGGATTTGGCCGCGCTTCGGCCTGGGCCTGGACATCCTGACCGGATTTCCCGGCGAATCCGAGGACGCGTTTGCCGCCACGGCCGCCTGCCTGGCGGCCCTGCCCCTGACCTATGCCCACGTCTTTCCCTATTCCAGGCGGTCGGGCACCCGGGCGGCGGCCATGCCCGGCCAGATTCCCCGGGAGGTCAAGGCGGCCCGGGCCAAGGCCCTGCGCGATGCGGCCCGGGAAAAAACCTCCCGGTTCCTGGATGCCCTGGCCGATGCCCCGGCCCTGACCGTGGCCCTGGAAAGCGTCGGTCCGGCCAAGGGCACGTGCCAGTATTACGTGGACTGCGTGTTCGGGTCCGAACCGGCCGGAACCGTGGGCAGGCTGGTGGCGGCCAGGCCCGTGGGCCGCCAGGACGATAGGCTGCTGGTGGAACCGGCTTTGGAGGCCGGGGAATGAGCCATCCCCATCCGCCGCTTCCGGCCAAGCTCGTGTGCTCGGTCCTGTCCGCCTCCCTGGAGGCGGTGTGGCCGGCCGTGCGGGAAGGGCTGGAGGCCCTTTTCGGGCCAACGGATTTCGTCTCCCCGGGCCTGCCCTTTATCCACACCGCCTATTACGACCGGGAGTTGGGCGCGCCCATTTCGCGCCGTGTGGTCTCCTTTGCCCGGCTCGTGCCCCAGGACGCCCTGGCCCGGGCCAAGCTGGACACCAACGCCCTGGAGCAGCGACTGGCCAGGCCGGACGGAAGGCGGCAGGTCAACCTGGACCCCGGGCTGCTGACCCAGGAACGCCTGGTGCTGGCCACGGGCAAGAACTACACCCACCGCATCTATCTCGGTCAGGGCCTTTTCGCCGATTTGACCCTTGTGTTTCAGGCTGGCTCCTGGCAAACCCTGCCCTGGACGTTTCCCGACTACGCCGCTCCCGACATGCTGGCTCTTTTTACCGCCATTCGTGACCGCTATCGCCGGGACCTTCGGGAAATCGCGTCCAAGCCCCCTTCTGCGAGGTGACGCCATGCTCAAAAGCATGACCGGATACGGCAAAAGCCGCCTGGAAAACGACGATTTCACCCAGGTCTGGGAAGTGCGCGGCGTCAACAGCCGCTTTCTCGACCTCAAGTGGCGTTTGCCCCTGTTTCTGCGCCCCCGGGAGGCGGCCCTGGAACGGGTGGTGCGCCAATACGTGGCCCGGGGCCGCCTGGAAGTGCACCTGGATTTCGCGCCCAAGCGCACCGAGTTGTGGCGAGCCACCCTCAACCGGGACCTGGCCTCGGCCATGCTCGACGAGCTCGAAGCCCTGGCCCGGGAACGCGGCCTGCCCTTTGCCCCGGACGTCAGCCGCCTCCTGCCCCTGTCCCACCTCTGGCAGGAAGACACCATAGACCCCGACCCCACCCTGTTCGACACCCTGTCCCACGGCCTGGCCCAGGCCCTGGCCGACTTCAACGAGTCCCGGGCCCGGGAAGGCCAGGCCCTGGCCGCGGACCTCCTGGCCCGCTTCCAAACCCTGGGCTCCTGGCAGGCCACCATCGAGGCCGCCGCTCCGGCGGTCAAGGCGGAAAAGATGGAGCAGCTCGTGGCCCGGATCACGGCCATCCTGGAAAAAGTCGGGGTCGAGCCGGCCCAGGACCGACTGCTCCAGGAGACCGCCATCCTGGCCGACCGCCTGGATATTTCCGAGGAAATGACCCGCTTGGCCGGGCACCTGGAGCGCCTGGCCGCCTTGACGCGCCAGGGCGGGGAGATCGGCAAGCGCCTGGATTTCCTCATCCAGGAAGCCTTCCGGGAGATCAACACCTGCGGCAACAAGGTCCAGAACCTGGAGATCAGCCGCCTGGTGGTGGATTTCAAGGGCGAATTGGAAAAGTGCCGGGAACAGGTGCAAAACATCGAATAGCGCGGCCAGGCCAGGCCAGGGACGGGAACGCATGCAGAAGTCGGGACTGCTCAACATCGGGTTCGGCAATTACGTGGTGTCGGCGCGGGTGGTGGCCATCGTCAACCCGGCCTCCTCGCCCATGCGGCGGCTGCGCGAGGACGCCCGGTCCGAAAAGCGCCTGCTCGACGCCACCCAGGGCCGCAAGACCCGCTCCATCATCATCACCGACTCCAACCACGTGATCCTGTCGGGCATCCAGGCGGAAACCCTGGGCGCCCGCCTGCGCACCGAGGAGGAAGACAATGCCGGCTAAGCGCCTGGGCGTACTCATGGTGGTGTGCGCGCCTTCGGGAACGGGCAAATCCACGCTCACCCGGCGGCTTTGCGCCGAGTTCCCGTCCCTGTCGTTCTCGGTCTCGGCCACCACCCGCGCTCCCCGGCCCGGGGAGACCCCGGGCAAGGACTACCACTTCCTGTCCCGGGAGGAGTTCGTGGCCTGGCGCGACGCCGGCCGGCTGGCCGAATGGGCCGAGGTGTACGGCAATTTCTACGGCACGCCTCTGGAACCGGTGCGCGACGCCCTGGCGTCGGGCCGGGACATGCTCTTTGACGTGGACGTGCAGGGCGCGGCCCAGTTGCGCCAGAGCCTGGGCCAGGGGGCCTATGTGTTCATCCTGCCGCCGTCGCGGGCCGAGCTGTCCCGACGCCTGTCCCAGCGGGGCACGGATTCCCCGGAAGTGGTGGCCCGCCGCCTGGCCGCCGCGCCCAAGGAACTGCATGACGCGCCCTTTTTCGACTACTGGGTGGAAAACGCGGACCTGGATGCCGCCTATGCCGACCTGCGGGCCGTGTACCTGGCCGAACGCCGCAGGCCGCGCTACCATCCGGATTGGCTGCGCGAGCTGTTGTCCCAGTGGGAGGCCGCCATCTGAGGAAATGCGGCTTGCGGCCCGGCCGTTGACCCGGTTCCCCATTCCCTGCTATTTTGAAAAAATCGCATAGCAGATGCGCCGATTTATCCCATGAGCCAGCAACGCAACGATACCGCCAAACCGGGCGCCGCGACCCGCGACCGCATCAAGGGCATCTTTTCCACCCAGGCCATCCAGAAAGTGGGCACCGGCACCACCACCCGGCGCACCATCCAGAAGATGTACTGGTTCGTGGAAGAGGCCGAGGCCGACGTCCTGGAAATCCAGCCGCTCAACAAGAATTACGTGCCCTCGGGTCCCAAGCGGCGCATCAGCCTGGAAGAGCTTCTGGAAAAGTTCTCTCCGGAGCCGGAATTTTACGTCTCCACCGTGTACCCCAAGCTGCGCGAACTGAACATGGTCATCCAGAAAGGGGAGCGGCACCGGGAGAAAGGCGAGGTATTCAGCGCCGAGATGGAATTCGGCCAGGCCCTGGCCGTGGACGAGGAGAACATCCGGGCCAACTTCGGCCTGGGCCTGACCTATCTGGACCGGGGCGAGGCCAACAAGGCGGACGACATTTTCCAGCGCCTGGTGCGCCTGGACGCCTCGTTCGAGAAGCAGCACAAGCACCTGTTCAATGAATTCGGCATCAACCTGCGCAAAAACAAGATGCTGGACCAGGCCCTGGATTACTACCAGCGGGCCGAGAACCTGGCCGAGCGCGACGACAACCTGATGTTCAACATCGCCCGGGCCTTTTTCGACAAGAAGCAATACCCAAAAGCCGTGGAATACCTGCAAAAAGCCCTGGCGCTCAATGCCGGCCACGAGGAGTCCCGCCGGTTCCTCGCCTTTCTGGCGGAAAAGGGCCTGGCCAAGGGCGCGGCTCCCGCTCCCGAACCGGCTCCCGCCGCCGAACCCCAGGCCGAGGGCCAGGACGCTTCGGCCCCGCCTGTTCCGCCAGGTCCGGACGGAACTTCATGAACCAGGAGCGCGGGCAACGCTTTCTTCTCGACCTGCCCTCGGTCCGAAACGATTTGCCGTTTTCGCCGGCCCTGCTCACCCGCCTGTTTCGGCTCACGGACGAGGGCGGCGTTTCCCCCCTGGACGCCATTGCCACGGCCATTGCCGAGGACCAGGGTCTTTCCGCCCGCATGCTGGCCATGGCCAACTCCGCCTTTTACGGACTGCAATCCCAGGTGCACACCGTGGCCCGGGCCGTGGCCGTGCTCGGCCTGCGGGAAGTCCGGACGCTGATCCTGGCCCTGGGCATGCGCGGCCTGGCCACGCGCCGGCCCCTGCCGCCCCGGTTCGCGTTCGGCCCCTATCTCGAGCACCAGTTGTCCGTGGCCATGGCCGCCGCCAGCCTGGCCCGGTCCAGCCGGGCCATGGACCCGGACGACGCCTTTACCGCCGGCGTGCTCCACGACCTGGGCAAGCTGTTGACCGCCCTGTACCGCCCCGAGGACTGGCTGGCCCAGTGGGAATTGACCCAGACCCAAAATCTCCCCTGGCACGAGGCCGAAACCCGCCACTGGGGCCTGGACCATGGCCTGATCGGGGCCATGGTGCTGCGGTCCTGGAATCTCCCCGAGACCCTGACCGAGCCCGTCAACTGGCACCATGCCCCGCAGGCCGCCCCGGACCGGCGGGAACCGGCCTGCATCCTGCGCTGCGCCGATGCCTGGGTGCGCGAGCTGGCCGGCGAGCCCCTGGCCGGGGAGGATGCAACCCAGGAGGACGCCGCCCTTCTGGGCCTGTCCGTCCAGGCGGCGCGCGCGGCCGTGGAGGCCTCCCTGGCCGCCAGAAAACCGGCCCTGCTCGTCGCCGCCCTGGCCTGACCATTTCGCGCAGCCTCCGCAATATTCGTTCATACTGAGACGTTGTAGTATAACACCCCAAACCCGTTACGGGTTTCCAAAGGGCCAAGCCCTTTGGTCGCCGAAGGCTTCAAACCGACTTTTGCCGCCGCAACCGGAGCATCCTAACCGTGTCGAAAAAATGGATTTTGCCGACCAACGGCTTTCCCGCCGAAAATCTTGCCGCCCTGGCCGACCGCCTGGGCATTTCCGAAACCGTGGCCGCCCTGCTCGCCCGCCGGGGCCTGACCACGGCCGAGGCCATGGACGCCTATCTGTCGCCGGGCCTGCGCCACCTCATACGGCCCGCGGACATCCCGGGCATGGACGCGGCCGCAACGCTTCTGGCCCAGGCCTTGACCAGCGGCCGCACCGTGGCGATCTGGGGCGACTATGACGTGGACGGCATCACCGGCACGGCCCTGCTGGTGGATTTTTTGCGGGAGCGCGGCTTTTCCCCCCTGTGGCGGCTGCCCCGGCGCGAGGAAGGCTATGGCCTCAACATCCCGGGCATCGAAGCCCTGGCCCGGGACGGGGCCGAGGTCCTTGTCACCGTGGACTGCGGCATAAGCGGCCTGGTCGAGGTGGCCCGGGCCAGGGAGCTGGGGATTTCCGTCATTGTCACCGACCACCACCTGCCCGGCCCCGAGCTGCCCCTGGCCGACGCCGTGGTGGACCCCAAGCTGGCCGAGGGGCCGGGCACGGACCTGGCCGGAGTGGGCGTGGCCTTTTTCCTGGCCGCGGCCGTCAACCGCCTGCTGCCCGGCGAGCCGTCGGACATCAGGCGGCTTTTGGACCTGGTGGCCCTGGGCACCCTGGCCGACGTGGTGCCCCTTCGCGGCCCCAACCGCATCCTGGCCAAAAACGGCCTGCTCCTTTTGGCCGAGGCCCGCCGGCCGGGCGTGTACGCCCTCAAGGAAGCCAGCGGCTACAATCCCCAGGCCGCCCTGGGCGCGTCCCAGGTGACCTTCGGCCTGGCCCCGCGCATCAATGCCGCCGGCCGCATGGGCCGCCCGGACGCGGCCCTGGACCTGCTCCTGGCTTCGGACCTGGACGCGGCCCGGCCCCTGGCCGCCGAGCTGGACGCGGAAAACGCCCGCCGCCGGGCCGAAGAGGACGCCATCCTGGCCGAGGCCCTGGCCCAGGCCGAAGCCGCGCCCAAGCGCTTCGGACTGACCCTGTTCGCCCCCCACTGGCACCAGGGCATCATCGGCATCGTGGCCTCCCGGGTGGCCGAGGTCCATTACCGGCCAACGCTGATTCTGACCGAGGATGCGGCCAAGGGCGTGCTCAAGGGCTCGGGCCGCTCCATTCCCGAGTGCGACCTCCATGGCCTGCTGACGGAAATCCAGGACGTGCTGCGTACTTTCGGCGGCCACCGCCAGGCGGCCGGACTGTCCCTGGCGCCCGAGAACCTGCCGGCCCTGGCCGGGCGCTTCGACGCCGCCGCCCGGGCCGCCCTGGGCGGCATTGTTCCCCAGCCGTCCCTGACCCTGGACGCCGAGCTTTCCTTTGGCGACGTCAGCGCCACCCTGGTGCGGGAGCTGGCCCTTCTCGAGCCCTATGGCTGCGGCAATCCCGAGCCCGTGTTCGCCTCGCCGCCGGTCAAGGTGCTCTCGCGCCGGGAATTCGGCGAAAACCACGTCACCTTGTCCCTTCGCGACGAAAAGGCCCAGGTCACGTTTCGGGGCAAGGCCTGGCGCATGGCCCGGGATATTCCGGACCAGGTGACCGCTTCGACCATTCAGGTCGCCTATTCGCCTAAAATAACGTATTTTTCCGGGATTCCCGAGATCGAGCTGCGCCTGCGCGACATCCGGCTGCCCGCATCCGCTTCCCTCTCCGATCTGTAAGGAAAGCCGCCGCTATTGTGCAATTTTCGCATTTTCACCCCTTGTCCGCTCTTGTAATGTTCGCGTAATGTCTGTCCGCCCCGGCAAGGTCGGTTTCGCCAACCGCACCCGCCAGACAGGCCCGTGGCGCTGCTGTCCCATATCCGAAACGGGGAAGGATTCATGAAACGTCTTGCCCTGGCGGCCCTGGTGGCCGGCCTGATCCTGGGCGCGGCCATGGGCGCGGCTGCGGCCACGGAAGTGCGGATGACCGGCGACGCCTTCGTGTACGGGAACTTCTTCGCCAACCACAACTTCACCGGCTGGAACACCGCTTCCTGGGACGACAACGGCGGCAATTATACCGGGGCCGGCACCCGGACCGAGGAACGGTTCCAGATATGGGAACGCTTCCGCCTGCGCGCCGATTTCACGGCCAACGAGGCCGTGGCCTTTCGCCTGAGTCTCAAAATACAGGACAACTGGGGGCATGGCACGTTTACCGCCGCCAATCCGGCCGCGGCCATCCCCGTGTACCAGGCCTACCTGCAGTTCAAGTATCCGGCCTGCGACGTGGAAGTTACCGCCGGCCTGCAGAACTTCTCCCTGCCGGCCAACGCCTTTTTCAGCGAGTCCGTGGTCTTTGGCGGCGACCGGGCCGCTGCCCTGGTGGTCACTGCCCCGCTGATCGAGGACACCCTGTCCGTGACGGCCGCCTATGCCCGGCTGCTGGACCGCAACCGGACCTACGATCCGACCACCAGCCAGGTGGCCGACGAGTTCGACGCCTTCCTGCTGGCCCTGCCCGTCCGCGTGGACGGATTTACGGCCACGCCCTGGGCCGCCCTGGCCGTGGCCGGCCGCAATGCCGACTCCTTCACGGCCGGCTCCTACGGCCCCAATTCCACGGTGGCCGACAGCCTGCTGTCCGCCGGCGCGCTTTTACCCCCGACCCCATGGCGAAACGCCCAAAACGCCGCCTGGTGGGCCGGCGGCGCCTTCGAGGTGGCCGCTCTTGATCCGGTGAAGTTCTACGCCGACGTGATCCACGGCCAGATCAACATGGCCGATCGCGCCAAAAACCGCCGCCACGGCTGGTTCATTGATGTCGGCGTCGAGTACGTGGGCTTTGCCGTGGCCACTCCCCAGGTCTTCGGCTGGTGGTCCACGGGCGAGGATGGCTCCACCCGAAACGGCTCCGAGCGCATGCCCTCCATCCTGTCCAACTGGGGTCCGGGCAACAGCTTCCTGTTCGACTGCTCCCAGGAGCTGCTCAAGGACGGCAACCTGGGCGTGAACCCCATCGGCAACCAAGGCCTGGGCGCATCGCTGGCCAACATCTCGTTTGTGGAAAAGCTGTCCCACCGCCTGACCTTCATGTACGTGCGCGGCAACAACGCGGCCGCGGCCATCCGCGACTACAACCTGCTGCTGGGGAGCAACCCCTACTTCACCATGGGCCGCGACCTGACCGTCAACGAATACGTGCTGGGCGCCAACTGCGACGCCACCTACCGGATCTACGAAAACCTGGCCGCCGTCATGGAGACGGGCTGGGCCCACGGCGAGTTTCAGCAGGGCGTGTGGGGCCGCCGCCTGGTGCACAAGTCCCGGGGCGGCGACGCCTGGAAGGCCGCCTTCGGCCTGACCTATAAGTTCTAGACGCATCGTCGCCACGCCGACGCCATGGCCGGAGCCTGCCGCTCCGGCCTTTTTCGTTTCTGTCGGCATTCTGTAAAAAAATTTGCACCACCGTCAAAAAAGTCCCACCAGATACATTGCACTTTTGTAACAGGATACAGTATGAAACCCTCCAAGCGGCGGGAACGCCACCCGCCCGCGCGGCGTCGGCATCCGGCGAAAGCCACCCACGTTTTCAAGGAGGAAGGATTCATGAAACGTTTTGCCATCTTGGCCCTTTTGGCCGGCCTGGTCCTGGGCTCGGCCCTGGGGGCCAGCGCGGCCACCGAAGTGAAAATGGTCGGTGACGCCATTGTGTACGGGAACTTTTTTGCCAATCACAACTTCACCGGCTGGAACACTGGTTCCTGGGAAGACAACAACGGCAACTACTCCGGAGCCGGCACCCAGACCGAGGATCGCTTCCAGATCTGGGAACGCTTCCGCCTGCGCACCGACTTCGTGGCCAACGAGGCCGTGAAGTTCCGCCTGGGCATCAAGGTGGAGGACACCTGGGGTCACGGCACCTTCACCGCCGCCAACCCGGCCGTGCAGATCGCCGTGTACCAGGCCTACCTGCAGTTCAAGTACCCGGGCTGCGACGTGGAGATCTCCGCCGGTCTGCAGGACTTCTCCCTGCCGGCCAACGCCTTCTTCACCGACTCCGTGGTCTTTGGCGGCGACCGCGCCGCCGCCCTGGTGGTCAATGCCCCGCTGATCAAGGACACCCTGTCCGTGGTGGCCGCCTATGCCCGGCTGCTGGACAAGAACCGGACCTACGACACCACCACCACCCAGGTGGCTGACGAGTTCGATGCCTACGTGCTGGCCCTGCCCATCAGCGTGGACGGCTTCAAGGCCACGCCCTGGGGCGCCATTGCCGTGGCCGGCCGGTCCGCCAACTACTTCACGGCCGGCTCCTACGGTCCCAACTCCACCTTTGCCGACGGCCTGCTGTCCGCCGGCACCTTCCTGGCCCCGGGCACTTTGAAAAACGCCCAGAACGCCTACTGGTGGGCCGGCGGCACCTTCGAGGTGACCGCTCTTGATCCGGTCAAGTTCTACGCCGACGTGATTTACGGCGAAGGCAACATCTCCGACCGCAAAAAAAACCGCCGCCACGGCTGGTTCATCGACGCCGGCGCCGAGTACACGGGCTGGGACGTGCTGACCCCGCAGGTCTTCGGCTGGTGGTCCACGGGCGAAGACGGATCCACCCGCAACGGCTCCGAGCGCATGCCCTCCATCCTGTCCAACTGGGGTCCGGGCAACAGCTTCCTGTTCGACTGCTCCCAGGAGCTGCTCAAGGACGGCAACCTGGGCGTGAACCCCATCGGCAACTGGGGCTTCGGCGCTTCGCTCAACAACATCTCGTTTGTGGAGAAGCTGTCCCACCGCCTGACCTTCATGTACGTGCGCGGCAACAACTCGGCCACGGCCATCCGTGACCTCAACCTGCTGCTGGGGAGCAACCCCTACTTCACCATGGGTCGCGACCTGACCGTCAACGAATACGTGCTGGGCGCCAACCTCGACACCACCTACCAGATCTACGAAAACCTGGCCGCCGTCATGGAGACGGGCTGGGCCCACGGCGAGTTCCAGCAGAGCGTGTGGGGCCGCCGCCTGGTGCACAAGTCCCGCGACGGCGACGTCTGGAAGGTCGCCTTCGGTCTGAGCTATAAGTTCTAGGCGCACCATCGCCACGCCGACGCCATGGCCGGGGCCCTTCGGGGTCCCGGCTTTTTTTGCGCCCGCGCCGGGCCGGACTTCCCGGCCGCCTGCCCCTGTCCGGCAGCGGATCGCGTCCGGCCGGCCCTGGGCAGGGAGGCGGGAACCGGATCCCTGGCGTGACCTTTTGGTGACGAATTGGGTAAATTTTAGGCATAGGTAAAAAATTTTTTACCAAACCCCTTGCTTTCAAATTTTTAACTAAGTATCAAAACCGAAAGGCTTGGGGCGATCCGCCATCCCCCGGGCTGAAGCGTCGGAGTACACCGCCATGTTCGAGAGGAGGAAGGAATCATGAAACGCATCCTGAGCATCGCTCTGCTTGCGGTGTTCGTCCTGGGCGCCTTCGCCAGCGCCCAGGCGGCCACCGAAGTGAAGATGGTCGGCGACGCCCGCGTCTACGGCGTCTTTTTCGCCAACCACAACTTCACCGGCTGGAACAACGCGGCCTGGACCGGCGCCTCCGGGGCCTTCACTCCGGCCGGCACCAAGACCGAAGACCGCTTCGAGATCTGGGAACGCTTTCGCCTGCGCTCCGACTTCGTGGCCAACGAGGCCGTGAAGTTCCGTCTGGGCATCAAGGTGGAAGACACCTGGGGCCATGGCACGTTTACCGCCGCCAACCCCGAAGTGGCCATCGCCGTCTACCAGGCCTACCTGCAGTTCAAGTGGCCCGGTTGCGACATCGAGTTCACGGCTGGTTTGCAGGACATCTCCCTGCCCCAGTCCCCGCTGTTTTATGACAGCATCGTCTTCGGCGGCGACCGCATCGCGGCCCTGACCGTGAGCGCCCCGCTGGTTGACAAGACCCTGGGCCTGCTGGCCGGTTTCGGTCGTCTCCTGGACAACAACCGGACCTACGACACCACCACCACCCAGGTGCCGGACGAACTGGACATCTACTTCCTGGCCCTGCCCATCACCCTGGACGGCTTCAAGGTCACCCCGTGGGGGGCCATTGCCGTGGCCGGCCGCAACGTCAACTACTTCGGCGCCGGCGCTTCCACCTTCAACTCGGCGACCTTTGCCGAAAACCTGTTCACCGCCGGTGACCTCATCTCCCCGGCCGGCTTGCGGCAGGCGCAAAGCGCCTACTGGTGGGCCGGCGGCGCGTTCCAGGTCACCGCTCTTGACCCGGTCAAGTTCTACGCCGACGTGCTCTACGGCGCCGGCGCCGAGAACGACCGCAAGAAGAGCAAGCGTTCGGGCTGGTTCATCGACCTCGGCGCCGAATACACCGGCTGGGACGTGCTGACCCCGCAGGTCTTCGGCTGGTGGTCCACCGGCGAAGACGGCTCCATCATGAACGGTTCCGAGCGCATGCCCCAGCTGCGTCCCAACTGGGGAGCGGGCAACAGCTTCCTGTTTGACGACAGCCAGGAACTGGCCAAGAACTCCAACCTGGGCATGAACCCGGTCGGCGCCTGGGGCTTCGGCGCTTCGCTCAACAACATCTCCCTGGTTGAGAAGCTGTCCCACCGCCTGACCTTCACCTACATCCACGGCAACAACTCGGCCCGGGCCATCCGCAACCTCAACACGCTGATCGGGAGCAATCCCTACTTCGTGATGGGCCGCGACCTGACCATCAACGAGCATGCCTTTGGCGTGAACTTCGACAACAAGTACATGATCTACGAAAACCTGGCCGCCGTCCTCGAGACCGGCTGGGCGCACGGCGAGTTCCAGCAGAGCGTGTGGGGCCGCCGCCTGGTCCACAAGTCCCGCGACGGCGACGTGTGGAAGGTCGCCTTTGGCCTGACCTACAAGTTCTAGTCGAACGGCGAGGTTTCTCCGGCGCGAGGCCGGGACCGCAAGGTCCCGGCCTTTTTTTTCGGCCTGGCAAGCTGAAAAACCGCCTGTTCAACTTTTTAAACCGTATAAAATTTTTTACTTGAGTTTATTAAATAGACACTTTTTTCTTGCCAACCCCACGGGCCGGACGTAAGGAGGACTCGCGTGGACACGGATTCGCCATCCGCAGCCCCGCCAGTGTCGATGGTTTCCGCTGGAACGCATGCATTTGAGGAGGAAGGATCATGAAACGCATTCTGAGCATCGCTCTGCTCGCGGTGTTCGTTCTGGGCGCCTTCGCCAGCGCCCAGGCGGCCACCGAAGTGAAGATGACCGGCGACGCCCGCGTCTACGGCGTCTTTTTCGCCAACCACAACTTCACCGGCTGGAACAACGCGGCCTGGACCGGCGCCTCCGGGGCCTTCACTCCGGCCGGCACCAAGACCGAAGACCGCTTCGAGATCTGGGAACGCTTTCGCCTGCGCTCCGACTTCGTGGCCAACGAGGCCGTGAAGTTCCGTCTGGGCATCAAGGTGGAAGACACCTGGGGTCACGGCACGTTTACCGCCGCCAACCCGGATGTGGCCATCCAGGTCTACCAGGCCTACTTGCAGTTCAAGTACCCTGGCTGCGACATCGAGTTCACGGCCGGTCTGCAGGACATCTCCCTGCCCCAGTCGTCGCTGTTTTATGACAGCATCGTCTTCGGCGGCGACCGCATGGCCGCTTTGACCGTAAGCGCCCCGCTGATCGACAAGACCCTGTCCGTGCTGGCTGGTTTCGGCCGCCTGATCGACACCAACCGCACCTACGACACCACCACCACCCAGGTGGCTGATGAGTTCGACGCCTACTTCCTGGCCCTGCCCATCACCCTGGACGGCTTCAAGGTCACCCCGTGGGGCACCATTGCCGTGGCCGGCAAGAATGCCGGCTACTTCACGGCCAGCGGTTCGACCTTCTACTCCCAGAACTTCGCCGAGAACTTGATCTCTGCCGGCGACCTGATCAGCCCGGCCCTGTTCAAGAACGCCCAGAACGCCTACTGGTGGGCTGGCGGCGCCTTTGAAATCACGGCGCTTGACCCGGTGAAGTTCTATGCCGACGTGGTCTACGGCGCCGGCGCCCAGTCCGACCGCAAGAAGAGCAAGCGCCAGGGTTGGTTCATCGACGCCGGTGCCGAGTACACCGGCTGGGACGTGCTGACCCCGCAGGTCTTCGGCTGGTGGTCCACCGGCGAGGACGGCTCCACCCGCAACGGTTCCGAGCGCATGCCGCAGATCCGTCCCAACTGGGGCGCTGGCGACAGCTTCCTGTTTGACGCCAGCCAGGAACTGGCCAAGAACTCCAACATGGGCATGAGCCCGGTCGGCGCCTGGGGCTTGGGCGCGTCGCTGAACAACATGTCGTTCATCGAAAAGCTGACCCACCGCCTGACCTTCACCTACATCCATGGCAACAACTCGGCCTCGGCCATCCGCAACCTCAACACGCTGCTGGGGAGCAACCCCTACTTCGTGATGGGTCGCGACCTGACCGTCAACGAGCATGCCTTTGGCGTGAACTTCGACAACAAGTACATGATCTACGAGAACCTGGCCGCCGTCCTCGAGACCGGCTGGGCTCACGGCGAATTCCAGCAGAGCGTCTGGGGCCGCCGCCTGGTCCACAAGGCCGAGTCCGGCGATGCCTGGAAGGTCGCTTTCGGCCTGACCTACAAGTTCTAAAGCGGTTCGCGGAAACCACGGCGCACGGCCGGAGCCTTCGGGCTCCGGCCTTTTTTTTCATTTTTTATACTCGGGTCCTTGCATGCCGTTGCCGGCGTGTCTTTTGGGCCACAAAAAACGTTTGCCGTTGCCATAAGACGCGGATTTCCAGAAGAATGAATTGAGATCGAACCATGCTTAGCATTGGTACGAACCCTGCATAGCTGTCTTACAATCCGCAAGAGCCATCAAGGAGGAAGAAAGGATGAAACGGATTGCCTGTGCCATGCTTGCGGCCGTGTGCGTTCTGGGCGCCTTTGCCAGCGCCCGGGCGGCCACTGCGGTGAAGATGGTCGGCGACGCCCGCGTCTACGGCGTCTTTTTTGCCGCCCACAACTTCACCGGCTGGAACAGCGCCCAGTGGACATCCAACACGCCCACCTGGTCTGCGGCCGCGACCAAGGCCGAGGATCGCTTCGAGATATGGGAGCGGTTTCGCCTGCGCGCCGACTTCGTGGCCAACGAGGCCGTGAAGTTCCGCCTGGGCGTCAAGGTGGAGGACACCTGGGGCCACGGCACGTTCACCGCCGCCAACCCCGAGGTGGCCATCGCCGTCTATCAGGCCTACCTGCAGTTCAAGTACCCTGGCTGCGACATCGAGTTTACGGCCGGGTTGCAGGACATTTCCCTGCCCCAGTCTCCGCTCTTTTACGACAGCATCGTTTTTGGCGGCGACCGCATGGCCGCCCTGACCGTAAACGCCCCGCTGATCGACGATACCCTGGGCCTTCTGGCCGGCTTCGGACGCCTGATCGACGCCAACCGCACCTATGATCCCACCACGACCCAGGTGCCGGACGAACTGGATATCTATTTCCTGGCTCTGCCCATCACCCTGGACGGTTTCAAGGTCACGCCCTGGGGGGCTGTTGCCGTGGCTGGCCGCAATGCCGGCTACTTCACCACCAGCGCCTCCACCTTCGGCTCGACCAGCTACGCCGAAAACCTGTTCTCGGCCGGCTCGATCCTAAGCGCCGCAACCGGGGGCAACGCCCAGAACGCCTACTGGTGGGCCGGCGGCGCGTTCGAGGTGACGGCCCTGGATCCGCTCAAGTTCTACGCCGACGTGATCTACGGAGCCGGAGCCCAAAACGAGCACAAGCGCAACCGCCGTAGCGGCTGGTTTATTGACCTGGGAGCCGAATACACCGGCTGGGACGTGCTGACGCCCCAGGTCTTCGGCTGGTGGTCCACCGGCGAGGACGGCTCCACCCGCAACGGCTCCGAGCGCATGCCCCAGTTGCGTCCCAACTGGGGCGCGGGCGGAAGCTTCCTCTTCGACGACAGCCAGGAGCTGGCCAAGAACTCCAACCTGGGCATGAATGCCGTGGGCGCCTGGGGTCTGGGCGCGTCGCTCAACAACATCTCGTTTTTTGAACAGTTGACCCACCGCCTGACCTTCACCTTCATCCACGGCAACAACTCGGCCAATGCCATCCGCAACTGCAACCTGCTGCTCGGGAGTAATCCCTACTTCCAGATAGGCCGGGACCTGACCATCAACGAATACGCCTATGGCCTGAACTTCGACAACAAGTACATGATCTACGAGAACCTGGCCGCTGTCCTGGAAACCGGCTGGGCCAAGGGCCACTACCAGGAAAGCGTCTGGGGCCGCCGCCTGGTCCGCGAGACCCGGGACCGCGATGTCTGGAAGGTCGCCCTGGGCCTGACGTACAAATTCTAGGGATGCCCTGGAAAATCCGGGCTCGTGGATGTCGAGGATGACAATTTCAATTTGTTAATCGAAAAACGGGCCGCCCTGTCGCCGCATTGGCCGGAGCCTTACGGTTCCGGCCTTTTTTTGTCCTTCCGGCTTCCCGAAAAAGCGCCTGAACTCTTTTTTCGGTTTGAAGCAAAAAGATCGATCTTTTCTTGCCACAACCGTGCAAGCGGCGTATGGGCGAGAATAGGACCGGACTTCTTGAGCCGTTGGTCCGGATATCCTGCGCCGCTGATTTCCGATTTATCACGCGTTGGAGGAGGGATCATGAAACGTATACACTGCATTATGCTTGCATTCCTGGTTGTGCTCGCCTGGGGCGCCTTCGCCCGCGTCCAGGCGGCCACTGAAGTGAAAATGGTCGGCGACGCCCGCATTTACGGCGTTTTTTTCGCCCAACACAACTTCACCGGCTGGAACAGCGCCCAGTGGACATCCAACACGCCCACCTGGACGCCGGCCGGCACCAGGACCGAGGACCGCTTCGAGATCTGGGAACGCTTCCGCCTGCGCACCGACTTCGTGGCCAACGAGGCCGTGAA
>CAZBER010000082.1:7885-20390 GCA_964490985.1 uncultured Desulfovibrionaceae bacterium | reverse complement strand
ACATGAGCACGGTCACGGCCCCCACGTAGATGAGGATCTGCATCAGGGCCACGAACTCGGCCAAAAGGAGCAGGTACAGGCCGGCCACGCCGAACAGGGAGGCCACCAGCCCCACCATGGCCCGCACCAGGTTCGGGGAGGCGACGGCCGCCACGCCGCCGGCCAGGGACAGCGCGGCATAGGCGACAAAGGCGACAGGACCCAGGTTTTCAAGCATGGGGCCTCCGACGGGCTTGGATCGGAACCGTGACGGGAACAGCGGCGGGACGCCGGAAGGCGGAAAGCAGCGCGCCCTTTACGCGGGCGGCACAGGCAACGGCAACGGCAAGGCAGGCCACGGCATCCCCTCCATGGGCCGCAGGCGATTGCGGCGAAGGGGGCGCGGCAAGCGAAGCGTTCTGCATTCGCCGGCCGCGCCCGTTTCTTGATGCATCAGGGCTTACAAGGCCTAGTCTATGTCGCACCGTGGGGGGACTGTGTCAAGGAATCCGGGAAAATTCCCGGAATCACAAGATACGGCGCATTGCCTCCGGTTGTATCGGGTTCGTTTGTATCAAACCGGCGCAAGGTTACTGCGGCGCGTGGCAGGCCCCGCACGTTACCGGACCCTTTTTCTGGTCCATGTGGCAGCCCGCGCATTGCCGGTGGTAGGCCCGCATGAGCGGCGTCTTGCCCGGCGCGCCGGCCGTGGGATGGCACTCGGCGCAGGGCGTGCCCACGCTGTCGACGGACAGGTCCTTCTTGCCGTCCTTTTCCCCGTGATGGCAGGCCGTGCAGTCGGCCAGCTGCGCCTTCTCGTTGTGGGCGTCATGGGGGAACAGGGCGGGCAGCCGCCGGGGCGACGCGAAGCCTTCCGTGGGAACGGTCTGCATATCCTGCTGGGACAGGGCCGGAACGGCCAGGAGCAGGGCCGCGGCCAGGACCAGCAGGGGTGTCATGGCGGATCGTTTCATGTCGGTTTCTCCTCCCGCTACGGACAGCGCTTAGGCCTCGGGCTTCTCCATGAGCTCGTAGATGAGGTCGCCCAGGAACTTGGTGTGCATGCCGAGTTCGTACTTGTTGATGATGTCGTCCAGGCCGCCGTGGCAGTTGTGGCACGGGGCCACCACGATCTTGACGCCTGTGGCCTTGAGCTGTTCGGCCTTGATGGAGTTGCCGACAATGCGGACGTTTTTGAAGGGAGGCCCGCAGTTGATGACCCCGCCGCCGGCGCAGCAGCAGTAGTTGTGCTCCTTGTTGGGGGTCATCTCCACCACGTTGTCGCACAGGAAGTGGACCACCTCGCGCAGCTTTTCGGTCAGGCCCCGGCCCCGGATGATGTTGCAGGGGTCGTGGATGGTCACGGGTTCGCTGTACTTGTGGTCGAGCTTGATGCGGCCCTGCTGGATGAGCTCCCAGAAGAAGTCCACGGAATGGACCACAGGCACGGGATGCCATTTCCAGCCGAGCCAGCGGTTGGCCACGTCGTAGACGGCCCGGAAGGCGTGGCCGCACTCGCCCATGACGATGCGCTTGACCCGAAGCCGCTGGGCGGTCTCGTAGTGGGCGCGCTCGATGCGGGACATGATCTCGGAGTCGCCCGAGAACATGGCCATGTTGGAGTTGTCCCAGCCCGGGGTGGCCGGCATGGTCCAGTTCAGGCCGGCGGCGTGAAAGATGGCCGCGGCCTGGTAGATGAGCTGGGTGCGGAACTTGGGCTCGGGCGCGATGACCGAATACATGAAGTCCGCGCCTTCCACGTCCAGCGGGATGCGCAGGCCGGGGAATTCCTCCCGGGCCTCATCCTCCTGCCATTGCAGGCTGTCGATCCACTCGTCGTCTTTGACCCACATCTGGTTCATGGTGGCGGAGTGGCTGTGGGCCGTGTCCTGGATGTACTGGGGCGTGACCCCGAGCTTGTGGCACAGCCGGCGCACCAGGCTCATGATGTAGCCCGTGTCGATGCCCACCGGACAGTAGTGGATGCAGCGGCGGCACAGGTTGCACTCGGTGTAGGCGACCTGGGCGCACTGGTAGATGAGCTCGGGATCGACCCGGCCGCCGGCGGCCAGAAGCTTCCACATGGTCTGGCTGACCTTGGCCACGGGCGTGTAGCTCGGGTCCTTGTGGGACATGTAGTAGTGGCAGCCCTTGGCGCACATGCCGCAGCGGATGCAGATGTCCACGTAGGTCTTGAGCCGGGCCCCGGCTTCGGCGGCCATCAGCTCCTTGAATACTTTTTCTATCTTTTCCGGGTTCAGGCGGGCGATGCCCCGCTTGAGCCCTTCGTCCTCGATGCGACGATCGGCAATGGTGCTCATGCAGTCCTCCGGTGGCTACCAGTCCTTGGCGTGTCTGACGGACCCGAATTCCGAGGCCATGTACCCGCGGCTGAAAAACCCGAACAGCATGTGGGACAGGCGCGTAAAGGGCATGGCCACCAGCAGGGCCTCGCCGCACAGGATGTGCAGCGTGGTGATGGTAAGGCTGTCGCCCAGGCGGTGGTAGGCCAGAACGCCGGTGAGAAAGGTCAGGGTGATCAGAAGCAGCACCACCCAGTCCTGGGATGACGTGACAAAGCGCACCGTGGGCACGGCAAGGCGGCGCCAGGCGAAGTAGCCGCAAATCAGCACCACGATGATGGAGAGCGCATCGGCCAGGCCGGCGGGCAGAGCCGGCCAGGACCAGCCCCGGAAGGCGTCGAACAGGGCGATGTGGCCCATGAGGAACAGGGGAACCAGGATGACGCTGATGTGAAAGACAAAGGTGGCCGCCGTGACCACGGGGTTTTCCCTCCAGCCCAGGGCGCCGTAGGGGGTGAGCCAGTGGGCCAGGGACCGGAAGGCGTGGGGAAGGCTCAAATAGGCTACGAAGGCCGCTTCCTTCTTGTGGGCCAGGGCGCGCATGGCCAGCAGGCGGTAGATGGAGCCGATGATAAAGACGCCGAAGGCCAGCCAGGCCAGGGGGCCGACGGCAAGATCGTACAGGGCATGCATGTCGTACCTCCTAGCCGGTGAAGGCTTCGACCGGGGCCACGATCCGCAGCAGCTTGCCTTCCGCGATGGCCCGGATCAGGACCTTGGTCCCGTCCGGAGAGAAGGCCGGATCAAAGCACTTGTCGAAACTCTGGGGATAGGCCTTGCCGTCGCAGACCACGGTGAACTTGCCGGCCCGCTCCACGGCCACGGCCAGATGGCCGCCGTCGGAGCTGAAGACCGGGGTCCGGGCCATGTCGTAGCGGCCGTTCCAGACTTTGCCGTCGCACAGCACCGCGAAATCCGTGTTGTGGTTGTTGCCCAGCGCGGCTATCCGTCCCCCCATGGGGCTTATGACCATGTCCGTGACCACCGGGAAGGTGGCGTCCCAGGGCTTGCCGTCCACGGCCACGGTAAAGGCGCCGAACGACGTGGCCACGATGGCCGCCAGTTTGGAGCCGTCCGGCAGGTAGGCCTGTTGCCAGCACTGGCCGAAGCGGGGCTCCCAGGCCATCTTGTCGTCAATGGCCATGCCCCAGGCCCCGGCCTTGCGCACCGGCGCGGCCACCTGGCCCGTGGCCGGGTTGAAGACCGGGCTCCAGGCGCAGCCATAGGCCGTGGGCCAGGCTTGCCCGTCCACGGCAATGGTGTAGTCGTAGAGCGAACGGCGCACGGTGCAGGCCACGCGCGCGCCATCCGGATCAAAGGCCGGGTTCCAGCAGTTGACGAAAATGGCGTCCCAGGCCCGGCCGTTCACGGCCACGCTGAAGATGCCCTGCTGGAAAGTCACGATGTCGGCCTGGGCCAGGGACTTGACCTGGACCACGGCCGCCGTGGCGTTGCCCGCCTCGGACAGGATCACCTGGTTGGCGTTTTCGTACAGGGTCTCCCAGGACACGCCGTCAACGGCCAGGCCGTAGCGGCCGTCGACCTGGATGGGGGCGGCAATGACGTCGCCGGCCTTGGAAAACCGCGTGTCCCAGATATAGGCGTACGTGTCGTCCCAGACCTGGCCGTCAACGGCCATGGTCCACTCGCCGGCGGACTGGACCAGGGCGGTCAGCCTGCCGTCCGGGGAAAAACGGGGATACCAGATCTTGTCGAAAGTTTCTTCCCAGACCTCGCCGTTGACCGCCAAGGAAAACTCGGCGTCCGGCAAGGCCACGGCCATGGCCACGCGCTCGCCATCGGGCGAGACATACGGTTCCTCCAGCCACTCGTATTCACGGGAGCACTGGCGTACGTCGTCGACGACGACGCGGGTGCCCGGCGTGAAATCCCAGGACTGCGCAAAGGGCATACCGACCTCCTTGACGGGTGGAAGACGCGCGCAGGGCTCGCGTCCAGGATGTGGAGCCCTGATGACGCAAGCAGACTCAAAACTTCAGGTTGTTAGTCACGAATTTCACATTTAGTCAAGCGGTTCATTCCGAAACGAGATCAAGTAAAATGGCCGCTTAACACGCCATAAGGCTGGAAATCCCACCATGTTCGTACCGGGAATACCACAATACTCCGATCGATTTGGTGCGATCTGGCTGGGCCTGCTCCTGGCCGTGCTGTGGGCCGGGCCGGCCCTGGCCCAGGCCGCGTCCCCGAACGCCTCCCCCGACTTCAGGAACACGCCCCTGCCCCGCTCGGCCGGCCTGGCCCCGCCCCAAGGTGGGCCGGCCGCCCTGGCCGCCCGGCTGGCCCGGGCCGGAGCGAACGATGCGGCCCGGGGCCGGCTGGAAGTGGGCCTGGGCGTGGCCGACGTCCTGGCCGGAAACCGCCCGGCCGGAGCCGAACGCCTGGCCGCGGCCCGGGAGCGGGCCGGGGACCTGGCCGAGGTGGCGGCCTATTACCAGGGCCTGGCCCGGTTCCTGGACGGGGACGCGGCCGGGGCGGACGCGATTCTGGCCGGGCTGGCTTCCCGGCCCACGGCCTCGTTTCTGGGCCGCGACGCCCTGTACCTGTCCCTGGAGTGCGCCGCCCGCCTGGGCAACAGCCGGGCCGCCCTGGCCCGGGCCGAGGCCTGGCTGACCACGCCGGACCCGTCCCTGGCCCCGGAAGTCTGGCTGCGCGCGGCCGTGGCCGCCGCGGAATTGGGGGACGGGAACAAGGCCCAGGATTTCCTGCGCCGCCTGTCCCTGGACGCGCCCTGGTCCAAGGCGGCCAAGGCCGGCGACGCCCTGGCCCGGCAGCTTCTGGCCACGGCCGGCGCCGGCTACGACCCGGACGCGCCCGGCAACGTGCTGCTGCGGGCCGAGGCCCTGGCCGAAAAGGGCCAGGCCGAAGCGGCCCTGCACCTGCTTTCGGGTCCTGCGGCCCCGGCATTCGACGCGCCCCAGGCCGCCCGGGCCGAGTACATCCGGGGCAAGGCCCTGTACGCCCTGCGCCGCACCCAGGCCGCTGCCGCCGCCTTTGCCCGGGCCGGCGCGGCCAACCCGGACGCGCCGTTGGCCTGGTGGGCGCTCTACCACCAGGCCCGGTGCCTGTGGCGTTCCCTGGAGCCGGACGACGCGGCCCGCATGGAGGCGCTGTTGCGTCGGGTCCTGGCCGCGCCCGGGCGCGACGACCGGCTGCGCGAGGCCGCGGCCCGGCACCTGACCCTGCTTCTGATCGAGCGCGGCCGCTTCGTGGAAGCCATGGCCAGCGCCACGAGCCTGGCCGGGCTGGCCGTGTCCCCGGACCTGGCCGCCCAGGGCGCGTCCCTGACCGCGCTCTTGCATTACGTCATCGGCGACTTTCTGGGGGCCGAGGAAGCCCTGGCCGCTTTCGTAAGCCGCTTCCCCGAGGACGAATGGACCGACGGGGCCCGCTACTGGCGGGGCAAGACGCTCTGGCAACTGGGGCGGGGAGGCGAAGCAACGGCCCTGTGGCGCGAGGTGGCCACCGGGCGGCCCAACACCTATTACGGCGGCCGCTCCGCCACGGCCCTGGCCGAGGCGGCCGCACCCGTTGCGCCCTCCCCTGCTCCAGCCGCTCCCGCGCCTCCCCGCTGTCCGGACAGCCCCCAGCCGCCCAGCGCCACGGCCGAGGCGGCCCTGGCCATGGCCCAGCACCTGGACGAGGCCGGGCTGGCCGACCTGACCGAGATGTATCTGGATTTCGCTGCCCGGGCCGAGCCCGGCCGGGCCGACCTGGCCCTGGCCCACATCCGGGCGGCGTCTGCCGCGGGCCGGCGGCAGGCGGTCCTGCGCACGGCCTGGCGCACTTTTGGCGGCTGCCTGCTGCGGGGCTCGGCCGCCGCGCTGGCTCCCCTGCGGCCGGCCCTGTTCCCCCGGGCCTGGTCCGCGGACGTACAGGCCGCCTTAAGCGGGTCCGATGTCTCGCCGGACATCGTCTATTCGCTGATCCGCCAGGAAAGCTTTTTCGATCCCAAGGCCGTGTCCGGGGCCGGAGCCGTGGGCCTCATGCAGCTTCTGCCCACCACGGCCCAGGCCGTGGGCAAACGCATCGGCATACGGCCCCAGCGCGCCGACCTGTTCGATCCGGTGGTCAACATCCGCCTGGGAACGGCGTTTTTTCGGGAACGGCTGGAAAAGGAGGGGAATCTGGCCGCGGCCCTGGCCAGCTACAATGCCGGGGAAAACCGGGTGCGCCTGTGGAACCAGACCCTGGCCCCGCTTGGCGAGGAGCTTTTCATCGAGCTTATGCCCTATGCCGAGACCCGGGACTATGTGCGCCGCATCCTGGCCAATGCCATGATATACGCCAAACTGTACGCCGCCGGAGAGTAGTCGGACTCAGGCCGGGGTCGCGGCCAGCTCCTCCAGGGAAAAAAGCCGGTCCGCATTAAGCAGCATCACGCACCCTTCGCCCAAGCGGGCCAGCCCCTGGACAAAGGCCGGATCCACGGCCAGGCCCATGTCCGGGGTCGGGGCAATGTCCCGGGCGTCGATCTCCACCACCTCCTGCACCGTGTCGGCCAACGCGGCCACGGCCAGCCGCTCGCCCTCGTACTCCCGCTCCACGATGATCAGGCACGCCCCTCGGCCGGCCGGCGTTGCGCCCAGGCCCAGCTTCAGGCCCAGGTCCACCACCGTGGCCGCGTTGCCCCGCAGGTTGATGATGCCGCGCAAAAAGTCCGGAGCCCGGGGCACCCGGGTGATGGCCGGCACGTCCAGGACCTCGGACA
Source organism: uncultured Desulfovibrionaceae bacterium (assembly GCA_964490985.1). Lineage (GTDB taxonomy): Bacteria > Desulfobacterota > Desulfovibrionia > Desulfovibrionales > Desulfovibrionaceae > Solidesulfovibrio. Next base: position 13,316 of record CAZBER010000082.1, on the reverse strand, counting down.
CGAGCAGGGATTGCAGGGCAAAGCATTCACCGCCCAGGGAAAACGTCAGGTACTGGCGCGTGGCGTCATCTTCCATCAGCCTGGCCTCCCGCCATTTTGCTCGCAATCGTTGCAACATACGAAAAGGGCCACAGGGAAGCAAGCCGGCCGGAGGCGCGCCGCAGCCCCGCAAACCCCGCTTTCACGCCTGGACAAGGGCCCGGGCCGTGCCTACATCAAGGCCACCGCCCCCCAGGCTTGAATCAAGCGCCCTTTGCGCGTATGGCGACTTGCGTCGCCACCATGGAGGTTCCATGACCAAACGCAGCAGTGTCGCCCTCGGCACCATTCTCAAACATTCCGTCAAGGTCGCCCGCCATCCCTGGATCGCCGGCCGGCTGGCCGCCTTGGAAAAAGAAAAATTCCTGTTCTCTGCCTTAAATCCCCGGGCCGAGACCGGCCAGGCCCGCAGCATCCGCCAGTTGTCGGTGCGCATCACCGACGTGTGCAACCTGCGCTGCCACACCTGCGGCCAATGGGGCGACCAGGGGTTTTTGCACGGCAAAAACCTCAAGGATCTCAAAAAGCAGGAGATCACCCCCGAGCGCTACCTGGCCCTGCTGGAAGACCTGGCCCAGCACGGCCACAAGCCCTCGGTCTACCTCTGGGGCGGCGAGCCCACCCTGTACAAGGGCTGGCTGGAGATCATCGAACGGGCCACGGAACTCAAGATGCCCACCTCCATCGCCACCAACGCCACGGGCCTGGTGGCCGCCGCCGACCGGCTGGCCGCCGCGCCCATGTTCCTGCTCCAGGTCTCCATCGACGGCCACTCCCCCGAGACCCACAACGCCGCCCGCCCCTCGGCCGGTGGCGGCGACAACTACAAGGTCATCCAGGAAGCCCTGGCCGCCATCCGCGAAGCCAAGCGGGCCCACAAGACCAACCTGCCCCTGGTGGCCGCCCTGACCACCATCTCCAGCGCCAACGTCAACCACCTGGTGGACATCTACGAGGCCTACAAGGACCGGGTGGACCTGTTCGTCTACTACCTGTCCTGGTGGATCGACGAAAAAAGCGCCAAGGCCCATGACGAGGATTTCGCCCGCCGCTTCGGCTTCTCCCCCAAGCTCCACTGGGGCTGGGTCGGCGACTGGACCATCAAGGACCACGAAACCCTGGACCGCCAGCTGGCCGAAGTCCAGCGCCGCTCCAAGGGCTTTAAAAATCCGCCGGTCAACATCATCCCCAACATCACCGGCGTGGCCAACCTCAAGGAATACTACGGCAACCACGAGGCCACCTTCGGCTACAACCAGTGCATCTCCATCTATCAGGCGGTCGAGCTCGATTCCAACGGCGACATGTCGCCCTGCCGGGACTACCACGACTACATCGTCGGCAACGTGCGCGAGAACACCATCACCGAACTCTGGAACTCCGAAACCTACCGGCGCTTCCGGGCCAGCCTGCACACCGAGGGACTCATGCCCTCCTGCACCCGCTGCTGCGGGCTCATGGGATATTGATGCCCGAACGCTCCCCTTCGATCGGACCGGGCGGGCCGGGCTCCCCTGCCCGCCCGGCCCGGGTCGTCATGCTGCTCCAGGACCTGGCCTTCGGCGGCACCCAGCGCCAGGCCCTGGAACTGGCCAAACGCCTGGACCGGTCCCGGTTCGCCCCGCAGTTCTGGATGCTCACCGACGTGCGGGATTTCGCCCCCCAGGCGGCCGCGGCCGGCATCCCCCTGAAATGGCTCAGTCCGTCCAGGACCGTGGGCCTGTCCAGCCTGGCCGCCCTGTGGCGCGCCTTGGACAGGGACAGGGACGCCGACCGGCCCGACCTGCTTTTGCCGCTCACCGCCGTGCCCAACATCTGGGGCCGGGTGTTCGCCCGACTGCGCAAGTTGCCGGCCATCATCGCCACCTGCCGGGGCGGCGGAGCCGTGGCGCGCCAGCACGAACGCTGGCTTGCGGGCCTGGCCGCCCACCACATCGCCAACGCCACGCCCATCAAGGACCAGCTCGTCCGGCTGGGGCGGCCCGAAGCCAAAATCACGGTCATTGCCAACGGCGTGGACACCGACCACTTCACCCCGCCGCCCGAGGAACTGCGCCCGGTGCGCGAGGTGGTCCTGTGCCTGGCCCGCTACTGCGAGGACAAGGACCACGAAACCCTGCTTCGGGCCTTCGAGGTCACCGTGGCCCGACGGCCCCGGGCCGAGCTGTGGCTGATCGGCGACGGGCCGCTGCGCACCCGGGTGCGCACCCTGGCCGCCCGCAGCCCGGTGCGCGGCAACATCCGCACCTACCCGGCCGCCCCGGACCCGCGCCCGTTTTTCCAGCAGGCCTCGGTGGTCGCCTTAAGCTCCATCCGCGAAGGCCTGCCCAACGTCATCCTGGAAGCCATGGCCATGGGCCTGCCCGTGGCCGCCACGGCCGTGGGCGGCATCCCGGACGTGGTGGAGCCCGAACGCACGGGCCTGCTCTGCCCGGCCCGAAACCCCGAGGCCCTGGGCGAAAACATCGCCGCCCTCCTGGCCGACGAGGACAAACGCCTGCGGTTCGGCCAGGCCGCCAGGTGCCGGGCCGTGGAACACTTCTCCATGGAATCGATGGTCCGCCGCCATGAAGCGGTGTTCGAGCGGGTGCTTGGCAAGGGCGCGGGAGACGCCTCCGGCGGCCAGGGCGCTGCCCTGGACCCGGCAGGGGGGTGACCCCCCTGCGCCCCCACCGGCTTGGCCGGGCGGGACGGCTGGTGGTGGGCGCGCAATCGTCGGTGGTGCCGGAATCGGGCCGGCGACGCACGCCGCAAAGCCGGCGAGCACGCCGGCCCGATTCCGGCACCACGAGCCCGTCGCCCTTCGGGCGAAGTGAAGACAGGTGCTTCGCACAACCCCGCGAAGCCCATCGAAAAGTTTTTTGGGGGAAGGTGGGGTTTCCGCCCCCCGGTTCTCCTCCTGGCAAACACCCTATGACGAACCTGATCGACCTGACGTTTCACGAGTTGGAATCCCTGGTGGTTTCGCTGGGCGAGCCGCCGTATCGGGCGCGGCAGGTCTGGCAGTGGGTGTGGCAGAAGGGTTGTCGCGACATCAATGCCATGACCGACGTGTCCAAGGCCTTGCGCGCCCGGCTGGCCGAAGTCGCCGCCATTGATTGGCCCCGGGTGGCGGCCGTGCGGGAGAGCGGTGACGGCACGGTGAAATTTTTGCTGGAATTGGCCGACGGCGAGGCCGTGGAAGCGGTGCTCATTCCGGAGAAGGACCATTACACCGCTTGTTTGTCGAGCCAGGTGGGTTGCGCCATGGGCTGCGCCTTTTGCGCCACCGGCATGATGGGGTTTCGCCGCAACATGACGCCCGGCGAGATGCTGGGCCAGGTGCTGGTGGCCCGGCAATACCTGCTGGATCGGGGCGTGACCCTGCTGTTGCGCAATCTGGTCTTCATGGGCATGGGCGAACCGCTGCTCAATTACGAGAATCTGGTTGCGGCCCTGGAGGCCTTGCACCATCCCCAGGGCCTGGATTTTTCCAGCCGCCGCATCACCGTATCCACGGCCGGCGTGGTGCGCCATCTGCTGGATTTGGGCAGGACGGGCCTGTGTTCCCTGGCCGTATCCCTGCACGCCCCGACCCAGAAACTTCGAGAAAAGCTCATGCCCGGCGCGGCCAAGGTGGATTTGGCCGAGCTCATGGACGTGCTGGCGCAGTATCCGCTCAAGCCCCGGGAGCGCCTGACCTTCGAGTATCTGCTGCTGGACGGGGTCAACGATTCCGTGGCCGAGGCCCGGGAGCTGGTGCGGCTGTTGTCCCGGGTCAAGGCCAAGGTGAACCTGATCGTGTTCAACCCCACGCCCGGGCTGCCGTATCGGCCGCCCTCGGCCGAGCGCATCGCCGCCTTCCAGGAGGCGCTCAAGGCCAAGGGCCTGACCGCCACCTTGCGCAAGAGCAAGGGCGCAGACATCGCCGCCGCCTGCGGCCAGCTTCGGGCCGAGTGCAAGCCGGCTGCCGGCTGAAATGCGGCGGCTATTCATGGCTTGTCACCCAATTGGCGTTTGGATAAACTACTTTTCCTTTTTCGCGCGGTTTGCCTGAAATACGATCGCGAGGATGGGAAGTATGGAAACGACGCTTGACGATCAGGGCCGGGTGGCCATTCCTCGGGAGGTTCTGGAGGATTTGGGTTTGATGCCGGGAGCGCGGGTGATTGTCGAGGAGCAGGACAGCGCCATCGTGATTCGGTCCGCGGAGGATGCCGGAGGCCTTGTAGAAGAAGACGGGGTGCTTCTTTTCGCGGGCGAAACGGTTGGAAACGTAGACGATCTGATTGAGCGTGTGCGGGAAAGCCGCATCCGGGACATATCCGGACTTGCGGAATGATGCAGGCGCTTTTCGACACATCGGTTCTAGTTGCCGCGCTGGTGAAATCCCATCCTCTGCATCTTCGGGCCTTTCCATGGTATTTGAAAGGACGTCGGGGCGGCCTGGGCATGCTTGTCGCAACCCATGGACTGGCTGAATTGTACGCCTCGTTGACCACGTATCCTTCCCGTCCGAGAATTTCCCCGAGACATGCCATGCTGCTGATTCGGGAAAGCGTTGTGGCGGTGGCCAAGGTTATTTCGCTGGATGGGCAAGACTACCTGGATGCCATGGACGCTGTGGCTCGAATCGGCCGAGGCGGCGGCAGTGTCTTTGACGTCCTGCACGTCACTGCCGCCAGAAAGGCCGGAGCGGATACGGTACTGTCGTTTAACCGCAAACACTTTGAACCGATTATCGGTACGCATCCGCAGTTCATTGCGCCTTGACGGCGGACGTCAGGAAAGCCACTGTTTGCCAGTCGAATAGCATGCCATTGAAGGATACTTTTCATGAAACGACCCGATTTCGCGAAATGCGGCGGCCTCGTCCCGGCCATCGCCCAGGAAGCCTGCACCGGCGAGGTGCTCATGCTCGCCTACATGAACGAGGAAGCCTACGACAAGACCCTCGAAACCGGCGAGGTCCATTATTTCAGCCGCAGCCGGAACACAATCTGGCACAAGGGCGGCACGTCCGGCCATGTGCAAAAGGTCCAGTCCATCCGCCTGGACTGCGACGCCGACACCGTCCTGGTGCTGGTGGAGCAGGTCGGCGGCGCGGCCTGCCACGAGGGCTACAAGTCCTGCTTTTTTACCGAAATAACGTCTGCGGGCGAGCGCACCTGTTCGCCCAAGGTTTTCGATCCCAAGGAGGTCTACAAATAGATGGCCGGCGACAACATGCTCAAACTCGGCATTCCCAAAGGCTCCCTCCAGGACGCCACCATTGCGCTGTTCGAGAAATCCGGATGGAAAATCCGGATGCATCACCGCAACTACTTTCCGGAGATCAATGACCCGGAAATCACCTGCTCCATGTGCCGCGCCCAGGAGATGTCCCGGTACGTGGAATCCGGCACCCTGGACT
>CAZBER010000082.1:0-7875 GCA_964490985.1 uncultured Desulfovibrionaceae bacterium | reverse complement strand
GACCTGTTTGGCCTTTGGTACAGCGAAAGTGACTGGGGCGATTACGACAATGATGGCGACCTGGATCTGCTGATGGCAGGTTATGGCCCGACTTCCGGCCTCGGCGACCATAAATTTTACCGCAACGACGGTGGTTCCGTCTTCACCCTGCTGGACGCCGGCCTGACCGGCAAGGACTGGATCCTGGAAAACGAGTCCGACGTGGTGGTGGTGGCCGACCTGGTCTATTCCAAGGTCAGCAACCGGCCGGCCCGCTGGGTCCTGGCCGTGGCCGCCGACGCCCCGTACAAGCGCCCCGAAGACCTGGCCGGCAAGAAGATCGCCACCGAGCTGGTCAACTTCACCAAGCGGTATTTTTCCGGCGCGGGCGTGCCCGTGGAAGTGGAGTTCTCCTGGGGCGCCACCGAGGCCAAGGTGGTGGAAGGCCTGGCCGACGCCATTGTGGAGGTGACCGAGACCGGCACCACCATCAAGGCCCATGGCCTGCGCATCATCGCCGAGCTGCTGTTGACCAACACCCAGCTCATTGCCAACAAAACGGCCTGGGAAGACCCGTTCAAGCGCCGCAAGATCGAGAACCTGAACATGCTGCTCCAGGGCGCGCTGCGGGCCGAGGGGCTGGTTGGCCTCAAGATGAACGTGCCCGAGGAAAAGATGCCGGACATCATGAAGCTGTTGCCGAGCCTGACCTCCCCCACCGTGGCCGGCCTCTACAACAAGGACTGGCTGTCCGTGGAAATCGTGGTGGCCGAGGGCATCGTGCGCGACCTCATCCCCAAGCTGCGCGACCTCGGGGCCGAGGGCATCATCGAATACGGCCTCAACAAAGTGATCTGACCGCCCGTTCCCATACGAACGGAAACGGCCGGGGACAGCGCGTCCCCGGCCGTTTTTGATTTATGTGGCCTCCGCCGAGGGCTTCCCGGCATCTTTTGCCTGATCCAGGTCCAGAAAGAGGGAGCCGACCCGTTGCGTGAACATCTGGTCGTGTTCCACCAGAACCATGGTGGGACCATTTTCCAGAATCAGGGTTTCAATTTGTATGCGTGATGCCAAATCGACATAGTTGAGTGGTTCATCCCAAATGTAGAGATGCGCCTCCTGGCAGAGGCTGGACGCCAGCAGGGCTTTTTTCTTTTGCCCGGCGCTGAAGCCGGCCATGTCCATGTCGAACTGGCTCCGCGCAAAACCGAACCGGTCCAGGACGGCCCGGTAAGAACTCTCGTCAATTCCCTGCTCCCTGGCAAAGTCCTTCAACGTTCCCCTCACAAGGGACGTATCCTGGGGCACGTAGGATATCCGCAGGCTTTGGGGCACGTGCAGATCGCCCTGGAACGGCACGGGATGGCCGGCCAGGAGCTTGACCAAGCTGGATTTTCCACTGCCGTTGGAGCCTTGCACGATGAGGCGGTCCCCGTTCATGATCCGGAACGAAACGCCCTGCAGTATGGTTTTTCCATCATATTCCATGCCGAGGTTGTTCACCTCCAAGAGTCTTTTGCTGTGAAAGGGGATGGAACGTATGGAAAGAGGGGCGGTGTATTCCACATCTTGCAAAAGCCGTGACGTTTCGTCCAAGACTTTTCGTCGCCTGGCTTCCACGGTTTTGGCTCGTTGCATCATTTTGGCGGCCTTATGGCCGATATATCCCCGATCGACAGGACCATTCCCATATTTGCCGCGTTCCGCGCGGCCTGACCAGCTCGCGCTTCGGCTCGCGCTTTGCGCCAGGCGGGCAACTTCCTTTCGCAACTTCTGATGCTGCGACTGTTCGTACTGATCCTGGAGGAGGCGGTTTTGGCGCCAGGAACTGAAATTGCCCTGTTGCAGCTCAATGGTCGCCTTGTTGATGGAAAGGACATGGTCGATGCAACTGTCAAGCAGGTGGCGGTCGTGCGAAACCAGGATGAACCCTCTTTTTCCTTGCAGATATCTCCCCACCGCTTGCCGTGCTTTCAGGTCCAGATGGTTCGTGGGCTCGTCAATGAGCGGGAAGTTGTTTTCACGCAAGAAAAAGAGCGACAAAAGCAGCTTGGTGGCTTCTCCGCCGCTTAAGGTGGAAAAGGGGCGGGCCAGTGCCTCCTGGGAAAGCTCGATCAGGGACGCTTCGCGTTCCAGCTGCCATTGGTCAAGGCCGGGGCACAGCCGTTTTGCCAGCTGCAACGCCGTCCCTTGAGTATCTTCTACTGCAAAGGGGAAATACTCAAATGCGACGGTGCTCTGAATTTTCCCGGTGTATCGGAATTCTCCCTGCAAGAGCTTGAGGAAGGTTGTTTTTCCCCTGCCATTGCGGCCGATAAGGCCAAGTTTCCACTTCGTGTCGAGCCGCAGGGAAACCTTGTCGAAAAGAGAGTGTCCGCCATCATGGCCAAAACTGAGTTCGGAAATTTCAATGAGCGACATGCGGCACCCCCGGGGTGGACCAGCCAGGCTATAAAATAAAAAGACTGCTGGAAATTTTACTTCCCGCAGTCTTTTCGATAGCCGCAATGCCGCCGCAAATCTTGGCGGCATCCAGTCCCTGACCGGGTAAAGCAAAATTCCCGCACGCCGCAATATCGCCAGAGCGGAATACGCTCCGCGGTAGTGACGGCAACAACCTTCGTTCACGAGGTCTTAGCGGGAATTCTTCATCGGGCCTGCTCCTGTTGGGGTCGGCGAAAGGCGACGGCTCCAGCTAAAACAGCGCCGCAGCCGTGTCAAGGCGCACAAAGACCTGCCGTCCGCGCCGCCTTCCGGTCAAAGCCAAGCTAGCGTTTGGGCAGGTTGGGGATGATCTCGTTGGCGGCGGCAACCAGGCTTTGGCGCAGCGTGGGCTCGCTGTTGAGAAATTCCGCCACGGCCGTGGCCATGGGCTCGGGAATGCCGGTCAAATCCCGGATGCCGAGCCTGGCGTCCACGGCCTTGCCCTTGGCTATGCGCACCACCGGGGCCAGGTTGAAATGCACGGTCATGGCGTCATTTTGGGAGAGCAGCCGGCACTGGACCTGCTGGGGCGGCAGGGCCACGTCACCGCCGGCATGCACCTTGCCGATGACCTCGGAACGGTTGGCGGACAGGCGCGCCGTGCAGGACAAATCCGAAAGCAGGCCAAAGGACATGCTCTGCAGCTTTCCCCGGGTGGCCGGGTCCAGGCGGAAACCGGTCTGGCAGTCGATGGCCTCCTGGCGGGGATTGTCGAAAACCTGGCGGCAGGTGTCGCCTTCCAGGGCCACTCCGGCCGCACCCGGCCGGGGCGCAAAGGCCAAGGCCAGGGCGCAGGCAAAAACGATCCGTTTCATGGCTTCCTCGTCGCATGGACATGGCGCGCCGCGTCAGGCGGCGCATACCGCGCCCTATCCCAAGCGGCCAGGCCAGGCAAGCACCGCGGAATACCAGGACAATGCCGCGGCCGTGATCATCCCTGCGGAGATATGCCGGCCGGCATTCCGGAAAAGAGGGCAGCCGGCTGGCCGCAGTATCGGCCTGGACCGCAGGAAAAATGAAAAGTGCTTGCCTAAAAATCGAAAAGTGGACTATACTATGTACTAACTAGTGTTTTACTAGTTATTCCAGGTGGTTGCAGAACTTTTATCGCACGGAGGCACGACAATGAGCATGAACGTGAGATGGCACGAAAAAGCCATGGATAGTATGGATCGAGGCTGGAGAAGTTATGTCGCCGGCCTGGAAGAATCGTTGAATGCGCTGGAAAACGACGTGGATGAAGCGGCCACCATGAGCAATGCCTGCACCAAGGAGTGGTGTCAGGCCGTGGAGCATGTCATCGATGAGCTGGCCAACGCCATTTATTCCATCCACGAACCCGTGTTCACCACTGACGATCAGTCCAAGATGATCAAAGACTTGCGGCGAAGGGTCCATGACTTGTATTTCAAATACAAGTCAACGGCCAAAACATAAACGCTTTATGCGTCAAGCCAAAGGAGAGGTCGTATGATCGACAAGCGCGTTTATATCCAGTATCTGCAAGATATGTTGGAGAAGGTCAATTCCGAGCAGGATGCCGAGCAGCTTCTCGACGCGGTTTTTTCGATCCCGTTCAATGCCCTGCGCAACGGCGACAGCATCGTGCTTCCCAAGATCGGCCACGTGAGCGTGGACAAGAGCAAAAACGAGGACTGCGTGCAGTTTGTTCCGGACGAATCGCTCCTCCAGTGCCTCACCAAGGCGCCCGGAGGACGGCCGTCGTCCTAGTGTTGCGTCCGCAAAAGCCATCTAGCATATTCGTGTTCTTCAAGGCGCAACAGCAGCGATAGGCATGGCTGGCGGGCGGCGCTGCGGCGCGGTGGGGAGGCCGCTGCCCGGGTTCGCGCCCGCTAGTCGATATGTTGCCCGATCTTCAGGCCTGATTTACGGAAAGGGGCTCGGCCGCAGCGGGCGGAGCCCCTTTCTCAGGCCTTTTCCCGCGTTTTGCTTTCCGCATGCTTTTGCTTCTCGACATGCCGCATGCCGGCTTCCCACACGAGCTTGCCCACCCGACGGCCCAGATCGGCCTGGCGGGCCCGGATCAGGGCCTCGGCCGCCGCGGCGTTGCCCTGGGACTTGAGCAGGGTGGCTGATTCCAGATCGCGCAAATGCCGGGCGCACTCGCCGACCAGGCAGGACAGGTCAAGGGTCTCCATCTCCCGGGGAACCCGGACGGACCGGACTTTTTTCTGCATGTCACCCTCCGTAATCGACTTGTAATACAAAACAATACGTGATTGTCAACGCCGCCAAAAGACGGGTTCCCTCTTGAGGGAAACGGCAAGCTCGGGTAGCGTCCCGGCCGAAACCGTGCGCTGGTGTGAGGGGAGGACGCATGCCACTGACCCGCGGCGATAAAATGATCATCATCAGCGCGGTGGCCCTGGCCGCCACCGTGGTGCTGGGATTGGCGATCCTCAAAAAACCCTATCTGTTCACCGGCGGCCCCAAGGCCCAACCGCCGGCCGTCGAGCCGGCTCCGGCCGCCGCTCCGGCCTCGGCCCTGGTCGAGGTCGCACCGCCCCCGGTTTCGGTTCAAGCCCCGGTCTCGGCTCCGCCATCGGCCGCGCCGGCAGCTTCGCCAGCCGCGCCGCCGGCTGCTCCCCCGCCCGCGCCGGTAGCGACCAAGGAGCCCCATCCCGCGCCAGCATCGCCCGTAACCAGCATCCCCGGCGATGAGACATTGGAGAAGATGTTCGCGGAAATCGCCAAGGATACGCCGGCCGGCAAGGCTGCCGAACAAAAGGCCGCCGGTCCGGACCAGGCCGCGGCCAAGGCCGGGGCTCCGGCCTCCCCGGAACCCAAGCCGGCCCCGGCTCCGGGGGCTGCCGCCGAACCGCACCCGGCCGGTCACGAACCCGCGGCCGAGGCAAAACCGGCTGCCCCTGCCGCCGCCCCGGCCAAGGCCCAGGCAACCAAAAACAAGCCGACCAAAGCGCAGTCGGCCAAGGCCGAGGCTCCGGCCAAACCCGCTGTTGCGACCAAAGCCAAAGCCAAACCCGAGGCCAAGCCGAAACCCGAAGCCAAGCCCACGGCCGCCTCGGGCAATGTGGTGCGCATCGTTGCCGAGGAGACGGACGGGGAATACGTGCTGACCATCCAGACGAACAAGCCGCCGGCGAGCTTCCAGAAGGTTTTCATAGTCGATCCGCCCCGCATGGTGCTGGACCTGCCCGGAGCCTGGAACTACAATGGCCCCCTGGCCAAGGCCACGGGCAACGACTTCATCCGGCAGATCCGGGTGGGCAAGCACTCGGACATGTTCCGGGTGGTCCTGGACATGTCTCCGGATGCGCCCAGCAAACTGCGCGGCATGCCCACCGTGCAGCGGGTGCCCGAGGGCGTGGCCCTCAAGATTCCCAAATGACGCCATTGGCCGCATTCCAAGGACCCTTGTCGTGAAACGTTTTTTTTCCGTGGCCTGGCGGAGCGCCAGATGGCTCGTGCTCGGCGTTTTGTGCCTGGAACTCCTGTCGTTTGCCGTGATCACCACCACCAACTGGATCATCTACGGCAACCTGCGGGAAGGCCCCAAGGCCGTCTACGACCCGTACGCCCTTTTTCTCATGGAAAACGGCATCTGGCCCACGGCCCATGTGGAAGTGACCAAGGACCATCCCGAACTGTCGCGCACCATCTGGTTTTTCGGCGGCTCCACCATGCGGGCCAGCACCGCGCCTTTTGAAAAGTCCATCCCCAGCTTCGTGGCCAAGGCGCTCAATGCGGACGATAAGCCCTATGTGTTCAACTGCCTCAATTTCGGGGTCAATTCCTTCAATTCCCTGCTCGAGGTCAAATACCTCGAAAAGCAGTTCATCGAATATCCCATCCGGCCCAATCTGGTGGTCTTTTACGACGGGGCCAACGACGCCAACTATTTTGCCGTGCAAAAAACCCCGTACGCCCACGAAGGCCGGGAGCGCGTGCAGGGCGTCATCGAAAGCTACTACAAATCGGGCTTGGGCATCCTCAAACCCGTCAATGCCGCCTACTACGCCTCGTTTACCCGGGAACTGCTGGAAAAGCTCCTGTACGCCTCCAGGCCCGTGGACCCCGATTCCCCGGAACTGGCCGAATTCGTGGACCTGACCGTCAAGCGCTACGATTTCGTGGCCCGTCTGGCCGAAAGCTATGGCGCCCAGTTCCTGCTGTTCCTCCAGCCCCTGTACTGGGTCGAGACCTGCCCGGCCCTGGACGAGGCCACGGCCGCTGCGGAAAGGGAGAGCATCCTCGGCCGCAAGGCTTTTCCCCATGTCCGCGACAACTTCATGACCGTCTACGCCGCCCTGGAGCGGGCGCTTTCGGGCAAGCCCTATTTCGTCAATCTGCGCGACTCCTTGTGCGCCCGCAACGCCCCGGCCTATACCGCCGACGGCGTGCACAACACCGATTCCGGGCGCGAGGCCATTGCGGCAGCCATGCTGCCGGCGCTTCGCACCCACCTGTTCCTCAACCCTGCGCCGCAAAACAGAGGTCAGCCATGAAACGCCTCGCCGCCTTCACCCTGGCCGGTCTGTGCCTGCTCGGCCCCTGCGCCGACGGCTATTCCCAGGCCCTCAAGGAACGTTCCCTGTCCGACGCGCCGCCGGCCGAACCGGCCCCGGCCAAACAGCCCGCCGCCGCGCCTGCCGCGACGCCTCCGGCCGCTCCGGCCATCCCGCCGCCCCCGGCCGCCACCCAGGCTCCGGCCCCAAGCCCGCCCCCGGCCACGACACAGGCCCCGGCCTATGAGCCGGCTCCCTCGGGCCAACCGTTCCACGAGGCCTCGCCCACGGGCGGCACGTCCATCAACGGCTCCACGGCCGTAAGCCCGCCGCCGCCTCCCCCACCGCCTCCCCCGGCCAATACCTACAACCGCCAGGAGATCAACCGGGAAGTCATGGGCTTTTTCGAAAGCGGCTCGCGCGGCCTGGCCGAGATCGTGGCCCATGCCTTCCAGACGCTGGGCCAGCCGGACGGATTCATCAAGGGCAACGAGGCCGGCGGCGCCCTGGTGGTGGGACTGCGCTACGGCACCGGCACGCTGTATCTCAAGGGGAAACCGCCCGTGCCCATCTACTGGCAAAGCCCGTCGCTCGGCATCGACCTCGGCGTCAACGCGGTCAAGGTCTTCACCCTGGTCTACGGCCTGCACAACCCCAACGAACTCTTCCAACGCTTCCCGGGCGTGGAAGGCAGCGCCTACGTCATCGGCGGCTTCGGCATGAACTACCAGCGCACCGCCGGCATCACCCTGGCCCCCATCCGCTTCGGCGTGGGCCTGCGCCTGGGCGCCAACATCGGCTACCAACACTACACCCGCACCCAGGACATCAATCCCTTTTAGGGAGGAGTGAGGGAAGACCGGGGGGCGGAAACCCCCTTTTTTTCAAAAAAGGGGGTTTCCGCCCCCCGGACCCCACCTTC
>CAZBER010000081.1:0-20527 GCA_964490985.1 uncultured Desulfovibrionaceae bacterium | reverse complement strand
GGGTCCGGGACAGCGTCCCGGCCGCCGGAGGCACAGGGCGCAGCCCGCATCTTTCTCTTATTCTTCTTTCTTCTTGCTCTCCGCGATCACTTTTTCGGCGATGGGCGGCGGGCATTCTTCGTAGTGGTCGAAGGCCATGGTGAACGCGCCCTGGCCGCCGGTCATGGAGGACAGGGTCTTGGCGTATTCCTGCATTTCGGCCATGGGCACGTGGGCCTGGATTTCGGTGATGCCGCCGGTGGAGTCCGAGCCGAGCACCTTGCCGCGCCGGCTGGACAGGTCGCCGATGATGTCGCCCATGTATTCGTCCGGGCAGCTCACGGTGACGAGGACGATGGGTTCGAGGAGCGAGATCTTGAGTTTTTCGCAGGCGTTTTTGAAGCCCAGGGAGCCGGCGATCTTGAACGCCATTTCCGAGGAGTCCACGGTGTGGAACGAGCCGTCAAAGAGGGTGACCTTGAAGTCCACCATGGGGTAGCCGGCCACGTAGCCGCGCGCCGCCGATTCCTGGACGCCCTTGTCCACGGCCGGGATGTACTGGCGCGGGATGGCCCCGCCCACGATGGCGTCCACGAACTCGTAGCCCGCGCCGCGCGGCTGGCCTTCCATGCGGATCCAGCAGTCGCCGAACTGGCCCCGGCCGCCGGTTTGTTTCTTGTGCCGGCCCTGGACTTCGACCTTGCCCTTGACGGTTTCGCGGTAGGGGATTTTGGGGGCCTTGAGCACGGGGGCGACCTTGAAGCGGCGTTTGGCTTTTTCCACGGCCGTTTCCAGGTGGGTCTGGCCCATGCCCGACAGCAGGATGTCGCCGGTTTCCTCGTCCCGGGTGATGGACAGGGTGATGTCTTCGTCCAGGAGCTTGGACATGGCCGCGAAGACCTTGTCCTCGTCGCCTTTTTCGGCCGGGGCCAGGGCGTAGGAGATCATGGGCGGCGGCAGCACGGGCGCGGCCACGGTGACGGGCTTTTTGGGATCGGCCAGGGTGTGGCCGGTGGCCGTGTCCTTGAGCTTGGCCAGGGCCACGATGGAACCGGGGCCGGCCGGCTCCTTGGAGATGACGGTTTCCTTGCCCAGCGGCAACAATATCTGGCCGGCCCGTTCCGAGGCCTCGGTGGTGGTGTTGACCAGGTCCAGGTTGGTGGAGAGCGTTCCGGTCAGGACCCTCACCATGGAGAGCTGGCCGGCAAAGGGGTCGAACTGGGTTTTGAACACAAAGGCGGCCACCGGGCCGTTTTCGGCGGCCGTGATTTCGGTCCCGTCGGCGGTGGTGATGGTCTTTTGGCCGGAGCAGCTTTCCAGGGGGCCGGGGAAGTAGTTCTGGATGGCCGCCAGCAGGCGCGCGCCGCCCATGGCCTTGAGCGCCGCGCCGGTGCAGACCGGATAGAGCTGGCCGCACAGCACGGCCTTGTGCACGGCGGCCTGCAGCTCCTCGGCGGAGAGCTCCTCGCCTTCGAGGTAGCGTTCCATGAGGGCCTCGTCCGAGACCGCGATTTCCTCCACCATGGTTTCGCGCATGGCTTCCACGTCGTCGGCCATGTCCGCCGGCACCGGGCCTTCGGTCATGCCGCCGGCTTCGTCGAAGAAGTAGGCCTTGTTTTCCAGGATGTTGACCACGCCCTTGAAGGATTCGCGGGCTCCGATGGGCAGGTTCTGGATGTAGGGCTTGACCCCGAGCTTGTCGCGGATGCCGGACAGGGCCATGTCGAAGTCGGCCCGGTCGCGGTCCATCTTGTTGATGAAGAAGATGGCGGGCAGGCCCAGCTTGGCCACCTCGCCCCAGAGTTTTTTGGTCAGCGGCTTGACGCCGTCCACGGCGTCGACCACGAAGACCACGGCGTCCACGGCCTTGAGCAGGAAGGGGAGGTCGCCGTTGAAATTGCCGTCGCCGGGGATATCCAGGAGAAAGTGCCGGTTCTTGTTGAACAGAAACGTGGCCAGGCCGGGCTGGGTGCTGCCCCGGCGCTTGATTTCCTCGGGCTCGTAATCGAGCGCGGTGGTGCCTTCCTCGATCTTGCCCAGGCGCGCCACGGCTCCGGTATTAAAGAGGAGCATCTCGGCCACCGAGGTTTTGCCGCATCCGCCGTGGCCGACCAGGGCATAGGTGCGTTGGCTGGCAAGGTTTTCCGACATTCCCTTCTCCCTTGTGCTAGGCGTTGTCACGGGTCCATAAACGCCCGGAGGCGTTTTTTGCCTGTACCGTATGGCGTGCCGCCCCCGGGGGCGGCTGGGTGACGATGCGTGAAGAGAGAGAGCAGCCGTGAAAATCCAGGAATTTTCAAAGTGTTGGCTTTTCCACGGATTTCGGCATAGTGGAGCAGCCGTCAGCCCTTGTCAAGGCGGCAACCCCTTGAAATCATGACCTCTACTGAAAAACCGTAATAAAACCGACACCGTGCAGCCATTCTTTTTGCATCCCCGCGACGTGGATATCGCGGCCGACCACTTGTTCTGGTTCGCCCCGCCGGACGACGCCCTCATGGCCTCCCTGGACCGGCTCGGCCAGGTGACCCCGGCCTTGGCCGTCATGACCGAGGGCCGGCCCATCCTGGCGGCCGGCTCGCGCCGGGCCGCGGCCCTGCGGGAAATCCGGGGCCGCACCCTGGCCGCCGTGGCCGTGGACCTGAAGGACCTGGCCCCGGACAGGTCAGACGGCCCAGGCGGTCCCGACGGCCAGGGCCTGGCTCCGGGCTTGAGCCTGGGGCTGCTCTACCTGGCCTCCAATTTGGGCCGGACCGTGACCGATTCCATGCTCGTGGCCGCCGGCCGCTATTTCCTCGGACACGGCTCGTTTGCGGCGTTCACGGCCCTGGCCGGGCCGTATCTTTTCGCGCCAAACGACCGAAGGGTGCGGCTTTTGGCCCAGTGGCTGTCCCTGCCGTCGGCCCTGGACGGGTTTTTGGCCTCGGGCCATCTGCCGTTGGCCGGAGCCGAGGCCCTGGCCGGGTGCGACGCCGGGACGCTTGCGGCCTTGACCCCGCTTTGGGAGGGCCTGCGCTGGTCCCGGGCCAACCTGGAAAACGCGCTCACCTGGCTGGCCGAGGCGGCCAGGGTTTCGGGCGAGCATCCCACCGCCACCCTGGCCCGGGCCGGGGTGCTGGACCTGGCCGACCGGGGGCTTTCGCCCAACGACCTGGCGGCCGGGGTGCTGGCCGGGCTGCGGCGGCTGCGCTATCCGGCCACAACCGACCTGGAAGCCCGCTTTGCCGCCCTGGCCCGGGATCTGGCCAAGGGCAGCGCGGTCAGGCTGCGGCCCCGCCAGGGATTCGAGTCCGACTGCGTGACCGTGGAGGTGACCGTGCGCCGGCCGGCCGACCTGGCCAAGGCCGCCGCGTCCCTGGCCGCCATGGCCGGAGCGCCCGCGCTTCCCCGCCTGCTGGGGCTGGCCCGGGAGGACGCGTCCTCGTGAGCGCCCCGCTTTGGGACATCACGCTTCTGGCCGTGGACGCGGCCGTGGCCGCCTCGAACATGGCCAGGCGCGCCCGGGCCGCCCTGCCTGGGGCGCAAGTGGTTGTGGTCGAGCCGGGCCAGGCCCTGCCCCAGGCTCGGGCGGGGGGCCGGGTGCTGCACGTCAAGGCCCACAAGGGCCGGTTCCTGCGTCCCTGCCCGGGCACCCGGCACTACCGCTGCTGCGGCTACAAGATCATCCATATCGGCGAAAACTGCCCCATGGACTGCTCGTACTGCATCCTGCGGGCCTATTTCCGGGATCGGACGCTGACGGCCTTTGCCAATACCGAAGCCATGTTCGCGGAGCTGGGCCGGGCCTTTGGCCGGGACCGGGGCCGGGTCTTTCGGGTGGGCACGGGCGAATTCGCCGATTCCCTGGCCCTGGAGCCCATTACCGGCCATACCCGGGATCTCTTGGGCTTTCTGGCCGGCTTCGATAACGTGATCCTGGAGCTCAAGTCCAAGACCGCGGACCTGACCTGGATGGAGGCCGATCCCCGGCCGGACCGCGTGCTGCCGGCCTGGTCGCTCAACGCCCCGGACATCGTGGCCCGGCAGGAGCGGGACACCGCGACACTCACAGCCCGGCTGGCCGCCGCCCGGACCTGCGCCCGGGCCGGGTTCCGGGTGTGCCTGCACTTCGACCCCATCTGCCATTACCCGGGCTGGCAGGCCGGCTACGCCGCCGCCGTGGACATGATTTTCGATTACCTGCGGCCCGAAGACATCGCCTACATGAGCCTGGGTTCGTTTCGCTGCCTGCCCGAGCTGCCCCGGCGGCTGGCCGGGGAGGGCCGGGACATCCCGCATTACATGGTCAACGAATTCGTGGCCGGGCCGGACGGCAAAAAGCGGCTGCTGCGGCCCCTGCGCGTGGCCCAGTTCCGGTTTTTGGCCGAGCGCATCCACAAGCACGGCTTTTCCCGGGGCCTCTATTTCTGTATGGAGTCCGACGAGGTCTGGCGCGCGGTTTTCGGGCGCACGCCCCGAAGCCTGGGCGGCCTGACCTCGTACCTGCTCGATGTGGCCCGAAACCGAGGAGGGTAGCGGCCATGCTCGTGGACTACAGCGCACTCCTGTCCCGGATGGAGGAGGCCTTGGGCCGGCATTACCGCCAGTCGCCGTCCCTCGTGAACGTGCCGGGCGTGTCCGTGGCCCTCAAGATCGACCCCTTCCACTGCCTGGCCCTGCGCCCGGCCTTTGGCGAACTGCTCGGCAAATGGGCCGGCATGGCGCCGTCCCGGGCCGAGGAGGCGCTTGTGCGCACGGGCAACCTGACGCTGGGGCCGGACCGGACGCGCTACCCCGAGCCGCTTTTGGTTTTCGAAGAGGGCTCGTGCACGGTCCTGCGTTTGACCGCGGATTTCGTGCCGGCCAGCTTCATCGACCGGGCCCTGGCGGCCTACGGCGGCGAGGCCGGCCCCCTGCCCGTGTGCGGGTTGCGGCTGGTGGCTTCCCAGCGCCCGGCCCTGGACGCCTTTTTTGCGGGCAGGACGCAGTTGGCGGCCCTGGCCTTCGGCGAACCGGCCAGGTGTGCCGGAGTTTGAATGATGACCCCGCTTCCCTTGACACGAGCGGGACTTGAGGGTCATGTGGGCAATTATACCGAGAACATGCGGCCGGTTCGGCCCTGGAGGAACGCGTGAAACGCCTGCTTGCCATCTTGCCGGTGCTGTGCCTGCTTCTGGCCTCCTGCTCTTCGACGCTCAACTTCTTCGGGTTCGGGGGCAAGGAAGAAAAAGCTCCGGAACCGTCCATCGTGATCCTGGATTACGGCATCTATGAAAACGGCGCCCTGACCACGGTGTCCACGTCCGTGCCGCGAAAGCTTGGCACCACCTTTGGCTTCCGTTTCAAGACGTTAAAGCCCGAGGGCGGCACGTCCAAGGTCAAGATCGTCACGGCCTCGCCGGGCCTGATCGACCCGAGCAAGAACGAGGTGGTGTTCAATACCGAGATCACCACGGATGTGATCACGGGCAAGGAATACCACTGCACGTTCACCTTCTCCAAGGAATGGGAGATGGCCACCGGCGACTGGACGCTCACAGCCGTGGCCGAGGACGGCACCTCGGTCAAAAAGACCTTCCAGGTCTTCAATCCGCAGCAGTAGGGCGGCTGCCGGCATTTCCCGGCGCGGGCGCGGCCCGTCGCCCGTCCTGTATTCACCGTCCGACAAAAAAGGGCCGGAGCATCCGCCCCGGCCCTTTTGAAATTTTCGGCCCGCCGCGTTCACGGCAGCCGTGTTTCCCCTCCTCGTGTCGTGTCCTCGAAAAGAGGGTCTATAAACTCCAGAGCCAACGCAGTTGAATGGTTATTTTTTTCTTAAAAAATACTGACGTATTTTTTAAGGAGCGCAACACTAGTAACGCGAATACTGTAGCACGTCCTCGTTGAACTCCCGGATCACGTCGTCCGACAGGGACGGGCGGATGTTCGAGATTTCGTCGATGATCATTTCCGTGGTCACCACGCAATCCGTGCGCGTCTCGTATTCCTCCTCAAAGGCGCGCTGGGCGATCTTCTGGTACAGCAGCTCGATGTCTGCCGGGGTGAAGTTCTGGGTCAGCTTGACCAGCAGGTCCAGGTTGATCTTCTCCGCATTGATGCCCGCGTTGTGGCGCTCCAGCACCATCCGTCTGCCTCCGTCGTCCAGGCAGCCCATGGGAATGACGCAGTCGAACCGGCCGGGCCGCAGGAGCGCCGCGTCCAGTTGGCGCACGTAATTGGTGGCGCACACCAGCAGCATCTTGTTCGTCTGGCGCAACAGCGGCACCTGCTTGAGGAATTCGTTGGTGATGGAGCGGTCCAGCCGACTGGCCGCGTCGCGGCTGCCGGCGATCTCCTCGAATTCGTCGATAAAGATCACGGCCTCTTCCAGTTGCCGGGCCTTTTCCATGATGGCCCGGAGATTGACGCCGATGCGCTCGAAACCGTCGGCCATGAGCAGGCTGGGCGCGATTTCGATGTACCACCAGCCCAGAACCCCGGCCATGGCCTTGACGAAATGCGTCTTGCCCGTGCCCGGAGGGCCGAAGAAGGTGATGGCCTTGGGCGGGACCGCGCCGTGCTTCCGGGACAGGCGCTCCTCCTTGAGGGGGAGGATGATCCGCTTTTCCACCAGTTGCTTGGGCGGCTGGGAGTCCGGAATGGTGTCCCAGATGTCGCGCTCGACGAACTGGGCGCCCAGTTCGTCGAGCACGCTGATCTGACGGCCGTGCTGCGCATCCACGCCCGGCTCGTAGGTGTCCAGGAAATCGATGCAGGCGGCCCGGAAGCCCACTTCCCGGGAAAGCTTCTCGGACAGGATCCACTTGTGGTCCATGATCTTGCGCCACAAATCGGCGGCAACATCGTCGTCGAACCGTATGCCGCAGGCCTCGAACAACTTGTCGCCGTACGTTTCCGTGGGCGTGTCGTGCAGGATATCTGTATACATGGCTTTTTCTCCTGTTGCGGTTGGCAAGAGCGGACTGCCTCCCCACCCGCAACCGATCCCTGGCCGATACGCGTCTCGGGCCGCAAAGCGGTGCGCCAGCCGTGGGCGGGCGATGTGTCGTGCTGTGCTGTCAATCCCGAAGCGTGTGCGGACGAAGAGAAGTCGGGCAGGCTGTGAGCCGAAAACGGGGAGGTCTTCCGTTACGCCCTCCTTTGGCATCATCGGGGCAGGCTGTCCACCTTTTTTTGCCAGCCGCGGCGGTCCGGGGTTTTTGGCCCGAAACGGCAAACCGCCGTCCCGCCTTGACGCCCGGCCCCACGCGGGCTAGGGAATCCTGTCTTGTCCGGCCGCGCGCCGGCCGGGACCGAAAGCCTATCCGGAGCAATCATCCCATGTCTTCACTGGAACAGACGCGTCGCAAAGCCCCGTTCTGGCTTTCGGCCACCAAGGAGCAGGCCAAGGACACGGGCATGGCCCTGGTCCTGATCTGCCTGCTGGCCTTTTTGTTCACGAACAACCGGCATTTCGTCTCCGCCGGCCTGGTTCTGCTGCTTCTGGACATGATCAGCCCGGCCCTTTACAAGCCGGCGGCCAAGCTGTGGTTCGGCCTGTCGAGCGTGCTCGGCACAGTCATGTCCAAGGTGCTCCTGTCGTTGGTGTTCGCCCTGGTGCTCACGCCCATGGGGCTGTTGCGCAAGGTCCTCGGCAAGGACCCCATGCGCGTGCGGCAATTCAAAAACGGCGATGCATCGGCCTTCCGGGTCCGGGAACACACCTTTGTGGCGGCGGACATCGAACAGCCGTTTTAAGACCATACCATACAATCGACGAGCCGCCCGGATGCCGCACTCCCGGGCCGGGGCGGCCGTGGAGGCGACATGGAATTTCTGAGCGAACTCTGGGGCTTTTTGCGGGTTCGGAAAAAATTCTGGCTCCTGCCCATCATCCTGGTACTGCTGCTGTTCGGCGTCCTGGTGGTTCTGACCAGCGGCACGGCCGTGGCTCCGTTCATCTACACGCTGTTCTAAGCCGGAATCATTCATGCCCGAATACATCCTGGGGCTTTCCGCCTACTACCACGACAGCGCGGCCGCGCTTTTGCGCGACGGCGAGCTGGTGGCCGCCGCCCACGAGGAGCGGTTCACCCGCAAAAAACACGACCCCGCCTTCCCGGCCAAGGCCGCGGCCTATGTCCTGGCCGAGGCCGGCATCGGGCTTTCGGACCTGGCCGCCGTGGCCTTCTACGACAAGCCCTACCTCAAGTTCGAACGGCTCATGGAAACCTACCACGGCTTCGCGCCCCGGGGCATGGTCAGTTTCCTGTCGGCCATGCCGGTGTGGATCAAGGAAAAGCTGTTCATGAAAAAGATGCTGCGCGAGGAGCTGGCCAAGCTCGGGCCAGGCAAGCCGCGCATCCTTTTCCCGGAGCACCATCTGTCCCACGCCGCCTCGGCCTTTTATCCCTCGCCCTTTGACGAAGCCGCCATCCTGACCATCGACGGGGTGGGCGAGTGGTCCACCACGGCCATCGGCCGGGGCCAGGGCAAGGACATCACGTTTCTGCGCGAGCTCGACTTCCCCCATTCCCTGGGCCTGCTCTATTCCGCCTTCACCTACTACTGCGGCTTCAAGGTCAATTCCGGGGAATACAAGCTCATGGGCCTGGCCCCCTACGGCATCGAGGGGTCCGAGCGCGTGGAGGCGTACAAGCGAAAAATCCTGGACGAGCTGGTGGACCTGCGGCCCGACGGGTCCATGCTGCTCAACATGGACTACTACAACTACGCCACCGGCCTGACCATGTGCCGCGACCGCAAGTGGGAGGCCCTTTTCGGCCTGCCGCGCCGGGAAGCCGAATCCGAGCTGTCCCAGGCGTACATGGACCTGGCTCTGGCCATCCAGCAGGTCACCGAAGAGGCGGTGCTGCGCCTGGCCCAAACGGCCAGGGAACTGACCGGCTGCCGCTATCTCACCATGGCCGGCGGCGTGGCGCTCAATTGCGTGGCCAACGGCAAGCTTTTGCGCACCGGTCTGTTCGACGACATCTGGATTCAGCCGGCCGCCGGCGACGCCGGCGGGGCCGTGGGCGCGGCCCTGGCCGCCTGGCACGTCTGGCGCGGCCAGGAGCGTGCGTCCCTGCCCGACGGGGCCATGGACCGCATGGCCGGCTCGTACCTGGGGCCGGAATTTGGCGCCAAGGACATCAAGCGCACGGCCTCGCGCCACGCCGCGCCCCACGAGGAATTCGCGGACTTCGACGCCCTGTGCGCCGCAGTGGCCGACCTGCTGGCCCAGGGCAAGGTGGTGGGCTGGTTTCAGGGCCGCATGGAATACGGTCCCCGGGCCCTCGGCGGCCGCAGCATCCTGGGCGATCCCCGCAACCCGGAGATGCAAAAAAAGCTCAACCTCAAGATCAAATACCGCGAGGGCTTCCGCCCCTTTGCCCCGTCGGTCCTGGCCGAGGCCGCCGCAACCTGCTTCGAGCTGGACCGGCCCTCGCCCTACATGCTCCTGGTGGCCCCGGTGGCCGAATCCCTCCGCCATCCCCTGCCTGAGGGCTACTGGCAAAAGCCCATGTTCGACCGGCTCTACGTCAACCGCTCCACCCTGCCGGCCATCACCCACGTGGACTTCTCGGCCCGCATCCAGACCGTGCACGCCGCCACCAACCCCCGCTATCACCAGTTGATCGCCACCTTCAACGCGCGCCACGGCTGCCCGGTCATCGTCAACACCAGCTTCAACGTGCGCGGCGAGCCCATCGTGTGCACCCCCGAGGACGCCTACCGCTGCTTCATGCGCACGGAAATGGACTACCTGGTGCTGGGCGACTGCCTGTTCGACAAGGAACGCCAGCCCGAATACGCCGAAACCGGCAACTGGCGCGACGAATACGAGCTCGATTAAGAGGGAAGAGAGAAGAATGTGGGGGAAACCTTTTTGAAAAAAGGTTTCCCCCACACCCCCTTCCAAAAACTTTTAGCGGGCTTCGCGGGCCGGTTCGGGTCAATTTTTCTTTTTTTGCCTTCCGTTGCCGTATGGGCCGATCCGTGGGATATTGCGCCAAAACCGAGGTGCATGGACATGGCCAATGAATATACCGCTGTCATCAAGCAGGACGGCGACTGGTGGATCGGCTGGATCGAGGAGATTCCCGGCGTGAACTGCCAGGAGGAGAGCCGGGAGGCCTTGCTCGAGACCCTGCAAGTAACTCTGGCGGAAGCCATTGAGCTCAACAGGAACGACGCGCTGCTTGCGGCTGGCTCGGGCTATACGACCGAACCCATTCGCGCATGAAGCGCACGTATCTTCTCAAATTTTTGTCCGAACACGGTTGCGGGCTTCTGCGCGAAGGCGCCAAGCATTCCTGGTGGTGGCATCCGAAAACGGGAAAACGGTCGGCGGTTCCGCGTCATACAGAGATTGCCGACATATTGGCCCGGAAAATTTGCAACGATCTTGGCATCCCCAAACCGTAGCAGGCAATTCTCAGGGCGCGGCGGTCGCCGCACCCGTTATCCCAAAATAGGCCGCAACACCCGCTCCAGCACCCCCTGCACCTTGGAAATGGCCACCCCGTAGTTGGTCACGGCTACGCCGCGGCGGGTGCATTCCTTGATGCGCCGCAGCATCTCCATGCGGTTTAACATGCACGACCCGCAGTGCACGACCAAAGCGAAGCGCTCCAGGTCGTCCGGGAAGTCGTGCCCCGAGTGCATCTCGAAGCGCAGGTCCTTGCCCGTGTACTGGGAAATCCAGCGCGGCAGCTTGACCCGGCCGATGTCGTCGGCCTGGACGTGGTGCGAGCAGGCCTCGGCCATGAGCACCGTGTCCCCGTCGCGCAGCCGGTCGATGGCTGCGGCCCCGGCGGCCAGGGTCGGCAGGTCGCCCTTGTAGCGGGCGAAAAGCGTGGAAAAGGTGGTCAGCGGCACGTCCTCGGGCACGTCGCCCGAGACCTTGAGGATGACCTGGGAGTCCGTGACCACCAGGGCCGGCGGCCGGCGCAGGCCTCCCAGGGCCGCTTCCAGCTCCCGCTCCTTGACCGTGACGGCCACGGCGTCGCCGTCGAGAATCTCGCGCAGCACCTGGACCTGGGGCAGAATCAGCCGCCCCTTGGGCGCGGCCAGGTCAATGGGCACCACGCACACCACAATGTCGCCCTCGCCAAAGAGGTCCCCGGCCAGAACCGGCTCGCGCAGGGCCTCGGCCGGGGCCAGGGCCATGATGGCCTCCTTGACGGCCACGGCCCCGTCGCCTGTGGCCGCGCTGGCCGCGACGAAACGGATGCCCTGTTCCCGGCACCAGGCCAGGTCGCTTTCCTTGGGCGGGCTCACGTCGGTCTTGTTGAAGACCAGGAGAAAGGGAATGTCCAGGCGGCGGATTTCGCTTATAATGCCGCGTTCGGCCTCGGTTACGCCCGAGTCGTCCGTGACCACCACGGCGATGTCCGAGCGCCACAGCACCTTTTTGGTGGCCGCCACGCGAAGCGCCCCCAGTTCGCCCACGTCATCCAGGCCGGCGGTGTCGTAGAAGGTCACCGGTCCCAGGGGCAGCAGCTCATACGGCTTGGCCACGGGGTCGGTGGTGGTGCCGGCGTGCTCCGAGACAATGGCCACCTGCTGGCCGGTGATGGCGTTAATAAGCGAGGATTTGCCGGCATTGCGGCGTCCGGCCAGGGTGATGACCAGGCGCACCCCGCGCGGGGCCTTTTCCTCAGACATGGAGCCTCCTTTTGGAGCCGCCGACGGCCGTGGACGGCAGCCGGCCCACCCGGCGCACGGCCGCCCGGGCGGCGGCCACGCGTTCCCGGGCATCGGCGCGAAAAGCGTTTTTCCCGGGATAAATGGCGTAATCGCCGCTAACATCTTCCGGGGTCAGCGAGGGCATGATCACGTTGGCCCCCACCGTGAGCCCCTGTTCCCGGGCGCCGTCGCGCAAGGCGTTCATGGCGCTGGTGGACGGGATGTTGGCCAGGGGGTTTAAAAGCCGCAAAATGGCGATGGCCCGAAGCGCCGTGAGCACCGAACCGCCCTGGGCCTCGCCGTAAGGGGTATCGGGGTGGGGCACGAAGGGGCCGGCCGCGATCATGTCCAGGTCCAGCTCGGAAAGTCGCAGCAGGTCCATGGCCAGAATGTCCAGGGTCATGCCCGGCAGGTCGGTGATGATGCCCGAGCCCACCTCGAAGCCGGCCCGGCGCAGGGCCTCGATGCGGCCGATGCGGTCGGCCAGGCGCGAGCCCGGCCGGGAATTGGCGAAAAGGGCCTCGTCAAAGGTTTCGACCTTGAGCAGATACCGGTCCGCGCCGACGTCGCGCCAGTGGGCCAGGTCGGCATTGGACCGGTCGCCCAGGGACAGGGTCACGGCCACGCCGGAGCCTGCCTTGGCCTCGGCAATGACCCGGCCGATGTCTTCCCGGCCATACGTCAGGTCGTCGCCGGACTGGATGACCACGGTGCCCAGCGACAGCTCCTTGGCCAGGGCCACGCAGGCCAGGATGTCCTCCACGGGCATGCGGTAGCGATGGACGCCGCGGTTGGCCCGGCGCAGGCCGCAATAGCGGCAGTTGTTGGCGCAGTGGTTGGAAAATTCGATGACCCCGCGCAAATAGACTTCGTTGCCGAAATTTTCCCGGGTCAGGGCATCGGCAGCGGAAAAAAGGCCGGGATCGTCGACTCCGGCCAGCAGTTCCTTGATTTCAGCCTGGCGCATAGTGTGGCGTCCCTTAAAAAATACGAGGCTTTTGCAAAAAAGGTCGTTTTTTGAAGCCTTCGGCGACCAAAGGGCTCCGCCCTTTGGAAACCCGCAATGGATCAAGAGCATTACAGCATAACATTCATTGCTGTTTCACGTTCCGCTCGATTTTTGCAAGAGCCTCATACGATAGTATTTTTTAAGAAAAAAGAAAGTATCTGGGTTTGTTGTCCTCATAATTCGTATGCTCGAACTTCGAGGACACGACATACGACACTCCAAGGATTCAGGCCACCCGGCGGGCGGCCGCCCGGGCGGCCACGCATTCGGCCACGAACCGAAACGCGGCCCGGCCCTGGGCGTCGGCCGCATGCGGAGCCGCGCCAGCCTCGGCCAGGCGCACAAGCCCGGCCACGTCGGCCGGCACGGCCAGCCACAGCCCTTCGGGCGCGGGCACGGACGCGTGGGCGTAATGCCCGGCGAAAATGACGTCTCCCACCAGCAGGATCGGGGCGCAGGGCAGGGACTCGGTCTCGAAAAGCCGCACCCGGCCCTGGTGGCGCGCGGCCAGCCCGGCCAGAAAGTGCCGGGACAGGGCGAACTGGGCCAAAAGGTCGGTTTCGGCCATGTCCTGGCGCAGCACGGCCAGAAATTCCTCCTGAAAGGGGCAGGCGGCGTCCACGTCAAAAGATAGGACGTCCAGGCCGCCAAAGGAAGGGCGGGCCAGGGCGATTTCCAGGGCCCCGGCCATGGCGCGATCCCGGGCGAAGTTGGAATACAGGGCGGCGTGGAACAACAGCCGGTCGGCCCGGGCCACGGCTTGGGCCAGGCCGGCTGCGGCCAGGCCGGTAAAGATCCTTGGCCCGGCGCTCACGGCTTGTCCACGTCCTTCCCGGCCAGGCCCGAAAGGGCGTCGTAGTCGCCGGGCTCGAAACCGAGCTTGCGCATGCGCCTGGGGGCCAGGAGCTCGGCCAGGGCCTCGGCCGGGGCCAGGCCCTTTCGGGCCAAAAGCGTTTCCAGGGAGACGCCCAAGGTCGCGGCCTCGGCCATAAGCACGCTGACCGTTTCGTAGCCCAGGGCCGGCACCAGGACCGTGGCCAGGGCCTGGCTTTGGCCCACCAGCTCCCGACAGCGCGCCTCCCGGGCGGTAATGCCGGCCACGCAGCGCTCGGCGAACACCTCGGCCGCGGAACGCAAAAGCCGCAGGGATTCCAGCAGGCAGCGGGCAATGAGCGGCAGGAACTGGTTGATCTGCAGCTGGCCCAGGGCCGCGGCCTGGGTCACGGCCTGGTTGTTGGCCATGACTTGGAGAGCCACCTGGCCCACGCATTCGGCAATGACCGGATTGACCTTGCCGGGCATGATGGAGGAGCCGGCCTGGACGGCCGGCAACTGGATTTCGGCCAGCCCGGCCCCGGGGCCGCTGGCCAGCAGGCGCAGGTCCGAGGAGATCTTGAGCAGGTTGGCGGCAAAGGCGGCCAGCATGCCCGAGACCTCGACAAAGGGATCGGCATTGGCCGTGGCGTCGATCATGTTCTCGGCCCGGGACAGGGGCAGGCCGGTCAAATTGCGCAGGTGCTCGGCAGCCCGGAAGATGAACCGGCGCGGCGCGCCCAGGCCCGTGCCGATGGCCGTGCCGCCAAGGTTCACCTGCTTGATGCGCTCCCGGCACTTGAAGATGCGCCAGCGGTCCCGGGATATGGCCTCGCCGTAAGCTCCGAATTCCATGCCCAGGGTCATGGGCACGGCGTCCATGAGTTCGGTGCGCCCCACCTTGACCACCTGGGCAAAGGCGGCCTCCTTTTCCTGGAAGGCTTCCTGGAGCCGGGCCGTGGCCGCTTCCAGGTCCTTGAGCAGGGACAGGGCCGCCACCTTGAGCGCCGTGGGATACACGTCATTGGTGGACTGGTGCAGGTTGACGTGGGCCAGGGGCGAGAGGCGGGCGTAGTCGCCCGGGGCATGGCCCAGAAGCTGCAAGGCCCGGTTGGCCACCACCTCGTTGACGTTCATGTTGGTGGAGGTGCCGGCCCCGCCCTGGAAGGGGTCCACGATGATCTGATCGTGGTGCCGCCCCTCGGCCAGTTCCCGGCAGGCGGCCAGGATGGCTTCGGCCCGGCCCGGGTCGAGGTGGCCGTTTTCCTGGTTGGCCAGGGCGCAAGCGGCCTTGACCTGGGCAAAGGCTTTGATAAATTCCGGAAAAAGCCGGTAGCCGGAAATGGGAAAGTTCTCGGCGGCCCGCAGCGCGTGTATGCCGAACAAGGCGCCCTCGGGGAGCTGCCTCACGCCCAGGGCATCGCATTCCTGTCTCATGAAGCCTGCTCCCCGAATGACGACCTCGTTTGCACCCGCCGGGAGTCCGGACCATCCGTTCTCCCGGTGGGCGCTGCGGCGGCATTGGTAGCACGATTTTCAAAGAAAATCACGCGGTAGCATGGTCCCTTGCGGCCAGGATTTCGTCCCGGCCCCAGGCCGGCCGCCGCTTTGGGGATGGCGGCCGGCCTGGGGCCGGGAAGGGCCGAAAGGCCCTTCCCGGCGTTTTTATCCTACCTGTTAGAGGCGCTGGCGCTTGAAGTAGTGGGTGTGCAGGAGATGGTGGGACGTCTCGGACAGCGGTTTGCCCAGGAACTTCTCGTAGAGTTCGATGATGTAGGGGTTCTGGTGCGACTTGCGCAGGGGCTTGCCCGCGTCTTCGTCGTACAGGATCTTGGTGCGGGCCTTCAAAAGGGCGATCTCGCCATGGTGGTAGGGCTGGCCGCCGCCGCCCACGCAGCCGCCGGGGCAGGCCATGACCTCGATGGCGTGGAAGGTCTCGCCTTCCTTGACGCGCTCCAGGAGCTTGCGGGCATTGCCCAGGCCGTGGGCGATGCCGATCTGCAGGGTATGGGGGCCGACCTGCACCGAAGCCTTTTTCACGCCTTCCAGGCCGCGCACGGCCTCGAATTCCACCTTTTCCAGGGTTTCGCCGGTGGCCAGCTCATAGGCGGTGCGCAGCGCCGCCTCGATGACGCCGCCGGTGACGCCGAAGATCGGAGCCGCGCCCGTGGACTCGCCCAGGGGGGCGTCGAAGTCCTCGTCGGGCAGCCCGGCGAAGTCGATGTTCATGTACTTGATCAGCCGGCCCAGCTCCCGGGTGGAGATGACGATGTCCACGTCCGGGTTGCCGTCCACGAGGAACTCGGGCCGGGCGGCCTCGTACTTCTTGGCCAGGCAGGGCATGACCGAGACCACCACCAGCTTCTGGCGGGGAATGCCCAGCAGCTCGGCGAAGTAGGTCTTGGCAATGGCCCCGAACATCTGCTGGGGCGACTTGGCCGTGGAGGGCACGTCGAGCAGGTCCGGGAACTGGTGCTCGAAGAACTTCACCCAGCCCGGGCAGCAGGAGGTGAGGATGGGCAGCTTGGCCGTCTGGTCGCCGTTTAGGTACCGGTTCAGGCGGTCCAGGAACTCCGAGCCTTCCTCCATGATGGTCAGGTCGGCGGCGAAGTCCGTGTCAAAGACGTACTTGAAGCCCAGGCGGCGCAGGGCCGCGGCCATCTTGCCCGTGACCGAGGTGCCCGGGGGCATGCCCACGGCCTCGCCCAGGGCGGCGCGCACGGCCGGGGCGGTCTGGACGATGACCACCTTGTCCGGATCGGCCAGGGCTTCCACCACCTTCCAGGTGTGGTCGTTTTCCACCAGCGCGCCCACCGGGCACACGGCCGTGCACTGGCCGCAGTTGGTGCACACGGTGTCGGTCAGGTTCATCTCGAAGGCCGGGGCCACCACCGCGGAGAAGCCGCGGTTGACGCCGGAGAGCACGCCGCAGGTCTGCACGTCGTTGCACATGGTCTCGCAGCGGCGGCACATGATGCACTTGTCCATGTCCCGGATGATGGAGGCGGAAATGTCCTTGCGGTAGTGGGACATGGCCCCGCCGTCATAGGGGGATTCGCGGATGCCGAACTTTTCGGCCAGGTCCTGCAGCTCGCATTCGCCGGACTTGACGCAGGTCAGGCAGTCCTTGGGGTGGTCGGAGAGCATGAGCTCGAGCACGGTCTTGCGGGCGTTGAGCACGCGCATGGTGTTGGACTTGACCACCATGTTGTCCGAAACCGGGGTGGCGCAGGCCGGGGCCAGGTTGCGCCGGCCCTCGACTTCCACCACGCAGACCCGGCAGGAGGCGGCCTGGTTGTTGATGGCCAGCTGCTCGATATTGAAGTAGCACAGGGTCGGAATATCGATGTCCAGCTTTTTGGCGGCATCCAGTATGGTGCTGCCCGCCGGCACGGACGTGGTCTTGCCGTCTATGGTTACTGTCATCATGGACATTGCGGACCTCCTTGATCCTTATTGCTTGATAATGGAGTCGAACTTGCACTTGTCGAAGCAGGCTCCGCACTTGATGCACTTGGTCGAGTCGATGACATGTGGTTCCTTCTTCGTGCCGGAGATGCACTCCACCGGGCAGACCTTGGCGCAAAGCGTGCAGCCCGTACACTTCTTGGGATCAATGGAGTAGGTCAGCATGGCCGTACAGACGTGGGCCGGACACTTCTTGTCGTTGACATGCGCGGCGTATTCGTGGGCAAAGGTGTCCATGGTGGACAGGATGGGGTTGGGCATGGTCTGGCCCAGGCCGCACAGCGCCGTGTCCTTGATGCTGACGGACAGGGACTTGAGCCTGCCCAGGTCGGCCGGGGTGCCGTTGCCCTTGGTGATCTTGTCCAGGATCTCGTAGAGGCGCTTGGAGCCGATGCGGCAGGGGGTGCACTTGCCGCAGGTCTCGTCCATGGTGAAGTCCAGGAAGAACTTGGCCACAGACACCATGCAGTCGTCCTCGTCCATGACCACCATGCCGCCGGAGCCCATCATGGACTTGCGGGCGATCAGGGACTCGTAGTCAATGGCCACGTCCAGGTCCTTGTGGGCCAGGGCGCCGCCCGAGGGGCCGCCGGTCTGCACGGCCTTGAACTCCTTGCCGCCCGGGCAGCCGCCGCCGATGTCGAAGATGACTTCGCGCAGCGACGTGCCCATGGGCACTTCGATGAGGCCCACGTTGGTGATCTTGCCGGCCAGGGCGAAGACCTTGGTGCCCTTGGAGGTGGCGGTGCCGATGGAGGAGAACCAGTCCGCGCCGTTTAAGATGATGGCCGGAATGTTGGCGAAGGTCTCCACGTTGTTGACGATGGTGGGCTTTTTCCAATAGCCGGACTGGGCCGGGAAGGGGGGCTTGCTCACGGGCTCGCCGCGCTGGCCTTCCATGGAGCGGATCAGCGCGGTTTCCTCGCCGCACACAAAGGCGCCGGCGCCGTACTTGATCTCGATGTCGAAATCAAAGCCCGAGCCGAAGATGTTCTTGCCGAGCAGGCCGTAGGCCCGGGCGTCGTCCAGGGCCTTTTTCAGGCGCTTGATGGCCAGGGGATATTCGGCCCGGATGTACACCGCGCCCTGGGTGGCGCCGATGGCGTAGCCGCCGATGGCCATGGCCTCGACCACGGAATGGGGGTCGCCCTCCAGCACGGCGCGGTCCATGAACGCGCCCGGGTCGCCTTCGTCGGCGTTGCACACGATGTATTTCTGGTCGGCCTCGTTGGACAGGGCGATGCCCCACTTGACGCCGGTGGGGAAGCCGCCGCCGCCCCGGCCGCGCAGGCCCGAGCGCTTCATGAGGTCCACCACTTCGGCCGGAGTCATGGTCAAAACCTTGCCCAGGGCCTCGTAGCCCCGCAGGGCGATGTAATCGTCGATGCTTTCGGGATCGATGAAGCCGCAGTTGCGGGTGGCGATCCGAAGCTGCTTTTTCTGCGTCGTCGTCGCTGCCATGTTATCGTCTCCCGGTAGGTTTTACAGGACTACCCGTTCGTAGTTCACGGGGATGATTCCCTCGACCGGTTCGCCCTTCATGACGTACTCGGTGACCAGGGCGCGGGCCTTGGCTTCGTCCACATTGCCGAAAACAACGGGGTCCTTGCCCGGGAGGGTGATTTCCACGGTGGGCTCGGCAAAACAGTAGGTCATGCAGCCGGACCGCATGAATTCCACGCCGGTCAGGCCGTTCTTGGCCACTTCGTCCTGCATGGCCTCCAGGGCGGTCTTGCCGCCGGCGGCGATGGAGCAGGTGGCCAGGGACACGTTGATGACTGCCTTGCTTTTCTTGGCGGCGGCCCGGTCCAGGATTTCCTGGCGCTTGGCCTTGAGCTCGTCGAGGGTCTTGATGGTGCTCATAGAGTGCTCCTTGGCTGGCCTAGAAATCAGCCAGAATCTTTTTGACCTGGCCCGGAGTGACGTTGCCGTAAACCTTCTCGCCGACCATGACGATGGGAGCCAGGGCGCAGCCGCCCACGCAACGCAGGGTGTCGATGGAGAACTTGCCGTCCGGGGTGACGTCGCCGATGTCGATCTTCAGTTGTTCCTTGAAGGCGTGAACCACCTTGTCCGCGCCCTTGACGAAGCAGGCCGTGCCCATACAGATGGAGATGGGATGCTTGCCCTTGGGCACCATGGTGAAGAAGGTGTAGAAGCTGACCACACCATAGACCTGGGCCAAGGGGACTTCCATGTAGTCGGCAACGAATTGCTGCACTTCGATGGGAAGGTAGCCGAAAACGCTTTGCGCTTTGTGCAGAACGGTGACGAGATGGCCTTCCTTCTGAGGAAGGGCTTCAATGAACTGTACAACCTCTCGGTACTGTTGCTGCGGCAGCACGGCGTGATCCGGCATCCTGCATTCGCCAACTGCTTGACAAGTTGAATTTTGCATACGAGAGCACCTCTTCCTGTACTTTAAAAGTTCGCTCTAGTTGTACCATCGCTTCCAGTCCGCTAAAGAAGTCTCTCCCGGTGCGGACCGGTTTGCACGCTTCCGTGGCACCGGAGCGGGACTTGGGGTGCCTGACTTTGTGATTATTTTCACAATCTCGGGCCTTAGCCTTGTTCCGTTTCCGGTCGCTGCGGCGCGCCACGCTTCCGGCCGTGGCATGCCATGTCCGGCCCAATTCCAGCAAAAATCAGACCATTTTTAAAAATTACGTAAATACAATAGGATATCGAGTCAGCCCGGTTCCCGAGCCTGGCCAGGGGGGAATCCGGGAATCAGCCGATCGGCACCCGGCCGGGAACCGCAACAGTCGAGTTTTTGGATATTGTGCAATATCAGTATGTTGACTCGGGAAAGACAAAGTGCGCTAGCCTGCGGCGAAAAATGGGTCAAAATGCACCCCTCGGTGGAACCATGGGCAAACAGGGGCGACAGGGAAAAAGAAAATTTTTTATCTACCACAAACCGCCTCGCAATGCATCCCCTTTTTGCCCGGGCGGCATGAAAAAAGGCGGACGCCCGGCGTCCGCCCCTTCGGCTGCCTGTCTTTGGCCAGAGACGGCCTGGTATCGTGTCCTCGAAAAGAAGCTGCGGCGCTTGCAACAATCAAACGCAGCCTGAGCCAGTAACAGGCTTATGTTGCAATCTCCTGAATCCATTACGGGTTTCCAAAGGGCACAGCCCTTTGGTCGCCGAAGGCGTCAAATACGACTCCTGTTACAAAGCCCTCCATGTTTTTCAAGGACGCGGCTCTAGGCCAGCATGGCGTCGATGAGCTCCTGGAGGTTTCTGGCTTCCTGGGCCAGCTCCGAAACCGCCGCATCCGAGGCCTGCATGGCCAGGGCCGTGTCCGTGGAAATCCGGTTGATGGATTCCACGGTGCGGCTGATTTCCTCGCTGGTGGCCGACTGCTGCTCGGCTGCCGCGGCAATGGCCTGGACCTGGTCCGAGGAGGTGGTCACCAGGGTCACGATGCCGGACAGGGCTTCGCCGGATTGCCGGGCCAGGCGGTTGGCCTCCTCGATGGCCGTGGCCGCCTCTTCCACGCTGACCACGTGCTGCTTGGTGCCCAGCTGAATGCTGGTGATGGCGTGCTCCACTTCCTTTGTGGCGGCCATGGTTTTTTCGGCCAGCTTGCGCACCTCGTCGGCCAC
>CAZBER010000080.1:0-20860 GCA_964490985.1 uncultured Desulfovibrionaceae bacterium | reverse complement strand
GCAGGGGATCGGCGGCATCCCGGTCCAGGACCCGGGTTTTGGCCCGGTCGTCCACATCCAGTTCCCGGGCCACGGCAAAGGCCTCGGCCACCACACCGTGGACCACGGCCTGGTAGGTCTTGGCCACTTCCCCGGCATCTTCCAGGCGGCGGTAAGCGGCAGCCGCCCAGGGCGAGAAGGCCACGGGCACGAGGCCCGAGGTGAGCCGGTCCAGCCGGGACAGGAGTATCGGCGCGCGGTCCGGAAAAATCGCAGGCAGGAGGTCTTCCAGACTGGCCCCGCCGCCCGGACCGATGGAGGCGGTATGAAGCCCACCGGGCTTGACCAGGGCGGCGTACTCACCGGACACGACCGCCACGGGCACATCCGCCGGACCGAATGCCGTTTCGGCCGGCGCCATGGCCACCCCTTCCAAAATTTCCCCAGCCCGGACCTTGTAAGCGGCCGGACGCGCCTTACCATTGACTGTCACCGCGCCGGCCTCGACAAGCCGCCGTCGCCCCCGAAGCCCCATCCCAGGAAAAAGCTCCGCCACAGCCTTATCCAACCGCCAACCGTCCTGCTCCCGGGAAACCACAATTCGCTCCATGCGCTTCTCCCTAATCAAGCCACCCCCAAAAGAAAATCCCCCTCGCCCGAAGGGCGACGGCCTGGTGGGGCCGGAATCCGGCTGGCGTCAAGGCGGCTTTGCGCCTTGTGCCGCCAGCCGGATTCCGGCCCCACGATGCAGCCCCGCCGCCCCGCCCGGCCAAGCGGTCCGGGGGTCCAGGGGGCTCAGCCCCTTGGCAGGTCCAGGGCAGCGCCCTGGCCGCCGGAGGCATTCACCGCTGCACTCCAGCCGCCGGAAGCCCAACTTGCCTGCCCCCGCGTTGGAGGGTAGTTTCGGCGCGGAGGTTGCGGTGAGGACGTTTGCATGCTGATTCAGGTCAAGGCTTCGGCCGGTTCGGGCAAGACCCATGCCCTGACGCAACGGTTCCTGTCCCTGGCGTTGCGCGCTTCCCGGGAGTTGTCCCCGGCCTGCGCCGCCGCCGTGGAGACCGGATACTGCGTGCCGGAAATCCTGGCCGTGACCTTCACCAACAAGGCCGCCGCCGAGATGCGCGAGCGGGTGCTGGCGGCGCTCAAATCCCTGGCCCTGGGCCTGGACGGCGTGGAGCCCGAGGCTCGGGGCAGGGCCCGGGACGAGTTGGAGCGGCTGCTTGTCCATGCCCAGCGCCTGAATATCCGCACCATCGACAGTCTGCTTTTTTTGCTGGCTCGGGTGTTCGCCCTGGAGCTGGGGCTGCGCCCGGATTTCGAGCCGGCTTTTGACGACGGGGCCATCCTGGCCGATCTCTACGACCGCCTGACCGCTTCCCTGGCCGAGGACCCGGCCCTGGAGCGGCTTTTCGGCGAAGCGGCTTCGGCCTTGCTGCAATCCGACGCCGGTTTTTTGCCCCTGGAAAAATTTCGGGAAAAGCTTTTTAGCGTGGGCGTTACGCTCTTGCGGTGCGCCGCCGTTCAAAACGTCGACCCCGAGGCCCTGCGCCTGGCCTTGGAGCGCCGCACCGGCCAGTTGCGCCTGACGGCCGGAGCCCTATTGACCGCCTTGGACGGGGCCGGGGCCAAGGGCAAGGCCAATTTCCTCGATTTCTTGCGCAATTGCCGAGAGATGCCCCAGACCGGCAAGGCGCCCAAATCCAGTTATGCCGCCAAGCCGGATTTGACGGACTGTCTGCTCAAGGCATCCCTTGGCCGCATCGATCCGGAGCTGGAGCGGCTTTTTGCCGAGCTGCGCCAAGCCCACGACGCCTGTTGCCGGGAGCTGCCCGTGCTGCGCGGGGCCATGGCCCTGGCTCCGTTTACGGCCCTGGCCGGGCGGCTGCTGTCGGATTTCCCCGCCTACCTGACCGAGATGCGCGTTTTGCCCCATTCCCAGTGGCCGAAGCTGGTGGGGAACCGGCTGGCCGGCGATTTCGGCGTGCCCGACGCCTGGTGCCGCATGGGTGCGGGCCTGGCCCATATCCTTATCGACGAATTCCAGGACACGGCCCGGGAGCAGTGGGACGTGCTGCGGCTTCTGGCTCTGGAGTGCCTGTCCCGGGGCGGCAGCCTGTATCTCGTGGGCGACGTCAAGCAGGCCATTTACGGCTGGCGCGGCGGCGATGCCGCGCTTTTCGACCAGGCCCCGGCCGACCCGGAACTGGCCCGCATCACCGATGTCCACCAGCAGCGCCTGCCCGTCAACTGGCGCAGCGCCCCGGCCGTGGTGGATTTGAACAACCGTTTTTTCGCGCCCCTGGTGGAGGAGGCCGGAGCCTTTGGCGTGGCCGAGGCCCTGCTCGGCCCGGACCATGCGGCGGCCACGGCCCGACTGGCCGATGCCCTGCGCCGGGCCTTTGCCGACGCGTCCCAGTCCCTGCCGGCCGATCGGACCGGCCCGGCCGGGCATGCCCGCATCACCGCCCTGCCGGCCCAGAGCGTGCCGGAGTACGAAGCCGCCGCCCGGGAAGAGCTGATCCGGCTTTTGACCGAGGAGATCGTCCCCCGCCACGGCCCCCAGGGCGTGGCCGTGCTGACCCGCTCCAATCCCCAGGCCGGCCGGGTGGCCGCCTGGTGCATCGAGGCCGGCATCCCGGTGGTGACCGAAAACAGCCTGCGCCTGGCCGACCATCCGCTCATACGCCAGTTGACGGCCATGCTGGCCTTTCTGGACTACCCGCCGGACAGCCTGTCGTTTTGGACGTTCGTGTCCGGCCAGGAGCTGTTCGGCGACATTGCCGGCATCTCCCGCCAGGACCTGGCCCAGTGGCTGGCCTCTCTGCCCAGGCGCTCGTCTCTGTCCCTGGCCTTCAAGGACCACTGGCCCGAGCCCTGGCGGCGGTTCATACGGCCGCTTTTGCGCCAGACCGGCCTGGCCGGACCATATGACCTGCTGCGCGAGATCGTGGCCGGCTACCGCCTCATCGAACGCCGTCCCGGCGACGAGGCCTTCATCCGCCGCTTTTTGGAAATCGCGCATCTGGCCGAGTCCCGGGGGCTGACCTCCATTTCGGCGTTCCTGGATTTCTGGCAAACCCTGGGCGACGACGAAAAGGTGCCCCAGCCCGAGAATATCGGGGCCGTGCGGGTCATGACCATCCACAAGGCCAAGGGGCTCCAGTTTCCGGCCGTGGTGGTGCCGTTCCACCATTTCGCGGCCAATGGCCGGGAGCCGGATTTGGTCATGGCCGAGCTCGACGCCGGTCCGGCCCTGGCTCCGGACCTGCCGGGCCTGGGCGAGTCCCATTCCCTGCGCCGGGCCCGGGAACTGGCCGAGCAGGTCCACCTGCTTTACGTGGCCTGGACCCGGCCCGAACTGGAGCTGCACGCCTTTGTGCCCGGCCAGGGCAAGCTGCGCCAGGACTATCCCCTGCCCCGGGCCCTGGAGGCGCTTTTTGCGGCCTATGGCCAGGACCCGGCCGAGGACGGCCCCATTTTGTGCGGCGCGCCGCCGACCGAAGCCTCGGCTCCGCCGCCCGTCTGCCAGGCTCCGCCCGCCGCGGCCACGCCGCCCCCGGACGAGGCGCCGCCGCCCATGGCCTGGCTGCCGCGGCTCAAGGTCTACCGCAATGCCGTGCGCGACATCCGCGACGCCCTGCGCTTCACGGAAAAACGGCGCGGCGAGCTGGCCCACCTGGCGGCCCAGGCCTTTGTCCAGTCCGGCCCCATGGCCTTTGATCCCGAACCGGCCGCGCGCCGGTCGGCGGTTGCGGCCCTGGCCTCCGAACGCCTCGATTCCGGGTTGCGCCAAGCCCTGACCGAGGAATTCACGGCCATGCTCGTCTGGCTGGCCGGCCTGCCCCCCTGCCGGGAAGCCCTGGCCCAGGGCCTGTGCGAGCGGGAACTGCTCGACGCCAACGGGGACCGGCATCGGCCGGACCTGCTCCATCTGGGCCCAAATGGCACGGTGATCCTGGATTTCAAGACCGGCCGGGAGGAAGCTGGACATGTGAGCCAGGTGGCCCGCTACCTGGCCCTGGCCAAGGCCCTGCCCGGCCGGGCCACGCTCCCGGCCCGGGGATTTCTCGTCTACCTCGACCGCCGGGAGTGCCGTCCCGTGGAGGGCGCCTCATGAAGCCCGTGGGCGTCATTCCCTGGACCGAAGACTTTTTCACGGGCGTGGCCAAGCGGCTTGTGGCTGCTACGGGCGGCGACTTCCGCGACGTGCTGGTGCTTTTTCCCTTGCGTCGGGCCGCCCGGTACCTGTGCGAGCGCCTGCAGGCCATGCCCGAGATGCCCAAGCCTTGCCTGTTGCCCGAGATGACCGCCATCAGCGAATGGATCGCCGGGCTTGGCGGCTCGTTTCTGCCCGAACCTCCGGCCATGATCGAGGTGCTGGACCGGGTGGCCATCCTCCACGACATCGTGCGGGAGCTGACGCCCGAGGCCGAGGCGACCGGGGGCTTCCCCCTGGAGATGACCTGCTTTTTCCCCTGGGGCCTGGAGCTGGCCGAGCTCATGGAAGAGCTTTTCCGCCAGAACATGCCGGGAAAGGACCTGCTTTACCTGGAAGGCCAGGTGCTGGCCCCGGCCGCGACCCTGCTGGCCCGGTTGGGAGACATCCACAACCGCTACCGGGAGCGGCTTGCGGCCGAAGGCCTGGCCACACCCGGCCTGTGCCAGTCCCTGGCCGCGCAAAACGCGGCCGCCGTGGCCGACCGGCTGGCCGGCAAGCGGATTTTCGCCTGCGGTTTCGCCGTGCTGTCGGGTTCGGAAAAGCTCCTGTTCCGGACGTTGTGGCGGCGCGGGCTCCTGGAAATGCTCTGGCACGGCGACCCGGCCCTGGCCGAGCCGGCCGGGCGGGTGCATTTCGCCTGCCTGGAGCAGCGGCGGTTGCTGGGCGATTTCAGCGCCCGGGCCGTGGTCCTGGCGGACGGAGAGCCCAGGCGGTCCCGCCACAAGGCCGACCCGACCCGGCCGACCCTGATCCTGGACGCCAAGGCCGCCAACCTGTCCTCCAAGCGGCTGCGTTTTTTCGAGGGCCATGACCTCCATGCCCAGCTCAAGGCCCTGGAGCAGGCCCTGGCCGAGGCCGACGACCTGGAGAGCACGGCCATCGTCTTGCCCGACACCGGGCTCCTCTCACCGGTGCTGCACATCCTGCCCGAAAAAGACGTCAACATTTCCATGGGCTATCCCCTGGCCCGGTCATCCCTGGCCCGGCTCCTGGAGACCATCATGGCCCTGCAGGAGACGCGCCTGGGCTCGGGCCGCTACCACTGGCGCGAGCTGGTGGCCCTGCTGCGCCACCCCTATCTCAAGATGCTGCGCCTGGGGGAGGAAGAGCCCTTGCGCGCCGCCTTCCACGGCCTGGAGGCGGCCATCCGCCAGGGCGGAGCTTACGCGGACCCCCTTCGCCTGGAAATCCCGCTCCCCGAGGGCGAGGCCCCGGCCGAGGCCGTGGCCGCCCTGTGCCGGCGCACGCTTGCCTGCTGCCTGACCGCCTTCGAGGACATCACCACGCCCCGCCGCCTGGGCCTGGCCCTGGCCGGCCTGGCCGAGCTGCTGATCGACCCCGAGCACTGCGGCGACGCCTGGGAGCGTTTCCTTATCGACGCGGAATGCCTGTTCCGGCTGGCCTCAAGCGTGATCCCGGCCCTGGTCTCGGGCCGGCTGGCCGACGCCGAGCTGCCCCGGTCAACGCTCTTTGCCCTGCTGCGCCGGCAACTGGCCGACGAGCGGGCCGCCTTCGAGGCCGAGCCCCTGACCGGGCTTCAGGTCATGGGCGTCCTGGAGACGCGGCTTTTGTCCTTTCGCCGCGTCTTTGTCCTGGATGCCGTGGAGGACAAGCTGCCGGGCCAGGACCCGTACGATCCCCTGCTGCCGGACGCCCTGCGCCGGCTCCTGGGCCTGCCCGATTCCCGGGAGCGGGACCTGGTTTCGGCCTACAACATCTATCGCCTGTTTTTCGGGGCCGAGGAGATCACGGTGCTGTATCGCACCGGAGCCACGGGCGCCGGGCTTTTCGAGGACAAGCCCGTGCGCAGCCGGTTCGTGGAACAGCTCTTGTGGGAGGAGGAAAAGCGTCTGGGCCGGGTGCTGGCCCCGGGCGAGCCGCCGGTGTCCCTGGTGCGCCTGCCGCTTTGCCCCATCCCGAACAACGATCCGGCCATCCCCCGCACCCCGGCCGTGGACGAGCGGCTGGCGGCCCATCTCACGGGCAGGGAGCTCTCGGCCACCTTCCTCGATGCCTACCTGGCCTGCCCCTTGCGCTTTTTCTACCGCTCCCTCTCGCCCCTGGCCCCACTGGTGG
Source organism: uncultured Desulfovibrionaceae bacterium (assembly GCA_964490985.1). Taxonomy (GTDB): domain Bacteria; phylum Desulfobacterota; class Desulfovibrionia; order Desulfovibrionales; family Desulfovibrionaceae; genus Solidesulfovibrio. The sequence continues at coordinate 14,586 of CAZBER010000080.1, read as the reverse complement.
AGGTGGCCGAGGACGGCGACCGGGCAGCCATCGGCGAGGTGGTGCACGAGACCTTGCGGGAGTTCTTCATTCCCCAGGTCGGCCGGGACATCGACGGCGCGGACCTGGACGCAGCCGCATTGCAGGACCTGTTCGAGGCCCGGCTGCGGGCCCATGCGGCCTTCGAAAGCCTGCCCCCGGACGGCCGGCTGCTGCTGCTCCGCTCGGGCCGCACCAAGCTGGCGTCCATGGCCGCCAATACGCCGCGCACCACGCCCCTGGCCCTGGAAATCACGCTGCGGGCCGGCCTGGACGTGGACGGCCGCACCTATCTTTTTTCCGGGCGGGCCGACCGGGTGGACCGGCGCGAGGACGGGGTGGTCATTTTGGACTACAAGACCGGCTCGCCCACCATGCCCAAGCCCCTCTTATGGTCGGACGAGGCCTTCTGGAACCGGGTGGAGGCCTGGCGGCCGGGCACGGGCGATCCGGAGCTGCTGCGTGAAGTGGCCGAGCGGGTGGGCAGCGTGCAGTTGCCGCTGTATTGCTGGCTCTATGCCACGTCCCGGGGCGAGACCCCGGCGGATGCGGCCGTGGTGGAACTGCGGCGCGACGGCGGCGAAGCCATGCTGTTTGGCCGCCGGGCCGACGCCGCGGACAAGGAAGAGGCCATCCTGCGGCGCACGCCGGCCCTTCTGGCCTTTGTGCTGCGCCACCTGGCGTCGATTGAATCCTTCACGCCCCGGCCCGTGGAGCGCCGCTGCGCCTGGTGCGAATTCAGGCAGGCTTGCGGGGCGCGGTAGGGGAAAACGCCTCCGGCAGCCGGGAGGGGCGCGGCCCCTCCCGGACCCACCCGTCTGAAAAAACTCGGCTTTATTGGTCGAGGGCGTTTTCGGGCTCCGGGGCGTTTTGCGCGAGCTTTTCCCGGAGCGGCTCGTAATACAGGGCCGATTTGGTGGCCCGGGTCACGTTGTTGTATTTGAGCTTCATGCGCATGGCCTTTTCCGGAAAATCCCAGCTCATGACCAGCCAGTCCCCTTCGGTTTCGGTCTTGGGCGCGCCGGCCAGCTTGGTGGTCACGGTCTTGATGATCTCGATGTCGTCGTTGTCCGTCTTCATGATCCGGGAGTAGAGCTTGCCGTCCACCACGCCGTAGACGATGACCGGGGCCAGGCGTTCGTGCACGCCAAGCCGGCACGGGCCGGTGTAGTTGTAATAGCTCACCCCGCCTTTTTCCATGAACTTCACGAAGTTGTCCTTGTCGTTGATTTGCGACAGCGGGATGCCATAGGGAGGGCGGGCGCAGTCGAAATCGCCGGCCAGACTGGCGCGGGCCGGGATGAGGCAGCACAGGCAGACCACGGTCAGGACGAATCGTCGCATGATGACCTCCAGGGGATCGGATGGCGGGGTGACGCCGACGCGCCACAACCGCCCAAATCCCTAAAGGATCATGGCGTCTGCCACAAGAGGCGGGGACTTAGGCCGCTCGGGCGGGCAAGCGGCGGTTGGCCGTCAGGGAGGTCAGCATGAGCCGCAGGTTCCTGGCCCGGGCCGTGGGCCGCGTCAGCCCCAGGCGCACCACCCCGACAACCACATTGACGATGCGGCGGGCCGCCTCCTCGGCCGCTCCGTCACGCACCGAGCCGTCCAGGTGGCCGAGAAGCAGCAGCACCTCGAATTGCTTGACAATGCGGGCCTGGATGCGACGCAGCTCCTGGCGGCTCTCCGGTCCTGTCCCGGCCTGGGCCTCGGCCTCGGCCCGCAGCAGGTCCAGATACGGCCCGGGCCGCTCCTCCAGGAAACGGCAATAGGCCTCGGCCAGGCGCAGCACCATGGAAAGCCCGGTCTCGCCAGGCACCACCGGGCAAAAAACCTCGATATGCGCGAAAAGCTCTTCCTGCACCCGGACCAGCACGGCCAGGAGCACCTGATCCCGATTCTTGAATTGCCTGAAAACCACCCGGGCCGGCAGCCCCAGCCGCCGGGCCAGGTCCACGGGCCGAAGCCCCTCGCGGCCGCATTCGGCGAATCGTTTCACGGCCAGTTCGACCATGGCCTGTCTGTCCGCGTTCATATCCCATCTCCCTGATTCCGGTCCTCCGGTCGGGTTCAACGACTTTTTTCACCTAATGGCATGGGTACCGGGATCAAGGATGACAGGCAAGTCCAAAATGGATGAAATCGGGACACGAAAGAAAAAAAACGTGACGGTCATACCCTAATTGGCTGTGACAAAAGCACTTTCTTTTAGACATTAAAAACCCCATAAAATCACGGTACTTTTATATTTTCCGTAGTTTTTCCGGCAGCTACCAACAAAAAGGCGGCCGGTTCGGCCCGGGCCGGCCCGGATGAAACAGAGAAATGGGACAGGATGCGGAAGCAAACCGCCCGGTTATTCCGATTCGTTCGAGCGGGGATGCGCCTTGTCGTAGATGCGCATGATGCGGGAGAGGTCCAGGTGGGTGTAGCGCTGGGTGGTGGTCAGGCGGGCGTGGCCCAAGAGTTCCTGCACGCTGCGCAGGTCGGCCCCGGATTCCAGGAGATGGGTGGCAAAGCTGTGGCGCAGCATGTGGGGATGGGCGTGCTGGGGCAGCCCTGCCGCCTTGGCCAGGCTGTCGATGATGCGGGCCGCCTGGCGGCGGGTGAGCCGGCCGCCCCGGCTGCCCAGGAAAAACGCCTTTTCCGACAAGGCAGGCGCGAATTCGGCCCGGCGGCGGCTGTATTCCCGCAGCCTGTCCCGGGCCGCGTCGCTCAAGGGAGCCAGGCGCTCCTTGCCGCCCTTGCCCAGAACCCGGGCAATGCCCTGGGCCAGATCCAGGTCGTCGAGGTCAAGGGTTACGGCCTCGGACACCCGAAGCCCGGAACCGTAGAGCAGTTCGGCCAGGGCCAGGTCCCGGCAGGCTTCCCGGGACGTACTGTCGCCATGGGGCGAAACCAGGGCCACGGCCTGGTCCACGTTGAGCGCCCGGGGATGGCGCTTCTCCGGCTTGGGGTTTTTGAGGCCAGCCAGGGGGTCGCCGGAAACCAGTTTCTTGACGCGCGCGTATTTGAAAAACCCGCGCAAGGTGGAGAGCTTGCGGCCCATGGACGTCTTGGCCGTGCGGCAACGGTGGAGCTCGGCCAGAAAGCCCCGGACATGGTCCCGGGTGACGGCCCCCGCCGCGGCCAGGCTTGCGCCCCGGGAAGCCAGATAGGCCTCGAACTGCAGCAAATCTTTTTCATAGGCGGCCGCAGTGGCCGGGCAATAGCCCTTTTGCACGGTCAGGTAGGCCACGAACGCGGCGGCCGGGGCCGGCAGGGCCGGGGCGTCAGGCGCACCGCTGGTCGAGGACATAGCAGCTCCTGGGATTTTCCTTGGCCTTTTTCTTCAGGTTCATGGCCGTCTGGGAGGCCTCGCCGTAGTGCTTGAGCCTGCCGTTGCGGTTGAAGACCACGGCAATGGAAATGGCCATGAGCGGAAAGGAGCGGCGGTTGCCTTCCCGGTCCGTGGACTGGATGAACCCGAGCTGCCGGTCCTCGGGATCGTAGAAGCTGGGCACAATGTCGTCGAAGCTGCGCACCACGGCCCGGCAGGCGGCCTCCACCCGGTCCGGGGGCAGCAAGAACACGAAATCATCGCCGCCGACGTGCCCCACAAACGCCGTTGGCCCGCCCACGGCCCGCACGGTGTTGACGATGATGCGGGCGGTCATCATGAGCACCTCGTCGCCTCGGGAAAAGCCGTATTTGTCGTTAAACGACTTGAAATAGTCCAGGTCGGCATAGGCCAGGGCAAAGTCTTCCCGGCGGTCGATGCAGTCCTGGATGCGGCCGATGATGGAGGTGTTGCCCGGCAGCTTGGTCAGGGGATTGGCGTCCAGGGAGCGCGAGGCCCGGGCCAGGGCCAGGCTGGCCCGGACGCGCAGCATCCGGGCGTCCAGGGGCCGGGTCAGCAGTTCGTCCACTTCCACGGCGCACCAGTCCACGTCCCGGACCAGGTCGGCCTCGTCCAGCACCAGGGCCACGGGCAACTGACGGTAGACGTTTTCGCTTTTGACCATGGCCACCACGTCCTGGCCCGGCATGTCCGCAAGCTTGTGGTCCACCACCAGCAGGTCCGGGGGATCGGCAAACAGGCACTCGATGGCCCCCCGCCCCCGGGCCAAGCGCACGACCTCGGCCTCGTCCGGGGAAAAGGCCTGGCCGAAAAGCTCGGCCAAGCCGGCATCGGGGCTTAAAACCAGGATCTTCTGGGGCCTGGAGAAGCGGCACAAAGGGGCATGGGCCGGCATGGCGCGGATCAGGTGAAACGCAGGTCAGCGATTTCCACGAACTGCCCGCCCAGGTGGTCCAGAAGCCGTTCGAACTGGGCCGGCTTGATCTTGAGGGTCTTGAGCGCCTCGGGCTCCAGATAGGGGACGCCCACGTCCCCGGAAAAGCCGTATTCGAACACCCGGACCATGAAATCGCCCAGATGCGTCACGCTGGCCATTTGGGGATAGAGCCGGGCGAGATGGGGCTTGTGGTGGTAGGCCAGGCCTTCCTTGATGTTGGCCGGCAGCTTCCAGTAGTCGGCCAGCCAGGCATTGATGCGGTCATGGCCAAAGCCCAGCACCTCGCGCTCGGCTTCGAGGTAGGACAGGTCCCGCTCGGCCACGAGCTTTTCGATGTCGGTTTTGAGGTCCGGCAACTGCACCGTGGCCACCACCTTGCCCAGATCGTGGAGCAGCCCGGCCACGGAATATTCTTCGGCGTCCTTGAGGCCCAGCATCCGGGCCATGGCCCCGCAGGCCAGGGCGCAGCCCAGGCTGTGCTCCCACAGCCCGACCATGTTTTCGGTCATGACCTCGAAGACCGAGGTGGAAACGATTATGGAGCGCAGGACGTTGAATCCCAGAAGGACCAGGGCGTGCTGGATGGAGCTGATGCGGCCCGGAAAGCCGTAGACCGGAGAGTTGACCATCTTGAGGACCTTGGCCGAAAGCACCTGGTCCATGCTGATGAGCTTGGCCACTTCCTCGGTGGAGGAATCCGAGCGCTCCACCAGCCGGGAGACCTCTTCCAGGACCTTGGGCAGGGTGGGCAGGTCGCGCACGGCCAGGATGCGGCCCTTGCGCTCGGTGCGCAGGTCCTCGGCCATCTACGCCCCCTCGCCGTTGCCGGCGGCCTGGGATGCGGCGGCGCTGGCAGCGGCCCGCATGCGAAAGTAATGGTCCACCAGGCTTTTTATCTGCTCCATCCAGGGATCGCCCTTGAATTTGCGAAACAAAAACGGCAGGCGCTCGATGCGCTTGTCAAAGGAAGGGGAACCGGACGGGCCGTCCAGGGCCACGGGCTCGCCTTCCACCACCAAGTGGGTCACGCCCATGGTGTCCAGGCGATCCAGCAGGCTTTCGGAAAGTTCGGTGCCGGCAGCGGCCACGGCAATGCCGTCGCCACGGGCCACGGGCTTGGCCAGGACCATGCCCGGCCGGGCCAGGTTCAAGGGGATTTTCTGCATGTCGCGCCGTGCTCCTCGACGTCCCGGCTGTAGTACATGCCCGGCCATTTCCGCACAAGTCCCTTCATTTCCAGGGTGAGCAGGGCCCGGCTGACAGCCCCGGCCGGAGCTTCAAGGGCCTGGCCGATGGCGTCGATGTGCCGCCTGGAGCCGTCGGCCAGAAGCGCGGCCACGGCGGCCTCCAGGCCGTCCAGGTCTTCGGGCGGGGGCGGCGGCGCAACGGGCGCGGCCTGGGTCGGGGGAGCCGGCTGGGGCCGGGCCGGAGGGGGCGAAGGGACTGGAGGAGTTGGCCGGGATCGCCGGGGCCGGTCCACAAAGGCGGCCAGTTCCCGGGCCAGGCCGACCAGAATGTCCTCGGCCGTCTGCACCAGGGTCGCGCCCTGGCCGAGCAGGCCGTGGCAGCCGACGTAAGTGGGCAGGTGCACGGGCCCGGGCAGGGCAAACACCTCGCGTCCCTGCTCCAGGGCCAGTCGGGCCGTGATCAGGCTGCCCGAGCGGGCCGCCGCCTCCACCACCATGACGCCGAGCGAAAGTCCGGCGATGATGCGGTTGCGGATGGGAAAGTTCTGGGCCTGGGGCGGGGTGCCGGGCGGAAATTCGCTGACAATGGCCCCGTTGGCGGCCAGCTCCCGCCACACGTCCAGGTTGGCGTCGGGATAGACCAGGTCGAGCCCGGTGCCGAGCACCGCCACCGAGCCGCCCGGGCCGGACAGGCCGCCCAGGTGAGCCTGGCGGTCGATGCCGAAGGCCAGGCCGGACACCACCGTGACCCCGGCGGCGGACAGGTCCGCGGCCAGGCGGTAGGCGGTCTCGAAGCCATACCGGGAGCATTGCCGGGCTCCGACCAGGGCCACGCACGGGCCGGACAAAAGACCGACATCGCCCAGGACATAGAGCACCACGGGCGGGTCCGGAATGCCGCGCAACCGGGCGGGATAGCCGGGATGGGAAAACGGCAGGGGAATGAGCCCCTTGGCCGCCGCGGCCTCCATCTCGCGCCGGGCCGGGGCCGTGGATGCGCCCCGGGCCAGGGCTCCGGCCACGGCGTCCGGGCACAGTCCCTGGGGGCCCAGGGACCGGACCTCGGCCAGGGCGGCCACAGCCGTGCCGTAACGCTCGAAAATCCGTTTCCAGGTGCGCGGCCCGAGCCCCGGGCAATGGCGCAGCCGCAGACAGGCCTCCAGCTCGTCCACAAAGGCGTCGTCCCCGGGCCAGGCGACCGTTGGCGGACCCTGGGCCTGGATCGTCATTTGGGCAGGGCCTGGAGCTTTTGGCGAACAGCCCCGGCCAGCTCCGCGTTGGGGTAATCCTTGAGATAGCGTTCCAGGGTGGCCCGGGCTCCGGCCGTGTCGCCGGCCTTTTCCTGGGCCAGGGCCATCTTGTACACGGCGTCGGCCGCCTTGGCGTGCCCGGGCCAGCCCTTGGCCACCCTGTCGAAGTCATTGATGGCGCTGCGGTAGTCGCCGCCCTGGTAGGCCCCCTCCCCCACCCAGTACAGGGCGTCGGGCGTCAGCGGACTTTGGGGATGGGCGGCCATGAAGGCGTCGAAAGCGGCCTTGGCCTCGGCCGTGCGGCCGTTGATGGCCAGTTGCAGGGCCTGGTTGTATTCGGCCTTTTCGGCCGGGGCGGCCGCGGCCACGCCAGCCGAAACCGATGCCGGGACAGGGGCGGTCACGGCCGGCCCGGCGGCCGGGGACGGCGACGCGGCGACCGGAGCCGGCGGCGCCTGGGGCGCGGGCGAAACGGTCCGGTCGGCGGCCATGGCCGCCTCGGGTGTGACCGGTTCGGCCGGCCCGACCCGGCCATGGCGGGGACGCGGTTCGGGCAATGGCTTGGGATTGGGAGACGGCTTGGGGCCCAAAGGCGGCGGACCGGCCGGCGCGCGCGCCGCCGGCGCAGCGGTCCCGGCCTCGGATGCGGCGGCCGTCCCGGCCGGCCGGGAAAACCCGGTTCCCAGGGCGCTGCCCCGGGGCACGCCGGGTTTGCCGGCCTGGGCCGGCGAGGCCTCCAGGGTGTCGACCTTTTGTTGCAGCTCGGCCAGCCGCGCATCCGACTCGGCCAGCTTCTGCTCCAGGGCCTTGACCCGGTCGTCGCCGTCGGCGCCGCCGCCCCGGATGGCCAGGGTGTTGTGCGGCCCGCATGCACCGAGCAGGCCGGAGCAAACCAGGGCCGTTGCCGCAGCCAGGGCTATTTTTGCATTCATGAATACGGGGGAACTTAAGGTTGCCAATCCTTTTACGTTGCAGCATACGCTACGTGAGGCAGGCGCTTTTCGCAAGCCGATTCTTCAAGGCCCCTGCCAGGATGGCGATTTGTTGCAAGAAACGGGAATTTAGGGCAAAAGCCGACTGCAAAGCAGGACGCGCGCGGCATGCGCCCCTGCGCCGCGCCGCAACGCCCATCCACCCCGGACCCAAGGAGACCGAGCCCCATGCCCGAGGCAACCCGCGTCGCCGTATTCTGGGCGGCCATGGTTCTTATCGCGTCGCACCTGGGCCTGGCCCTGGCCGCGGCCGGCATTCCCTGCATCACCGCCCTGGTCGGGCTTCGCCCAACCAAGCGCCTGAAAATCTTCATCGACAAATTCGGCCAGCAGGCCTCCACTTTCGCCCTTCTGGCCGGCTTGTGGGCCTTTGTGGTCCTGGCGGCCGGGGCGGCGGGCCTGTGGTTTTTCCTGCCTGGGCCGGCCACGTTTTTCCTGGGCTTTCCCCTGCCCGCAGCCGCCATCATCGGGCCGATCCTGGCCGGCGCGGCCGCGTTTCTGGCCTACCGGGGCCTGTGGCAGCGCCTCAAGACCCAGAAATCCCTGCACGCCGTCATCGGCCTGGCCGCCACGCTGCTTTTTTGGGCCGGGCTGTACGCCGGGCTGGCCGCGTTTCGGCCCCTGGTCCTGGGCCTGCACGCCACCGACTGGCCGTCCTTTCTGGCTCCGCCGGCGGCCTCGCTTTTCTGGCCCATCCTGGCCGAGGGCCTGACCCTGTCCCTGGCCGCGGCCGGCACGTTCACCGGAGCCTGGCTGGTGTGGCGGCGCGACCGGGACGATTTTGGCCGCGACTACTACAACTTCACCATGCGCCTGGCCTCCCGGCTGGCCTTTGCGGCCACGGTCCTGGCCGTGGTCGCCATGGCCTGGCTGTGCCTGGGCCTTTTGCCCCTGGTGGGCGAGCTGTCCGCCCGCCTGACCGTGGCCGTGGGGCTTTACGGCTCGGGCCTGTTCCTGGCCCTGGTCGCCTCGGGATTCGTCATGGTCCAGGCTAACGCCCTGCGCCACAAGGCAGCGCTCATGGCCGCCTTTTTGGCCATGCTCATGGCCCTGACCGGACTTGTGGCCGGACTGGCCAGCGTGTTTCTGCCCGCCTTGCAGTAGCCGCTTTTTTCCACAAAAAATGGGAGCAGCCGCCCGGCTGCTCCCATTTTTTTGGCTGATCCGAAAATTCCCTGCCTAGGCCCCCTGCTTGGCTGCCACCTTTTGCCGGGCCGCCTTGCGGCCAAAGCGCCTCCCCAGCCAGGCCTGGGCCGCGTCCAGATAGATGTAGTAGACCGGCGTGAAGTACAGCGTCAAAAGCTGGGACACCACCAGCCCGCCCACCACGGTCAGGCCCAGGGGACGCCGGGCGGCGGCCCCGGCCCCGAAGCCCAGGGCAATGGGCAAGGTGCCCATGAGCGCGGCCATGGTGGTCATCATGATGGGCCGAAACCGCACCAGAGCCCCGTCCAGGATGGCCTGGCGCGCCGGCAGGCCCTGGCCGCGCTGGGCCTCCAGGGCGAAGTCGATCATCATGATGGCGTTTTTCTTCACAATGCCGATCAGCATGATGATGCCGACAAAGCCGTAGATGTTAAGATCCATGCCGAAAAGCATGAGCGTGGCCAAGGCTCCGACCCCGGCCGAGGGCAGGCCCGACAGGATGGTCAGGGGATGGATGAAGCTCTCGTAGAGGATGCCGAGCACGATGTAGATGACCAAGACGGCCACGGCCAAAAGCAGAGCCAGGCCGCTCATCGAACTCTGGAAGGCCTGGGCCTCGCCCTGGAAGCTGGTGAAGATGGAGGCCGGCAGGTCCTGGCGGGCCAGCTTCTCCACCGCGTCCACCACCGGCCCCAGGGACGCGCCGGGCCGCAGGTTAAACGAGATGGTCACGGACGGCGACTGGCCGGAATGGTTGACCGAAAGCGGCCCCACGGACACGGCCCGGGTGACCAGGGTATCCAGGGGCACGAGCTGGCCGGCGGCGGAACGGACGTAGAGCATGGACAGGGCGTCCGGGTTGGCCTGATAGGCCGGGGCCAGCTCCATGATGACCTGGAAGGTGTCGTCCGGGGCATAGATGGTGGAGATCTGGCGGTTGCCGTAGGACGTGGCCAGGGCGTCCTCGATCTGGAAGGCCGTGATGCCCAGGGCCGAGGCCTTGTCCCGGTCGATGTCGATGCGCAGTTCCGGGTTTTTGATCTGCAGGTCGGACGTCACGTCCTGAGCGCCCGGCACGGCGCGCATCTTGACCTCGAAATCCGCGGCCGCCCGGTACAGCTCCTCGGTGTTGGGACCTTGCAGGGTGTACTGGTACTGGCCCTTGGTGGTGCGGCCGCCGATACGGATGGGCGGCGGGTTTTGCAGGTAGGCCCGAAGCCCGGGAACCGTGGCGAACTTGGCCCGCAGCCGCTGCATCACGGCATTGGCGTCGTGTTCGCGCTCGGAAAAGGGCCGCAGCACGATCATGAAGCGGCCGTTGTTGGGCGTGTTGTTGGGGCCGCCGACGCCGATGACGGACATGTAGTCGGCCACGTCCGGGTCCTTGCCCACGATCTCGTTTAACATCTGCTGCCGCCGGCTCATGACGTCAAAGGCCACGCCCTCCTCGGCCTCGGTGGTGGCCATGAGCTGCCCCGTATCCTCGCTGGGCAAGAACCCCTTGGGGATGGCCCGGAAAAGCCACACCGTCACGCCCAAAAGGGCCAGGGAAAAAAGCATGGTGGCCAGGTGGTGGCGCAGCACGAAACGCAGGCTGACGTCATAGAAGTCGCGCAGGGCGTCGAAGGCCCGCTCCGTGGCGTTGTAGAACCGGCCATGCCGGGCCGGGCCGTGGGCGTGGCCCTTGAGCACCAGATTGCACAGCATGGGTGTGAGCGACAGGGACACGAACCCGGAGATGAGGATGGAGCACATGATGGTCAGGGCGAACTCGTGGAAAAGCCGTCCCACCACGCCGCCCATGAAAAGCACGGGCAAAAACACCGCGGCCAGGGAAATGGTCATGGACACGATGGTAAAGCCGATCTCCTTGGAGCCTTCCAAGGCGGCGGCCAGGGGCGTCTTGCCCATCTCCATGTGGCGCACGATGTTTTCCAGCATGACAATGGCGTCGTCCACCACAAAGCCCACGGACAGGGTGAGCGCCATGAGCGAGATGTTGTCCAGACTGAACCCCAGCATGTACATGGCGGCAAAGGTGCCGACCACGGACATGGGCAAGGCCAGGCTGGGGATGATCGTGGCCGGGATATTGCGCAAAAACAGGAAGATGACCATGACCACCAGGCACACGGTGAGGATCAGGGTGAACTTCACGTCGGCCACGGATTCGCGGATGGTGGCCGAGCGGTCGTAGAGCACCTTGAGCTCCACCGAGGCCGGCAGTTGGGCCTGGAAGGTGGGCAACAGCTTTTTGACAGCCTCCACCACCTCCACGGTGTTGGAGCCGGGCTGGCGCTGGATGGCCAAAATCAAGCCCGGGGTGCCGGAAAACCAATTGTACCGCTTGGTTTCCTCCACGCTGTCCGTGACCTTGGCGATCTCCTCCAGGCGCACCGGGGAGCCGTTGCGCCAGGCCACGATGAGCGGCCGGTAGCCGGCGGCGTTTAAGAGCTTACCCGAGCTGCGCACGGTGTATTCCCGGGACGGGCCGGACACCGAACCCACGGGCAGGTTGACGTTGCCCTGTTTCACCGCCTCCGAGGCCTCGTCCACGCCCACGCCCCGGGAGGCCATGGCCTCGGGGTCGAGCTGGATGCGCACGGCGTATTTCTTGGAGCCGTAGACCGTGACCTGGGCCACGCCGGCCACCATGGAAATGCGCTGGGCCATCATGTTCTCGGCGTATTCGTCCACGTCGGACAGGCGCATGACGTCCGAGGAGATGGCCAGATAGAGGATGGGCGAATCGGCCGGGTTGACCTTGCGGAAATACGGCGGCGAGGGCAGATCGTCGGGCAGGTCCTTGCCGGCCGTGGTCATGGCCGACTGCACGTCCAGGGCGGCGGCATCGATGTTGCGGTCCAGGGCGAACTGCAGGGTGATGCGGCTGTTGCCCATGGTGTTGATGGAGGTCATGGAGTCCAGGCCGGCAATGGTGGAAAACTGCTTTTCCAGGGGGTTGGCCACGGCCGAGGCCATGGTTTCCGGACTGGCCCCGGGCAGGGAAACCCGGACCTCGATGGTGGGGAAATCCACGTTGGGCAAATCCGAAACCGGCAGCTTCAGATAGGCCATGACCCCGAAGATGAGGATGGCGGCCATGACCAGGGTGGTCATGACCGGCCGGGTGATGAATATGGAGGCCGGGTTCATGAGTTGCCGTCCTTGCCGCCCTTGTCGGGCTCGCCGGCGGCGGCCGGGGCCTTGATCTCGGCCTTGACCCCGGGGGCCAGCCGGATCTGGCCGTCCACCACCACCTGCTCGCCCGCAGCCAGGCCCGTTTCCACGGCCGTGGTCCCGTCCACAATGGGGCCGGGCTTGATCTGGCGGGCCTGGACCAGGCCGCCCTCTCCCACCACATAGACGTAGGGACCGTTCAAACCGTCCAGGACCGCCTGGGTGGGAATCACCACCGTATTTTCCAGGGACCCGAGCCGCAGCCCCACCCGCACGAACTGGCCCGGCCACAGGCGATGGTCGGCATTTTCATACACGGCCTTGAGGCGGATGGCCCCGGTCTTGGTGTCCACGGCATTGTCCACGGAAGCCAGCTTGGCCGTGATGGGCGGACGGCCCGATTCGCCGTCCGGACTGGCTTCCACGGCCAGGGGGCCGGTCTTGAGGCGGGCCATGACCTCGGGCAGATAGCGCTCGGGCACGGAAAAGGAGACGAAAATCGGCGTGATCTGGTTGATGACGCACATGACCCGGTCGTCGTTGGCCTTGAGCACATTGCCCTGGGTCAGCAGGACCGAGCCCACCTGGCCGGAGATGGGGGCGCGGATGTCGGCGTACTCCAGGTCGAGCCGGGCCCGCTCCAGGTTGGCCTGGTTGAGCCGGATGGTGCCTTCCAGGGATTTGGCCTGAGAATAAGTCTGGTCGTACTGCTCCTGGGCCACCACGTCCTTGCCCCGCAGGGTGGCGTAGCGCTTGAGGTCCTCCTCGGCCTTGACGAGCAGGGCCTTGTCCCGGTCCAGGGTGGCCTGGGATTCGCGGATGGCCAGCTCGAAGGGCCGGGTATCGATGCGAAACAGGGGATCGCCCTGCTTGATGTTGGCTCCGTCGCGCACGAACTGGGCCGCGATCATGCCGCCCACCTGGGGCTTGACCGCAACCGAGGCCATAGGCTCCACATTGCCCACGGCCTTGACCAAGATGGGCATGGATTGGGACTTGGCCGCCACGGCCACCACAGGCACGGGACGCTCGGCCCGGGGAACATTGGCCTCGCCATTGCCGCTACAGGCCCAAAGCAATACGGGAAGCGCCAGGACACCAAGGCAGGAAAAAAGCGTACGGCTCAAGGAACGACTCCGGAAAGAGATTCGGGGGTTGGGACGTTGCCTTCGGCGGCATACTGCCGCATGGCGGCCAGGGAAAACCGGGTGATGTGTTGGGCCAGGTGGTCGATGCCGCCCTGGCAGGGGTCGCAGTCCGGATAGAGCCGGGTCAAGACCGGCCTGTCCATGGAGAAATGGCGGCACTGCCCCACCACGCTCTGGGCGCAGCGGGCCACGAGCAAAGGGTCGGCCCCAGGGCCGAGGAGCTCGGCCACAATGGCGCGCAGCACGGTGCTGGCCGGTGCCAGGCACCGCTCCACCACGGCGCCCAGGTTGTCCGACGGGTCAGCCATCTCCCGGGCCATGAGGCGAAAGAGCCACGCGTGGCGGCCCTTGTCGGCCAGCCGCAACAGCAAGGCCCGGACATAGGCGAAAAGCCGCTCCTCAGGGCCGCAGTCCCGGCCGTCGAGCCCCATATCCGGGGGATAACGCCGGTTGGCCTCGTGGTGGGCATACTCCAGCACGGCCTGGTACAGCCGGTCCTTGCTGCCGAAATGGTAGTGGACGGAAGCGCCGTTGGCTTGGGCCATCCGGGTGATCTCCCGAATGGTGGCGGCGTGGAATCCCTTGCTGGAAAAGACTTCGCCAGCGGCATCCAAAAGCCGCATCCTGGTTTCGTCCTCTCGACCGCTACTGGTCAATGGCCGCCTCGATTCGAACGAATGTTTCGATTTGAAATTAAGTAGGATCAAGGCCTCGGTCAACACTTTCGCGGATCGACGGGCTTTCCTTGCAGCTTTGACAGGATTTTCCGGCCAAAAGGCGTTTCCCGGGCAGTCGGGCGTTGACCCGCCTGGCGAAACCGCCTACCCCTTGGAACCATTGGATCAATCATCAAGGAGGACCGCACCATGGCTGAAGGCAAAGTCAACGTCGTGGCCAAATTCGTGGCCAAACCGGGCCAGGAAGCGGCGGTCAAGGCCGCCTTGACGGCGCTTGTCGCCCCCACCCGCCAGGACCCCGGCTACATAGCCTATGATCTTTACGAATCCGTGGAGCGGCCGGGCGAGTTCGTGCTGGTGGAAGCCTGGGAGAGCCGGGAGCTTCTGGCCAAGCACCTGGATACGCCGCACCTCAACGACTTCAAGGCCAAGGCCCCGGGCCTTTTGGCCCAACCCATGGAAGTCCGGCTGCTTTCGGACGCCCCCAGCCTCTAATCGCCGCATCATTCAGTCCGGTCTCAGGACTGGCCCCCGACTTTCGCCGGGGTGACGAAAAAAACGGGCCTGGTGGGGCCGGAATTTCGGCTGGCGTCAAGGCGGCTTTGCGCCTTGTGTCGCCAGCCAAATTCCGGCCCCACATCCCAGCTCCGCCGTCCCGCACGGCCAAGCCGGTCGGGGGGTCCGGGGGGAGTGACTCCCCCCGGCGGG
>CAZBER010000079.1:0-20952 GCA_964490985.1 uncultured Desulfovibrionaceae bacterium | reverse complement strand
CCCGGAAGTTTAGTGGGTTGACAGGAAACACCGTTGCTTCGGCGACCAAAGGGCTTTGCCCTTTGGAAACCTATAAGAGATTGAGGGCGTTACAACGTAAGGTCCATCAAGGCCGCGTCCTTGGCCAGAAGGTCCCGGCCCAGGCAGTCCAGGTTTTCCCGCCACAACCGGTCCGCGTCCGCATCGGACACGCTGTATTCGAGCTTGATCTTGTTGCCCAGGATATGGGCCACCTGGGCCGGGCTTTTCGCCTTGGCCAGGCTCGAGGCCTGCTGGTGGGCCACCCGCACAAAGCCGTCGTAGACGGCCGGCCAGCCGGCCAGCCAGGAGCGGATGTCCCGCTCCAGGTCGTCGAACTGGGTGGGGTTGAACCGGATGTCGAACGGCCCGGCCGCTGCGATGGCCTCCCGGGAGAGCAGGTGGCAGCAGCCCGACACGGACAGGCAGGGCCGGGTGTAGGCATACAGCCCGAAATCCGGCGCTTGCCGGCAGGCGTCGCACACGAAAAGCCGTTCCTTGACCTCGGGCAGGCTGGCCTGGCCCATGCCGGGCGCAAAAAGATTGTAGTCCGCGGACTGGTGGTCGCCGGGGGCGGTCCGGTCCACAATGGAGCAGCCGATGGCCCCGGCCTTGGGGTATCTTTCGGCCGTGGCCAGAAGCCGGGCCAGCCAGTCGGCCGGCGGGAAGGCGTCGTCATCGAGAAAGGCCGCATAGCGGCAGGCCGCGACCTCGGGCAGGGCCAGCAGCCAGTTGCGCGCCCCGGGCGCGCCGACATTGACCGGCAGGCGCACGGACAGGAACCGGCCGGCCGCAAACCAGGCGGCCGCCTCGGCCATGACCTGGGGCGTATGGTCGGTGGAGCCGTTGTCCAGAACTGCCACCAGGGAGCCGCCCAGATCGGTGGCGGCCAGATGGCGCAGGCATTCCCGGAAGAGGTCCGCCTTGTTCATCGTATAGACGCACACGGCCGCATGGTCTGGCCCGGGCGCGGACGGGGCGGGCTGGGGAAAGGCCAGGTCAAAGGCCCGCAAGGTCAGGTTGACGTGATAGGGCAGGCGAGAACGCGCGGCCAGGCAGGCGGCCAGAGCGCCGTTTTGGTCGCCCAGGCGCTGCCGGCAGTGGGAGGCGAGCATGGCCGCGAAAAGCCCCCAGACCTCGGTATCCAGGCTTTCCACCAGGGGCAGGGCCGTTTCCGGCTCCAGGCGCAGGCAGGCGAATTCCGCCATGAGCCGGGCAAAAAGGGATGGCGGCAGGCTGGGGGCAAAGCCCGATAGCAGCCGGCGGGCCACTGCCGCATCGGGCAGCCGGCACAGGGTGGAAAAGGCCGGGGCCAGCCGGGACAGGGCGGCCTGGCGGTCCTTGGCCGCGATGTCCAGGTAGCGGATGATCAACTCGGGGTCCTGGCCGGCCTGGATGTCCGTAAACGAGACATCGTCCGGGGGAAGGGACGGGGCGGCGCGCAACAGGCGCAGCAGGGCCAGAGACC
This sequence comes from uncultured Desulfovibrionaceae bacterium, assembly GCA_964490985.1. Classification (GTDB taxonomy): domain Bacteria; phylum Desulfobacterota; class Desulfovibrionia; order Desulfovibrionales; family Desulfovibrionaceae; genus Solidesulfovibrio. Next base: position 19,466 of record CAZBER010000079.1, on the reverse strand, counting down.
GGGCCGGCAAAAAGGGCCGGTCGGCCTGGACCGACTCCAGCACGGCGCGGATGTCGGCGTCGAAAGGGTTTTCCTGGAAGGCCAGGGTCAGCAGGCCCTGGGCCGCGGCCAGGCAATCGGTCCGGGCCGGCGTCTGGTTGAGGAGCGCGGCGATCAGGGACAGGCGCAGGTCCCGCTGCTGGGACGTCAGGCCCCATACGGGCGCGGCCGCCAGGATGCGGGCCAGAAAGCCGGGGCCGGGGTCTGGCAGGGGGGGCAGGGCAAAGGGGCTTGACGCAGCGGCCATGGGGTTCTTTTCCCTTGTCGTCAATGGTGCTAGATGCGTTTTCGCAACTACGCGGACACCCGAGAAATGTCCAACCACCGCCCCCTGACGGGGTGGACCGACGGAGGCGTTGCGCCCATGTCCGACACGCTGGCCGTTGCGGCGCGCGTCCTTCGGGACGGCGGCTGCCTGGTCTATCCCACGGAAACGTTTTTCGCCCTGGGCGCGCTGGCGGTAAGCGCCTCGGCCCTGGCCCGCATCGCGGCCATCAAGGCTCGGCCCGCCTCCAAGCCCCTGCCGCTTCTGGTGGGGGAGCTGTCCCATATGACGGCCATTTTGCCGGACGGTTTCGCCGCCGGCCCCCTTGGTCCGGATTTTGACGATCTGGCCGGCCGGTTCTGGCCCGGGCCGCTGTCCCTGGTGGTGCCGTGCCGGGAGTCCCTGCCGGCCATGGTCAAGGACGGCCAGGGCCGGGTCTCGGTGCGCCTGACCCCGCATCCCACGGCCGCGGCTTTGTGCCGCCTGGCCGGGGGACCGCTGGTGGCCACCAGCGCCAACCGCAGTGGCTTTCCCCCGGCCGCCGCGCCCGAAGAACTCGATCCCGAAGTGCTGGCCGCGGCTGATGGGGTCGTTTTTTCCGGTCCGCCTCCGGCCGGCGGGCCGGCTTCCACCGTGGCCGCGATGCTCGGCGGCCGGCGGCTTCTGGTCTTTCGCCAGGGAGCCGTGGCCGTGGAGGCCTTACGGCTGGCCGGGTATGCGGTGGCGCTTCGCCAGGCGTGACAGGACCATGTCCACGGAAATTCCGTCCAGGCAGGGGAGCGGCCGGGGACAATGGAGGGCGAAATTTCCGGACGTCACGGCCGCACACGGGGAGCAGGAAAGGTTGGCCGTAACGATCTCCAGGCCGGCCGGCCCCCATTGCCGGGGGGACGTGGGGCCGAAAAGGGCCAGTCCGGGCACGCCGTGCAGGGCCGCCAGATGGAGCGGGCCGCAGTCCGGGCCGACCACGAACACGGCTGTGCGCAGGGCCTCGGCCAGCTCGATCAGGCTTTGCGGGGTCAGGATTTCCCCGGCTCTCGGCGCAATTCCCCGCTCCAGTTCCGCTGGCCCCAGGACAAAGACCGGCCGCAGCCCCCGTTCTTCCAGAACCCGGGCCAGGGCTTCGAAGCGGTCGATGGGCCAGGCCTTGTCCGGATGCCCGGCCCCGGGAACAAGCAGCACGGTCTTGCCGTCCGGCGCATGCCCGCCGAAGCGTTCCCGAAAAACACTCCGGAAATCCTCGGGCCAGGCAATGCCCCGGGCGGCCAGGGCCTGGCGGTAAAGCTCCCGTGGCGAGTCCTCCTGGCCCGCCGCCACTCCGGGGAGAAACCAGAACCCGTCGCTGGCCGGCATCTCCGGCCGTTTGGCCAGTCCGGGCCGGACTACCAGCACCCGGTCCAGGCTTCGGGGCCAGTCCGGGCCGACAAAGCGCGCGTCCAGGGCCTGGCGCAGATCGGGCGGGCAGGGCGCGGCCAGAAACGCCAGCCAGTGGGTGTGATCCGGGCGTACGGCCCGGCAGATGGGCCGGCCGGCGAAATGTCGGGCCACGGCCAGAAAAGCCGGCCAGGCCAGAAGGAAATCCCCAAGAGCACCAGCATGTTCCAAAACAATCTTGTCAGGGGTTCCCATTTCGAGTAACCTTGGTATAAGGAAAAAACGTATTTTTATAATCGCTTGAGACGCTTTTTCTCCGGATTCCCCAGAAAATTGGCCCCTTGCGGAAAAAACGTCCCAGGCCCAGCCACGGAGCCCCAACCCCATGGCCCTGACAAAACCCTGCCCCCATTGCGGCAAACCCGTGGTGCATTACCGCAATCCCGTACCCACGGTGGATGCGCTGATCAACATTCCCGGACGCGGCGTGGTGCTGATCAAGCGCCACAACGAACCGTTTGGCTGGGCCTTGCCCGGCGGCTTTGTCGATTACGGCGAGCCCGTGGAAGTGGCGGCCATCCGCGAGGCCAAGGAGGAAACCGGGCTCACCGTGGAATTGACCGGCCTTTTGGGCGTCTATTCCGACCCGCACCGCGATCCCAGGCAGCATACCATGAGCGTGGTGTTCACGGCCCAGGCCCTGGACCCCGACGAGTTGGCGGCCGGCGACGACGCCGGGGACGTGGGCGTTTTCCCGGTCGGGGAGTGGCCCAGCCCGCTGGCCTTTGACCACGAACGGATCCTCAACGACTATGCCAGGCTTTTTACCCGGTTCAACCGGGGGTAAACGAACCGTGGACGGCACGAGGCCCGGGCCGGCCGGCAAGGCCGCAGCCCGGACCGCTTCCTTTCGGGAACGCAACCGGCCAGCCCGAGGAGCGCGATGAAGTTTCATCACAAGGTCCTCTTTGTCGCATCGGAAATGTATCCCTTCTCCAAGACCGGCGGTCTTGGGGACGTCATGGGAGCCCTGCCCAAGGAACTCAAACGCCAGGGCGTCAACGTCGCCCTGATTGCTCCGTATTACGGCCGCCTCAATACCGGCGATTTCCAGTTGCGCCTCATTTATTCCAAATGCCGGGTCGGCTATCCCTGGGCGCCCATCACCGCCGACATCTACACCGCCACCTGCGATGACGTGCCGGTCTACTTCGTGCAACGCGGCGAATACTTTGATCGCCGTTTTTATTACAATACCCACGACGGCGATTATTTCGACAACTGCGAGCGCTTCATCTTTTTTTGCCGGGCCACCATGGCCTGGGCCAGCCGGCTGGACGGCGCTCCGGCCATTGTCCACGCCCATGACTGGCAGGCCGCCCTGGTGCCGGCCTATCTGCACTTCCTGCGGCCGGGCGCGCCGTTTTGGCGCAACACCAAAACCATCATGACCATCCACAACCTGGCCTTCCAGGGCCGGTTCGCCTCCCGGCTCTTCTGGGATTCCGGGCTGCCCCGGGAGGCCTGGAACATGGACGGCGCGGAATACTGGGGCGATTTCAACCTGCTCAAGGCCGGCATCGCCTACAGCGACATCGTCACCACGGTCAGCCCCACCTATGCCCTGGAAATCCTGTACCCCCAGTTCGGCTCCGGCCTGGAAGGCATCCTGTCCAGGCGCGCGCCGCAGTTGCGCGGCATCTTAAACGGCGCGGACTACACCGTCTGGGACCCCATCAACGACCGCTACCTGCCGAGCACGTACAGCGCCGACGATCTGGCCGGCAAGGAGATCTGCAAGCGCAACCTGGTGGCCGAGCTGGGGCTGGACCGGCGCTTCCTCAAGCGACCCATCCTGGGCTTTATCGGCCGCATCCGCGACCAGAAGGGCATTGACCTGCTCATCGACATCATGGACCGGCTCATGGCCAAGGACGTGGCCGTGGTGGTTTTGGGCGAGGGCAGCCTGGACTACGAGGCCGTGCTGCTGGACATGATGGAGAACTATCCCGGCCGGCTGGCCGTGCGCATCGGCTACACCGAGGACCTGGCCCACCGCATCCAGGCCGGCTCGGACATCTTTCTCATGCCGTCCCGCTACGAGCCCTGCGGCCTGACCCAGATGTACGCCCTGCGCTTCGGCACGCCGCCCGTGGCCACGGCCGTGGGCGGGCTGCGCGACACCATCGTGCCCTGGCCCGATCCCGAGGCCACGGGGTTCACCTTTGCCGATCCCGACCCGGACCTGTTCTACCGGGCCGTGCTCGACGCCCTGGAGATGTGGTCCCGGCCCGGCGAGTGGCGGGACATGGTCGTGCGGGCCATGCGGGCCGACTATTCCTGGGAAAAGGCGGCCAAGAACTATATCAGCCTGTACCGGGAGCTGGGGGCGGACATCTAGTGTAGCGTCCCTTAAAAAATAATCATTCAAGTTGGTTGCCTCTTGAATTTGCATAACCTTTTTTCGAGGACACGACACGAGCCCGGCCCGAAACCGGCCTGTCGCGGGATTGCCTGGGCCGGCCCGGTCGATGCTTCAAGGAGCGCCTCATGAACACGAAAAGCACTGTCTCGCCGAGCCTGCCCATCGCCATCGGCGAGCTCGACGTCTATCTTTTTGGCCAGGGCCAGCATTGGGACCTCTACCGGGTCCTGGGTGCCCATCCCCACGCCGGTCCCGAAGGCCAGGGCTACCGGTTCGCGGTCTGGGCCCCCAATGCCCGGACCGTGTCCGTGATCGGAGAGTTCAACGACTGGAAGGCGGGGGAGCACAAGCTTTATTCCGTGGCCGCCTCGGGCATCTGGGCCGGATTCATCCCGGGCCTGGAAAAGGGAGCCCTCTACAAGTTCGCGGTCACCCAAAAATACGGCCATACCGTGGCCAAGGCCGACCCGTTCGCCTTTTTTGCCGAGATGCGACCCGGCACGGCCGGCCGGACCTGGACCCTGGACGACTATGTCTGGCAGGACCAGGACTGGATGGCCGCGCGTCAGGAAAAGGGTCTGCCCCTTGACGACGCCATTTCCACCTATGAGGTCCATGCCGGCTCCTGGCGCTGGAAAACCAAGGATTACGGATCGTTTTACTCCTACCGCGACCTGGCCGAGCACCTCGTGCCTTACGTGCGCGACCTGGGGTTTACGCACATCGAGTTCATGCCCCTGGCCGAGCATCCCCTGGACGAATCCTGGGGCTACCAGACCGGCCATTATTTCGCCCCCACCTCCCGCTTCGGCACGCCCGAGGACCTGCGCTACCTGATCGACACCTGCCACCAAAGCGGCATCGGCGTTATCCTGGACTGGGTGCCCGGCCATTTCCCCAAGGACGACTGGTGCCTGGGCCGCTTCGACGGCACCGGGCTCTACGAGCACGAAGACCCGCGCCAGGGCGAGCACCCGGACTGGGGCACCTACATCTTCAATTACGGCCGCCACGAGGTGCGCAATTTCCTGCTGGCCAACGCCCTGTACTGGTTCAAGGAATTCCACCTGGACGGGCTTCGCATCGACGCCGTGGCCAGCATGCTCTACCTCGACTACTCTCGCCACGAGGGCCAGTGGATTCCCAACAAATACGGCGGCAAGGAAAACATCGACGCCATTGATTTCCTGCGCGACCTCAACATGGTGGTCCACGAGCACTTTCCGGGCGCGGCCATGATCGCCGAGGAGTCCACCTCCTGGGCCGGCGTGTCCCGGCCCGTGTATACCGGCGGCCTGGGCTTCACCTTCAAGTGGAACATGGGCTGGATGAACGACACCCTGGATTATTTCACCAAGGAGCCCATCCACCGCTCCTATCACCAGAACCAGCTCACCTTTTCCATGCTCTATGCCTTTCACGAGAATTTCATCCTGCCCCTGTCCCACGACGAGGTCACCCACGGCAAAGGGTCGCTCATTGGCAAGATGCCCGGGGACCAGTGGCAGCAGATGGCCAATCTGCGGCTTTTTCTGGCCTACATGTGGGCCCATCCGGGCAAGAAGCTCATTTTTTTGGGTTGCGAGTTCGGCCAGTGGAAGGAGTGGAACGCCCGGGAAGAGCTGGATTGGGTGCTGACCGAGTTCCCCAACCACCAGGGCGCCATGACCCTGGTGAAAAGCTTGAACGCCCTGCACAAGGCCTATCCGGCCATGCACGCCCGGGACAACGACTGGACGGGATTCGAGTGGGTGGACCTGGCGGATTACGCCTCCTCGGTCATCACCTTTCTGCGCAAGGCCCCGGACGGCTCCCAGATGCTGTGGGCCTTCAACTTCACCCCGGTGGTCCGGGAGAATTATGCCGTGGGCTGCCGCGTTCCCGGCTACTGGCGGGAGATATTCAATACCGATTCCGAAATGTTTGGCGGCAGCAACATCGGCAACGGCGGCGGGATCATGGCCCAGCCCACTACGTACGGCGGCTGGCCCTATTTCGTCTCCCTGACCCTGCCGCCCCTGGCTGCCGTGGCTTTTACGCCTGAAGGGTAACGCCTCTCCCACGGCCCCGTGGGAGAGGCGGATGCGCGCCGGCGGGCAAACTGGAGTTCCATCTCTGTCCCGGCGTCAGGGATGGCGGGGGCTTTCGCCCAGGGCCTTGGCCAAGGCCTTGCGTCCCGCCCGGACGCACAAAAGCGTTGCGTCCAGGGTCTCCAGGGCGGAAAGCGGCACCCGGTCAAAGACGTGGTCGCTGCCGATGTCGAGCGCTTCCTGGAGGCGTTTTCCCCGGACGAGTTCGCACCAGATGGAGGCGCACAGGATGCCGGCCCTGGGGATGTCCGTGAGAAAACCGGCATCCGTCACGCGTCCGTTGGCCACGGCCAGGAAGATTTCCATGAACCGCCCCTCCTGGTCCATCGTCCGGGCCGAAACGCTGGCTCCAGCCGGAATGCCGAGGTAGGGCGGATCGAAATGGCGTTCCCACGCCGCGTCCTCTCCGGATGGTTTAATGCTTGTCATCGGTTTTCAATCCGCTTGTAATAGTTGAAGTCAAAGTCCCGAGGCAGCTTGTTGCCCTGCTTGAAGCGGAACAGAAAGGCCGTTGCCAGGACAAGGGCCACGATGCCGGCGGCAATGCCCAAAAGCCAATACAACATAAAATCCATGGACCATATCCTCCCCGGGAAACCCGGTTCATAGGGCCAGGATACCGGACGCGGCGATTGTGGCAATTTTGTCGGATTCGTCTGACAGGGAGGCGGGGGCGTTTTCAGCGGAATTGGGTCTCGTGCTCGATGACGTAGCGGAAAAAATCGGCTGTGGTGGCGAGGCCCAGCTTGCGCATGACCCGGGAACGGTAGGTGCTGGCCGTCTTGATGCTGATGCGCATGGTTTCGGCAATGTCCCGAAGCTTTTCCCCTTTTCCTAGGCGGTGCATGACTTCCCGTTCGCGCGGCGACAGTTGGCCCGGGCGTGGCGTATCGGCTCGGGACAGGTCGAGCTCCGAAGACAGGGCCGAGCTGACATAGGTCTGACCTTGCAACAGCGCCGCCAGGGCCTCGGCCAGTTCTTCTGGAGCGGAATTCTTGCTGAGATAGCCCCTGGCCCCGAGATGCAAGGCCCGGCGGGCATACTCCGCCTCGTGATGGACGCTTAAGATCAGCACCGGCAGATCGGGCCGCGTCCTGGCCATATGCTCCAAAAGCTCCAGGCCGTTGCCATCGGGCAGGGAAATGTCCAGCAGCGCCAGGTCGAAGCAACCTGCTTCCAAGGCGCGGGCCGCCTCGGCCAGGCTGGCCGCTTCCGTGAACCGGCTTTCCAGGGCCATGCCGACGATGATGTCCATGATCCCTCGCCGGACAACGGCATGGTCATCAATGACAAGGATATGCGCGGGTTGGGTCATGACGTTTTCGGTTTCCGTTTTGCCAGGGGCAGCAGCACCTTGACGATGGTGCCGGCCCCGGCCGGGGATTCGATCTCCATGTCTCCGCCGATGGCCCGCATGCGTTCGCGCATGCCGATAAGCCCAAGGGAGGCGGGATGCCGCAGGGCCTGCCCGTCGATGCCAATGCCGTCGTCCTGGACATGGAGCGAAATCCGGCGTTTTTCCCGAAAGAGCCGGACCGTGACCTGGGAGGCCTGGGCATGGCGGGCGATGTTGGTCAGGGCTTCCTGGAAAACGCGAAACAGGGCCGTGTCCCCGTTGGGGGGCAGCGGGGGGAGGTCCGGGGCCGCCTCCAGGCGCACGGCAATGCCCGTGCTCTCCTCGAACGTGCGGGCCCGCCAGGCCATGGCGTCGGCCAGGCCCAGCTCGTCCAGGATGACCGGGCGAAGCTCGCGGGAAATGCGCTGCACGGCGGTCATGGTCCGGGCCACGAGATTTTTCAGTTCGCGCCGTTGCGCCTGCGCGGCCGCTTCCCCCTCCGGATCGGACGGCATCCGCTCCAGGCGGAAAAGGCCCATGTTGAGGGCAGTGAGGTTTTGTCCCAGTTCGTCGTGGATTTCGCGGGAGATGCGTTTGCGTTCCTGTTCGATGCGGTCCTGCTGGTAGGCGGAAAGGCTGCGGTATTGTTCCTTGGAACGTTCCAGGTCCCGTTGCGTTCGTTTGCCCCGCTGGATTTCCCGCCGCAGTTCCCGGTTGGCCTTATCCAGCTCCCGGGTGCGCTCCTGGACCCGCTGTTCCAGCCGTTCGTGGGCCTCGCGCAAGGCTTCCTGGGCCTTGACCCGGTCGGTGACGTCGCGAAGGCTCAGCCGCAGCCCCCGGTAATCGCCTGCCGGGCCGAAAACGCGGGTGGTCTCCTGGGCCACCCAGGCCACGATGCCGTCACGGCGGATGATCCGAAAATCCATGGACGGGATGGCGGCGTCCTGGCTGGAGCCCATGGCCGCCAGCCAGCGGGGCAGATCGTCGGGATGGAGCACCTTGTGGAAAAAAAGAGGGTCGTGCGCCACTTCCTGCGCCGGATAGCCGCTCACCCGCCGGCAGGAAGGCGAGACATATCGGGCGACGCCGGCGGCATCGATCCATATCTCCCAATCATAGGTGAAATCGGCCACGGTCTTATAACGGGCCAGCTCCTCCAGTATGCCTGGGGAGAGGGCCTTTTTTTTCCAAGGGAATTTCCTGGCGCGTGCCCCCGGCCCTGAAGACGGGTGGCGGGCTTGTCGAGTCCGGTCGTCTGGCATGAACCTCCCCATGCCTCCTATCGGTTTGCCGCGCGGTTTGGTATTGGGAAGACGAGAAGCCTTTGCCGTCCGAACGATACTGCTCTTTTCTACCCGCGGACCGCCAGGTGGGCAACCGGAAGCGAACCATTTCAGACTTCGAGAGGATAGAATGCCTTCCAAACCGCTGTGCATCACCTTGGGCGATGCCAATGGCCTGGGGCCGGAACTCGTCTGCCGCTTGCTGTCGCAAAATCCGCCGCCAGGAATGCGCATCGGCCTGATCGGCCCGCAGTCGGCCCTGGCCTGGCACGCCGAGCGCCTGGGGCTGGCGCCGTTCTGGACGCGCCTGCCCGATGCCGAGGCCCTGAGCCGGGTCGAGCCGGGCGTCTACCTGCTGGAGCCGCCGGGCCTGGCCGGCCTGCCCGTGACTCCGGGCCGGGAGACCACGGCCGGCGGACTGGCGGCCGGGGAATCCCTGGAGGCCGCCCTGGATGTCCTGGCGCACCATTCGGATTGGGGTTTGGTCACCGGCCCCCTGTCCAAGGCGGCGCTCAATGCCGCTGGATTCGCCTTTCCCGGGCATACCGAATTTCTGGCCGAGCGCACCGGCGTGGGCCGGGCCGGAGTGTGCATGCATTTGTGCGGCCCCATCCTGCGGGTCAGCCTGGTCACCACTCATCCTCCCCTGGCCCAGGTGCCTGGGCTTGTCACTTATGATCGGGTGGTGCGCTGCCTGGAGCTGACCTGGGACTATGTGGCCCGGCTGGGCCTGACGGGCGCGCCCGTGGCTGTGTGCGGGCTCAATCCCCATGCCGGGGAAGGGGGGCTTTTAGGCCGCGAGGACGAGGACGTGGTGCGCCCGGCCGTTTACGCGGCCGTGGCCAAGGGCGTGGCCGCTGTCGGCCCGCTGCCGGCGGACACGGTTTTTTACCGGGCCGCCCAGGGCGAATTTTCGGCCATCGTGGCCATGTACCACGACCAGGGCCTGCCGCCGCTCAAGCTTTTGCACTTTCACGAAACCGTCAATGTGACCCTGGGCCTGCCCTTTGTACGCACCTCCGTGGGCCATGGCACGGCCTTCGACCTGGTGGGCACGGGCAAGGCCGCCACCGGCAGCCTGGCGGCGGCCCTGGACTTGGCCAAACGTTTGACCGGAGGAGCTTAAGCCACAACCCACACGGCCAAACCCTTGGCCGCGTGGATGATTTTGCTGGATACGCTGCCGAACAGGAATTCCTCCTGTTTGGTCACGCCCCGCCGCCCCACCACCACGGTGCCGAAGCCGCCTTCCTGGGCCAGGCGCAAAAGCTCCAGGGCAATGCTCGTGCCGATGCTGCACTCCAGGGATTCCCGCAGGGGTGAGCGACAGCTCTCCACAAACCGGGTGGCAACCAAGGCCTCGGCCAGCCCTGCCTCGACGAGCATGGCCCTGGCCCGGACCAGGGCCTGGCGCGTGGCCTCGGCCCGTTTGGCGCAGGTCTCTTTCCAGCTTTCGTCGTTGGGGAACAGGTCGCGGTCCGGCGGCCGCTCGATGGCCGCCACCTCCACCTGAAAGCCGCCCTGGCCGCGGACCATGGCGGCGGTATAGGCCACGGCGCGAAAGGCGTTTTCCGAGCCGTCAAAGGCGATCAGGATCTTGTCCGTGTTCATGGGGTCTCCCGCTCGGCTGGCGCTACCGGGGCAGGGCGGCCAGGGCCCGTTCCAGGTCGCGGATGAGTTCGTCCACGGTGTCGTAAAAAATCTCGGCGCCCAGGGAAAAGCGCAGCAGGATGGTGTTGAGGGCGTCCGGGATGTAGGGAAAGAGCTTTTTCATGTTCACGATCCGGTTGGCGAACATGATGGAGCAGTCCTCCGGGACAATGCTCCGGGCCATTTCGGGCGGCAGGGACTGCACGGTCCGGTCGCCCATGCCCACCAGAAACTGCAGGATGTTGCCCAGGCCGAACAGGTCCAGGCCAAAGGGCTTTTCCCGGAAATCGAAGGTATAGTCGAAATCGATCCAGCAATAGCGGCCCGTACCGTAGACGACATAGAGGTGGTCGCGCCGGATGTCGCCGTGCTTTTCGCCTTGGTCGTGCAGATGCCGGATGGCCTGGCAGGCCTCGGTGAACCGGGCCAGGATGTCCGGAAACCGGTCGTGGAAATAATCCCGGTGCGGCATTTCCAGGGCTTCCACCCGTTCGTCCAGGCGCTTTCCGGCCACGACATCCAGGATGCGCACCGGATTGCCGGCCGTATCGAGTACGGTTTCGCCCTGCATGAAGCGGTCGTCGCCGCGCACCAGCTCCAGGATGCGGGCCTCCTTGCGCGGGCTTCGGGTGCAGGTGACGGTCATGGAGCCGATGGTCATGGGAAAGTTTTCGTAAAAAACGAGCTTGAGGAGCTTTCGCGCGCCGTCCTCCAGGCAGCGGCAGCGCTTGACCCAGTATTTGGGGTCCTCCAGGCCGAAGCGCCGTTCGGCCTCGTCGCGCAGCACCAGGAAATGCCGGTCGCCCAGGCGGATGACGTCGCCATGGCCGATGGCCATGAACTGGGTGGTGTCGGTGACGATTGCCCCGGCGTGCTTGAGGGGAAAGTCCGGAGCCAGCCGGGACAGCAGTTCTCGGGCGGATTGGGCCAAGGCAGCCTCCTTCGCCTGGGGCGATGGACCCGTTTTGCCCCAATTTCCCGCGCCGGGCAACGGCGGGCCAAAGGAGGGTCAGGCGGCCTTGGCGGCGTTGATTCGGGCAACGGCTTCGAGCTGGCCCTGGACAATGGCCAGGGCTGTCTCCCGGCCAAGATCGAGCATCCAGTCCCTGGGCCGAGCAAGGGCGCGGCCAAGGCTTCGGGCTAGATTGGCCAGGCCTTGGGGCTTGGCCCCTGGCACGGCATGGCGGCTGAGTTCCCGGCCCAGCCGGGCCAGTTCCCTGGCCCGGGCGGCGGGGTCGCGGGGCAGGCTGGCCAGGGTGTGCCGGGCCAACTCCTGAAACGGCTTTTCCGGCATGGGGTCGCGCAAAACAGCCTCCATGGCGGCGGCCAGGCCGGCCCGAGCGCCGAACACCTGGGTGGCCGCCACCATGGCCCCGCCCAGGCGGTTGGCCCCGTGCATGCCGCCGGCGCATTCGCCGGCGGCGAAAAGCCCGGCCACGCCGGTGTGGCCCATGGCGTCAATGGCCGCGCCGCCGTTGCCGGCATGGGCGAAAAGGCCCACCACGGTTGCGTTTTCGCCCTGACCGAGCCGCACCAGGCCGTCCGGCCCGGCCAGGGAGGCCAGGCCAATGTCCAGCAGGGCGTCCGGCCGGCCGTGGGAGCAGGGGCAATGGCCGGACCGGCTGGCGGCCAAGCCGGCCAGGAAGCCGGGGTCATGCCCGGCCAGGGGCGTGGCCATGCCCGTGGGCGTACGCACGCTGAAATCAGGGCCGAACGCGGTCTGCATGGGGAAAAAGTCGCGGCCCGGCAGTGTGCTCCAGAAAAATTGCAGGAACCCGGCATTGACCAGGCGCGCCCCGGCCCGGCGCAGCAGGCCCCAGCCGTAGCCGGGATTGCCCGGCCCGGCCAGGTGGCGGGCAAAAAGCGGGGCCGGTCCGCCCAGGGCCAGGATGGTGGCCTCGGCCCGCACGGCCAGGGCCTGGCTTTCATCCGGGGAAAGGAGCACAAAGCCGCGCACCCGGCCGCTATCTGCGATCAGGGGGGCGGCGGCCAGCCAGCCCGGCAGCCAGGTCACGCCCAACCGGTCCAGGCGGGTCTGAAAGCAGGCGAACACCTGGGCCAAATTTTTGACGATGGCGGCCCGCCGGCTGGTGGGCGAAAAGCAGCCCGGCGCGCCCGGATCTGGGCCGCACGGATCCATGACAAAGGACAGGCCGAGGTCCTTGAGGTCGACAAACCGGGCCAGGCTTTCCTCGGCCACCAGCCGCACCAGGTCGGGGTCGGCCTGGCCCGGTGCGGCCAAATGCATGGCCTCGTCCACAAAGGCGGCTTTTTCCGCAGCCGTGGCGCAGACCTGCATGCCCCAGGCGTTGTTGGGATTGGCAAACGACGATCCCGATGGCCCGGGCCGGGCCGTGGCCACGGCCACCCGGCAGCCGGGGTGGGCCTGGCGGGCGGCCAGGGCGGCGCGCAGCCCGGCCAATCCGCTGCCCAGTACCAGCACGTCGGTATCCCGGCGGCCAGGAGACAAGGAAGCAAAAGATATGGGTTTTTTTCGTCTGGAGGCTTCCATGCTTTGGCTGTTGGGCATATACAGGGGTTACGTCGCATCACCGAGCAACGGGTAATACGTTCTAGCAACTTCAATGCCACATCCGGAGCCTGCCATGCCCCGCCTCGTCTTCGCCCTCCTGTGCCTTCTCCTTTTGGCCACAGTCCAGGTCGGCTGCCAGGCCGCCAGGCCGACCACCTCCCGGGAGCCGGCTGCGGCCAGGCAAGTGATTGCCGCGGCCTCACCCTTAAGCGGTTCGCAGCAGCTCGTTTTGGTGGTGGCTGACGACTGGGACGCCAATCAGGCCCGGCTGCGGCGTTTCGAGCGGCGGGATCAAGGAGCCTGGCGGCCCGTGGGCGACGACGTGGCCGTGACCCTTGGCAAAAACGGCCTGGCCTGGGGCCGGGGGCTGCACGGCGCGGCCCTTGGCGAAGGGCCGGTCAAGATGGAGGGGGACGGCCGGTCTCCGGCCGGGGTGTTCACCTTTTCCACAGCCTTTGCCTATCAGCCCGATACGCTTTGGGGAAAGCCCAAGCTGCCCGTGCACCGGGTGACGGACCAGACCGTGTGCGTGGAAAGCATTGGTTCCGCGTCGTACAACCGGATCGTGGATGAAGACACGGTTGCCGCCAAGGACTGGGAGAGCCCGGACCGGATGCTGCGGCCGGACGGCCTGTACCGCTACGGGCTTTTCGTGGACCACAATGCCCCGAACACCACGCCCGGGGCCGGCTCGTGCATCTTTTTCCACCTCTGGCGGCGGCCCGGCGCGCCCACGGCCGGTTGCACGGCCATGAACGAACCGGCCATCCAGGTCATCCTGGCCTGGATGGATGCGGCCAAGCGGCCGGTGCTGGTGCAGTTGCCCCGGGCCCAGTTGGCCCGGCTGGCCTCGGCCTGGGGCGCGCCCGAACTGGCGGCCCGGCCCAAGACGGACGACTAGGCGGGTTCCGGGACTTTGCCCTGTTTTTTCAGGGCGAAATTGAGGAGCTTGCGGGCTTCCACAAAGGTGGGCGACAGGCGAAGGGCCAGCCGAGAGGCCCGTTCGGCCTTGTCCCAGCGTTCCCAGTCCAGGTAGACCCGGCCCAGGTTGAAATAGAGGTTCGGGTCGTTTTTGGCGAAGTCCACGGCCCGCATGAAGTATTTTTCGGCAATGTCGTACTTGTGGAGCTTGCGCAGCACGATGCCGATGCGGTTGTAGTGCCTGATCTGGTCCGGGGACAGCTCGATGGCCTCGTCGAGGTAGGTGAAGGCTTCCTCGAACAGCTCGCCGGAAATGAACAGTTCCGCGATGTGGGCCCGCAGGTCGGCGTCATGGGGAAATTCCCGGGCCAGCTTTTCCAGCAGGGCCCGGGCTTCATCGTACCGCTTTTCCTCGATGAGGAGCCTGCCCTCGGCCAGCCCCTTCTCGATGCGCTGCTCCTTGTCGGCGATGATGTCCTTGGCTTCCTCCACGGCCGTGGCCTGGAGTTCGGTCAGCAGGTTGAGCAGGGTGTCGACCAGCTCTTTTTCGCCACCCGGGGCGTAGTGGAGGATGAGAGGGTAGACCTTGCGCAGGTTGCGGTCGCCGTTGAGCAGGAGCACCGCGTCCGTGATGAGCTTGGAGAACTCCTCTTTTTCGGACTTGATCAGCGGCGTGCGCATGACCGCACAGATGGCCTCGTACAGGGCCGACACGGCAGGCAGGGGCTTGGCCTGCTTGAGGTAGGTCCCGACCTTGTTGATCTGGGCCCTGGCCTTGGTCAGTTCAGCGGACATGCATTTCCGGCGTCAACGCGCCTGCGGTTATTTGCCGGTCTCCCTGCGTACGATGTTGCGGAAACGGGTGAAGAAGTACCGGCTGTCATGGGGACCCGGAGCCGCCTCGGGGTGGTACTGAATGGCGATGACGGGCTTTTTCTTGTGGGCAAACCCCTCCAAGGTGCCGTCGTTTAAGTTCACATGGGTCAACTCTACGTCGGAAAGGCTTGCAATGTCTACGCAAAAACCGTGGTTTTGCGAGGAAATTTCGATACGGCCGGTCTCCAGGTCCTTGACCGGATGGTTGAGGCCATGGTGCCCGAACTTGAGCTTGAAGGTCTTGCCCCCCAGGGCCAGGCCCAGAAGCTGATGGCCCAGGCAGATGCCGGCCACGGGGTATTCGTCCACCAGCACCGAGGCGGTGTCCACCAGATCGGTCAAGGCGGCCGGGTCCCCGGGGCCGGGGGACAGGAAAATGGCGTCCGGAGACAGGCGGCGGACGGCCTCGGCCGTGGTGGTGTAGGGCACCACCAGCAGGTCGAAACCCTGGGCCGTGAGCAGCCGCATGATGTTCCACTTGATGCCCATGTCAAAGACCAGAAGACGCGGTCCCGGGCCCGGCCAGGCATAGCGGCCGTCCACGATCTCGGCCCGTTTCATGCCTTCCCCGGTCCAGGTGAAGGGCGCGTCGCACGTGACCTGGTCGGCCAGGCCCAGGCCTTCCATGGAAGGCAGGCCCTTGGCCGCGTCCACGAGCTTGGCGGGATCGGAAACGTCCGTGGAAATGTAGCCGCGCATGGCCCCGTTGAGCCGCAGGTGGCGGGTGAGCGCCCGGGTGTCGATGCCTTCGATGCCCATGACGCCCTGGCTCTTGAGGTAATCCGGCAGGGTCATGGTGGAGCGCCAGTTGGACGGCTCCTTGCAGCATTCCTTGACGATGAACCCGGCCACGCGGATCTTGCCCGATTCCACGTCCTCGGCGTTGATGCCGTAGTTGCCCACGTGGGGATAGGTCATGCACACCATCTGTCCGGTATAGGACGGATCGGTGAGCACTTCCTGATAGCCGGTCATGCCGGTATTAAAGATCACTTCGCCGCCGGCATTGCCCCCGTCGGTGAAGGAATGGCCGTGAAAAAGAGTGCCGTCTTCGAGGGCCAGGATGGCTTTCATGCATTGCTCCGGAAGTCTTGGGCGCTGTGGCGCGGTATGTCCGAACCGGACCGGCCGGGCCGGGTCCGTTCGCGGTTGGGCTCAATTAAGTCCTCTTGGCGTGTCGCGCAAGGCCTAGTTCAATAAGCCGGGCAATGAGATCGGCAAAGCTCAGGCCAACGGCCTGGGCCGCCTTGGGCAGCAGGCTGTTGGGCGTCATGCCCGGCAGGGTGTTGACCTCAAGGAGCATGGGGCCATCCTGGGTGCAGATATAGTCCGCCCGGCTGTAGCCTGAAAGCCCCAGCAGCCTGTGGGCGGCCAGGGTGGTGTCGCAAAGGGCCCGGGTCAGGTCCGGCGCCACCGGAGCCGGACAGATTTCGTCGGCCGCGCCCGGCTCGTACTTGCTGACGTAATCGAAAAAGTCCCCGGCCTTGGGCCGGATGAGGATGGGCGGCAGGGCAACGTCGCCCAGCACGGCGCAGGTCAGTTCCGGCCCGGACAGGGCCTCCTCGATCAGGGCCGCGTCGCCTGTGGCGAAAATGCGGTCCAGGGCGGCCGGCAGGTCGGCCGGGTCCCGCACCAGGGTCATCAGCAGGCTCGATCCGCCGAGATTGGGCTTGATAAACCAGGGCGGCCCGAATTCCGGCGCATATCCGGCCGGAGGCGGCGAGGCGAGAAAGGTCCAGCGCGGCGTGGCCAGGCCGGCCTTCTCGAAAAGCTGTTTGGAGGCCGCCTTGTTGAGGGCCAGAAACGACCCGGCCGGGCCGCTGCCCTGGTACGGCACGCCCACGGCGTCCAAAATGGCCTGGGGCAGGCCGTCCTCGCCGGGCGAGCCGTGCAGGTTGATGAAGGCAAAATCGTACGCCTTGGCCGCTGCCGCAAATCCCGGAAAATCCGAGGCCAGGTCAAAGAGCCGGGGCTCGTGGCCCAGGGTCAGGAGGGCCTTTTCTATCTGGGCCGCGCCGGAAAGGGAAATACCGCGTTCACTCGACCAACCCCCCGCAACCAAAAGTATTTTCATGAAGGTCCATGTCCAGGATTTCCGCCAGGGCCCGTTCGATGGCCATGGCCTGTTCAAAGGACTCGCGAATGCGCTCGCGAATGAATTCCGTCTTGCCGTAGCGGGCCAGCAGGTCGTCGAACCGGGTCTCCAGGGTCACGATCTGGTTGTGCTTGACCCGCTTGTCGCTGTAAATGAGCGTGGGCGCCAGGAAATCGGTTCGCAGATCCAGCGGGTGGGGCGAGGAGACATGGCAGATCACCCCATGGGCCAGGGCCGGATTGCCGGTCAGTTCCTGGACCCAGGCTCCGCCGAGCTGGCAATGGTTGCCGCCGTGCCGGATGGTGTAGGTTTTGGCCAGATCGTGGAGCAGGGCCGCTGCCCGCACCTCGGCCACATTGACGGAAAGTCCCGCCCGCTTCGCCCCGGCGGCCAGGGCCGTGGCCACGCAGGCCACGACCTCGCTGTGGGCCCGGATGTTCGGCAGCATGCCGAATGCGTCCCAGAGCCGCCGGCATTCCTCGTCCGTGGGCACGAAGGAGACGCGCGGCGCCTCGTCCAGGGGAATGCCCGCCGCCGGCCGGCCGGGCTCGGGCGCGGCCTGGTCGGCAGGTGACGTATGGTGTGGATCGTGAGTATGCTCGGGCATGGGAAATGTCGGTTGCGGGCGCTCGAAACGCTGCATCGCTCCAAGCCGTTCTGATACCAACCCCATCGGGAAAAAGCAAAGGCGGTGTGGCCAACAGCCACCGCCCGGATCAAGGATCATGAAAAAATTCCGCGTACGCTACGAGACCAAAATCTTCGAGCCACGGGAAGGCACGGAAATCGTCCACGCCTCCAGCAAGGGACGGGCCATGCTCGAAGCCCAGAAACGCCTGCATCCGGACGAGCGGTCCGACGAACCGTATTTCCACTTCGAGCCCCTGGCCATTGAGCCTCTGGATACGCCCGAGACCTTTGCCGTGCGCTACCGCACCAAGGTCGAAGCCGGCCTGGCCGGGGAAATCGAGGTCACGGCCGAGGACGCGGCCAAGGCCGCGGCCAAGGCCCGGTTCGCCGTGCACCAGGAGCTCATTCCGCCCAAATGCTTCAAGGCCCTTGCCGTGACCGAGGTTGGCCAAGGCGAATAAGTCCCGGCCGGCTTTTGACAAGCCCGGCCGCGATGCGCATATTCCCCGAACGCGGCCGCCATCCCCGGCCGCCGCGCATCCCCCTGACGGAGGAGCCTGTCATGTGCCTTGCCGTACCCATGGAAGTCACCGCCATCCATGAAAAAATCGCCGACGTGGAAATCGGCGGCGTCACCCGCCAGGTCCGCCTGGAACTCATTGACGCAGCCCCCAGCGTGGGCGACTTCGTCATTGTCCACGCCGGGTTCGCCATTCGCCGCCTGGACCGCGAAGATGCCCTGGAAACCATCAAGCTCTTCCAGGAAGGCCTGAACCTTGAACTCATTTGACGCCTTCAAGGACCCGCAACTGTGCCGGGCGCTCCTCGACCGCCTCATCAAAGAGGCTGTCGAGCCGCTTCGCTTCATGGAAGTGTGCGGCACCCACACTGTGGCCATTTTCCAAAGCGGCCTGCGCAGCCTGCTGCCCAAGACCATCACCCACGTCACCGGCCCGGGCTGCCCGGTGTGCGTCACCCATGAATCCGAAGTGGCCGCCTTCCTGGAACTGGCCGGCCGGGACGACGTGATCCTGGCCACCTTCGGCGACCTCATGCGCGTGCCCGGCCCCAAGGGAAAAAACCTCAAGATCGCCAAGGCCGAAGGCGCCCGGGTGGAAGTGGTCTATTCTCCGGTGGACGCCCTGGCCGTGGCCGAAGCCAACCCCGGCCGCAACGTGGTGTTCCTCGGCGTGGGCTTTGAAACCACGGCCCCGGCCGTGGCCGCCACCATCCGGCTGGCTCGGGAACGTAACCTCAAAAACTTCAAAGTCTTAAGCTTCCACAAGCTGGTGCCCTCGGCCCTGGAAGCCCTGCTGGCCGACGCCGACGCCCAGGTGGACGCCTTTATCCTGCCCGGGCACGTCTCGGCTATCATCGGCGAGGCTCCGTACGGCTTTGTGGCCGAAAAATACCATGTCCCGGCCGTGATCACCGGATTCGAGCCCCTGGACATCCTGACCTCGCTCCTGGACATCGTGGCCATGCGCCGCCAAGGTAAGCCGGCCGTGCACAACACCTACACCCGCGTGGTGTCCCCCGACGGCAATCCCGTGGCCCGGGCCGTGATGCACGAGGTCTTTGCCCCGGCCGACGCCCTGTGGCGCGGACTCGGGATCATCCCCCGAAGCGGCCTGGCCATCCGCGACGCGTTTGCCGACTTCGACGCCGCCAAAAGCCTGGGCATCACCCTCAAGGAGACCCCGGCCCTGCCCGGGTGCCGCTGCGGCGAGGTCCTGAAAGGAAAAATGGCCCCCAACCAGTGCCCGCTCTTCGACAAGGCCTGCACCCCGGCCACGCCGGTCGGCCCGTGCATGGTCTCCACCGAAGGCGGCTGCGCGGCTTACCATAAGTATCAGCTCGAATTGACATAGTGCTGGGGCGGGAGATGCCTCCGGCGGCCGGGGCGCTGCCCCGGACCCCGCCGGGACGCTGTCCCGGACCCTGCCAGG
>CAZBER010000078.1:0-21272 GCA_964490985.1 uncultured Desulfovibrionaceae bacterium | reverse complement strand
ATAGGTCTGGGAGGGGGTGACCCCCTCCCAGCCGCCGGAGGCATTCTTTACCATGAATACTATAGTACTCCTTTTGCTGGCCGTTTGCCTCGACCTGGCCGTGGGCGACCCGCGGTCCTGGCCGCATCCGGTGCGGCTTATCGGGGCGGGGTATGCGGCCTTGGACCGTCTGGCCGACCGGCGCGGTTGGCGCACGCGGGGGTTCGGTGCGTGCTGCGTGGCGGGCATGGCCGTGACCGGCGGCGGGCTGGTTGGGCTGGCCGGCAGGTTGCCGTATGTGGGGTGGGTTGTGGCCCTGTATTTCGCCTTTGCCGGCCTGGCCCTGGGCAGCCTTTTGCGGGAGGGGCGGCGGGCGGCCCGGTTGCTGGAGGCCGGGGACCTGGAGGCCGGCCGGGCCGTGGTGGCCGGGCTGGTGAGCCGGGACGTGTCCGGCCTGGACGGGCCGGGCCTGTGGCGGGCGTTGGCCGAGTCGGTCAGCGAAAACGCCAACGACGGCTTCGTGGCCCCGCTTTTTTTTCTGGCCCTGGGCGGTCCGGGACTGTTGTGGGCCTACAAGGCCGTGAGCACGGCCGATTCCATGTGGGGGTACAAGACGGACCGGTATGTGCGCCTGGGCTGGTTCGCGGCCCGCTGCGACGATGTCCTGGCCTACGCGCCGGCCCGGCTGACCGCCGGAGCCATGGTCCTGGCCGGCCGCCTCCTGGGGCTTGGGCGCGGCCTGTGTTGGCGCGACATGGTCCGGGACGCCAAGCGCAGCGCCAGCCCCAATGCGGGCTGGCCCATGGCTGCCGCGGCCTGGGTCTGCGGCGGCGGCATGGGCGGCCCGTCGGTCTATTTTGGAGAGCTGGTGGACAAGCCGGCCATGGGGCCGCGCCATGCGACGTGGGACGCGTGGCGGTTTTGGCTGTTGGGCCGCGTCGTATTGTTAGCCAGCGCCATTGTTGTTGTGATAACTGTTTTGGTGCATATTGCAGCATATGCTATTTTTGGCTTGTGAGTCCTGGCAAGTGGCCATGGTGAAGCTGCGTTTCGGGGGAATGATAAATTGAACCGATTCGATGTGAATTTGATTTTTTATTGACGTTCTCGATATCCGGTGCTAGCGATCAAAATACGAATTTTTCAGGAGGGCAGACGTATGGCGTTCGAAGGCACCGTGAAATGGTTCAGCGACAAGAAGGGCTACGGTTTCATCATGCGCGATGGCGAGGACGATGTGTTCGTCCATTACTCGTCCATTGAGGGGGATGGGTTTCGCACCTTGCGCGAGGGGGAACAGGTGAACTTCGAGATCATTCAGGGCGAACGCGGTCCCAAGGCCACCCATGTAACCAAGCTGGCCTAGCTGGCTGGAATCGAAAAAAAGCCCCCGTCGGAGCTTCTCCGGCGGGGGCTTTGCATTGGTGCGACAAACAGTCGCTTAGCCGCCCAGGGCCTTGGAGCGGTCCCGGGAGGCGGTCACGGCGTCGATGACGGCCGCGCGGACGGCTTTGCGGTCCAGGTGCATGAGGGCTTCGATGGTGGTGCCGGCCGGCGAGGTGACCATCTCGCGCAAAACGCTCGGATGGATGCCGGACTCGGCGACCAGTTTGGCCGAGCCCTCGATGAGGCCGGCCACGATGTCGGCCGCCTTGTCCCTGGAAAATCCCAGATACACGCCGGATTCGATCAGCGCTTCCATGAAGTACATCACATAGGCCGGCCCGGACCCGGCCAGGCCCGTGAAGGCGTCGAAAAGCCGCTCTTCCAGGACATAGGTCCGTCCCAGCCGGGCAAAGACGTCGCTGACAAAGGCCTTGCGGGCCGCGTCCAGGGCCGGGTCGTCCAGGCACAGGGCGAACTGGCCGGCCCCGACCAGGGCCGGGGTGTTGGGCATGATGCGCACCACCGGGCAGCGGTTGCCCGAAAGCTGCCGCAGCCGGTCCATGGTCACCCCGGCCACGATGGAGAGCACCACGGTCTTGGCCCCAAGGTGCGGCTCCACCGCGGCCATGGCCGCGGCCAGGTACTGCGGCTTGACGCACAGGACCAGATAATCGCTTTTGGCCGCCAGATCCTCGGGCGAAGCGGCAACCGTTGCCAGGTTGTCCTTGGCCAGGGCGGCGGCTTTGGCCGCATCCACGTCATAGGCCAGGGCCGTGACGTCGGGTACAGTGGCCAGCCCCTTGATGATGGCCGAGCCCATGTTGCCGGCGCCGAGGAATCCGATGACCGCAGCCATGGCCTTAGCCCACCATTTCCAGCTGGCTGAAGAAGTAGGCGGTCTCGAAGGCGGCGGTGTCCGGGCCGTCCGAGCCGTGGACGGAATTCTTTTCGATGTCGATGGCGTAGGTCTTGCGGATGGTGCCTGCCTCGGCATTGGCCGGGTTGGTGGCGCCCATGAGCTTGCGGTAGCGGGCAATGGCGTCGTCGCCTTCGAGGATGGAGACCACCACCGGGCCGGAGATCATGAAGTCCACCAGGCTGCCGAAAAACGGGCGCTCCTTGTGCACGGCATAGAAGCCCTCGGCCTCGGCCTTGGACAGTTGGATCATCTTCATGGCCACGACCTTGAGGCCGCTGTCCTGGATCATTTTGAGGATGGCTCCGGCCAGGTTGCGGGAAACGGCGTCGGGTTTGATGATGGACAGGGTGCGTTCCATGGGTTGCTCCTTTTTTGTGTGTGGCTTTTGGGGTGAAAGGTCAGGTCAAGAGCATGCGGTCGCTGACGGCGTCGTCGCCCCGTTGGGACACGAAGCGCGAAAGCAGGTCTTCCACGGTCAGGTTCGCTTTTTCCGGGCCGCGCAGGTCCACGATGATTTGGCCCTGGTGCATCATGATGAGCCGGTTTCCGATGCGGATGGCCTCGTGCATGTTGTGGGTGACCATAAGGGCCGTGAGGCGCTGCTCGGCCACCATGTGCTGGGTCAGGTCCAGGATGTGCCGGGCCGTCTTGGGGTCCAGGGCGGCGGTGTGCTCGTCCAGAAGCAGAAGCCTGGGCCGCACCATGGTGGCCATGAGCATGGTCATGGCCTGGCGCTGGCCGCCGGACAGCAGGCGCACCCGGGCCTGGAGCCGGTTTTCCAGGCCCAGGTCCAGGGTGGCCAGCAGCGAGCGGAAATGTTCCCGGTCCTGGTCCTTGACCCCGAGCCCCAGGCCCCGGGACTGGCCGCGCCGGGCGGCCAGGGCCATGTTCTGCTCGATGGTCAGCGACCCGCTGGTGCCGGAAAGCGGGTCCTGGAACACCCGGCCCAAAAACGCGGCCCGCTTGTGTTCGGGCATGGCCGTGATGTCCGCGCCGTCCAGGCTGATGCGGCCGGAATCCGGGACAAACGATCCGGCCAGGCAGGAAAGCAGGGTGGATTTGCCCGCGCCGTTGGAGCCGATGACCGTGATGCAGTCCCCGGCCTCGATGGTCAGGTTAATCCCGGCCAGGGCCGTCACCTCGCCCCCGCCGCCCCGGTTGAAGGTCTTGGCGATGTCGGAAAGGACCAGCATCAGCGCGCCCGCAGCCGTTTTTTGAGTTGCGGGGCGGTCAGGGCCAGAACCACGATGACGGCGGTGATGAGGTTCAGGTCGCTTGGGGTCACGGCCAGGGCGCCGATGCGCATGTCCAGGGCAAAGGCGATGGCCAGGCGGTAAAGGATGGAGCCGGCCAGGGCCGAGACCACGGCCCGGGCCACGCCGCCTTTGCCCCCCTTGCCCCCCTTGCCAAAGACGGTTTCGCCGATGATCACCGAGGCCAAGCCGGCCACAATGGTGCCGACCCCCATGTTCACGTCGGCCGCGCCCTGGTTTTGGGCCACCAGCGCGCCGCTGAGGGCCGTCAGGGCGTTGGACAGCCCGACCCCCATGATGACCACGGTCTGGGTGTTGACGCCCAGGGCCGTGATCATGCCCGGATTGTCGCCTGTGGCCAAAACGGCCAGGCCCAGTTCCGTGGACAGAAACCAGACCAGGGCGAGGGCGGCCAGCAGGGCGATGGCGCCGTAGAGGGCCACGCCGGCGACCGACGGGGCCAGGCCCAGGGCGGTTACGGCGTCCAGGGCCGTGGCCTTGCCCAGAAGCGTCAGGTTGGGCCGGCCCATGATGCGGATATTGATGGAATACAGCGCGATCATGGTCAGGATGCTGGCCAGCAGGTGCAGGATTTTGAGCTTGGTGTTGAGCAGGCCCGTGACCATGCCGGCCCCGAACCCGGCCGCCGCGGCCAGGATCAGGGAGGCGAACGGGTTCATGCCGTTGGTGATGGCCACCGAGGACACGGCCGCGCCCAGCGGCAGGCTGCCGTCCACGGTCAGGTCCGGAAAATCCAGGACCCGGAAGGTGAGGTAGACCCCGAGAACCATGAGGGCATAGACGCACCCCTGTTCCAGGGCTCCGATAAAGGCGTAAACGGTCATGCGATTCCAAGGCTCCGCGCATTGCTTCAAAAGCGGGGAGGGAAGGGAAGTGCAAACGAGGTCGGGGGTCCGGGGGGGATGATCCCCCCCGGCCGCCGGAGGCATCTTTTCCCCCCTCCCGGCAGCCGGGGCTTAGCTTGAAACGGCCGGTTTGGCAAAGGCGAAATGCGCCTGTCAGGCCCCGGCGATGACCCGCAGCACGGCTTCCCGGTCCACCATGCCGAGCAGCTTGTTGTCGTCGTCCACCACCACCAGCCGCTTGGTCCGGGAGGAGACCATTTTTTGCAGCACGAACATGAGCGAGGCGTCTTCCGGCACGGTATAGACGCTTCGCTGCATAACCTCGCCGGCTTTGCCCATGGGGCAGGCGTCGGGTTCGCGCCGCCGGGAGAACAGGGCGGCGATGAGCCCGGGCCGCTCCGTGGGGCCGCAGCGGGTCAGGAGGTCGCTGTCGAGGATGATGCCGAGCACCGTGTTGTCCGCATCCACCACCACCACGCGCCGCAGGGGCGAGGCCACGAGCTTGGCCACCACATGGGGCAGGGGTTCGTCCGGGGAGGCCGTGGGCACATCGGTGAACATCACGTCCCGGGCCGACTGGAACAGCCCGGCCGTGAACTGGGGCAGGGCCTCGGCGGCCGGGGCCGCTTCCGAGGCCGCCCGCAGGATGTCCGCCCGGCTGACGATGCCGATGAGCTCCCCGTCCTCGGACACCACGGGCAGGCGCTTGAGCTTTTTCTTGGCCATGACCTGGGCCGCCTCGCGCAGGCTGGCCCGGTCCCGGATGGTCAGCGGCGGGGTGGTCATGATGTCCTTGGCCGTCTGTCCGGACAGGCGGGAGCGTTCCTCGGCCCGAGCCTCCTCGGGCAGGCGCGGCTGGAGCGAAAGCCGGGTCTCCATGCCGCCGCGCGTGAGCAGGTCGCCGCCCGTGATGATTCCGAGCACTTGGCCCTCGCGCGAGACAACGGGCACGGCTTTGACCCGGCGGGCCAGCAGCAGGTCCACCACCTTGGGCAGCGGGTCGTCGGGCAGGACCGTGGCCACGTTGACGGCCATGACGTCGTGCACCCGCACCGGGCAATGGAACCGGGCCGTCAGGCGCTCCCGGGTGATGAGCCCGGCCTTGGCCAGTTCCTCCAGGTGGGGCAGCAGCACTTCCATGCGCTCGGGCCGGTCCACGATCTCCACCACCATGGGCAGGTCTTCGGACAGGCGCAGAATTTTGGCGGTATGGACGAGGCTGCCGGCCCCGAATCCCAGGATGCCCCGCAGCACCGTGGCTCCGGCCGCGCCCCGTCGGCGGGCTTCCTCCACCACGAGCTCGTATACGGGCCGGCCGTCCACGCGGTCGGTCTCGCCGCAATAGATGCGCACCAGTTCAACTTCGGTATATTCCGACATGATGCGTCTCCTTGAAGGGGTGGGCGCCCTGGATCGCCATACTACGCTTTTCGCTCTAAATAAACTGAGGCCTGATCAGAACAGACGTCCCAGGGCCAGGCCGCCGAACAGGGCCGCGAACCCGAGCACGGTCTGGAAGGCCACATTGGCCAGGGCGGGCAGGTAGCGGCCGTCTTCCATGAAGGCGGCGCTTTCGAAAACAAAGGTGGAAAAGGTGGTGAACGCGCCCATAAATCCGGTTAAAATGACCGTGCGGGCCTCGGCGCGCAGTAAATACCGGCCTTCGGCCACTTCCCAGACCAGCCCGAACAGGAAGCAGCCCAGAATGTTCACCGCGGCCGTGCCCCAGGGGAAATCCCGGCCGGCCACGTCGTAGACCAGGCCGGACAGCCAGTAGCGGGCCAGGGTGCCCAAGGTTCCGGCCAGGGCAATGAGCGTCAGTTTTTCCAGCATTGCGCGCCTCCTGGGGCGGCCGGCCGGCGAGTTCCACGGCCGCGGCCAAAAAAAAGACTCCCCCGTTTTCGACCACGGCAGGAGTCATCAGCGGCACGGCGGTTTTACGGGGGACCCCATCCCCAATAAAATGCTACCCCAGACCCGAAAAATCGTAAAGCGCGGGATGGACTTGAGTATTCCGATCGTTATGGTAATAATTGCAACACCGATTCCGGGAAAAAAGTGCCGCTCGGGACTTTTCGCGGCCGCAATTGCGGCATACAAGAAAATGGAACCCGTATCCGGCAACATGGCGAAAAGCGGAGGATACCATGTGGGAATATACCGATAAGGTCAGGGATCATTTCCTCAACCCCCGAAACGTGGGCAGCATCGAGGACGCCAACGCCGTGGGCGAGGTGGGAAGCCTGGCCTGTGGCGACGCGCTCAAGCTCTACCTCAAGATCAACGACGCCGGCGTCATCCAGGACGCCCGGTTCCAGACGTTCGGCTGCGCCAGCGCCATTGCCTCCAGCTCGGTTCTGACCGAACTGCTCAAGGGCAAGACCATCGAGGAAGCCAAAAAGCTCACCAACAAGGACATTGCCGAATACCTGGGCGGACTGCCCAAGGAAAAGATGCACTGCTCGGTCATGGGCCAGGAAGCCCTGGAAGCGGCCCTGGCCAACTATCTGGGCGAGAAGGCCCCGGAGGTCGAGCCCGAAGGCGAGCTGGTGTGCAAGTGCTTCGGCGTCTACGAGGGCCAGATCCGCCGGGCCATCCGGGAAAACCACCTGACCTCGGTGGAGGAGATCACGGACTTCACCAAGGCCGGCGGTGGCTGCGGCGAATGCGCCGGCCGGCTGCAGGAGATTTTGAACGAAGAAATGGGCAAACCGGCCGCGCCCAAATCCGAGGCCGCGCCCAAAAAGGGCCTGACCAACCTGGAGCGCATGCGCCTGGTGACCAAAGTCATGGACGAGGAAATCCGGCCGGCCCTGAAAAAGGACGGCGGCGACATCGACCTGGTGGACATCGACGGCAAGACCGTGCTGGTGGCCCTGCGCGGGGCCTGCATGGGCTGCCCGGTCAGCCAGGTGACGCTGGCGGATTTCGTGCAGGAGCGCCTGCGCGAGCTGGTGGAGCCGGATATCACGGTCAAGGAGGCGGGCAAATGAAAGCGGTCTACCTGGACAACAACGCCACCAGCATGGTGGCTCCGGAAGTGTTCGAGGAGATGCGTCCGTTTTTTTCCGAATGGTACGGCAATCCCTCCAGCATGCATTCCTTTGGCGGGCACGTGGGCATGCGCCTCAAGCAGGCCCGGCTGGACATGGGCCAGGCCCTGGGCTGCCGGCCCGACGAGCTCATTTTCACCTCCTGCGGCTCCGAGGGCGACAACACGGCCATTTTAAGCGCCCTGGCCGCCCAGCCCGAAAAGCGCCACCTGATTACCACCCGAGTGGAACATCCGGCCGTGCTCAACCTGGCCCGGCACCTGGAGGAAAAGGAAGACTTCGAGGTGACGTATCTGGGCGTCGACGCCGAGGGCCGGCTGGACCTGGAGGAGCTCGCCCGGTCCATCCGCAAGGACACGGCCCTGGTGACCATCATGTACGCCAACAACGAAACCGGGACCATCT
The DNA here is from genome assembly GCA_964490985.1 of uncultured Desulfovibrionaceae bacterium. GTDB lineage: Bacteria > Desulfobacterota > Desulfovibrionia > Desulfovibrionales > Desulfovibrionaceae > Solidesulfovibrio. Next base: position 13,411 of record CAZBER010000078.1, on the reverse strand, counting down.
TCCCCATTCCGGAGATCGCGGCCCTGTGCAAGGAGCGCGGCGTGCTGTGCCACACCGACGCCGTGCAGGCCGTGGGCAAGATTCCCATCGACCTGACAACGCTGCCCGTGGACATGCTCACGCTCTCCGGCCACAAGATCCATGCCCCCAAGGGCGTGGGCACGCTGTACGTTCGCCAGGGCACGCCGTTCCGGCCGTTTCTCATCGGCGGCCACCAGGAGCGCGGCCGCCGGGCCGGCACCGAGAACACCGCCGGCATCATCGGCCTGGCCAAGGCCCTGCTGCTGTCCGTGGAGCGCCTGCCCGAGGAGAACACCCGGGTGAAAGCCCTGCGCGACCGCCTGGAGTCCGGCCTGGTGGCCGCCATTCCCCACAGCCGGGTCAATGGGGACGTGAAAAACCGGCTGCCCAACACCTCCAGCGTGGCGTTTAAGTACGTGGAGGGCGAGGCCATCCTGCTTATGCTCGACCAGTACGGCATCTGCGCCAGTTCGGGCTCGGCCTGCACCTCCGGCAGCCTGGAGCCGTCCCACGTGCTGCGGGCCATGGGCGTGCCCTTCACCTTTGCCCACGGCTCGGTGCGCTTCAGCCTCTCGCGCTACACCACCGAGGAGGACGTGGACCTGGTCGTGGACAAGCTGCCGTCGATTATCGAAACCCTGCGGCGCATGTCGCCCTATACCGACGAGTCCGTGCCCAAGGCGGCTTGCACCTGTTAAGAACCGGTCCCGGAGAATACCGACAAAGGGGGAAGCATGCGCGTTGCCAACGACATGACCGAACTCGTGGGCGGCACGCCCATGGTGTGGCTGTCCCGGGTGGCCGAGGGGTGCGCGGCCCGGGTGGCGGCCAAGCTCGAATCCTTCAATCCCTGCTCCTCGGTCAAGGACCGCATCGGCGTGGCCATGATCCGGGCGGCGGAGCGGGTCGGAAAGGTCGGGCCGGGCACGGTGGTGGTGGAGCCCACCAGCGGCAACACCGGCATCGGCCTGGCCTTCATGTGCGCCGTGCGCGGCTACCGGCTGATGCTCACCATGCCCGAGTCCATGAGCGTGGAGCGCCGGGCCCTGTTGCGCGGCTTCGGGGCCGAGCTGATCCTGACCCCGGCCAAGGACGGCATGCGCGGGGCCGTGGAGCGGGCCACGGAACTGACCCAAAGCCTGCCCGGGGCGTTTATGCCCCAGCAGTTCGCCAACCCGGCCAACCCGGAAATCCATGCCCTGACCACCGGGCCGGAAATCTGGGAAGACACGGACGGTGCGGTGGACATCTTCGTGGCCGGGGTGGGCACCGGCGGCACCCTGACCGGCGTGGCCCAGGCCATCAAGCCCAAAAAGGCCTCATTTCGCGCCGTGGCCGTGGAGCCGGCCGCCTCGCCGGTCCTGTCCGGCGGCCGGCCCGGCCCCCACGCCATCCAGGGCATCGGCGCCGGGTTCGTACCCGAAGTGCTGGACCGGACACTCATCGACGAGGTGTTCACCGTGGAAAACGAGGCCGCCTTCCGCATGGCCCGGCGGCTTCTGCGCGAGGAAGGCATCCTGTGCGGCATCTCCTCCGGAGCCAATGCCCATGCCGCCGTGGAGATCGCCCGTCGGCCGGAAAATGCCGGCAAGGTGGTGGTTTTCGTGGTCTGCGACACGGGCGAACGGTATCTGTCCACCCCGCTTTTCACCGAGGAGGCATAAGTCCATGGCCGACATCGTGCCGCCGCGCCCCCAAAAGCACAGCCCCGTGGAATGGGTGGCGGAAATGCTGTGCGACGCCTCCTCCTATGAAAAGGTCTACCACCGGCCGCTGCACGACGAGCCCATGCCCTCGGTGGCGGCCCTGGTGGAGATCATGGAACGGCTGCGGGCCGTTCTCTTCCCAGGCTATTTCGGCCACTCGGACATCACCCCGGAAAACATGCGCTACCATATCGGCGCCAACCTGGACGCCGTGTACAAGCTGCTTACGGATCAGGTGCGGCGCGGCTACTGCTTTTTCTGCGAGCTGGACCGGGCCGGCAACTGCCAGGACTGCGACGCCCGGGCCCGGAAGCTGGCCGGCGAGTTCCTGCTTACCCTGCCGACCATCCGCGAATGCCTGGCCGAGGACGCCCAGGCCGCCTTCGAGGGCGATCCGGCCTCCCGCAGCCCGGGCGAAACCATCTTCTGCTACCCCAGCCTCACGGCGCTCACCCATTACCGGGTGGCCCACGAGCTCCACATTCTGGGCGTGGACCTCATCCCCCGCATCATCACCGAGATGGCCCATTCCCAGACCGGCATCGACATCCACCCCGGAGCCACCATCGGCCGGCGGTTCTTCATCGACCACGGCACAGGCACGGTCATCGGGGAAACCTGCATCATCGGCAACAACGTGCGCCTGTACCAGGGCGTCACCCTGGGCGCCAAAAGCTTCCCCAAGGACGAATCCGGCGTGCTGGTCAAAGGCATCCCCCGCCATCCCGTGGTGGAGGACGACGTGGTCGTCTACTCCGGGGCCACGGTGCTCGGCCGCATCACCATCGGCAAGGGCGCGGTGGTCGGCGGCAACGTCTGGGTGGTCAACGACGTGCCCCCGTATTCCCGCATCGTGCAGCAAGGCGCCGGCGGCGTCGTCATCACCGACGGCGGCGGCATTTAGCGGGGCAGCGCCGGGACGCTGTCCCGGACCCTGCCAGGGCTCTGCCCTGGACCCGCCGGGGGGAGTCACTCCCCCCGGACCCCCCGACCCGTTTGGCCGGGCGGGGCGGCGGGTGGCGGGCGTCGATCCGTCGTGTGGGGCCGCAATTGCCCGGGCGGCACAAGGCGCAAAGCCGCCTTGACGCCCGGGCAATTGCGGCCCCACGAGCGCCAGCCCTTCGGGCAAAAAGAAAGGCAGGGACAAAAGCAAGGCCTGTATCGGGGAAGTAAGGGGGAAAATCTCGCGCAGGTGAGTCTGTGCCCTCTGGCCAAGGCTGGTAAGGCTGTGTAGGAGGAGGAAAAAAGCAAATAGCGGAGGGGTGATGCGAATACTTTTGGTTTGCATGGCAACGGCCGTGCTGTGGGGATGCGCCGCGCAAAAGCAGTCTGGCTCGTACCTCGGCCTCGACGGCTACATGGAAGACAGCCGCCGCTGGCACAGCGCCGAAGACAAGGACCTGCGCTTCGGCCGCTATTCCACCCACCGCTACGCCGCCACGCTGACCGGCGTACCCACGGCTCCGGTCACCACACCCTACGGCAAGACCTATTATTGAGCCGGTTGGGCTCCATTGCCGCAAAAAAGCCCGGTCGCATCCAGGGATGCGACCGGGCTTTTCGTATGGTGAGGGTTGGCGTCGCGCTGCTAGTCGGTGACGACCATGACGCTGGAAGCCTTGATCATGGCCTTGATCTTGTTGCCGGCCTTCAGGCCCATGGCCTCGGCCGAATGCTTGGTGATCACGGACACGACTTCCACGCCAGGGGCCACTTCGATGACCACTTCCGCGTTGACCATGCCCAAGGTGACGTTCTTGATGGTGCCGGGAATCAGATTGCGGGCGCTGACTTTCATGATGCCGCCTCCTTGCTGTTAAGGGTTGAAGAGACAAACCAAGGTACTACCTGCCGTCGGCGTTGTCGCCTTGTGTTGCAAAAGAGATAATGCATTTATTACTCACACGCAAATTATTTTTTTCGTGTCATCAAAGTTTTTATTAATATCAATTATTAAAGAAAGATATATTCTTACAATCACCAAAAAAATAAAATCGTGATAGTTCGGGCCGGCAACGCTTTGCTTTCAAATAGAATTTTATATTTCAATATGTTGTCTCGATACGCCCAGGCTTTTTTCAGCGTTCGAGTCGGTAAACCGCATCCATATTGTAGGTTCGCACGAAAAGCCGCCCCTCCCGGAGTACGAGCCAGTCCGGGCCGCTTTTGAGGGCCTGCCGGGCCAGGGTCTGGCCTGTGGCCCGGTCCAGGATGAAGAGGAAATCCGGCTCCTGGGTGAAGCCGTAGCCCGTGAGCAGCACATCTTCCAGGACCACGAAATTGCCGGCATTGGCCGTCAGGGCCGCCGAACGCCACAGCAGCCGCCCGTCCCGTACGGCCAGGGCCGAGACAGAGGCGTTTTTGCGGCCGGACGAGGCGGCATAGGTCATGTGGGCGTGCTCGACGTAGAGCACATCGCCGTCTTCCCAGGCGTAGCGCAGCTCCTGGGCCGTGTATGCCGCCTCTTTGGGCCTGGCCAGGTGCTGGCCGCGCCAGGCGGTGAAATCCAGGGCATAGGCCGGCTGCCCGGTTTGCGGGTCCAGGCCGTAGAGCACGTCGCCATAGCCGATCAGGAACCGGTGCGGACAGGACACGGCGAAGCGGAGGGGGCGGCCCGAGACCGCAGCCGGATAGCCGGCGGCAATCAGAACGTCCCGGGAAAGGACCGGCAGGGTCAGGCCGTTTCGGGCCAGCCAACGTTCCTCGTCGATGATGGCGTTGGGTTTGACCGAAACCGGGACCAGGCGCAGGGGCGAAGGCCCCCTGGGCGGGCCGGCATCCGGGCCGGGAAAGGGCGGGGCGGCAAGAATGGTCGTGGGCACGGCCTCCAGGCCGGCCGGGGGAAGGGGAGGCGGGACACCGGCCAGGGCCGCGACGATCGGCAGGAGCCAGGCGGCCAGGAACAGCGAAACGAACGGAACCGCGCGTGCGGGCATGGCGGCCTCCGAACCCGGCCCGGCCGAAGCGGACTTCGGCCGGGCCCATGTCGCTTATTTGCCGCTAAAATCCAGGCGCACCACCACGGTCGGGTCGAGCACCTGGAAGGTGAAGGATTCCAGCAGGAAAAGCGCCACCTTCTCGGTGTCGTGGGAGGCGTAGCCGATGGCGATGTCGCCGCCGAGCGTCATCTCCAGATCGCCGCCCCGGGTGGAGAGCAGGTAGGCTTCCTCGATAAACGGGCTGACGATGACGTCGCCGCCGAGCATGGTCTCCAGGTACTGGGACAGGGGATAGCCCCGAACATGGCCGGACAGCGCCACCCACATCTCGGGACCGACCACCAGGGCGTAGGGGCCTTCCACCGAGGTTTTGCGCAGGGCGGTCAGGCCTTGGGACACCCTCTCGGCGATGTCCTCGGGATTGCCGCCCACGGTCATGCGCGACTGGCTGGAGACTTCCGACAGGCCCTTGATGCCGGCCGGGGCGAAACCGTGGTAGATGGCCTCTTCCTCGAATCGGGCGAGCTTCTCCGCCGCCTCGTCCAGGCCGGTCAGGTCGATGTCCTTGCCGCCCCGGGCGGCGTTGTCGATCTCGGCGATATCCAAGGTGAAGGGGACCTTGACCTCGACCAGCGGCTTGACCTGGTGCAGGCCGTAAGTGATGCCCGAAACGGACTGCGGGTGGCTGTAGTCGATGCGGCCCAGAGGCACGGCGGCGTATTCCCAGCCCAGCGGGCCGGTCACGTCCACCACGCGGCGGGCCGACAGCATGCTGGTCAGGTTCTGGCGGGCGCGGTTGTCCACGGCCTGCCAGGCAGCGGCGGTGATGGGGGCCAGGTCGCGTTTGAGGATATCCATGGCGTCTCCTCCTGGTACGGCATGCGCCGAGGGCGCAAGGCCCTCCATGCCGTGGCGTTTGGTGCGAAAGTGGTGCGTTTCGAAAGCAACGAACGTTTTTGAAACGCGGCCCGGGACTTATCGGGCGCCCCTGAGGCTGCCGATGCCGAGCGAACCCGAGCTTGAGGCCGACGTGGCCGGGGCCACGGGCGCGCCGCCCGGCGTTTCCTCGCCCGAGGCCGTGGCGGCGTCTTCCAGGGCGGTGATGTCCCCGGTGGTGAAGAGATAGGTGCGCATCACCGCGTCCCAGCCCGGCATGTTGCGGCGCAGCCATTCCAGGCCCATGATGGCGTGCTCCATCTCCTCGTCGCGGTTGTGGGCCATGATGGCCTTGATCTGCGGGTCCGTGGCCGCCACCACACGCTGGTGGTACCAGTTGATGGCTTCCAGTTCTTCCTTGATGCTGGTGATCGCCCGAACGAAGTCCCGATCCTGGGGAGTGAGTTCGGCGACAGGCTCATGATACTGGTCCATGCGTCCTCCTTTATGGGTTCGGCCCAAGGCCGGCCTTTTAGAAGCATGGAAACCAATATGCCACAGGCGCGCCCGATTGCAACCGCGGCCTGGCCAAAAAACGAAAATGAAACGGAATCAGAGCAGGATGAGGTCCTTCAGTTCATTGACGTCGTCCGGTTGCGGCGGAAAATGGGGCGCGGCCGCCTGGGCCAGGGCCTCGATGGCCGCCACCAGGGCCTGGGCCGGCCGGCCCGCCCGGATGCCCTGGGAGAGTTCGGCCGCCACGGCGTCCAGGACACGCTGGTCGACTTTGGCCGCCAGTCCCCGGTCCGGCAGGATCAGGACCAGATGTTCGAATACCGAGACATACAGGAGAACGGCGTTGCGCTGCCGGGTGGCGGCCAGGTCGTGGGCGCAAAACGCGGCCTGGGCCGCCTGCCGGGTCTCGTGCAGGGCCCGTTCCCGGGAGACGAAGACCCGCTTGAGGGGCGGCCAGCGTTTGGCCGCCTCGAACGCGGCCAGGGCGAAAAGGCCGAAAAGGACCAGAAACGACCACATGCCCTGGCGGCCAAGGGCCAGATTGCCCAGCACCCCGGCCAAAAGCCCCACGGCCACGGCGCAGGCCATCTCGGCCTTGGGATAGGAGTCGCTGGAGGCCACCACCATGGGCACGATCTCGGCCGAGGTCTTTTCCTCGGCCGCGCGCACCGCCGCCACCACCGCGTCGCGGTCGGCCGCAGCCAGAAAACGTTCCATGAGCTTGCGCATGCCTGCCTCCTACCAGCTTCCCGAGGAGCCGCCGCCGCCGAACGACCCGCCGCCGCCGGAGAAACCGCCTCCGCCGCCCGAAAAGCCGCCCCCGCCGCCACCCACGTAAAATCCGTCGCCCCCGCCCCGGCCGGAACGGAACAGGAAGGGGCCGATGAGCCCGAGCACCACGCCCCCGATGAAAAGCAGTCCGAGCAGGGCCAGGGGCAAGGCGAAAAACGCCCCCACTACCGGCATGACCACGCCGAAGATGCCGGCCCGCAGCAGAGCCGGCAGGCCCGACAGCACGGCCGTCAGGATCATGGCCAGGATGAACAGGCCGAAAAAGGCGCTGTCATGGTTTTGTCCCCGCCGTTCCTTGGCCGGCTCGCCCTGGTATTCGCCCCGCACGGCCTCGATGATGGCCGTGACGCCGGCCTCGATGCCCGCGTCGAAGTTGCCGGCCTTGAATGCCGGCACAATGGCGTAGTCGATGATGCGGCCGGACAGGGCGTCGGTGAGTCGGCCTTCCAGGCCGTAGCCCACCTCGATGCGCACCTTGCGGTCGGCTTTGGACACCAGGAGCAGCACGCCGTTGTCCTTGCCCTTGCGGCCGATGCCCCAGGCCTGGGCCACCTTGATGGTGTATTCCTCCAGGGATTCGCCTTCCAGCGACGGGATGGTCAGGATGACCACCTGGGTGGAGTCCGTGCGCTCGAACTGGGCCAACTGCGCGTCCAGCCGGCTGATCGCCCCGGACGAGAGCATGTGGGCATTGTCCACCACTCGTCCGGTCAGTTGGGGCACGGCCAAAGCCATGGCCGAGGCGGCCAGGGTCAGGAGGAAGAGCAGGGTGAGGATGCCTTCGGCGGCCAGAAGGGGCATTGCCCCGCCTGGACCGCCCTTGCGGCGGGCCTGGCGCCTCCACCGGCCCCCCAATGGGCAAAAGGACGCTCGCATCATTGTTCCTCCATCCAGGGGTCCGGGGGGATGATCCCCCCGACGGGTCCAGGGCAGAGCCCTGGCAGGTCTGGGGCAGCGCCCCAGCTCGCCGGAGGCGTTAAAATTTCACCTTGGGCGCGGTCTTGGCGGCTTCGTCGGCCTTGAAGTATTCCTTGGGCTTCAAGTGCAGGAGCAGGGAATTGGTGATGAAATTGGGGAAGACCCGGATGGAGGCGTTGTACGTTTCCACGGCCTGGTTGTAGCGCTGCCGGGCCACGTTGATGCGGTTTTCCGTACCTTCGAGCTGGTTTTGCAGGTCGCGGAAGTTCTGGTCGGCCTTGAGCTGGGGATAGTTTTCCACCACGGCCAGAAGGCGCGACAGGGCGGACTGCATCTGGCCCTGGGCGGCCTGGAAGGCGGCCATGGCCTGGGGATCGGACAGGGTGTCGGGCGTGATTTTCACCTGGGTGGCCTGGGCCCGGGCTTCCACCACGGCGGTCAGGGTGTCTTTTTCGTGGCTGGCGTAGCCCTTGACCGTTTCCACCAGGTTGGGGATCAGGTCCATGCGGCGTTGCAGGGCCGATTCCACGTTGCCCCAGGCGGCGTTGACCGCCTCTTCGTTGGTCTGCATCTGGTTGTAGCCGCAGCCGGACAGGGACAGTACGGTCAACAGAAGCACGGCGAGGGTCAAGCGTCTGGTCATGTCCACTCCTTGCTGGTTGCTGCTCGGTCCGCCGGGGGGCGAACGCCGCAAGCATAAGGCGAAACGCGACGTTCCGAAAGAGGGGGACGACAAAAGGCGCAAAATCGCCAAATCCGTCACGGGTTTCCAAAGGGCAAAGCCCTTTGGCCGCCGGAGGCTTCAAGCACGACTATCCCATGCGGCCGGCTCCGATGATGCGCGAGACGAGCTCCCGGGAATTGGCTTCGGCCTGGAGGTATTCCTCGTGGGAAAGGCCCGCGCCCAGGGCCACTTTTTTGCGCCGTTCCTGGGACACCAGGTCTTCCGGGGCATGGGCGTCGTTGTTGATGACCAGCTTAGCCCCGAAGCGGCGGGCCAGGGAGGCCACGTGGCCGTTGGTCAGGCTGTGGCCTTTGCGCGTGGTGATTTCCAGGGCCACGCCCCGCTCGGCGGCCAGTTCCGCCTCTTCCGGGGTAAGGAGGCCCGGGTGGGCCAGGATGTCCGCGCCGGCCTCGATGGCCGCCAGGTTGGTGCCGGTTTCCACGGGCTCCACAATGGTTTCGCCGTGGACCACCACGATGGAGGCCCCGCGTTCCCGGGCCAGCGCCACCAGATGCGGGATAAGAGGTGGGGGCACGTGGGTGATCTCCACCCCGCACAGCACGTCTACCGCCAGAAACGGGCCGGTTTCGGCCACGAACCGGCCGATGTTGGTCAGGATGAGGTCCAGGTTGGAAATGTCGGCGTGGTCGGTCATGGCCATGGCCCGGTAGCCGGCCTTGGCCGCGCGCCTGGCCAGTTCGGAGGGGATGAGGACGCCGTCGGAGAAGGTGGTGTGGGTGTGCAGGTCGATCATGGCTCACATTTTGTATTTGGTGTCATCCAGGTCGAATTTTTCGAGCAGTTCCGTCCACTTGTCCGAGTCGTCGCTGGAAAAGGCCACCACCGAGGCTTCCTTGGATTCGTTGGCCACCTGGGTCAGCACGGATTCGGCCACCAGGATGGGGGCCTTGGCCCGCAGGGCCAGGGCGATGGCGTCGGACGGACGGCTGTCGATGCGGCGGATGCCGCCTTCCACCTCAACCTCGATATCGGCGTAATAGGTGCCGTCGGTGAGCGACGTGACGTTGATGGCCACCACATGGGCATCCAGGGACTCGATCATACGCAGCAGCAGATCGTGGGTCATGGGCCGGGGCAGCTTGACCTCGTTTAAGGCCAGGGAAATGGCCATGGCTTCCATGGCCCCGATCCAGATGGGCAGAATGGCCTTTTCGTCCATATCCTTGAGGATGAGCACCGGAACCTGGGATTCCTCGTCCAGGGCCAGCCCGAAGACTTTCATTTCAATCATGGTCGGCCTCCGCCTCCCCCAGCAGGGAGTGCTTCTTGGCTAGGATGATGCGCGCCGGCACGATGCGCCCCGTGGCGTCTGCTGCGCCCGCCCCACGCTGCAGGGTCAGGTTGACGATGCGCCCGCCCGGATCGCGGCCGCGCCAGGACGGGGCGTCGGCCGCCCGTTTGCTCGGGCCTTCGATCAGGACGTGGGTGCGGCGGCCGACCTGCCCGACCAGGGCCTTGGCCAGCAGATCGTCGAGCAGGGTTTGCAGTTCGGCCAGCCGCCGCGCCTTCACCTCCCGGGCGATCTTGGGTTCCATGCGTTCCGACACGGTTCCAGGCCTATCACCGTACATGAAGGAGAAGCCGCTTTCAAACCCAACCTCGCGCACGAGGCGCAATGTTTGCTGAAAATCTTCCTCGGTCTCGCCGGGAAAGCCCACGATGCAGTCCGTGGACAGGGCGATGTCCGGCCGGGCGCGGCGCAGCTTGTCCACCAGGGTCCGGTAGGCGTCGGCCGTGTAGCGCCGGCCCATGCGCGTAAGCACCGCGTCGGACCCGGACTGCACGGGCAGGTGCAGGGCCGGGCACAGCGCATCCAGGGAGGCGAACCGGGCAATGACGTCGTCGCTCAAGTCCTTGGGATGCGAGGTGGTGAAGCGTATCCGGGCAATACCCGGAATGGCGGCCACGGCGTCGAGCAGTTCCGCAAAGGACGTGCCGTCGCCGGCGGCGTCCAGGCCGTAGCTGTTGACGTTTTGGCCCAGAAGCGTCACCTCGCGCACCCCCCGCTCGGCCAGGTCCCGGCATTCGGCCAAAATCGCCTCCTTGGCCCGGGATTTCTGGCGGCCGCGCACGAACGGCACGATGCAGTAGGCGCAGAAGTTGTTGCAGCCCTGCATGATGGAGACGAACGCCCGGGGCGGCAGGCTGGCGTCGGGCCAGGCCTGCTCGCGCTCGGGGTAGGAGGCGGTGAAATCGAGCAGGGACAGGCGCAGGCCGGGCTCTTCGGCCAGGCGGACAATGGCCTGGGGCGCGGTCTGGATGCCGTCGGAGCCGAACACCAGGCGCACCATGGGGAAGCGGTTCCACAAGGCCGTGCCCAACTGTTGGGCCACGCAGCCGCCCACGGCCACAAAGGCCTGGGGATTTCGCCGCAGGTGCCCGGCCAGGCGGCCCAGTTCGCTGGCCACCTTGAGTTCCGGCTTTTCGCGCACCGAACAGGTAAAAAGGATATAGATATCGGCCTCGTCTTCCGGGGCCGGAGTGAATCCATATGATTTGAGGGAACGGGCCAGCCAGTCGCCGTCGCCGACGTTCATCTGGCAGCCCATGGTGATGACGTGAAATTTCATGGTGCAAATGAGGATAATGCAGGACCGGGCGGGGGTAAAGGAGGGCATTTCCGAGGCCCCGGCTTTGGGGTATCCTGCCGCCATGGACGCCGCCACCGAACACGCCCTGCGCTCGGCCACGCCGTTTTTCTGGAAAAACCCCAACCGCCAACCGCTCGCCCTGGCGCTGGACGGCCTTTCCGTCGCGCGCGACCATATCCAGGCCGCCTCGGACCGGCTGGCCCGGTTCGCGCCGCTGTTGGCCCGGCTCTTTCCGGAGCTGGCCGCAACAGGCGGCATCATCGAATCCGACCTGTTTCCCGTGCCCGACTTTGCCACGCGCCTGCGCCGCCGGGGCGTTCCCCTGGCCGGCCAGCTCTATCTCAAGGCCGACCATGACCTGCCCGTGGCCGGATCGGTCAAGGCCCGGGGCGGCATCCATGCCGTGCTGGTGGTGGCCGAAAATATCGCCCTGGCCGAAGGACTCCTGTCCGGCATCGGCGACGACTATGGCCGCCTGGCCGCTCCGGCCGCCCGCCGGGCCTTTGCCGGCCATGCCCTGTCCGTGGGCTCCACCGGCAACCTGGGCCTGTCCATCGGCATCATGGGCCGAGCCTTGGGCTTTGCCGTGACCGTGCACATGTCCGCCGAGGCCAAGGCCTGGAAAAAGGAAAAACTGCGCGGCCTGGGGGCCACGGTGGTGGAGCACGCCGGCGACTACACCAGGGCCTGCGCCGCGGCCCGGGCCGAAGCGGCACAAGACGCCCGCACCCATTTCATTGACGACGAAAATTCCTTGGACCTCTTTCTGGGTTATGCCGTGGCCGGCCTGCGCCTGCCCGCCCAGCTCGCGGCCCAGGGCATCGCGGTCGGGCCGGCGAGCCCCCTGTGCCTGCATCTGCCCTGCGGCGTGGGCGGCGCGCCCGGCGGCATTGCCCTGGGCGCGCGCCTGGCCCTGGGCGATGCGGCCCTGGCCTTTTTCGCCGAGCCGGTCCAGGCCCCGGCTATGCTGCTCGGGCTGGCCACGGGCCGCCATGCCGACATCTCCGTGCACGACATCGGCCTGACCGGCCGCACCCTGGCCGACGGCCTGGCCGTGGCTCGGCCCTCGCGCTTTGTGGGAAAACTCATGAAACCCGTGGTGGACGGGGTCTATACCGTTGCCGACGATGCCCTGGCCGGATACGTGGCCGCGCTGTGGCGCGACGCTGGGGTTCGCCTGGAACCCGCGGGCGCGGCCGGAGCGGCCGGGCCGCAAACCGTCCTCGCCAGCGGCGCATTCCCCGCCCTGGCCGGCCCCAACGCCGTGCACGTCATCTGGGCCACGGGCGGCTCCATGCTGCCCGAGGCGGACTTCGCCGCCATCCTGCGGCTCGGGGAAGGTGCGTGATCATAAGCGCCAGCCGCCGCACGGACATCCCGGCCTTTTACGCCCGCTGGTTCCTAAACCGCCTGCGGGCCGGATGCTGCGAGGTCAAAAACCCCTTCAACCCGGCCCAGGTGTCCCGGGTGTCCCTGGCCGCCGCCGACGTCTCGGCCATTGTCTTCTGGACCCGCGATCCCCGGCCCCTGATCCCGCATCTTCCCGAAATCCTGGCCATGGGCCACGAGCCCTTTTTCCTGTTCACCCTCATGGCCAACCCCAAGGCCCTTGACCCCAAATGCCCGCAGCCGGCCGCGTCCGTGCCGGCATTCGTCGCTCTGGCCGAAACCCTCGGCCCGGGGCGCGTCACCTGGCGCTACGATCCCATTGTCCTGACCAATGCCACGCCCCTGGATTGGCACCGCCGGACCTTCGAACGCCTGGCCGCGTCCCTGGCCGGCCAGACGGACCGGGTCATGGTCAGTTTCATGGAGCCGTACCGCAAAATCGCCGGCCGCATGGCCGCCCTCAAGCGCCACGGCATCGAACTCTCGCCCCCGGATTCGGAAGCATCCGTCAAACTGCTGCTCGATTTGCGGGACATGGCCGCCGCCCAGGGCATGGCGCTTTTTACCTGCTGTCAGCCCGAGACACTGGAGGCGGCCGGCATCGCGCCCGGCCGCTGCATCGACCCGGACTGGATCGCCCGGCATACCGGCAAGCCCGTGTCCGCCACCAAGGACCCGCACCAGCGTGACCGCTGCGGCTGCGCCCCCAGCCGGGACATCGGGGCCTACGACACCTGCCAGTTCGGCTGCTGCTACTGCTACGCCACCACAAGCTTCGACCGCGCCCGCGCCAACCTGGCGCGTCATGATCCCGACGCTGCGGGGCTCTGCCCGGGGTATGCCCCCGGCGGCCAGGATGCTGCTGCTGCGGTCAATGCCTCTGGCGGCCAGGGCTCTGCCCTGGACCCGGCAAGGGGC
>CAZBER010000077.1:0-21934 GCA_964490985.1 uncultured Desulfovibrionaceae bacterium | reverse complement strand
CGAGCAGCACCTGGGCATTGACCTCGCCTCCGTACCCCATGCCCCGGTTCCGGCCGCCAACAACGGCAAGGTGGTCTTTGCCGGACCCCTTGGCGTCTACGGCCAGGCCGTGGTCATTGACCATGGCCTGGGCCTGATGAGCTTTTACGGCCATCTGTCGTCGGCTGGCGTTGCGGTGGGGGACGCGGTGAAAAAGGGAGACCGCATCGGCGAGACCGGCGCCACGGGCCTGGCCCCAGGCGATCAACTGCATTTCGCCATGCTGCTGGCCGGCCGGCCGGTCATTCCCATCGAATGGTGGGACAGCCATTGGCTGGAGGACAATATTACCCAGAAGTTCAAGCGGTATGCCGCCACCGCTCCGGTGGCGGCCGCTCCGTAAGTCGCCGGCGCTTTGCCGAGGACGCCGCCGCTTTTTTCGCAGCGCCGCCCGGGCCTTGGGGGGATGGGACGCCGGGCCGTTGGTTGACAAATGGCGCTCTCCCTTTTTATGCCCAAACGTTTTTGTTCGAAATTTCCCAAGAGGAGCGCAGGCGCATGGAAAAGACGGTCTATTGGATCGAGGGCGACGGCATCGGGCCGGATGTGTGGAAGGCCGGTCGGCCGGTCCTGGATGCCGCCGTGGCCAAGGCCTATGGCGGCAGCCGCAAGCTGGTCTGGAAGGAGCTTTTGGCCGGCGGCAAGGCCTACAAGGAAACCGGCGAGTATTTGCCCCAGGCTACCCTGGACGCCCTGCAAACAGCCGAGCTGGCCTTCAAGGGCCCCCTGGCCACGCCGGTGGGCGGCGGCTTTCGCAGCCTGAACGTCACCCTGCGTCAGGTGCTCGACCTCTATGCCTGCATCCGGCCCATCCGCTATTTCACGGGCATCGAATCGCCGGTCAAGCGGCCGGACCTGGTGGACATGGTCATCTACCGGGAAAACACCGAGGACGTTTACGCCGGCATCGAATACGCCTCGGGCACGCCTGAGGCCAAAAAGCTCATTGCCTTTTTGCGCGACGAGCTCGGGGCCAAGGTGGAGGACACCGCCGGCGTGGGCATAAAGCCCATGACCCCGGCCGGGTCCAAGCGCCTGGTGCGAAAGGCCATCCAGTTTGCCGTGGATACCGGCCGCCCGAGCGTCACCTTGGTGCACAAGGGCAACATCATGAAGTTCACCGAAGGCGCGTTTCGGGCCTGGGGCTACGACGTGGCCAGGGAGGAGTTCGCGGATTCGGTCATGACCGAGGAGGAGGCCGCGGCCGGCGGCGGCAAGCCCGTGGTCATCAAGGACCGCATCGCGGACAACATGTTCCAGGTGGCCCTGATGCGGCCCCAGGACTACTCGGTCATCGCCACCACCAACCTAAACGGCGACTACATCTCCGACGCCCTGGCCGCCCAGGTCGGCGGGCTCGGCCTGGCCCCGGGCGTGAACATGAGCGAAAAACTGGCCTTTTTCGAACCCACCCACGGCATTGCCCCGGCCCTGGCCGGCAAGGACCTGGCCAACCCTGGCAGCCTGATCCTAAGCGGCGCCATGATGCTCGAGCATATGGGCTGGAACGAGGCCGCCAAGCTTATCCACGACTCCATGAACAAGACCATTGCCGGCAAAAAGGTGACCGTGGACCTGGCCGACCAGATCGCGGGCGCCACCACGGTCGGCTGCGCCGCCTTCGGCGAACTGCTGGAGAAAAACCTGTAAGCATAAGCGGCCGGGGAACGCTTGGAAAAAGCGTTCCCCGGCGCGCCCCCCTTTTGTGCGCGGGGGGAAAGGGGGGGCCATGATCGTTGTCGGCGTGGACACGGGCGGCACTTTTACCGATGTCATCTGTCGCCACGGCGACGCCTTTGCCACGGTCAAGCTCCTGTCCACCTCGGACAATCCGGCCCGGGCCGTGCTTAACGGCCTGGCCCGGCTGGGCGTTCCCTTCGGCAAGGTGGTCCACGGCTCCACCGTGGCCACCAACGCCATCCTGGAGCGCAAGGGCGCGGTGACGGCCTACGTTTCCAATGCCGGCTTCACGGACGTCATTGCCATTGGCCGCCAGAACCGGCCCGAACTCTACGATCTCACCAGCCGCAAGGAACCGTGCCTGGTGCCCGAGGCCTTGCGCTTCGGCGTGCCCGGCCGGGTCACGGCCGAAGGTGCGGTCCTGGAGGCGCTTTCCCCGGACCAGGCCCGGGACGCGGCCGCCCGGGTGGCTGCTGCCGGCGCCCAAAGCGTGGCCGTGTGCCTGCTTTTTTCCTTTTTGCGGCCCGAGCAGGAAAAGCTCCTCGGCCAGACCCTGGCCGAGGCCGGGCTGGCCGTATCCCTTTCCCACGAAATTTTGGCCGAATTCCGCGAATTCGAGCGCGCCTCCACCACTGTGGCCAATGCCTATGTGGCTCCGGTCATGGACGCCTATCTGGCCGACCTGGACGTCAGCCTGGGCGGCGGGGAGCAGGCGTCCCTTTCCATCATGCAGTCCAGCGGCGGCCTGGTCACGGCGGCCACGGCCCGGCGCGAGCCTGTGCGCACCATTCTGTCCGGTCCGGCCGGCGGCGTGGTGGCGGCCTTGGCCGTGGGCCAGGCCGCCGGCTTCGACAAGCTCATCACCTTTGATATGGGCGGCACGTCCACCGACGTTTCGCTTCTGGACGGCGGCTTGCCCCTGGCCCTGGAAGCTACGGTGGCCGGCATTCCGGTCAAGACGCCCATGCTCGACATCCACACCGTGGGGGCCGGTGGCGGCTCCCTGGCCGCCATGGACGCCGGCGGCGCGCTTCGGGTGGGCCCCCAAAGCGCCGGGGCCGATCCCGGACCGGCCTGCTACGGCAAGGGAGATGCCCTGACCGTCACCGACGCCAACCTGTTTCTGGGCCGCCTGGCCCCGGACCGGTTCCTGGGCGGGGACATGCCCCTTTATCCGAACCGTCTGCCGCCGCTTTTCGCGGATTTGGCCGGCCAGGCCAGGCTGACCCCGGTGGAGGCGGCCGAGGGCATTGTCACCGTGGCCGAGGCGGCCATGGAGCGGGCCATTCGGGTCATTTCCGTGGAGCGGGGGCATGATCCGGCGGATTTCACCCTGCTGTCCTTTGGCGGGGCAGGGGGGCTGCACGCCGTGTCCCTGGCCCGGCTTCTGGGGGTCAGGACCGTGCTCGTGCCGCGCCACCCCGGCCTGCTCTCGGCCCTGGGCATGCTTCTGGCCGATGTGGTCAAGGACTATTCGGAAACCGTGATGCTCGACTCGCAGACTACGGACGTGGTGGAGCTGGCCATGCGCTTTGCGCCCCTCGAAGCCAGGGCCAGGGCGGACATGGCGGCCGAAGGCGTGGCCCCGGGACGGGTGGTGCTCACGCGCCAGCTCGACATGCGCTACAAGGGCCAGTCCCACGAACTGGTGGTGCGCCTGGACGCCGATCCCTTCTCGGCTTTCCACACCAGGCACGAGGCAACCTACGGCTACCGCAACGCGGGCCAGCCCGTGGAAGTGGTCAACCTGCGGCTTCGGGCCAGGGGGATCACGGATAAACCGGGGTTTGACCGGGCCGAAGAACTGGCCGATACTCGAATTGAAGCGGCCCGGCTCGGCGAGCGCCCCCTGATCTGGCAGGGTCGGGAACTGGCGGCCCAGTGGTATGACCGGGAAAAACTTCTGCCTGGCAACGTGTTTGACGGTCCGGCCATGGTGGCCGAGCCGTCGGCCACCACCTTGGTGCCGCCGGGAGCCCGGGCCACGGTGGACGATTTGGGCAATATCGTCATCGAAGTATGACGCCTTGATGCATCAAGCGTCGATACTGTGGTTTTTTCCTGTTCGGAAGAGGCAGGATTACATCCCTCTGGATGACTGAAAGGAAGACGGAACATTGCAACCGTCCTTTCAGGTTCCCACCACATTCTGACGGGTGCCCCATGCTCAAAAAAATACCCATAAGCCAATTGAGGATCGGCATGCATACGGTCGATGCCGGACTCACCGACCTGGACAGCCCGCATATCTTCAGTGCGGAATTGGACATCAAAACCCAGGAACAAATCGCAAGCATTGTTGATGGCGGATTTACAGAAATTTTTATTGATACCGATAAGTCTGTTTATTACAAAGATAATGTTGATGCCCGACAAAACGTAACACGATATTACCAGAAGCTTCTCACCGATAAAGTCTCAAAACGAGATCAACGCCGCTCTGTTTCCGAAATGTGCAAGCATTTCGCGCCGGCCGAGAAGTTTTATTCAGAAGCTGTTGCCCGTGCGCGCGATCTTTCCGACTATATTGAAAAGAATCGTACAGTGCCATTGGATGACGCGCGGCTTATCGTCGACGGTATCCTCGGAAGCGTCACGGAGAATCTGGATGCCTTGTCTTTCATTGCCAAAATCAGGGAGTATGATAGCTATACCTATACCCATGGATTGAATGTAACCATCCTGGCCATTGCCTTTGGCATGTACCTGGGGCTGGGGGAAAAAAACATCACCGCCTTGGGCTATTCAGGCTTGTTCCACGATCTGGGCAAGATATTCGTGCCTCCGGAAGTACTGAACAAACCAGGCAAATTGACCGAGCCGGAGTTCGAGTTGATCAAGCAACATCCGGCACTTGGGCACGAGGTACTGACGCAGTGCCAGGGGGTGCCCAGGGATGTCCAGCGGGCCTGTCTGGAGCATCACGAAAAATATGCCGGTGGCGGCTACCCGAACAATTACAGCTACGCCCAGATCAGCAATACTGCCGCCTTGATCAGCATCGTGGATGTCTTCGATGCCTTGACCAGCAATCGATGCTATAAGCCGGCCATGCACAGCCACAAGGCCCTCTGCATCATCTTCAACCTGAAAAACAGCGCCTTCCTGCCTATCCTGGCTGAAAAATTCGTAAAATTTTTGGGCGTCTATCCGCTGGGGGCCATCGTGATCCTCAGGGACGGCCGCAAGGGCATCGTCATCGAACAGAACGAAGACTGTATGCTGCGACCCAAAGTGCGCATTGTTTTGGATCAGCAAAACCGACATTGCAAAATTGCGGATATTGATTTGTCATTGGATTTGTATTCAAAAAATACGGATTATGATATTGTGGAATGTTTGGGGGCAGAAGAATGTCGCATTGATGTGGCTTCTTATTTCGAACAAAAATAAATAGCCAGTCCGAAGGGAGTTATTCCTATGCCCATCAACATTCCCGGTTCTTCTCTGGACGCCATCATCGGCGATCTGACTACCGGGAGGCCAAATTACGGGCCTTATGTCAGATTGGAAATGTATCGCCTGCTGCTGTATTCCATGAAGGATATCTTGGAAACGCGATACGGCCGGCAGCAGTCCCACGATTTGCTCTATGAGGCCGGAAAAAATGTGGGCATACTTTTCAATTCCCAACTGTTGGGCGATCTGACGGACGTGGAGGAATTCGTCCAGACCTTGCGGCGCGTGCTCAAGCACATGGGCGTGGGGGACATTGATTTCAACCAGGCGGATTTTGCGGGCGGACGATTCGTCATCACTGTTTCCGAGGACCTCGACTGCTCCGGCCTGCCGCCCCAGGACAAGGTGGTATGCTCGTATAGTGAGGGGCTCATCGCGGGATTGCTGGAAGGTTTCACGGGCCAGGAATATACGGTGCGCGAGGTCGACTGCTGGGCCAAGGGCGGCGCTTCCTGTCGATTCGTGGCCAGGCGCAAGAAGGAAGAGGGCGGCTGTCACCCCGAATGACCATGCACATCTCTCCCATCACCCTGGAAGTCTTCAAGAACAAGTTCGCTTCCGTGGCCGAGGAAATGGGCATGGCCCTTATGCGCACGGCCTATTCCCCCAATATCAAGGAGCGCCGCGATTTTTCCTGCGCCGTGTTCGACGCGGCCGGCGACATGGTGGCCCAGGCCGCCCATATTCCCGTGCACCTGGGCTCCATGCCGCTTTCGGTCAAGGCGGCCATGGCCGAGGCCGATTTTGCCCCGGGCGACATGGTCATGGTGAACGACCCGTTTCGGGGCGGCACGCACCTGCCCGACATTACGCTCGTGGCCCCGGTTTTTGCCGGCGGCGACGCGCCGCTTTTTTTCGTGGCCAACCGGGCCCACCACGCCGACGTGGGCGGCATGGCCGCCGGGTCCATGCCGCTTTCCACCTCGATTTTCCAGGAAGGCCTGGTCATCCCGCCGGTCAAGGTCGTGGCCGGCGGGGAAATCGTGGCCGACGTCATGCGGCTTTTTCTGGCCAATGTACGCACGCCAAAGGAGCGCGAGGGCGATTTCACGGCCCAGATCATGGCCAACCGCACCGGTATGATTCGCCTGGAATCCCTGGTGGCGGCCCATGGCCGGGAAACCGTCACGGCCTGCGCCACGGCCCTTATGGACTATGCCGAGCGGCTGGTGGCCGAGGTCGTTGCCGCCATCCCGGACGGCGCGTACGCGGCCGAGGATTTCCTGGACGACGACGGCGCGGGCAGCCTCGACGTGGCCTTGCGCCTGGTCCTGACCATTGCCGGCTCCCGGGCGGTGCTGGATTTTTCCGGGAGCGACGCCCAGACCGCGGGCAGCGTCAATGCCGTGCGGGCCATTGCCGTGTCCGCCGCTCTGTACGTGTTTCGCTGCCTGGCCCGAACCGATGCCCCCACCAATGCCGGCTGCCTGCGGCCCCTGGAGGTTCGCACCAGGCCCGGCAGCGTGGTGGACGCCCGGTTTCCGGCGGCTGTGGCCGGGGGCAATGTGGAGACCTCCCAGCGACTGGTGGACGTGATCCTGCGGGCCCTGGCCCAGGCCCTGCCGGGCCGGATTCCGGCCGCTTCCCAGGGCACCATGAACAACACGGCCATGGGCGGCATCGATCCCCGCACAGGCGCGGCCTTCACCTACTACGAGACCCTGGCCGGCGGAGCCGGGGCCCATGCGGCCGGGCCGGGCCAGGCGGCCGTGCACAGCCACATGACCAATACCCTCAATACCCCGGTGGAGGCCCTGGAATACGCCTATCCCCTGCGGGTGGCGCGCTACGCCGTGCGCGCCGGCTCGGGCGGGGCCGGGCGGTTTGCCGGCGGCGACGGCCTGGTTCGGGAGATCGAGATGCTATGCCCGGCCGAGGTCACGGTGCTGTCCGAGCGCCGGACCCATGGGCCGTGGGGCCTGTCCGGCGGCGGGGAAGGTGCAGTCGGCGTCAATGCGGTGATGCGCGGGGGCCGGGAAGAAGTCATGCCCGGCAAGTTTCACGTCCGGCTGTGGCCCGGGGACGTGCTGCGCCTGGAAACGCCTGGCGGCGGGGGATATGGGCCGCCGTTGGCGAAACCCGGCTTATAATGCTTTCCTTTTTTATGTCTTTCCTGTAGTATTATTTATTTCGTACTCGCAACGTATTTCCCAACACTATCCGCAATCCGCCCCGCCCGCGTCCGGGCCGGGCGAGCAGTTTGGAGGACGCCTTGGAATATACCGTCACGCAGATCACGCCTGTCAAAATACAGGTCAATGTTACCGTCCCGGCCGAGGAGGCCAATGCCGCCCTGGCCACGGCCGTGGCCATGTACCGCTCCAAGGCCGACATCAAGGGCTTTCGCAAGGGCAAGGTTCCGTCAAGCCTCATCGAGTCCCGGTTCAAGAAGGAGATCACCGCCGAGGCCACGGGCGATCTCATGAACGTGCACATCAACCAGATCATGGGCGAGCTCAACATGTCGCCCATGTCGCGCCTGGACGTCAGCGAAGGCCATCTGGTCAAGGACGAGCCCCTGGCCTATTCCTTCAGCTTCGAGCACGCCCCTGCCTTTGACCTGCCCGAATACAAGGGCCTGGACGTGGACGAAGAGGAAGTGGCGGTGAACCAGGCCGACATCGAGGCCGTGATCGAACGGCTGCGCCGCAACCTGGCCGAGGTCAAGCCCATCAGCGACAACCGTCAGGCCGTGGACGGGGACGTGGTGTCCGTGACCTTCGAGGCCTTTGAAAACGGCCAGCCCGTGCCTGGCGTGCGCGCCGAGAATTTCGAGATGACCCTGGGCGAGGGCCAGGCCCTGCCCGAATTCGAGGCCCTGGTCAAAACCATACCTGCCGGCGGCGAAGGTCAGGGCGACATGACCTTTCCCGCGGATTTCATCAACCACGACCTGGCCGGCCGCACCGTGACCATGAAAGTGGCCGTGCACGTCATCAAGGAAAAGACCCTGCCGCCCGTGGACGACGAGCTGGCCAAGAAGGCCGGCAACTTCGAGAGTCTGGACAAGATGCGCGAGGCCATCACCCTGTCCTACAAGAAGTCCCGGGAAGACCTGCACCGCTCGGCGGCCCAGAAAAAGCTCCTGGATTCCATCCTGGAAAAGCTGGACTTCCCCCTGCCGCCGGCGGCCGTGGAACAGCACCGGGCCCAGATGGTCGAGGATTTCGTGACCCAGTTGGAGCGCCGGGGCAAGAGCCTGGAGGCCACGGGCAAGGACATGGCCGAGATCGAGGCCCAGATGACGCCCCGGGCCGAGGAAATGGTCAAGACCCAGATTTTTCTCGCCGCCGTGGCGGCCAAGGAAGAGCTGACCGTCACCCCCCAGGAGATGGACGCCTTCTTCTACCGCCTGTCCAGCCAGACCGGCCAGGACGTCATTTTGCTCAAGCGCTACTATGAGGACCAAAACCTCATGATCATGGTGCGCGACAAGCTTTTGGCGGACAAGGCCGCGGACTTCATTTACGCCAACGCCAAGGTGAACAAGGTCGCGCCGGCCGCCACGGAAGCCCCGGCCAGCGAGGCTCCGGCCGAGGAAGCCTAGTGTCGTGTCCTCGAAAAGAGGGTATAGAAATCCGGAGCCAACGCACTTGAATGGTTATTTTTTTTCTTAAAAAATACTGACGTATTTTTTAAGGGATGCAACAAAAAATCTACATCCTTAAAAAGCAAAGATCATGTTTTTTAAGGAAAAAACGGCATCGAGACCTGTTGCCTCGAAGTTCGGGCCTTGGATTTCGAGGACGCCCTCTTGGGCCATCGCGGCAGGCGCTTGGCGTGCCGCGATGGCTCTGGCCGGCCCGGGCTCAAAAGAGGTTGCCGGGCGCGAAAACGTACTTACCTTAGTCGCCGTCGCGTCAAAAAGGCAGCCCTGCCGGCCTGCATCCCGTACCGGGGAGCTACGGGCCGGGACGCGGTTGTCGGGCTGGATATGAGGCGTTGCAAAAACCAAACGCCATGCGAAATGGTACAGGACGTTCCGTTGTAACGCCCTGAACCCGTTACGGGTTTCCAAAGGGCGCAGCCCGTTGGTCGCCGCAGGCTTCAAAAACGACTCCTCGTGCAAGAACCGCGGAGGAATATTTTTTGAGGAAGGCGCGACATGGGGCCTGTTTTTTGCTACCCATTTTGAAACAACCGGGCCGCGGGCGGCCGCAACAGCGGCGCTGCGCCCCATAACCCCGAAGCCGGGCGGTATGGACGGTTACGGTGAAGCGACAAATATGTCGCTTGCCGCCGTCACCTGGCACAAAAAGGGAACGCAATGCCCACCATCCCTATTGTCATCGAGACCACCGGCCGTTCCGAGCGGGCCTACGACATCTATTCGCGGCTGCTCAAGGACCGCATCATTTTGCTCGGCAGCGCCGTGGACGACCATGTGGCCAATCTCATCTGCGCCCAACTGCTCTTTCTCGAATCCGAGGATCCCGAGAAGGAGATCTTCATGTACATCAATTCGCCGGGCGGCTCTGTTACCGCCGGCCTGGCCATCTACGACACCATGCAGTACGTGCTGCCGCCGGTGTCCACCCTGTGCATGGGCCAGGCCGCCAGCATGGGCGCGCTGCTGCTGTGCGCCGGGGCCACGGGCATGCGCTACGCCTTGCCCCACAGCCGCATCCTCATCCATCAGCCCATGGGCGGCTTCCAGGGCCAGGCCACGGACATCGACATCCACGCCCGGGAAATTTTGCGGATTCGCGAATCCTTGAATGAAATCATGTCCCGCCACACCGGCCAGGACATCGAGAAGGTCAGGTTCGACACCGAGCGCGATTATTTCATGAGCGCCGAGGAAGCCAAGGCGTACGGCCTTATTGACAAGGTGTTGACCTCCAGGGAACCTCTTGAGAAAAAGGAGCCCGAAGAGGCTTAAGGCGCCTGTCGGCTCCGGCCAAAAGCGCCCGGCATGCCGGGCAGGGTGGGTTTTCCGGTATGACAAGGAAGAAGATTTCCGCTTCGGGCGAGCTGTGCTGCTCGTTTTGCGGCAAGAATCAGGACGAGGTCCAGCGGCTGATCGCCGGTCCGGACGTCTATATCTGCGACGAATGCGTTTCGCTTTGCAATGAGATCATTGCCCAGGAATCCGTGAGCGAGGAGGCCGAGGGCGGCAAGCTTTTGCCGCCGGCCGAGATCAAGCGCCTGCTCGACGAATACGTCATCGGCCAGGACCAGGCCAAGAAGATCCTGGCCGTGGCCGTGCACAACCATTACAAGCGGGTCTTTTACGCCGGAGCCGCCGGCGCCGACGACGTGGAGATCGACAAGAGCAACATCCTCTTGATCGGCCCCACCGGCTCGGGCAAGACCCTGCTCGCCCAGACCCTGGCCCGGATACTCAACGTCCCCTTTGCCATTGCCGACGCCACCACCCTGACCGAGGCCGGTTATGTGGGCGAGGACGTGGAGAACATCCTGGTCCAGTTGCTGCAAAATGCCGACTACGACATCGAGGCCGCCAGCAAGGGCATCATCTATATTGATGAGATCGACAAGATCGCCCGCAAGGGCGACAGCCCCTCCATCACCCGGGACGTGTCCGGCGAGGGCGTGCAGCAGGCGCTTCTCAAGATCATCGAGGGCACCGAGGCCAACATCCCGCCCAAAGGCGGCCGCAAGCATCCCCAGCAGGAGTTTATCCGCTTAAACACCGCCAACATCCTTTTCATCGTGGGCGGGGCGTTTATCGGCCTGGAGAAGATCGTGGGCCAGCGCATGCGCGGCACGGCCATGGGATTCGGGGCCAAGGTGGAGGCCCGCCACGACGACAATGCATCCCGGATGCTGGTCCAGACCCATCCGGCCGACCTCATCAAGTTCGGACTCATCCCGGAATTCGTGGGCCGCATCCCCATCATCACCAGCCTGGAAGAACTGACCAAGGACGATCTGGTGCGCATTTTAAATGAGCCCAAAAACGCCCTGGTCAAGCAGTACCAGAAGCTTTTCGAACTGGACAAGGTGCGGTTGCGTTTCACCAAGAACGCCATGGACGCCATTGCCGAAAAGGCCATTGAGCGCAAGACCGGGGCTCGGGGGCTTCGCAACGTCATGGAGAGCATCATGCTCGACATCATGTACAAGCTGCCGTCCCTCACCGGCGTCAAGGAGTGCGTGATCAACAAGGCCGTGGTGGAAAAGGGCCTCGAGCCGCTGCTCTTTTACCACCAGGAGGTCAAGTCGGCCTGACCTCCTTTCCTCCCGTTTGACAACGGTATTTGCGGCCTTACTATCCAATCTGCCGCAAAGGGCCGGGCCAAAACATCCGGCCCGGCCCAGCAGACGCCGACACGAAACCCCGTAAGCGGGAGGTTGCATGACTGGTTTCTCCTTTGACAACAATCGATACACTGCCGATGCCATACGCCTGCCCATGATGAGCCTGCGGGAAGTGGTGATGTTCCCGCGTTCCATCGCGCCCCTGTTCGTGGGCCGCGAGGCGTCCATCAAGGCCATCGAGCAGGCCGTGGCCGCCCACGACAAGAAAATATTCCTGGTTGCCCAGCGCTCGCCCGAGACCGAAAAGCCCGGCCCCGAAGACCTCTTCGACATGGGCACGGTGAGCAAGATCCTCCAGATGCTGCGGTTGCCCGACGGCACCATCAAGGTGCTTTTCGAGGGCCTGTACCGGGCCGAATGGGACGCCGAAACCATGGGCGTGGGCGAGGACGCCGACTATCCCATGGTCACCGTGCGCCGCGTGCCCGAGGAAGAGTCCCACGGACCCGAATCCGACGCCCTGATCCGGGCCACCCAGGAGGCCCTGGAGCACTACGGCCGCATCAACAAGAAATTGGCCCCGGAAACCATCCTGGCCATCAATTCCATTACCGTGCCGGGACGGCTGGCCGATGCGGTCATGCCCCACCTCAAGGTGGACTACATCAAGAAGCAGGCCGTGCTGGAAGAGCTCGAGCCCATCCGCCGCCTGGAAGAGACCTACGCCTATCTGCAAAGCGAGATCGAAATCTCCTCCATCGAAAAGCGCATCAAAAACCGCGTCAAGCAGCAGATGGAGAAGAACCAGAAGGAATACTACTTAAACGAGCAGATCAAGGCCATCAACAAGGAGATGGGCCGCGAGGACGATCCCGGGGCCGAGGCCGTGGAGTTCGAAAAGCGGCTGGACGAGAAGAACATGCCCGAGGAGGCCCGGGAAAAGACCCTGCGCGAGATCAAAAAGCTGCGCCAGATCCCGCCGTCCTCGGCCGAATACACCGTGGTGCGCAACTACGTGGAGTGGATTCTCGACCTGCCCTGGAACGTTTACCAGGAAACCGAGCTGGACATCACCGACGCCCAGCGCATCCTGGACGAGGACCACTACGGCCTGGAAAAGCCCAAGGAGCGCATCCTCGAATACCTGGCCGTGCAGACCCTGGTCGAGCGCATTAAGGGCCCCATCCTGTGCCTGGTCGGACCTCCGGGCGTGGGCAAGACGTCTCTGGCCAAGTCCATTGCCAAGGCCATGGGCCGGGAGTTCGTGCGCCTGTCCCTTGGCGGCGTGCGCGACGAAGCCGAGATTCGCGGCCATCGCCGCACCTATGTCGGGGCTTTGCCGGGCAAGATCATCCAGTCGCTGAAGCGCGTGAAATTCAACAACCCGGTCTTTTGCCTGGACGAAGTGGACAAGATGAGCACGGATTTTCGGGGCGACCCCTCGGCCGCGCTGCTTGAAGTCCTCGACCCCGAGCAGAACTACGCCTACAGCGACCACTATCTGGACATGGACTACGACCTGTCCAAGATATTTTTCATCACCACGGCCAATGCCCTCCACACCATCCCGCTGCCCTTACAGGACCGCATGGAGATCATCCGCATTCCGGGGTATCTCGAAACCGAGAAGATGCAGATCGGGCGTCGCTTCCTGCTGCCCAAAAGCATCAGCCAAAACGGCCTCAAGGAAGAGAACCTGTCCTTTACCGACAATGCCTTGCTGGAGGTCATCCGGCGCTACACCCGTGAGGCCGGGGTGCGCAATCTCGAACGCGAGATCGCGTCCGTGTGCCGCAAGGTGGCCCGCAAGCTGGTGGAGGCCAAGGAGCCCGAAAAGACCTTCGATCTCACCCCGGAAAACCTCCAGACATACCTGGGCATTCCCAAGCACCGCTACGGCGAGATGGAGCCCGCGCCCCGGGTGGGGCTGTGCACGGGCATGGCCTATACCGAGCTTGGCGGCGAAATCCTCATGGTCGAGGCGGCCATCATGCCCGGTTCGGGCAAGGTGGAGATCACGGGCAAGCTCGGCGACGTGATGCAGGAGTCGGCCAAGGCGGCCTTGTCCTACCTGCGGTCGCGCTCGGCCCTGTTTGGCCTCAAGCCCGATTTCCACAAGGAGATCGACATCCACATCCACGTGCCCGAGGGAGCCATCCCCAAGGACGGCCCGTCGGCCGGCATCACCCTGGCCACCACCATCATCTCGGCCCTGCTCAACATCCCGGTGCGAAACGATCTGGCCATGACCGGCGAGATCACCTTGCGCGGACGGGTGCTGCCCATTGGCGGGCTTCGCGAGAAGCTGCTCGCCGCCCACCGGGGGCTGATCCGCACGGCCATCATTCCGGCCGAGAACGAAAAGGACCTGAAGGACGTGCCCGAGGCCATCCTCAAGGACATGAACATCATCACCGTGGAGACCATGGACGAGGTGCTGTCCAAGGCCCTGGTCTGCGAGGACCCGGAAAAGGTCTTCTGCGGCCGCGACGAAAACGCCGTGCCCCTGGCCGATTCCCTGCTCAAGGAAGAATTCCGCGTGGAGCACCGGCACTAGGTCGGCCATTGTACTGTATTGCGAAGGCCGGGGCGGCATTGCCGTCCCGGCTTTTTTGTTTTCTTCTTGAGCTCCCTGGATCGATCCATACGCTAACAAGACGTTCATGAAGAATTAAGGAAGCAGGGCGTTCCTCCCCCGGCATGCGGCCGTGCCATGCGCCTGCCCCGTGCCGAACGGTCAGGTCCTACTTGACGCCGCCTGGCCTGGGGACAAGAATGCGCCCCGCCCGGGATCGGGCAATGGGAGAACGTATGCGCGCGCGTGTTTTTATAAGGACAATGCTGTTGTCGGTCTTCGCCGTTTGCCTCGCCAACCAGGCCCTGGCCGGCTCCCCGCCGGGCGAGCCCATCCTTCGCATCGAAACCGGCATGCACACCGCGCTCATGAAGCGCATTGCCGTGGACGGCCTGGGCCGCTACCTGGCCACGGCCTCGGACGACAAGACCTGCCGGGTCTGGGACATCAAGACCGGCGAACAACTGCGGGTGCTGCGGCCGCCCATCGGCCACGAGCACGAAGGCCGGCTGTACAGCGTGGCCATGAGCCCGGACGGCCGCTACGTCTACTGCGCCGGCTGGACTGGCTATGACTGGGACAAGGCCCACTGCGTCTACGTGTTCGAACGGGAAACCGGTCGCCTGGTGCGCCGCCTGACGGGCCTGACCAGCGTGGTCAACCATCTGGCCGTGTCCCGGGACGGCGACTACCTGGCCGCCGCCCTGGGCGAGGAAGGGGTGCGCGTGTGGCGGCTGTCGGATTTCGCCCTTGTCGGTCAGGACAAGGACTACCAGGGCGAAAGCTACGGCGCGGCCTTTGACGGCCAGGGCCGTCTGGCCACCACCTGCTACGACGGCCTGGTCCGGCTGTACCGCCTGGCCGACTCGGGCCTCATGCTCACCGCCAAGGTCGCCGCCCCGGGCGGCCATCGCCCCTTTTCCCTGGCCTTTTCCCCGGACAACACGCAACTGGCCGTGGGCTTTACCGACACCACCGCCGTGGCTGTCCTGGACGCCGAAACCCTGGCCGTACTCGGCGCGCCCAACCTGGCCGGCGTGGACAACGGCAACCTGGCCTCGGTGGCTTTTGCCGCGGACGGCTCGCTTCTGGCCGGCGGCCACTGGGTCACGGACCGGGGCAGCCCGGTGCGACGGTGGAAGCCGTCGGATTTCGTCCAATACCAGGACCTGGATACGGGCAAGGCCGCCCTGGTGGCCCTGTGTCCCCTGCCGGACGGCGGCCTGGCCTACGGCACCGTGGCCCCGCGCTGGGGTGTATTGCGTCCGGACGGCTCCTTTGGCATGACCCGGTCTCCGGCCACCCTGGACTACCGGTCCATGATGCGCTCCTTCCTGCTGGATCAGACCGGGGAAATCGTGGCCTACAAGACCGGCGCGCACAAGGGCTACTACCGCTTCGCCCTGCCGGGCCGCGACCTGCGCCAGGTCGACGCCCCCACGCCCGACCTGCACGCCCCGCGCCTTCAGGCCCAGGGCCTGGCCGTAACGGGCTGGGAAGGGGGGCGGTCCCCGAGCCTCAATGGCCAGCCGCTCAAGCTCAAGGACTTCGAAACCTCGTTTTCCCTGGCCGTGGCCCCGGACGCCCGGCGGTTCATTCTGGGCACGGCCTGGTACGTGCGGGCCTTTGGGGCGGACGGCCGCGCCCTGTGGCAGACCCCGGTGCCTGACGTGGCCTGGGCCGTCAACGTCAGCGGCGACGGCCGGCTCGTGGCCGCGGCCCTGGGCGACGGCTCCATCCGCTGGTTCCGCATGGAGGACGGCCGGGAAGTGCTGTCCCTTTTCCCCCATGCCGACGGCAAGCGCTGGGTGCTGTGGACGCCCAAGGGCTACTACGACGCCTCCTCGGGCGGCGAGGACATGATCGGCTGGAACGTGAACAACGGCCCGGACCACGCCGCCGACTTCTTCCCGGCCTCGCGCTTCCGCGACGTCTTCCACCGCCTGGACGTCATCGACCTGGCCCTGCGCACCCTGGACGAGGACCGGGCCCTGGCCGCGGCCAACGCGGCCCGGGGCGGCGAAGTCCGCTCGGCCTCGATCCTAAGCGCCCGGCCGCCGGTGGTGGAAATCCTCTCGCCGGCCGCCGGCCAGTCCTTCACCTCGCCCGAGATGACCGTGCAATACGCCGTCAGAAGCCCGGGCGGGGAGGACATTTCATCCGTGCGCGTCCTGGTGGACGGCGCCAGGGTGTCCGAAGAGCACCCCAACCTTTCGGGCCGCTCCTTCGAGCCCAGCGTCCTTTCCACCAAGGTGACCCTGCCGCCCCATGACGTGGTCCTGTCCATTGCGGCCGAAAACAAAAACGGCCCCTCGGCTCCGGCCACGGTGCGCCTCAAATGGGCCGGCAAATCCGCCGGCCCGGCCGCCCCGCCGGCCACCAAGCTCTATGTCCTGGCCATCGGCGTGGGCGATTACCAGGACCAGAACCTGAAACTCCAGTTCGCGGGCAAGGACGCCCGGGACTTCGCCGAAGCCATGTCCATGCAAAAGGGCAAGCTCTACGGCGATGTGAACATCCGCCTGCTCACTGACGAAAAAGCCTCCAAGGACGCCATCCTGGAAGGCCTGGACTGGATCGAACGCCAGACCACCCAGCACGACGTGGCCATGATTTTCCTGGCCGGCCACGGCGTCAACGACAAGAACGGCGACTATTACTTCCTGCCCACCACCGTGGACCTGGACCGCCTGCGGGCTACCGGGCTGCCGTTTATGGAAGTGCAAAAGACCATCCGCAACGTCGCCGGCAAGACGCTCTTCTTCGTGGACTCCTGCCACTCCGGATCGGTCATGGCCGGTCGGCGCGGCATGGCGGACTTAAACGGCGTCATCAATGAACTGGCCAGCGCCGGCAACGGCGCCGTGGTCTTCGCCGCCTCCACCGGCCGCCAATACTCCCTGGAAAACCCGGCCTGGCAAAACGGTGCCTTTACCAAGGCCCTGGTGGAAGGCATCCTCGGCAAGGCCGATGCCCGACATACCGGCCGGGTGACCTTCAAAATGCTCGACCTCTACATCTCCGAACGGGTCAAGGAGCTGACCAAGGGCGAACAAACCCCCACCACCGGCGTCCCCGGCACCGTGGAGGACTTCCCCATCGCGGCGTATTAGTGAGGGGAGGGATGCTTCGGCGGCTGGGCGTTGCGCGGTGAATGCCTCCGGCGGCCAGGGCTCTGCCCTGGACCTGCTGGGGCGCTGCCCCAGACCCTGCCGGGACTCCGTCCCAGACCCTGCCAGGGCTCTGCCCTGGACCCGCCGGGGAGCGAGGCCCCCCGGACCCCCATTACCGCTTGGCCGGGCGGGATGGTGGGCTGCGGGCGAGTGACCGTCGGTGGGGCCGGAATTGCCTGGGCGACACAAGGCGCAAAGCCGCCTTGACGCCCAGGCAATTCCGGCCCCACGGTGGCCAGCGCCTGCGGCGCATAAAAGAGGAAAGTCTTGGGCTGCTGGAGGAGTATTCGCGCTTTCGGATTCACATGGTTAGGGGGCGATTTTGGGCCGGCTGGGCTTTGACAGCCGGCCCAAAATCGCCCCCTTATCAGGTGGGTCCGGGAGGGGGTGACCCCCTCCCGGCCGCCGGAGGCATTCTCTTTTTCTTTATCCTTCCAACTGCTGAATGGCGTCGAGGCGCCAGGTGTCATGGGGGGTGTCTTCGCGGCGCACGAAGTGCCAGACTTCCCGCGCCTGTTGCGGCCGGTCGGCCTTGGGATCTTCGCGCAGGAGCGTATCGAAGTAGGCCGAGGCGATGGTCAGCGGACCTTGCTGGCGCACTTCCAGAAGCTTGGCGTCCACCAGCAGCACGTCGGTAGGCGTGGGGTTCGGGTCCTCGGCCGCCTGGCGTCGGACGTCCTCCATGAAAGCCGGAGTGGAGAACGCGGCGATGTCGTTGAGGTCGCGGGCGCTCCAGGAGCGTTGCAGCCGGCTGTAGAGGGTCTTGGCCCCGGACAGGAAATCCGCTGTGTCGAATCCGGCGGGCGTGGCCGGGCCGGCCTGGGGTTGGGCAGGAGCCGAGGACAGGCTGTCCCAGCCGCTGCCGGCGGCCGTGGGCTGCTGTGGTTCGACATTGTAGGTGCGGGCCATGGTCGGGCCGGTGGCGGTGGCAGTGCGGCGGCCGCGCAGGAACCGGAACAGCAGATAGAGTCCGCCGCCGATGAGCAGGAGGTCGAGCAGCCCCGGGCCGCCGCCCATGTGGGCTCCGCCGCCGCCGAAGAGCATGGAGCCCAAAAGCCCGCCCACGAGCAGGCCGCCGAGCATGCCGCCCCAGCCGGGCCGGGAGAAGGAGCCCGTGGGATTGGTCGGACCGCCCGGATAGCTCTGGGACGGCCGGGACGATTGCTGGGAGCCGAACGCGCCCGAGGGCGCGCCCATGTCCGGGCGCACGGACTGGGAAAAGGACTGGCGGTTGCCGGTGGACCGGCCGCCGCCCAGACGCGCGGCCTGGGCCAGGTCCAAGGATGTGAAAAGAAGCATGAAAACGGCCAGTATGACGGCTGTGGCTCGAACCACGACGTTCCTCCTTGGGCAAAGCCGGGACGGGCCGTCCTCCAACAGGGCGACCCCACGGCTACGGGTTTCGGATGTTTACACTTTATCAGACCGAAACCGGGGGTCGTCAAGGCGAATCGGTTACAAGGAGCAGCGTTTGGGGGAAAAGCTCGTGACGAAAGCAGCCACATGGGGCCGGGTGGAAAAGCTCGCGCCGGCCAGGGGAAGCGTCAGGGACGGCCGATCCGGCCAGGGCCTGACGGAAAAGGTGTGCGGCGAAAATTCCAGCACGAGCGGCACGGTTTCCTGCTCCGCGTCGCCGCACAGGCTTTCCCGGCTGGCCGGGGCCAGTTCCTGTTTCGAGCCGTCGGCCAGGCGCGCCACCACAGCCGTGCGCGCCGTGGCCACCCGGACGACCTGGCCTCCCGGGGCAAAGACCAGGGAGTTGTCGTCGCCGCTTACGCCCACCGCGTCCGGATCATAGGCCCACACCAGCCCGACGGGCGTGGGCACTTGCACGGGCCTGGCCGGCTCCAGGGAGCGCAAGGTTCCGTCGGCGTAAAAGCTGACGCCCAGGCGGGCCGGGATTTCGCCGACCGGCGTCGGCACGGTCGCCACTTCGCCCGGCCACAGGGTCAGGCTGCGCAGCCTGCCTTGGGGATCAAAGGCCACGGCCACGAATTTGGCGGTCACCGGCCCGATGGGGGTCGGCACGGTGAGGACCTCGGCCAGGGCGCTTTCGTCCGCCTCGGTCCAGTAGCCGGACAGCTTGCCGTTTAGGGGGAACACCCGGGCCACGGCCCCGTTGTCGTGAAACGTCACCAGCTCGGCCGGAAGCGGCCCGGCCGGAGTGGGCACGATTTCCCGGCGTTCCAGGGGCAGGGAGCGGACCTGGCCGTTTTCGTGAAACGTCACGGCCGGCAGGGTCATGCGCCGGCTGTCGTCAATGGTGTGTTGCGGGACGAGCCGGCCCAGGGCGGTGTCCAGGGCGGCGGGGGCGGCCAGAAAAAGCGCCCTGACCCCGCCGCCCTGGTGGCGGTCCACCGTCCCGGCCGTAGGAAGCAGTCCGTATCGCGTTCGCACCATGTCCATGATGGGCTTGAAGCAATTGCGGTGCCAACGCTAACGGCGCGTGATTGCGGCCCCTTGGCGTCAATGATCCAGACAGATGCGACAAGAACGTCGTTTCAACCGACAAAAACGTCCCTTGTGTCGTCATGATCCCGTAACCGCCGTGTGGCGCCAGCGCCTTCGGCGCGCACAAAAAAAGAGCTGGGACTGGCGGAAGGGTGTGATCGCTTCTCGGATACTCATTGTTTGGGAGGGTCCGGGAGGGGATTATCCCCTCCCGGCCGCCGAAGGCATCTTTAACCGGTGCTGGTGCTGGCGTTTTGGGCGAGCAGGTAGCCGATGAAGGCGGCGTTCATGATTTCGGCCGGCGTGCCGTTGGTGGCGGCGGCGGCCGAACCGGCGGCAAAGGACGAAACGGCGGAGGTGGAGACGTCGGCGCCGGTTGCCGAGTTCAGGATGTTTGCGCCGCTGGCCGCAGCGGAGAGCCAGACGCTGCCGGCGTTGGAGGCCATGGAAGTCATGTTGGCGGCCGCGTTTGACAGGGCGGTCCGTTGGCTGCTTATGGTATCGCTGATCAGGGAATCCAGGGTGCTGGACGTGGCCGTGGGCAGGGTCATGTTGCCGAGGGTGGTGGCCAGCTTGGTGGTGGCCGCGGCCCGGTCCTTGGCCGTGGTGGCGGCGGCCAGATCGGAATTGTAGGTGGTCAGGGCGTCGAAGTACTGGAACTGCACGCTGGACTGCGCGCTGCTGGGCACCAGGCTTTTCATGGTGGCGTTGAAGTCGGCCTGGGCCGTGGCCGTGGCTTCGCTTGGCGACGAGGAATAGCGGGCCTCGTTCTGGGCGGCCACGAGCTTCATGGTCGCCTGGCTGAACTGATAGGCCCAGTTGACGACATCATTGGTGCTGACGGATGTTGTGGTGGCCATGTCGGCCCCTCCGGGCGGCAAGTTCGGCCCCTCCGAAGGGGAAGAGGGCCGTTGGCCCTGGAAAAAGCAAGAAGCCTGCCACGGGCTTGTACATGTAACCAGTAGAAATAATGGAGTGTTTTCTATGAGGCGGGAGGCATTTTTTGCCGGTGTCTTTGGCAGGTTCAGGTGGCTGGGGATGGTGGCCATGGTCCTGTGTTGCGCGGACGTTTTCCCGGCCCTGGCCGATCCGGCCGGGGATTATGCCCAGGCCCTGACCGCCATGCAGCAAAACGACCTGGCCAGCGCCAGGCGGCTTTTGGCCGGCGTGGCCGCAGCCAAGGCCGCGCCGGCCGACCTGCGCGGCCAGGCCTATTTCTCCCTGGCCACGGTGGAAACCCTGGCCGGGGACGCGGACGCGGCGCTTCGCGACTTCGACATGGCCATCTCGCTTTTGCCCAATCAGGCCGACGCCTATGTCAACCGGGGCCAGCTCTTCTATCTGCGCGGAGAGAAGGCCAAGGCCCTGGCCGACTTCAACAAGGGCGTGGAGCTTGCCCCGTCCTCGGCCATGGCCTTCAACAACCGGGGATTCTATTACCAGTTGGAAAAGGACTACGACCGGGCCGTGGCGGATTTTTCCCGGGCCATAGAGCTGGCGCCGCAAATGGCCCAGTTCTACTGCAACCGGGGCAGCGCCCTGTATTTCAAGGGCGACCTGGAAAAATCCCTGGCCGACTTCAACAGGGCCATCGAGCTCGATGCCGGCTATGCCCTGGCCTACAAGGACCGGGGGCTGGTCCTGGCCAAGCTCGGCCAGAAGGACAAGGCCCGGGCGGATTTTCGCAAGGCCAAGGAGATCGACCCCCGGTTCGAGACGCCGGCCGACTGATCCGCCCGGCCGGCGCGTCACGCACTCTCCACACGGCCGTCACCGGCGTTTCAACTCCCTGAGGCAAAGGGGGCACACTCGGTCATGGCGGAGCCTTCCGCCGCACCGAACCCTGACAACCCCTCCCATCATGGAGAAACGCCATGGGACATCTTGACGTGGATCGGTTCAGGCAGGTGTTGAAGGATATGCTCGAAACCCTTATCGGCCAGTCCCGGGATTCGCTGGACGTCATGGCCCGGGAAGTGGCCGCCTTTGCCGATGTCACGGACCGGGCCACGGCCGAGTCCGACCGGCAACTGACGCTCCTCATGCGCGAACGCGACCGCCAGCTCATCGGTGAAATTCACGAAGCCCTGGCCCGGGTGGACGAGGGCGAATACGGCATCTGCCAGGAGTGCGGCGAAGAAATCGGCATGGCCCGGCTGCGCGCCCAACCCACCGCCACCCTGTGCGTGCACTGCAAAGCCCTGCTCGAACAAGCCAGCCAGCCCTATTTCGCCCAACCCCGCGAGACCGCCTTTTTGGAAGAATAGGAAGTAAAAGAATCGGGGCGCTGCCCCGAACCCCGTCGGGAGGGGGTCACCCCCTCCCGAACCCT
>CAZBER010000076.1:0-22040 GCA_964490985.1 uncultured Desulfovibrionaceae bacterium | reverse complement strand
GGCGGGTCCATATAGGTCTGGGAGGGGGTGACCCCCTCCCAGCCGCCGGAGGCATTCATTCTTATGATGACAAAACATGGCGTATGGCGACTCACGGTTACGGAGGGGTTCTGCGCGGCGCATTGTTTGCGGGGGTATGAGGGGCCGTGCGAGAATCTGCATGGCCACAACTTCACCGTGGAAGCCGTGGTGGAAGGGGAGCGCCTGGACCCCAAGGTGGAGTACCTGATGGACTTCAAGGCGCTGCGGGGCAAGCTGCGGGAGATTCTGGCCGAGTTCGACCACAAGCACCTCAATGACTTGCCGGCGTTCGCCCTGGAGAATCCGTCCTCGGAGAATCTGGCCCGGTATATTTACCGGAAGCTGGAGGCGGCGCTGGACGGAGAGGCGGTGCGGCTCGTGTCGGTGTCGGTGCTGGAGAAGGAAGCCAGCAAGGCCACGTACATGGAGCTCTAGGTGCGCCTTTTCCTACAGCGCGTGCGCGAGGCTTCGGTGGCTGTTGCGGGCCGTCGGGTGGCTGTTATTGGGCCGGGCATTCTGGCCCTGGTGGGGTTTGGCCGCGATGACGGGCCGGATTTTGCCGACAGCCCGGTGTGTGGGGCCATGCTGGAGAAGATGCTTGATCTGCGCATCTTTCCCGACGCCGCCGGCAAGCTCAATGTCAGCCTGCGGGAGACGGGCGGCGAACTGCTGCTGGTGTCCCAGTTCACCTTGTACGCCGCCTGCCGCAAGGGCCGGCGGCCGTCGTTTTCCGAGGCCGCTCCCCCCGGGGTGGCCGAGCGGTTGTATGACGCCCTGGTGCGGCGGGCTCGCGAACTGTTGCCGGGCAAGGTGGCCACGGGCCTGTTCGGAGCCGACATGGACGTGTTGCTGACCAATTGGGGGCCGGTAACCATTCTCCTGGACAGTGTTGATTTCGCGTCTCCGAGGCCGGCCGGGTCCCTTGACGGAAAGTAAGGTTGTGGCGCAAATCGAAAGCATG
The DNA here is from genome assembly GCA_964490985.1 of uncultured Desulfovibrionaceae bacterium. Lineage (GTDB taxonomy): Bacteria > Desulfobacterota > Desulfovibrionia > Desulfovibrionales > Desulfovibrionaceae > Solidesulfovibrio. The sequence continues at coordinate 21,058 of CAZBER010000076.1, read as the reverse complement.
ATACGGCGCGTTAACACCCCTCTCGGGCTGTCCGAGGCCGGGTCCCGGAGCCTATGGTGATCCGCAGGGTTTTTCGGGCCATATCCCATCCCGGGGATAGCCGCCGGCTCGCCAAGGAGGTGGTGGATTTCCTGGGCGGGTACCTGGCCGATACCGATGCACTGCACGACCTGGACATCATTTTGACCGAAGCCTGTGCCAATGTCTGCCGCCATGCCTATGGCGGCGATCCCGGCAACCTGGAAGTCCGTCTGAGCCTGGAGCCGGGGAAGTGGGTGGAACTGGAAATCGTGGACTGGGGCAAGGGCTTTGGCGAAAACATCCGGTTTGAAAATCCGGGACCGGAGTCCGAGGGCGGGCGGGGCCTTTACATCATGTGCATGCTCTCCACCGCCTGCCGGGTCAGTCGTGTGGGCAGGGAAAATGTGGTGTTCATCCACAAGGACATAGGGGCATCGCGGTGGAAAAGCTGAGTCTGAAACGCGGCAAGGGCGCGCTGATGCTGAAATATGACGGCGAGATCACGCTGGAAATCACCGGCGACCTCAAGCGCCGTCTGGACGCGGAACTGGACGGCGGCGACGTCAGGGCCGTGGTGGTCGACCTGTCCGGGGTGCCGTTCATGGATTCCTCGGGCATAGGCTTTCTCGTGTCCGTCAACACCAGAATGCGCAGCACCGGCAAATCCTTTTATCTTTACAGCTTGAGCCCGGCGGTGGAAAAGACCCTGGGCCTCGTCCAACTGCTCAGTTTTTTTGAGATCATAAAGGACGAGAACGACCTGGCCGCGCTTCGCGTCTGACGCGGCTTACGGATGGGAACGCCCGATCTGACCGCTGTTCCGGCCAGGCGTCCGCTTTTCGCGCGGGCCATGCCCCGGGTGCTGTGCCTGACCAGCCGGCTCTTTCTGGTCGGCGAAGTGACCCGGGCCTGCCAGCGCCTGGGTGCGCCCTGCCGGTACCTGGAGACCGGCGACGCCTTGGACCGCGACGATTTCGTGGTCATGGTCCGGCAGGCGGTGGCGGAATTTCGCCCGGATTTCGTGCTCACGGTCAACCACCTGGGCGTGGACCGGGAAGGCGTGCTCCTGGAACTGCTGGAAAGCCTGAATCTTCCCCTGGCTTCCTGGTTCGTGGACAGTCCGGAGCTGATCCTGCCCCTGTACGTGCCGGCGCTCAACCGCCGCACCGTCATATTCACCTGGGACGCCGACAGCGTGGAGCCGCTTGCGGCCCGGGGCTGCCCCCAGGTTTTTTATCTGCCCCTGGCCACGGACGAGACGCGGTTTTATCCGCGCCACAGTCTTCCCCAAAGTCACCCCTGGCGATGCCGGGCGTCCTTTGTGGGCAATTCCATGGTCCGAAAGACCCGCCTGCGCCTGGCCGCCGCCGATCCGCCTCCCGAACTCGCGGCCGCTTTTGCCGATCTGGCCGCGGGCTTCGGCGCTTCGCCCTACCGGCTGGTCCTGGACTACCTGGCCACGGCCCGGCCCGATCTGCTTCCCTTCTATAAAGCCCTGGGCACGACCGAGCGGCGGCTGGCCTTTGAGACGGCCGTCATCTGGGAATCCACCCGGCGCTACCGCCGGGACTGCCTGGCCAGGATCATGCCCTTTGCCCCGGTCATTGTGGGCGATGACGGCTGGCTGGAGACGTTTCCGAAAGAAGGTACGGCCTGGCGGCGCGTTCCCGAGCTGGCCTATTACGACGAGCTGCCGGATTTTTATCCCCTCTCGGACGTCAACTGCAATGCCACGAGCCTGCAGATGAAGGGCGCGGTCAACCAGCGCGTGTTCGACGTGCCGGCCTGCCGGGCCTTTTTGCTGACCGATGCGCGGCGGCAGATGGAGCGGCTTTTCGAGCCGGGCCGGGAGGTCATGGTGTATGGGAGCCCCGAGGAAATCCCGGACATCCTGGCCCGCTGCCTGGCTGATCCCGAATTGCGGCGGACCGTGGCCGCAGCCGGCTACCGCCGGGTCCTGGCCGAGCACACCTATCCCAGGCGCATGGCCGAGTTGTTTGCCGTCATGCGCCAGACCATCGAGCCCGAGGCCCGGCCGTGACGGTCGCGCCGCCTTTTGCCGGCCTGCCCGATCCCCTGCGCCGCCTGCTTTTGATCGGCGGCCAGGGGCCGGCCCTGGTTCCGGCCCGGGATGCGGCCATCCAGGGCGGAACGTCCCTGGCCGGGCTGGCCGATGCCCTGGCTTTGGCCGTGTGGGAGGACGCCCCCCTGGATGCGGCCGCTGCCGCTGTCCTGGCCGGCCGGCACCAGGTTCGGCCGTTTTTGCCGCCGCCTGTGGCTCGGGCCGTGGCCGCGGTGGCGGCTTCGGCCCGGCCGGCCGCGCCCGAGCCGTATTACGAGCGCCTGGCCAACCGGCGCGATGTCCCCAGGATGTTTGCCTATCTTCTGGAGCGGGCGCGCCAGGACCCGACCGACCTGTCCGCGTTGCGCCGCCTGGTGGCAGTGGCGGCCATGGCTGATGGCACGGAGGCGGCCGAGGCCGTGCTGGCCGGCCTGGGCGGCCTGGGCAACCTGCGGCCCCTAGGGCTCATGCTGGCCGGAGAGGTAGCCTTGACCGCCGGCCGGTTCGAGGTCGCCGCGAACCATTTGCGCCAGGCCCTGGCCGGCCTGCCCCTGGCCGCCATGCGTTTCCGTCTGGCCGAGGCTCTGCTTGGCCTGGGCGGGCGCGACGCGGCCGTGGCCGAATGGACGGCCGGGCTGGCCGTGCGTCCGTTTGACGCCCTGGCCTTGGGCCGGCTCCACGACGTGGCCCTGGGCCTGGATGCGCGCCTGGTCTCCTTGCCCGGAACCGTGGCCGTGCTGCTCTATTCCTACAACAACGCGGCCCTGCTGGACCGCACCCTGGCCGGGCTGGCCGAAACGGACTGGCGGTATGCGCCGCCAGGGGACAAACCGCAGCTTACGGTCCTGGACAACGGCTCCTCGGACGATACGGCCGCTGTGCTGGCCGCCTGGCAGGACCGGCTGGGGGACGCCCTGGAGGCGGTCACCCTGCCGGTCAACGTGGGCGCGCCGGCGGCCCGCAACTGGCTGGCCAGCCTGCCCGGCGTGCGCCGGGCCGCTTTCGCCGCCTATCTTGATGATGATGCCTTTGTTCCCCGGGATTGGCTCGGCCGGTTCGGCGCGGCCGTGGCCGCGACGCCGTACGCCGGCGTCTGGGGCTGCCTGGTGCGGGGTATGGCTGCGCCGCGTTTTGTCCAGTCCGCCGATGCGCATCTCCTTCCCACCCCGCGCCAGGGCGAGTGCTTTGGCCGGGCGTTCGAGCTGGCCCGGCCCTGGCTGGCCACTCCGGACTTCGGCCAGTACGCCGTCTGCCGCCCCTGCGCCTCGGTCACGGGCTGCTGCCACCTGTTTCGCACCGAGACCTTGGCCGCGTCCGGCGGCTTTGACATCCGGTTTTCCCCGTCCCAGTACGACGACCTGGACCATGACCTGCGCCTGCTTCTGGCCGGCAAGACGCCGGTGTGCCAGGGCCATCTGGCCGTCATCCATGCCAAGGCCACGGGTGGGGCCTCGGGGGAGGGCGGCCGGCACTATGGTTCGGGCTTCGCCAACCAGTTTAAGCTGCACCACAAATACGACGACGCGGCCGTGTCCCGGGCGGCCGGGACCGCCTTTGCCGCCCTGTCCGAGGATGCGGCGGCCAAATGGCGCGCTCTGGCCGGGCTGGGGCTTGCGCCTGTGCCGTGCCGCGACGAGGCCGGCCATGGCCGCTGACACCCGGCCCGTTGCCGTGCTCCAGACCCAGCGGATGGGGGACCTCATCCTGACCTATCCGCTGCTCTTGTGGCTGGGCCGGTGCTATCCCGGCCGCTCCATCACCGTGGTGGCCGAGCCGGATTTCGCCGTCCCCCTGGCCCCCATCAGCCCGCCGGTCAAGTATGTGCCCTTGTCCCGGGCCCAAGAGCTGACCAGGCTCGACCATATTCTGGTCATGAACCTGAGCATCCGCCCCGAGGCGGCCCGGCTGGCCGGAGCGCTGCGCAGCCAGGCCCGGGTGGGAGCCATGACCGACGCCTCGGGCGCAACGCGCATGTACGGCAACTGGCAGCTCTACCGGGCTTCGGTGGTGCAAAATAACCGCCACAACCGCTTCCACTGGGCCGAACTCAACGCCCTGGACGCCGTGCCCCTGGACGCCTTTACGACCACCACCTGGCCCATGCCCCGTGCGGGCAAGCCCGGGCGGGCCACGGTGGGGATTTTCGTGGGGGCCAGCCAGCCGGAAAAGCGGCCGAGCGCGGCCTTTGCCGCCGCCCTGGCCCGGGAGCTGGCCAAGCGGGGGCTGGTGCCCGTGCTTTTGGGCGGCCCCGGGGAAGTGGAGCTGGGCGCTGCCGTGGCCCGGCAGGCCCGTATTCCCCTGTCCAACCTGTGCGGACGGCTGGGGCTTGGAGAGCTGGCCGTGCTGGGCCAGGAAATGGCCCTGCTGATTACGCCCGACACCGGTCCCATGCACCTGGCCGCCTGGACCGGCTGGCGGGTGCTCAACCTGTCCGTGGGACCGGTCAATCCGTACGAGACCGGGCCGTACCAGCCCGGGCATTTCGTGCTGCGGCCGCGCATGTCCTGCCGGGGCTGCTGGGAATGCTCCCGGCCTGAAGTGTTTTGCCGGCAGGGCCTGGACCCGGCCCGGGTGGCCTATGTGGCGGCGCGCCTGGCCCGGGGCGAGGACGACCGGCTGGGCGGGGCCCTGGTGCCGGGATTCGAGCTCTTGCGCAGCGCCAGGGACGCCCATGGCCTGTATCGCCTGGAACCCGTAAGCCCGGGTCCGCACCCCGGGCGCGCGGATGCTCGGGAAGCCCTGGGGGAATTCTGGAAGGCCGCTTTTGGCTGGCTGCTTGGCCTGTGGGATGTGGCCCCGGCCCGGGCGGCCTTTGCCCGGCTGGCTGCCGGCCAGCCGGCCCTGACCGTTTCCCTGGGCCGTGGCCTGTCCGGCCTGGGTGCGGCTCTGGGCCGGGGATTTGCGGCCAAGGCCGCTTTGGACGCCGCTTTTGTCCGGCGCTTCCCGCCCCATGTCCGGCCTCTGGCCGGATTTTTCGAGCGCGTGCTCCAAAACGGTGACTACGGCCGGCCCGCCCGCCTGCGCTGCCTGTCCCTGCTGGAGCGCTTGGCCGGCCTTGTCGGGGGCGCTTAAGCCGGGCGGAAAAAAAATCCTTTCGCATCGGGCCGCATCGGACGCTGCCTTTGCCAACCTGGCCTCAGGACTCGTTTTTTCGAATTGGAACGGGTCTTGAAGAAAGGGAGGGGCAGGAGGCCCGGTATGCAAATTCTTCCGCAGCTCACCGCTCACGACGCAACCTCCGGCGACACGGCCGGCTGGCAGGGCGTCGAGGACGCCAGGCGTCAGTCCGCGCTGTTCGCCAGCCTGCTCGGCAGCTACGCCGCCACGTCGTCCGCCGTCTCGGCCGGCAGCGCTCCGGCCGTGACCGCCTCGGCCGCGACCGGCACCGTGGCCGATCCGACCGAGGCCGGCAGTGCTCCCACCCAGCAGGAACTGATGCACCTGCCTCTGACCAAGGAAGATTTTGCCGCCCTGCGCGGGGACCTCAAGGACCAGGGTTTTTCGGATACCGAGCTTTCCGCCATGGAAGAGCGGGTGGACAGCGACCAGGGCATGACCTGGGGCGAGCTGGTCTCGGAGGTCAAAAAGAAGGTCTCCACCACGGAAAAGCGCGAGAAAAAGGAAATTTCCAACGACGACAAGGTGCAGTTGCTGGGCCTTTTCGGCAAGCTGGGGTTTAGCGCGGACCAGTCGCAAAAGCTCGTGGAGTCCCTGGAGCGGGGCGAAACCCGGGCCGTATGGAGCGAGATCAGCGCCAAGGTGGGAAATTTTTCCGCCGACTCCTCGGTGAGCCTCACGCCCGAGGAAATGGCCGCCCTGGGCCGGGGCATGAATCTTTCCGCCGAGGCCCAAAGCCGCCTGGCCGCCATGTTCAGCCAGGCCAACACCCAGGACGGGCTTTCCGGCGAAGGCTTAAATACCGCCTTCAGCCTGGTCAAAAACGAGATCGTCAGCCAGATCGCCAAGGAAACCCAGTCCCTGGAATCGTTCAAGCAGGCCGCCTCCTCGATTCTGGCCCAGGCCTGGCAGCGGGCTTCGAGCAAGGAACGCTCGGACATCCACGAGGACGACGTGGCCCGCAAGGCCGCCCAGGTGGTGGCCATGGGCAAGGATGCCCCTCGCGCCAGGGACGGCCAAGGCGCGGACGCCGACACCCAGGCCCGGACCGCGGCCGATGTGCTGTCCGATGTGCCCGAGGCCATCCAGCCGGACGGCAAGGTCGCGGCCGGGGAGACGAACCGGAGCGATTTCGCCAAGACGGTGGCGGATACGGCGGCCGGCAAGACGGCCGGGCAGCGCCAGGCCGCCTCGCAGGCCGCCTCGGGTGAAACCGCTTCCGCAAGCGCGGCCTCCGACGTCGGCCAGTCGGCGAACATGGTTTCCCAGGCCGGAAATCCGCAGGTCGAGGCCGGGCACGCGGCCAAGGCCCAGGCCGGCGGGACCGGTCAGCCGGGCCAGGACAAGGCGGCTGCGACAACCGGCGAGACGGCGTCCCGGGAAACCGGAGCCGGCTTGTCCCAGGGCGGGGATGGCGGCGGCCGCAATGCCGGCGGCTTTTTCGGCCAGTCCGGCCAGTTCGGGCAGTCCGGGCAGTCCGGCCAGTCCGGGCATGATGCGGGCTGGGGCGATTTCTGGAGCAAGGTCCGCACCGACCACACCGTGACCGCGACCTCCCGGACCGGAACCAATTTTCAGACTGTGGCCGCGGGCATGGATGCCTTCAAGACGGCCACGACCTCCCTGGGCAACAAGGCTTCGGACCCGACCCTGGCCTCCAGGGCCGCCCGCCAGTTGGAGACCGGGCTGTTGCGGGATCTGGGCCAGGGCGTAAAGCAGCTCACCCTCAAGCTCACTCCCGACGAACTGGGCAAGTTGAGCGTGGTGCTGACGGTCAAGGACAAGGAAGTCAAGGCCGTAATTACGGCCGACAATGCCGATACCGCGGCCATGCTCACCGAGCAGGCGGCCAAGATCAAGCAGAGCCTGGAAAACCAGGGGTTCAAGGTCACCAAGCTGGATGTGCAGACCGGGCTGGCCCAGGACGGCCAAAGCGCCTGGCAAAGCCCGGAACAGCACAACCAGGCCAGGGAGCAGCGCGAGGCGTTGGAACGCGCCCGGACCTCCATGCGCATGCTGCGCGGCAGCGGCGCTTCCGTGGGAACGGACCAGGCGCACTATGTCCCCGGGGCCATGACGGCCCGCAGCGAGGGACTGGACCTTTTCGCTTAAGCCGGGGGAGTAAGCCATGAGTTACGTCAACAGCCTCCTGGATTCGTCCAGCACCACGTCGAGCGCCTCGAGTTCGAGCTCCAGCTCCTCCAGCAGTTCCGGGCTGGGCATGGACGCTTTCCTGCAGCTTCTGGTCACCCAACTGCAGTATCAGGACCCGCTGAACCCTACGGACGACAAGGAATTCGTGGCCCAGCTGGCCACGTTTTCCAGCCTGGAACAGCTCACCGAGATCAACTCCGGCATCGAGAACCTGACCAAGGCCCAGTCGGACCAGCAGATGATCGGGGCCGTGAGCTTTATCGGCAAGACCGTGCAGGCCACGGGCGCCGGCGTATCCCTGGAAGACGGCAAGAGCACGCCCATCACCTTTGACCTGTCCAAGGACGCCTCGGTGTGCATGGTCAACATCCTGGATTCCTCGGTCAACATCGTGCGCACCGTGGATCTCGGCAGCAAGAGCGCCGGCGAAGTGGAATTCACCTGGGACGGCAAGGACTACAACGGCAACACCCTGGCGGACGGCATGTACCAGGTGGCCGTGGCCGCGGAAGACGCCGACGGCGCAACCATGACCGTGGCCACCCAGATGAGCGGCACGGTCCAGGGCATCCAGCAGCAAAACGGCCAGTACTACCTCGATCTCGGCAATGGCCGCTATGTGGGCTTCACGGACATCACCAAGGTCATCAACGACACCACGAGCGCGAACTCCGGCTCATAACGCCAGGCCAACAGGCGACGCGAAGGAGGAGGCATATGGGACTGGGTCTTGGAACATCAATGTGGTCGGGCGTCTCCGGGCTGCTGGCGCATTCCCAGAGGATGAGCACCATCGGCAACAACCTGGCCAACGTCAACACCATCGGCTTCAAGGGCGCCCGCATGGACTTCATGGACCTCATGAGCCAGGACGTGGGCACCGCGGCCGGCATCGGCCAGGTGGGCCGGGGCGTGCGGGTGGGGGCCATTTTTTCCGATTTCTCCCAGGGCGGCACCCAGACCACCAGCGAACCCCTGGACATGGCCATCGGCGGCAACGGCTTTTTCATGGTCAAGCAGAAGAGCCAGATCGGCTCCAACGGCCAGATGCTCAACACCGGCAACCTGACCACCTACTACACCCGGGCCGGTAATTTCCGCTTCGATTCCGACGGCTACCTGGTCAATCCCCAGGGTCTGGCCGTGCAGGGCTGGCAGGTCGACCAGCAGCGTGTCCTCGACGCCAAGTCCTCGGGCACGAGCCTGACCCAGGTGCCCATCAAGGGCGACATCCAGGACATCCGGCTGGACCAGTTCTCCATTCCGGCCCAGGCCACCACCAACATGACCCTCATCACCCAGCTGGATTCCCAGGAGTCGGACCACACCACCAACGCCACGGATCCCTTCTTCGCCATGGCCGAGGCCTGGAACGGCCAAGCCAGCAACGGCGCCTCCCCCCTGAGCAGTTCCGCCTACGCGTATCAGACCACCATGAAGGTCTACGACGAAAACGGCTCGCCCCACATCGTGACCGTCTATTACGACAAGGTGACGGTCAGCAACGCGGGCGGCAAGGAATACTGGGAATACATCGTCACCTGCAATCCCAAGGAGGATGGCCGGGTGCTCGGCGGCACGGCCATGAAGAACACGTCCAACGCCGGCCTGCTCATGATCGGCACCATGACCTTCGATCCCTCGGGCAATCTCGAAAACATGAGCGCGTTTACGCTCAACAGCAACGCCGCGCCCTCGGGCCTGTCCAGTTGGACGTCGGCCCCGGTGAAAAACGGCTACCCGGCCTTTACCGCCAACTTCAAGGGCGTTTCCAACGCCAGCACGCCCCTGTCCGCCAATGCCACGACCATCGGATTCAACATCGGCATCCGCGACGCCAACGGCTTCGTGGGCGGCGCCGCAAACGCCGGGGCCGTGGGCAGGAACCAGACCAATCTGCCGGGTTTCAGCCCCTCCACCCTGACCATCAACAACAACGTGACCACCAACTCCGCCACGTCCTCGACCACCATCTTCAACTCCCAGGACGGTTACCCGGCCGGGCTGCTCTCCAGCGTGTCGGTGGATGAAAACGGCATTCTGACCGGCACGTTCTCCAACGGCCAGACCAAGCAGCTCTGGGCCCTGGCCCTGACCGACTTCACCAACCCCTGGGGACTGCGGCGGGAGGGCGGCAACCTCTTCAGCGCCACCCTGGAGTCCGGCCAGGGCACCACCAGCCGGGCCAATTCCGGCCGGGTGGGCACTGTCTCGGGCAACACCCTGGAGCAGTCCAACGTGGACATGGCCTCGGAAATGGTGGACATGATCCTGACCCAGCGCGGCTTTGAGGCCAACAGCAAGACCATCACCACGGTGGACTCCATGCTCTCGGAAATCATCCAGCTCAAGCGGTAAAAAGCGCCTGCTCTCCGGCGCATTCGCCCCCCAAGGCAGGCCTTGGGGGGCTTTTTCGTGGACAAAATCAGGACTTGGGCCGCTTGACCAGGCACAGCGACAGGTAGTGGGGGCGTTGCGGGACCTTGGCCAGGTCCCGTTCCACGGCTTCGCCTTCATGCCCCAGGCGGGTGACGAAGGTGGTGGTGGCGGCCAGCCCGGCCTGGGTAAGCAGCTCCCGCAGTTGCGGAAAATTCCGGTAGGCCTTGAGGATGACGGCATTGTCGGTGCGCGAAAGGGCTTCCCGCAGGCGCTCGGGCGCATCCACGCCCGAGGCCACCAGCAGGTTTTCACCGGATTCGGCCAGGATGGTGCCCGTGGCCGCGGCCGCGGCCTGAAACGAGGTGATGCCGGGCACGATCTCCAGGCGCAGGCCCGGCAAAAGGCCCTGCACCAGGGGCAAGACGTAGCCGAAGGTGCTGTAGAGCAGGGGATCGCCCAGGGTGATGAAGGCCACGTCGCGCCCGCTGGCCAGGATTTCGGCCATGCGCCCGGCATTTTCGTTCCAGGCCGCCTCCAGGACGGCCTGGTCCCGGGTCATGGGAAAGGCCAGGCGCGTCACTGCCGTTCCCGGCGGCAGGTGGGGCGCGACAATATTTTCGGCAATGGAATACTCGTTTTTGCTGGACGAGGCGGCAAAGACCGCGCCGACCGCCCCCAGAATGCGGGCGGCCTTGATGGTCAGCAGTTCCGGATCGCCGGGACCCACGCCAAGGCCGTAGAGCGTGCCGGGCGTGGTCACGGCCGGGCCTCCGAAGTGGTTTGCGGATGGAGCAGGCGGGCCAGCTCCTCCACGGCGGCCACGCTTCGCGGCCCGGGCCGGGAAAACGTGGCCTCGTCCACGAAGTGGACCCGGCCCGAGGCCACGCAGGGCAGGGCGGCCAGTTCGGGCCGCTCGGCCATGGACACGGGTTCGGGGTTCATGGGGCCGCGCTGGATCAGGCACACCTGGGGGGCCAGGCGCAAAAGCTCCTCTTGCGAGAGGCGAGCGATTTTTTTGGCTTCGGTTACGGCATTGACCCCGCCGGCGGCGGTGATGACCGCCGACACCATGGACCCCTGGCCGGCGGCCAGAAGATTGCCGGAGCGCACCTCGAAAAAGACCGTGGGCCGCGCCTGGCTGACCACGGCCGTTTCCACTTGGGTTAAGCGGGCCGCAAGCGACGCAGCCAGGGCAGCGGCCTTGTCCGGCGCTCCGGTCAGCACGCCGATGCGGTCGATGGCGGAAAAAAGCCCGGAGAAATTCTCGATGGAAAAAACGGCCACCGGCACGCCGAGAGCGGTCAGCTGCTCGGCCGCCTCCATGGATTCGCCGCGACCGGCCATCTGGAGCACCAGATCGGGCTTGACCGCCAGCACCCGTTCCAGATTGGGCCGCATGTGCGTGCCGATGACCGGCAGAGAGGCAATTTCCGGCGGCTCGCGGTCGGCCTCGGTGCGCGCCGCCAGCCGGTCCGTGAGGTCCATGCCGGCCAGAATCTCGTTGAACGCGCCGTACAGGGCCACGATGCGCTTGGCCGGTTCGGCCAGGGTGACGGTGCGGCCCAGGTCATCGGTGATGGTCACGGCCGCGGCGGCCGGCCGGTGCAGACTCAAAATCAGGCCCAGGCCCAGGGCCAGGCACCACAAGCGCCTGGGGAGCGCCCGTGGCCGGATGCGGCAGGACGATGATGTCGGTTTCATAGATCCTCGACAGGGTTTGCTGGGTAAAGACGTCGGCCACAGGGCCGTCGGCCGCGACGCGGCCGTCTTTGAGAAAGACCAGGCGGCGGCAGTAGAGCGCGGCCAGGTTGATGTCGTGCAGCGCGGCCAGCACCGTGGCTCCGTCGGCGTTTCGGGCGGCCAGCAGATCGTGGAGCTCCACCTTGCGGGCCACGTCCAGGTTGGCCGAGGCTTCGTCCAGAACCAGCACGTCGGCGGCCTGGGCCAGGGCCCGGGCAATGAGCGCGCGCTGGAATTCGCCGCCCGAAAGCTCGCCGGACAGGCGATCGGCCAGGTTGGACAGGCCGGTTTCGGCCATGGCCGCCTCGGCCGCGGCCAGGTCGTCCGGGCCGTAGCCGCCGAGATAGGACAGATAGGGATAGCGGCCCATGAGCACCAGGGCGCGCACCGAGAGCTCGAAGGCGGCCCCGGCCCGCTGGGGCACGGCAGCCACGGTCCGGGCCTTTTGCCGGGAAGACAGGGATGCGGCGTCACGACCGGCCAGGAGCACCTGGCCGGCGCTTGGGGCCAGAACTCCGGTCAGGGCCAGAATCAAGGTGGTCTTGCCCGCGCCGTTGGGACCGAGCAGCCCCACCATCTCGCCCCGGGCCAGGCGGAGGTCAATGCCGTGCAACACGTCCCGCTGGCCGTATCCGGCCCGAAGGCCCCGGCATTCGATCATGCCGCCTCCCTTTTGGAGCGCGACAAGAGCAGGACGCAGAAAAACGGCCCGCCCAAAAGGGCCGTGACCACGCCCACCGGCAGTTCGGCCCCGCCGGGCAGGATGACCCGGGAGAGCATGTCGGCCAAAACCAGGAGCGCGCCGCCGCACAGGCCGCAGCACAGCAAAAGCGGCCCGTGCTCGGCCCCGAACAGCCGGCGGCAGGCGTGGGGGGCAATAAGGCCCACAAAGCCGATGACCCCGGACACGGCCACGGCTCCGGCCGTCAGCAGGCTGGCCCCGGCCAGAAGGAGCAGCCGGGCCCGGCCGGCCGGCACGCCGAGCTGGCGGGCCTGGGTATCGCCCAGAAGCAGGATGTCGAGCTCCCGGATGTACAGGCGCACCAAAACGAGGCCCAGGGCCAGGCAGGGGAGGAGCAGGATCAGCTCGGCCCGGCCTTTGCCCTGGAAGCCGCCCATGATCCAAAACACGATGCCGGACACGGATTCCTCGTTTAGGGCCTTGACCAGGGACAGCAGGGCCGAAAGGAAGGTGGCCGTGACAATGCCGGCCAGGACCACGGTCTCCCGGCGCATGCCGCCGCCCAGGCGCGACAGGGCCAGGACCGCGGCCAGGGCCGCGCCGCCGCCGCCCAGGGCGCAGATTGGCGTGGCCCAGGCCACGCCGCGCGCGGCGGCAAGGCCCAGAGTCAGGGACAGGGCCGCGCCAAAGGCCGCGCCGCCGGACACGCCCAGGGTGAAGGGATCGGCCAGGGGATTGCGCAACACACCCTGATAGACGCCGCCGGCCACGGCCAGGGCCGCGCCCACGCCATAAGCCAAAACGCCCCGCCACAGCCGCAGGTCCAGAACCACGGCGGCCAGGGAGGGATCGTCCGGGGCGGGCAGGGACAGGCCCAGGAGCCGGCCGAACACCATGGCCACCTGGCCGGGGCTGGCCGGATAGGCTCCGGCCAGGCACGAAGCGGCCAAAACGGCCAGGCCGGCCAGGGTCAGCCCCGAAACGGTCCAGGGACCAAGGCGGCGGCGCGGCATTATTCCCGTTTTCCGTCCAGGGAATCGAATGCGGTTTTGAGGTGGTCCATCCAGATGGCGGCCACGGCGTCGCGGTCGCCGTTGCCGGCCAGGACCGGCTCCGTGGCAATGCCGGCGGCATTCAGGGTGGAAGCGAAGGAATCCTTTTCCTTGCCGGCCATGTCGTTTCGGGCATGATCCCCGGCCACGGCGAAAAGGGGCACAAGCCAGGCCTTTTTCAGGTTGCGGGATTTGATTTCGGCCACCACGTCGTCGCGGCTGGGAGAACCTTCCACTGTGGTCACGAAGGCGTTTTTGTCCTGTTGCCAGAGAAAGTATTGCAGGGCCGGATAGGCCATGTTGGCGAAGTGGTCCGTGCCGTGGCCGACGAAAATGACAGCCTCGCCGGGTTTGCGCTCCTTGGGCACGGAGTCGAGCAGGGCCTTGGCGGCCCGGGGAAAGTCCTCCTGCCCAAAGAGGAGCGGCGCGCTCACCGTGACCTGGGAAAGGCCCTTGGGCAGGTGCGAAAAGGCTTCGGCCAGGCGCAGCAGGTCGTTGTATTCGTGGCCGGGAATGGTCTGCAGGGACATCAGCGCCACGTCGGTCACCCCCTGGTCCGGCAGGGCGGCCAGGGCTTCGGCCGGCGAGGGCACGACCTTGCCTTCCTTGGCCAGCTTGTGGCGGATCATGGCCGCCGTGTAGCACAGGGAAACCGGCACGCCGGGATAGGCGGCCTTGACGCGTTCCACCATCTTGGCGATGGCCGGCGCGGCCTCGGGCACGGTGGTGCCGAAAGCGGCCACCACAATGGCCCGTTTGGGCGTTTTGGGGGCGTCGTGGCCGGCCAGGGCCGGCCCGGCCAGAAGCATGGCCAGGCAAAGGGACAGGAAAAGCCGGGAATGGCGGATCATGGTTCCTCCATGGATATGGAGGGCTTTTGAAAAAAGGGCGAAAAAAAAACGCCGCCCCATGGCGGCGAGGTTTTTCTGCCCCAAGCCCTGCCGGCAAAAGCCCTCGTTGCCGGCGGGTCGCGCCATGGCCTGGGCAGGTCTTCCGGCTCGTCCCGCCGGCCCCGGCCTTCCCGGGAATGCTTCCCAGTGGCGCGGAAAGGGGCCGGCTTCGTGTCGCGTCCTTAAAAACAGGACACTGTTTTTAAGGAAAACAATATACCGGAGTATATTGCCGCAACATTCGCCTCTGCGAACGTTGCGGATGCGACACGAGAAAGGGACTGACGGCGGCGGGACCGCTCCCGATTTGCACGGGATTCCCTATTGAGCCCGTCAGGGCACCCAGGTCGTTTCCGGGCAGTATGCCCGGGGGGCGTGGCCTGTCAAGGCGCGGGCGCGGACGTCAGCAGGCCCCGGTCCACAAACGCCTTGTAATCGGCGGACTTGGTCAGGACGGTGGGAACCTTGAGGGTTTCCAGGAGCTGGAGCATGCTCTGGACCATAAACGGCGTGGCCTGGGGTTCCATGACCACAATGGCCACGTCATCGGCGGTGGCCAGTTTTTCGGCAATCTCCCAGGGGCCGGGCACGGGCTTGCCGCCATCGAGGCGGTAAGAATTGACGTCCACGCGGATGACCCCGGCCAGGGCCGGGGCGGCGCACAGGATCAGGGCGAACAGCATGATGCGGAAAAAGGCCTGGCGCATGGTTCCTCCACAGGGAAAAAGCGAGGACGGCTGGACACGAAGGCCAAAGCAGGCTAGAAATTTTTTTCACATAATACAATCCGCGCGGGAGGTTCACCGTGAAATTCGATTTTGCCGGCCTTATCGTTCTCTTTGGATTTATTTCGATTTTCGTTTCCCTGATGGTCATCAAGCACCAGCAGTTGGCCAAACCCAAGGACCAGGACTGGTAGGCCGGATTCTTTTTGAGCGTCGGGCGGCCTTGGGCCGCCCGCTTTTTTTGCGGCGTCCGCCATCAACTCTTGCCGCCGCCAGCGCGGCTGGCGGCTCCTTGCGATTCGTCTTCCGGCGCAAAGCAGGAACGATTTTTCGATCTCCGGCCATAACCCTTGACTTCCCCGGGCAGAGCGATATTTTTCAGGGGTACCCAAATGGTACCCTTTTGGCACCCAAAGGAGCGTCGTATGTCACCCTGAATTCTTGTATCTCCTTGAACAATCTAACTCTATTGAGGTTTATTGATATGAATACCGCTATTGTGAAAGCGAAAGTTGACCCCGAACTTAAGAAACAAGCCGAAGAAATTTTGGATAAAATCGGCTTAACTACATCAAGGGCTATAACGTTATTGTTTCATCAAATTGTTCTACAGAAAGGCTTGCCTATTGATTTGTTCATCCCCAATGAAGAAACGCGTATTGCAAATAAGAATGCGAAAAAAGGTCGGAATATCCGTTCCTCAACGTCTGTGGATGAGTTCTTTAAAACTCTCAAGGAGACGTCATGTACCAGTTCATCAACAGAGAAAAAAAGTTCGAGAAAGACTATGCCAAACGCAGCGGCACAGGCGAGGACTTAACCGATGTTGATTCGGTTCTGAGACAACTGATACTAGGAGAAACGCTTGATAAAAAACTCTACGACCATCCACTGGAAGGTGATCTTAAGGGTTCACGTTGCGTTCACATTCGTGGAAATTTATTACTGATATATAGAAGAAATAAAAAGAAAAGTGCAATTACATTTATTCGTCTTGCTACGCATCATCAATTATTGAAGCGTTAAGAGTGATGAGAATCGCTTCAGCACAAAACGTCCTGGCCTAAAACCAGGACGTTTGTTTTATATCGGCCGTTCTTCGTTCACGTCCTGGTGGTACGGCCGTGTCGGTCGTCACTCCTTTTCTTATCAAGAACCTAAGTTCAATAATTTCCGTAAGAAATCCGGCCCCGCCTTTTGCCGGCGTGATGAAACGCAAGGGCGCGAGTGCTCCAGGCCGCGTCCCTGTGCTCCCCTTTTCCCTGACGGTGCGTACTGGCCTCCGGTTTACACGTCCTGGCTCTGGATGAAGGCAATGGTCTTTTCCGGAAGCGCCTTCTGTATGCCGCCACTTTGCAGCTCGGTCAGGTCCTCGGTGATGGTCAGCATCAGGTTGGTGAACGCGGTCTGCTTTTTCAGGCGCTCCCGGGCGTCCTGGCTGTGCCAGGCCTCCTTGAGCAATTCCGCGGCATGGTGGTGGATCATCAGCGCAATGGGCTTGGGCATGTTGGCGTAATACGTCAGCATGTTGACCTTCATCTCGTCGATGCTGGCCAGGAATTCGCCGAAGTGCTCGGTCTGAAGCTCCTCTTCCATGCGAATCCTGTTGCACTCCTCGGCAAAGCGGATATCCATCCTGGCCAGGCGCTGTTTGAGCTCCTTCTCCGCCACCGCCTTGTCGTGCGCAAATTGCGCCATCTCGGCATTATGAGTCTTCAGCCAAAAAGCCGCCTCATTCTTGATGGTGCAGTACATCTTGGAGATGTATTTGCCAATTTCTTCCGGAACCGACATGGGAATTCTCCTGATCAAAAAAACGTTCCAGGTCCGGAGGGACCTGTTTTTCTCGGGCATGCATCAAGACAATATAGAGCGCGTACAACCGGTCGAAATCCACGGTTTCGACGGATCGCTCGACCACCACCGTGGCCCGCTGGTAGGCGCAGGGATGCACCTTGCGTTTGTGTTCCTCAAGCTGGGCGCTGACCGTTACGGCCAGCTCCTTGATGTTTTTGCGCTGGCATTTGACGGCCAGCCGGGCTCGCTTGCGCTGGCCGTCGGCCCTGTAGGCCGCCCTGTGCCTGGCGAACTTTTGCAGTTTTCGGCTCAGCCGCGTGCGCCGCAGCAAAAGGAACACGGACACCAGGCCCACGACCAGCAGGGAAAGGACAAAGGCCGCAGCAATGCCCAGAGTCATGAACACCAGGAGCGCCTGCGCCGAATCGAAAACCATGGCCCTTTATTCCCGGAAAAACCTGAATGCGTGCGCCGTGACGTGGAGAAAGCGGAGTGGTCGATCAAAACGGCCGGAATCCTGCCAAAAGGGCGGTGAAAAGCTGTGGCGTCGCGCGGGCGGCCCTGGACAATGGACCGGTCGGACGCCGAAACATACGGGAAAATATTTGCCTCCGGTTCATGGGCATCCAAGGCCTAGCCTCCTATAAGAAGGCCCTGGCGGCGTCAAGGCGGCCTGGTGTTGCGTCCCTTAAAAAATACGTCAGTATTTTTTAAGAAAAAAATAACTGTTCATGTGCGTTGGCTCTGGTATTTCCATGCCCTCTTTTCGAGGACACGACACTAGCGTCGCCGCAACTGCCGCTTGTCGCCTACCCGCACGGTGATCTTTTCCTTGTCCAGATATTCCAGAAGCGGAATCAGGAACTTGCGGGAAAGGCCGGTCAGCTCCCGGAATTCCACAGGCCCCATTTCCGTGCTGCCGGCCGCGAAAAACGCCTGCACCCGCTCGATGAGCCCGTTTATGGCCGCGGCGGAAAAATACATGTCCTCCTTGGCCTTGACCAGCCGGCCCTCGTCTTGAAGCACCTTGTAGACCGGCTGGGCCTCCTTGAAGGTCAGGCCCAAAGGCTCCAGGATGTCCTTGATGTTGGGCGGGGTGAGCCCGCCGCCGTCATAGGCGGCCAAAAGCGTCTGCCGCAGCCTGGCCTGGTCCGAGGCCAGGGACACCTTGTGCGTCGGCAGGCGCAGCACGTCCTGGTCCGTGGCCAGCTTGCCGGCCCGGAGCTGGCGCTCCACCATGAAATGAAAGAGCTTTGGCGAAAGCCCCTTGCCCCAGGTGGAGAACAGCTCGCTGCGGGAAATGCCGAGCTTGAGCGGCTCACGCCGGTGATAGACGGCCACGAAATCCAACAGCGACCCGGCCAGCTCGGCCGCCACCGCGCCGTGCACGTAGTGCCGGCCCTCCCTGCCTTCCCGGTCGACCAGGGCGGCCTCGCCCTTGTCGCACAGGGCGGCCAGCGCCTTCTCCAGCCCCTTGGACTCCATGTCCGTCAGCGTCATGAGCCGGGCAAAGCCCAGGCCCTCGGCCCCGGCCCGGCGCAACTGCAAGGCGGCCAGGGCCGGCCCCGAGGCTTCGGCCAGTTCGGCCAGGACAGCCATGGCGTTATCGTCGAACCGCTTGACCTTGCGAGCCGTGGGCGAAAGCACCCGGCCACCGGCCACGGTGCGCAGCGGCGCGCCCGAACGCACCACCACCCGGTCGCCGTACACCCCGGCCACGGGCTCGGGAAAACGCACCTGGCACACGGCCGTCTGGCCGGGCTCCAGCTTGTCCCGGTCGAGCAGGTGCACCCGGGCCAGGATTTCCCGGGTGCCGTGATGGAAATGCACCTCGGTGCGGTGCTTGATGGCCCGGGGCGCGGCAGCCAGGCAGGACAGCTCCACCTCGAAGGACGTATCCGGGAAAAGCGTGCCCGGCAGGGCCAAGACCTCGCCGCGCGCGATGTCCTCCACCTCCAGGCCGGTCAGGTTGACGGCCGTACGCCGACCGGCCGGCGACTCCTGGACCGTTTCGCCATGGGATTGCAGACTGCGGATCTTGCTGCGCTTGCCCGAAGGATAGAGGCTCACGTCGTCGCCCACGCGAAGCGTGCCGGCAATGAGCGTGCCCGTGACCACGGTGCCGTAGCCCCGAAGCGTAAAGACCCGGTCAATGGGCAGCCGGGCCAGGTCCGACCGCCGCCTTGGCGCAAAATGCTCGGCCAGCCCGGCCAGGGCGTTTCGCAGCTCGGCCAGGCCTTGGCCGGTATGGGACGAGACCGGCAGGATCGGGGCCTCTGCCAGAAACGTGCCGGCCAGGAAGCCCCGCACGTCCTCGGTGACCATCTCCAGCCACTCGGCATCCACCATGTCCGCCTTGGTCAGGGCCACCACGCCGGTGCGCACGCCCAAAAGCGAACAGATGTCCAGATGCTCCCGGGTCTGGACATCTGTTCGCTTTTGGGCGTGCGCACCATCACGAAATCGATGCCCGCCGCGCCGGCCACCATGTTTTTGACGAACCGCTCATGCCCGGGCACGTCAATGACGCCCAGACGCGTCCCGCCGGGCAGGTCCATGAAGGCGAACCCCAGCTCGATGGTGATGCCGCGCTTTTTCTCCTCGGCCAAACGGTCGCAGTCAATGCCGGTCAGGGCCTTGATCAGCGTGGTCTTGCCGTGGTCAATGTGCCCGGCCGTCCCCATAATAACAGGCATGCGCGTTCCTCGATAGATAGGGGGTTATGATGCCTCCGGCGGCCAGGAGGGGCAGTGCCCCTCCTGGACCACCCCATCCGGGGGCGCGTCACAAGCCCGCAATGGGCGCGACTAACTGTTCAAGAAGGCCTTGTAGGCCAGCATGGTGGCGTAGACGTCGGCCAGGCTGGTGATCTCGAAGGGGCTGTGCATGCTGAGCACGGCCGGGCCGAAGTCGATGATGTCCATGCCGTAGACGGCCAGGAACTTGGCCACCGTGCCGCCGCCGCCCAGGTCCACCCGGCCCAGTTCCGCCATCTGCCAGGGGATGCCGGCTTCGTCCAGGAGATTGCGCAACCAGGCCACGTACTCGGGATGGGCGTCGTTGGCCCCGACCTTGCCGCGATGGCCGGTGAACTTGCAAAAGCAGGGACCGTAGCCCAGGATGGCGGCATTGAGCTTTTCGTGCAAGTCCTGGTAGTCCGGGTCCATGGCGCCGTGCACGTCGGCGGAAACGGCCTTGGCCGCGGCCAGCACCCGGCTTTTGCGCGCGCCCGGGGCCCAGGCCTCGATCAAGTCTTCCAGGCAATATTCGAAAAAGCGCGACTTGGCCCCGGTCGAGCCCTCGGACCCGATCTCCTCCTTGTCCCAGAAGAGCACGATTTGGGCATGCTCGGGCTCGGGCGCACCCAGCAGGGCGGAAAGCCCGGCAAACACGCATACCCGGTCGTCCTGGCCGTAGCCGCCCACCAGGCCCGCATCCAGGCCCACCAGCCGGGCCGCGCCGGCGGGAACGGCCTGGAGCTCCGCGCTGTAGAGGTCGGCTTCCTCGATGCCGTAGCGCTCGTGCAAAAGCTCCAGGACCTTGCGCTTGATCAGGTTGTTGCCGTTTTTCTTGGCCCCGTTTTCGCCTTCCCCGCCTTCCTGCGCCTTGTCCTCGGCCGGGCTGTGGCCGACGATGATGTTGAGCTTTTCGGCCTCAAAGGCTTCGGACAGTTTTTTTTCCACCTGCCGGTAGGCCAGGTGGGGCAGCAGGTCCGGGATCATGAACACCGGGTCGCACTCGTCCTCGCCGATGGTGACGTCGACCACGGTGCCGTCCTTTTTGACCACCACGCCGTGCAGGGCCAGGGGCCGGGCCAGCCATTGGTGCTTACGGATACCGCCGTAATAGTGGGTCTTGAGCTGGGCCACGCCGCAGTCCTCATAGAGGGGGCGCTGCTTGAGGTCGATGCGCGGGGTGTCGCAGTGGGCCCCGAGCAGGCGAAAGCCCTCGGACAGGGGCTTTTTGCCCTTGCGGGCCACGAACACGGTCTTGCCCTTCATGGCCCGGAACACCGCGTCGCCGGCAAATTCGTCCGGGCTCTCCACGAACCCGGCGGCCGCGAGTTCCCGGCGCACGTAAGCCACGGTCTCGCGCTCGGTCTTGCAGGTGCTCAGAAAATCGACATACCGGTCGGCCATATCCAGCATGGCCTCTCTATCGGCCTCGGAGGCATAGACCTCCCAGCAGCTTTTGGATTCGATCTCAAAGGAAGGCGTTCCTTCCGGCTTGTCTTGATCAGTCACTAGAATTGCTCCTTTATTCTTCTCTCGCCCGAAGGGCGACGGCGTGGTGTGGCCGCAATTGCCCCGGCGTCAAGGCGGCTTTGCGCCTTGTGCCGCCGGGGCAATTGCGGCCCCACAATGCGACTGCGCCCTTCCGCCCAGCCAAGCGGTCCGGGGGTCCAGGGGGCTCAGTCCCCTGGCAGGTCCAGGGCAGAG
>CAZBER010000075.1:0-22297 GCA_964490985.1 uncultured Desulfovibrionaceae bacterium | reverse complement strand
GGCGATGAAGACAGGGCCTTCGCGCGCCGTTGCGAAGCCCGGTAAAAGTTTTTAGGGGAAAGAGGGGTGTGGGGAGGAAACCCCCTTTTTTCAAAAAGGGGATTTCCTCCCCACATTCTGCCTCGCCTCCCCCGACAAAGGAGCAACCGTGTTTTACGATGAAGCGGAGAAGCTGTCCCGGCTGGAGATCGAGCGCCTGCAACTCATGCGGCTGCGCCGCACCCTGACGCGCGCCGCCCGTTCCCCGTTTTACGGCGCGCTGTTTCGCGAGCACGGCCTGGATCCCGAATCCGTCAAGAGCCTGGACGATATCCGGCGCATTCCCTTCACCACCAAGCAGGACCTGCGCGACAGCTATCCGGACAAGCTGCTCGCCCTGCCCCTGTCGGAAATGGTGCGCATGCACGTCTCTTCCGGCACCACGGGCGCGCCCACGGTCATCTACCACACCAAAAAGGACCTGGACTGGTGGGCCTCGCTCATGGCCCGGTGCATGTACATGGTGGGCCTGCGCAAGACCGACGTGTTCCAGAACATGTCCGGCTACGGCCTTTTCACCGGGGGCCTGGGCATCCACTGCGGCGCGGAAAAGCTCGGCTGCCTGACCATCCCGGCCGGGGCCGGCAACAGCCACCGCCAGATCAAGCTGCTCATGGACTTCAAGGTCACGGGCATCCACATCATCCCGTCCTATGCCCTGTACCTGTCCGCCATCTTCACGGAAATGGGCATCGACCCCAGGAGCCTGCCCCTGCGCATCGCCCTGGTCGGAGCCGAGCCCTACACCGAGGAGACCCGCCGCCGCCTGGAAGACCTCTACGGCATGAAGGTCTACAATTCCTACGGCCTCTCCGAGATGAACGGCCCGGGCGTGGCTTTCGAATGCCAGGAGCAGCACGGCATGCATGTGTGGGAGGACGCCTATCTGGCCGAGATCGTGGACCCGGCCACGGGCGAGCCCGTGCCCGACGGCGAGCTCGGCGAACTGGTCATGACCACGCTCGGGCGCGAGGGCATGCCCGTCATCCGCTACCGCACCAAGGACCTGACCCGGTTTTTGCCGGGCCAGTGCCCGTGCGGCCGGGTGCACCGCCGCATCGACCGCCTGCACGGCCGGGCCGACGACATGATGATCGTCAAGGGCGTGAACATCTACCCCATGCAGATCGAGAGCATCCTCATGGCCATGCCCGAGGTGGGCCACGACTACCAGATCATTCTGGAGCGCGAGGGGTTCATGGACACCATCCGGGTCAAGGTGGAGATCCGCGACGAATATTTCGTCGACGACATGCGCCAGTTGACGGCCCTGCAAAAGCGCATCTGCGCCCGGCTTCGCGACGAAATCCTGGTCACGCCCCGGGTGGAGCTGGTGGAGCGGGGGAGCCTGCCCAAATCCGAGGGCAAGGCCGCCCGGGTGCTGGACAAGCGCGGCTGAAAACGGGGGGCATGAGCGCCACAAGAAGTGCGCTGCTGTGGAAGACGTCACCCGGCGAAAGCCGGGGTGACGAAGAGAAAGGACGCAAGGGCTTACGTAACGCCTCTGCGGGGAGGGGGACATGAGCTACGTCTGGGCGATCCTGTACCTGGCCCTGCTTTTGGCCTGCCTGGGCCTGCACATTTTCAGCCTGCCGGGCAACTGGGTGCTTCTGGGGCTCGTGGCCCTGTGGGATATCCTGCATCCGGCCCCGCATTTCGGCTTCGCCTTTTACGCCCTGCTGGCCGGAGTGGCCCTGGCCGGCGAGCTCGTGGAGCTGGTGGCCCAGCTTTTCGGGGCCAAGCGCTACGGCGCTTCGGGCCGCGGCAACCTGGGCGGTTTTCTCGGCGCGTTTGCCGGGGCCTTTCTGGGCGCGCCGTTTTTTTGGGGCGTGGGAGCGCTTTTCGGAGCCGTTGTCGGGGCGTATCTGGGCTGCTATGTTTTTGAGCGGACGCACGGCAAGGACGACGCCGCGGCCCGGCACGCGGCCATGGGGGCCATGTACGGCAAGGTGTTCGGGCTGACGGCCAAGGTGGCCTGCGGGGTCGTCATGTGGGTGGCCGCCGCCAGGCAATTGTGGCCGGCGTAACAGAAGAGGCTTTTGCAAAAATCGAACGCAGCGTGAAACAGCAATGAACGTTACGTTGCAACATCCTGAATCCATTATGGGTTTCCAAAGGGCAAAGCCCTTTGGTCGCCGAAGGCTTCAAAAACGACTCGTTTTGCAAAAGCCGCACAAGGAAGGGGCATGATCACGGTCAATGATTTCCCCAAGTATCGGGGCAAGATGGAATACGTCTGCCTGGGCTGCCAGGCCCGGTTCGACATCCGCGAACTCTACTACACCTGTCCCCACTGCGGCGGCGTGTTCCTGCTCAAGGACACGACTTTCGACAGCCTGCTGGAGTTTCCCCCGAGCTACTGGCAGGGGCTTTTCGACAAGCGCGCCGCCACCCGCGTCACGGCCCTGCGCGGGGTGCTGCGCTTTTACGAGCTCATGGCCCCGGTGGTGGACGAGCAGGACATCGTCTACCTGGGCGAGGGGCACACGCCGTTGGTTGCCGCCAACGACGCCCTGGCCGCAATGGCGGGCGTGCCGTTTTACTACAAAAACGACGGCCAAAACCCCAGCGCCTCGTTCAAGGACCGGGGCATGGCCTGCGCGTTCAGCTATTTGAAGCACCTGGTGCGGGTCAATGGCTGGGATTCCGTGCTCACCGTGTGCGCCTCCACCGGCGACACCTCGGCCGCGGCCGCGCTCTATGCCGCCTATGTCGGCGGACCCATCAAGAGCGTGGTGATTCTGCCCAAGGGCAAGGTCACGCCCCAGCAGCTGGCCCAACCGCTCGGCAGCGGAGCCACGGTCATCGAAGTGCCCGGCGTTTTCGACGATTGCATGAAGGTGGTGGAGCACCTGGCCGACAACTACCGGGTGGCGCTACTCAATTCCAAGAACGCCTGGCGCATCCTGGGCCAGGAGTCCTACGCCTTCGAGGTGGCCCAATGGTTCGGCTGGGACACCTACCGCAAGTGCGTGTTCGTGCCCATCGGCAATGCCGGCAATGTCACGGCCATCATGAGCGGGTTTTTGAAGCTCAAAAAGCTCGGCATCATCCGCTCCCTGCCCCGCATCTTCGGGGTCCAGTCCGCCCATGCCGATCCGGTCTTCCGGTATTACGACGAGGCCGACCCGGCCAAGCGCCAGTATCAACCCGTGGCCGTCACCCCCAGCGTGGCCCAGGCGGCCATGATCGGCAACCCCGTGTCCTTTCCCCGCGTGGCCCATTTCGTGGGCGAATACGAAAAGATCGGCGGCCCGGGCAGCTTCCAGGTGGTGCAGGTGACCGAGCAGGCTATCATCGAAGGCATGCTTCTGGCCAACCGCCATGGCCACATCAGCTGCACCCAGGGCGGCGAATGCCTGGCCGGGCTCTTGAAGGCCCGGGAGCTGGGCCTGGTGGAGCCCTCGGAAGTGTCCATCCTGGACGCCACGGCCCATCACCTCAAGTTCATCGGCTTCCAGGAAATGTATTTCGACAACGCCTTCCCGGCCGCCTACGGCATCACGCCGGACCCCAAATACGTCAACCGGCCCCATGGGGTCCTCACCGACGCGGACAAGGCCTCGCTTTCCCCCGAGGACTACACGGCCAAGGCCGCCTCGGCCATCGTGGAGCAGTTGGGATTGGCTAAAAAGTAACTGCGGATGTTGCGGAAGCCTCCGGCGGCCAAAGGGCTCCGCCCTTTGGAAGCCCGCAATGTGTTGCATTCGTTATAACGTCAGTCGATTACTGGTTCACGTTGCGCCGGCTTTTTTACAAAAGCCTTTTGCGATATAATATCAAGCATCCAAAAGGGGCTGGGAAGTCTCACTCCAGTCCCTTTGGGGTTTCCAAAGGGCAGCGCCCTTTGGTCGCCGAAGGCTTCACCCCTTCACCCCTCCACACCCTCCAATCGGCACAGCCCGCACTTGAGCGCTTCCGCGCCGCTGTCCGGATCGAAATGCTCGTGGCCGAAAAGCAGGTTCACGCAGCTTTCCTTCCAGCCGTGCTCCGGGCCGTCTTTTTCCGGAAACCACCAGGCATGGTCCGCCTGGACCACATCCGGGGCCAGGCCGGCATCGACATGCACGACGAACCGCGCCCGGCCGTGGGGCGTCACCACCTCGGCCGCGTCCCCGGGCGACAGGCCCAGCCGGGCGGCGGTGTCCGGGTGCACATCCACCCGGGGCTTGGGCCGCAGCCGGCGCAGGGAATCGATCTGCCGGCCCTCGGAATGGAAAAACGGCAGGGTTTTGCAGCCGGCCATGAGGATGAGCGGATAGTCCCGGGCCAGGTCCGGCCGGGACAGGGGGGAAAGGGGCGGCTCCACGAAAATCGGCAGGTCGGGCCGGCCCGCGTGGGCCATGATGGAGCTGGCCAGCTCCACCTTGCCGCTTGGCGTGGGAAAGCCTTCGGTTTCGTGCTTGCGGTAGCGCATCTCGCCCAGGACAATGCCCTTGGCCGCGAATTCCTCGAAGGTGAGCCCGGACGGCTCCAGCAGCCACTCCAGGTAGGTGGGCCAGTCCTTCCAGGGAAAGACATCATCCAAGCCCAGGCGGTGGGCCAGATCGAGCATCACGGCCCGGTCGTCGCGGACTTCCCCCACCTGGGCCAGCTTGCGCCGGGCCAGCACGCACCAGACCTTGTGGAAATAGACCACGTCGTCCTGCTCCAGCCAGTGCGCGGCCGGCAGCACCAGGTCGGCCAGCTCGGCCGTGGGCGTGAAAAAGAAATCCGAAACCACGGTGAATTCCAGATGATGCCGCAGCGCCGCTTCGATGACGTCGCCCCGGGTGGCCGTGGTCAGGGGATTGGTGCCCACGAGCCAGACCGCGCGCGGCCGGTAGGGCCGGCCCGATGCGCAGGCCTGCCAGAAGGTCGGCTGGTGGCAGCCCGGAGCAAAGGGGAAGCGGCCGGCGCCGATCATGCGCTCTTTTTGCTGTGGCGAAAGCAACTGCATGCCGAGCACCCCTCGGTCCACCTGGGGCGATTTGCAGCGCACCGCTTTCGGCGGCACCCAGCGCACCATGCCGCCGGGCAGGTCCAGGTTGCCGGTGACGGCCATCAAAATAAGCAGCGCCCGGCTGGTCTGAAAGGCGTTGACGCTGGTGTCGATGCCGTTGCCCCACAGCAGGCAGGCCGGGGACGCACCGGCCAGGGTCCGGGCGGCCCGACGGATGGCTTCGGCCGGCAGCCGGGTGATGGGCTCGGCCCATTCGGGCGAAAAGCCCCGGGCGTGTTCGGCCAGCCGCTCGAATCCCAGGCAGTGGCGGGCCACGAAGTCGTGGTCGTAAAGGTCCTCGCCAATGATGACCTGGAGCATGGCCAGGACCAGGGCGCACTCCGAGCCCGGGCGCAGTTGCAGGTGCTGTCCGGCCGCGGCGGCCGTGGCCGTGCGCCTGGGATCGACCACGATGACGTCCTTGGCCTGGTCCATGGCCCGGCGCATCATGGCCCCGCACATGCCGTCGGCCGCGCCCGTGGCCGGAGCGTTGCAGCCGAAGACCAGGACGCACTGCGGCATGGCGCCGCCGTGGCCGTACACGTCGGCAATGGGCAGCCAACCCACGGTGATGGCCGAGGCGATGTTGCGCGGCAGGAAGCAGTTGTGGCCGGGGCTGACGAAATTGGGCGAGCCCAGGGCATGGATGAAGCGGGCGGTGAATTCCGTGTAGGGCCGGCCCGTGCCCTGGCAAAGGGCCAGGTATTCGGGCCCGGACTGGCGGCGCACCCGGTCGAAGGTTTCGGCCAGCAGCGACAGGGCGTCCTCCCAGCCGATGGTCTCCCACTGGCCCGCGCCGCGCGGCCCCTTGCGGCGAAGGGGCCGGGTGATCCGGTCCGGATGGTAGATCCACTGCGGGGCGCTGGCCCCCTTGGGACAGATGTAGCCCCGGCTGGTGGGGCTGTCCGGGTCGCCCGTGACCTTGGTCACCCGGCCCGAGGCGTCGCGATGGACCAGGACCTGGCAGACGCCGTGGCAGCCGCGGCAGGATGTGCGAACAACGCTTTCGGATGCGCCCATGCTGGCCTCCCATCCGGGCAGGGGGTCGGGTGCGGCCGGACAGGCCCGGCCAGGCCCATGTTGACCGGGCCGGGCGAATGTGTCCAGGCCGCTGTGGGCGCATGGGGACGGAATCAGGCCACGATGTCCTCCAGCCGCTCCCTTTCCCGGCGAACGGCCTCGAGATCGATGACGCGAGGGCGGCGCAGGCCCCAGCCCCGGTCCTCGCCCCAGCAGACGCGGTCGGCGAACCGGCCGTCGTATTGGATCTCATCCACCACCAGGTAGTCCGCCACCCCCAGGAGCCGGTCCCAGCGCTGGGCGAAAAACGTGAACCGGGCCGGGTCGTAGTGCATCACCCCGCGCCAGGTCCACGTCCGGGAGCAGGTTGCGTCGTCGTAGCCCAGGAGGCACAGGTACTTGCTTGTTGCGGTGGAGGGACGCCGCAGCATGACGGCCGAGATGGCGACGCGGCTGGCGTCAAAGGGCGCGGGAGCGTCGTTCCAGACGGCTTTTACCACGGTATCGGCGTCGTATTTCAGGCCGCAGGTACTGTCCGTATCGGCCCGCCACCACTCGATGGCGTTGGTCTTGTAGATGCCCTGGCCCAGGCTTCGCACCCGCGCGGCCATGGTCGCGTCCACGGGGTGCAGGGCGAAATCGCAGCAATGGCCGGAAATGGTCAGTCGCAGGTCCATGGATGCGTCCTCCTGCCGTGACGGATTGGGGGAGGCTCGTTATGTCCTCGATAAGAAGTCATAGGAATCCTGTTGCCAACGCATTGAATATTTTCTTTTTCTTAAAAAATACTGGCGTATTTTTTAAGGGGCGCAAGGCTAGGCCGCGTTTGCCGTCGAGATGCCCATTTCCCGGCGCACGGCGTCGAGGTCGATGACCATGGGCTCCCGGAAGCTGTAGCCGCAGCTTTGGCCCCAGTTCGTGTCGTCCGCAAAGCGGCCCTGATAGCGGATGTCGTCCACCACGAGATAATTGGGTTCGCCGAAGATGCGATCCCAGCGCTGTACGAAAAATTCGAACTTCGCCGGATCGTAGATGTTGACGCCATACCAGGTCCAGGTCTTGGAGCAGGCTTCGTCGTCGTAGCCCAGGACGCACAAATAGTCTTTGTTGCTCTCGAAATAGGAGCGCCGCCGCAAGGTCGCGGCCGCGTTGGCGATGCGTCGGGTGTCGAAGGGCATGATCCGGCCGTTGTAGCACACGTCCACCAGGGCGTTGGCATCGAATTTCATGCCGCAGGTATTGTCCGCATCGGCCCGCCACCATTCGATGGCGTCGGTCTTGTAGATGTCCTCGCCCAGGGCGCGAATGCGCGCGGCCATGGCCGCGTCCACGGGGTGCAGGGCGAAATCGCAGCAATGGCCGGAAATGGTCAGTTGCAGGTCCATAGACGCTCCTCCTTCCTTGGGCCGTTGGATTCGGTGGCCGTGCCTCTTGATTGAGAAAAAAAGCACTTTTCATGCCGCATAGGTTTTTATTTGATTTCAGTATGTTGAATTCAAGAAGGATGTTCCGGAGAAAACATCGGACGAATTTTGCGTCCGGTCCGGTTGACCCGATGGCCGGCCCGGCGCACAGTGGCGGCTGCAAATCCGTTTCGTGTCGCGTCCTCGAAAAGAGGTTATGGAAATACTTGCAACATGGTGAATCCAGTATGGGTTTCCAAAGGGCAAAGCCCTTTGGTCGCCGAAGGCTTCAAAAACAACGCTTTTTGCAAGAGCTTCACGTCGTTTTGAGGGACGCGACATGAGCTCTGGAGTCGTACCCATGAAGCCTCCGTCCGATCTGTTTCCCGGTGACGCGGCCAGCGCCTTTGCCCTGGAAAACGTGGCTGACGGCGTCTTTGCCGTGGATCGCGACTTTATCGTGCGCTATTGCAATCTGGCCGCCGGGGAGATCGCCCGCATCGATCCGGCCGAGGCCGTGGGCCGGACCTGCCGCGAGGTGCTCGGCGTCAGCAACTGCCGCTCGGTCTGCGTGCTGCGCCAGAGCATGGAGGAGGCCAAGTCCATCGCCAACCGCATCGTGATGCTCAAGCGCGCCGGCTGCCCGGACGTGCCGGTTTGCATCAGCGCCGCGCCCATCTGGGCCGTGGGCGGGGCCGTTGTCGGCGGGGTGCAGGTTTTTCGCGACCTGTCCGGCGGCGGATTCGTCAGCCGGCTGGCCGGGTTGCAGCCTCTGGATGATTTCGGCACCAGCGATTCCAGGCTGTCCGAAATCGTGCGCATGCTGCCCCAGATCGCCCAGAGCGATTCCACGGTGCTGCTTCTGGGCGAATCCGGCACGGGCAAGGAGGTGTTCGCCCGGGCCATCCACAAGCTTTCCCAGCGCAGTTCCCGGCCATTCGTGGCCGTCAACTGCGGGGCCTTGCCCGAACATCTCATGGAATCCGAGCTTTTCGGCTACAAGTCCGGGGCCTTCACCGACGCCCGCAGGGACAAGCCCGGCCGGTTCGCCCTGGCCGATACCGGAACGCTCTTGCTGGACGAGATCGGCGATTTGCCCTACGCCATGCAGGCCAAGATCCTGCGGGTGCTCCAGGAGCGCGCCTTCGAGCCCCTGGGCGGGGTGGAGACCATGCCCGCCGACGTGCGCGTGGTGGCCGCCACCAACCATGACCTGCGGCGCATGGTGGCCGAGGGAACCTTTCGTCAGGACCTGTATTATCGGCTCGGCGTGGTGGTCATCCACATCCCGCCCTTGCGGGAGCGGCTGGGGGACGTGCCGCTGCTCGTGGAGCGGCTGCTGGGCCGCTGCCGCATGGCCGCGGCCAAGCGCATCCAGGCCGTCAGTCCCGAGGCCATGGAGCGGCTCATGCGCCATGACTACCCCGGCAATGTCCGGGAGCTGGAAAACATCCTGGAATACGCGGCCATCCTGTGCCCGGGCCCGACCATCGAGGTTTGCCACCTGCCCGAAGGCTTGCGCGGCGCGGCTTCGGGCGGACCGCCACAGACCGGCCGCACCATGGATGACATCCGGCGCGAGGCCGCCCGGCAGGCGGTTTTGCGCCATGGCGGCAACCGCAATGCGGCCTGCCGGGAGCTGGGCATTTCCAAGGACACCCTGCGGCGCATCCTGGGCCGACGGGATGCGGACGCATAAGACGTCTGTTGACAGCATAGACGGACACAAAACGCGTCCGTAAACTCCATTTCGCAATCGGAAGGCGCATGGCCAAGGTGAAACTTCGGGCCGACCAGCTCGTCCACGAGCAGGGTCTGGCCGACACCCGGGAACGGGCCAAGCGGCTGATCATGGCCGGCCTGGTCCAGGTGGCCGAGGCGGGCCGGCTGGTTGCGGTGGACAAGCCGGGCCGTCTGTTCGCGGCCGGCACCGAATTTACGCTCACCCAAGGGGAAAAATACGTCAGCCGGGGCGGGGAGAAGCTGGAGACGGCCCTCGATGCCTTTAGCCTCGACGTGACCGGAATGGTGGCCCTGGATGCCGGCGCGTCCACGGGCGGCTTTACCGATTGCCTGCTTAAGCGCGGCGCGGCCCGGGTCTATGCCGTGGACGTGGGCACGGCCCAGCTCCACGAAAAGCTGCGGGCCGATCCCCGGGTGGTGTCCATGGAGCACGTGAACCTGCGCCATGCCCCGGACGATCTCCTGCCCGAGCCCGTGGACATCATCGTGGCCGATGTGTCCTTTATTTCCCTGACCAAGGTGCTGCCGTCGTGCCTGCGGTTTTTAAAGCCTGGCGGCCTGGTGGTGGCCCTGGTCAAGCCCCAGTTCGAGCTGACCCCGGAGAAGGTGGGCAAGGGCGGGGTGGTGCGCGAGGCGGCCTACCAGCAGGAGGCCGTGGACAAGGTCACGGCCTTTGCCCGGAACGAGCTGGGCCTGACGCCCATGGGCGTGGCGCCCTCCAGGATCAAGGGGCCGAAGGGGAATCAGGAGTATCTGCTTTGCCTAAGGGAGGTCCAGCCCGGGGCATGATGTGCTGATCCGGGCAGATACCCTGTTATATTCGCTATCTTTTCAATGTCTTCTTGACCCAGAATCTTCTGGATATTATCTTTGGGTTCATGATTCTCGACTTCGCCTGCCGAGACACCGAAGCACTCTTTTATCGCCGGTTGCCAATGCCTCGGCTGCCCGGATCATTGCAACAGGTGGCGCGAAGGAAACTGCGACAGTTAAATGCCGTCGAACGCTTACAGGATATGGCTATTCCCCCTGGAAACAGGCTGGAAAATCTTTTCGGAAACAGGGCAGGCCAGTTCAGTGTCCGCATCAACAACCAGTATCGGATTTGTTTCGTCTGGAGGGACGGCAACGCGTATCAGGTTGAAATCGTAGATTATCACAAATGATGTGTATCACGGAGGCAGGAGATGCCTGAAACCAAAAAATTACCGCCCATACATCCCGGCGAAATCCTGGCCGAGGATTTCATGAAGCCGCTGGGGCTGTCGCAAAATGCGCTTTCCCGTCATCTTGGCGTGCCGCCGGTGACCATCAACAAGATCGTGCACGGCAAGCGGGCCATCACCACGGAAACAGCCTTTCGCCTGGCCCGATTTTTCGGCAACACGCCGGGCTTTTGGCTCAACCTGCAAAAGGATTACGAGATCGAAAAAGCCGAGGACGAGCACCTTGCCGAGCGCATCGCCCGGGAAGTCCGGCCCTTGCCAGCCCAGGCCGTATAAGTTCCTCGTATCGGGTGGTCCAGGAGGGGCCGCGCTCCTCCTGGCCGCCGGAGGCATCCTGCCTGCCTCCCCCGCGCGCAATTGGCCTGCCTCCGAAGCAGCAACAGAAATAGGCAAGCCTGCCACAGAATCATGCATGGCGCGGCTGGCCGGTTTTGCGTAAAGGGAAACCTGGGTGCGACTTTTGCGCTTGGGATGGTCCCGCGCCGGCTCGCCTGCATTCGCGCCCGGTTTCCTCAAACAACAGGGAGGCAATATGTCTTCTGAAGCTTCGAAACTTGGCGTCAAGGACGCCATTGCCGCGCGCCACAGCGTGCGCGCCTTTGCCAAAACGCCCCTGACCCAGGGCGAGATTGCGGAGCTGCTGGAAGCGGCCCGCAACGCGCCTTCGAGCCTCATTCCCAGCCCTGGCGCTTCAAGGTGGTGACCGATCCGGACGACCTGGCCTGGTTCGGCACGAGCCAGGCCACGCGCAAGCAGGCCTGGATGGCTTCGGCCGGGGCCATCATCGTGTGCTGCGCGGACCTCAAGAACTACGTGAAGGATTCCCAGGCCGCGGCGTTTTTTTACCGCGAAAACAAGATCATCCAGGGCGAGACCATGGACGGCATCGACGCCTACGTGAGCCGGGAGGCCGGCGCGGCGGAGATGGCCAAATTCGGGGCCGGCGCCATGAACGTGGCCCTGGCCGTGTCGTTTATGATGCTGCGGGCCGTGGAGCTGGGGCTGGGCGTCTGCTGGGTGGGCATGTTCGACGAGGCCAACATCAAGGCCCGCTTCGGCCTGGACCCGGATCTGCGCATCGTCAGCCTCCTGGCCGTGGGCCACCCCGCCGAAGACGCGGTAGCGCCGCGAAAGCGCAAGAGCCTGGAAGAAATCGTCCTCAAATAGCCGGCCCAGGGGCGGCCAAGCGGCAACAGGCGCAACGGTGTCCGTCTGTTGCCGCTTTCCCATTGCGCTCTTCCCCAAATTCCGTAGATTATCCAAAATTGCTGCCCTGCCGGGCGCATCCGAACCCTCGACGCAAGGAGCGCGGCCATGCCGGAATATATTCGTGTGGGCGGCCTCTCCGTGGAACGCACCCTCCACGACGTCATTGCCAAGGAGATCATCCCCCAAACCGGCATCGATCCGGAAGCCTTTTTCACGGCCCTGGCCGGCATCGTGGCCGACCTCGGCCCGAAAAATCGGGAGCTGCTGGCCCGGCGCGACGCCATGCAGGCGGCCATCGACGTCTGGCACCACCAGCGAAGCGGCCAGCCCCACGATGCCGAGGCCTACCAATGCTTTCTCGAAGGCATCGGCTACCTCCTGCCCGAAGGGCCGGATTTCACCATCGAAACCACGGACGTGGACCCGGAAATCGCCGCCATCCCCGGCCCCCAGCTCGTGGTGCCCATCACCAATGCCCGCTTTGCCGTGAACGCCGTCAACGCCCGCTGGGGAAGCCTCTACGACGCCCTGTACGGCACGGACGCCATTCCCGAGGAGCCGGGCGCGCAAAAGGGGCTGGGCTACAATCCGGGGCGCGGGGCCAAGGTCATGGCCTATGCCGCCGCCTTCCTGGACACGGCCATACCGCTCGCCGCCGGCCGCCACGCCGATGTGACCGAGTACATCCTTTCGCCGGACAGCGGCCACGCCAGCCTGACCATGACCATGGCCGACGGCTCGGTCAGCGAGCTGGCCGACTTCCGCCAGTTCGTGGGCCATCGGGAAGGGGAGGGCGGCCGGGTGCTTCTTTTCGTCAACCACGGCCTGCACATCGAACTGCATATCGACCGCTCCCACCCCATTGGCGCGGCCAACCTGTCCGGAGTCAAGGACGTGGTCCTGGAAGCGGCCCTGACCACCATCCTCGACTGCGAGGATTCCGTGGCCGTGGTGGACGGGCCGGACAAGGCCCTGGCCTACCGCAACCTGCTCGGGCTGTTCCGGGGGGAACTGACGGCCGAGTTCGAGAAGGCCGGCAAGACCGTGCGCCGAACCATGGCCCCGGACCGTGAATATACGGCCCCGGACGGCGCGCCCCTGACCCTGCATGGCCGAAGCCTCATGCTGGTGCGAAACGTCGGCCACCTCATGACCACGGACGCCGTGCTGGACGTCCAAGGAAACGAGATTCCCGAAGGCTTCCTGGACGCCATGGTCACCGGGCTTGTCGGCCTGCACGACCTCAAAGGCACGGGGGGGCTGCGCAACAGCCGGGCCGGGAGCATCTCCATCGTCAAGCCCAAGATGCACGGCCCCGAGGAAGCGGCTTTTGCCTGCGAACTCTTCGACCGGGTGGAGGACGCCCTGGGACTTGCCCGCAACACCATCAAGATCGGCGTCATGGACGAGGAGCGGCGCACCTCGCTCAACCTCAAGGAGTGCATCCGCGCGGCCCGCTCGCGCATCATTTTCATCAACACGGGCTTTCTCGACCGCACGGGTGACGAGATCCACACCTGCAGGGAAGCCGGGCCCGTGGTGCGCAAAAACGACATGCGCCGCCAGCCCTGGATGGCCGCCTACGAGGACGGCAACGTGGACGTGGGCCTGGCCTGCGGCTTTTCCGGCCGCGCCCAGATCGGCAAGGGCATGTGGGCCAAGCCCGACCGCATGGCCGAGATGGTGGCGGCCAAGATCGAGCATCCCCGGGCCGGGGCCAACTGCGCCTGGGTGCCGTCGCCCACGGCCGCCACGCTCCATGCCATGCACTACCACAGTGTGGATGTGTTCGCCCGCCAGCGGGAACTTATCGGCAAGCCCCGGGCCAAGCGGGAGACGCTGCTGCGTCTGCCGCTTCTGGGCAAAGCCAGGCCCTCGGCCAAGGCCGTCAAGGAAGAACTCGAAACCAATGCCCAAAGCATCCTGGGCTATGTGTCGCGCTGGGTGGAGCAGGGCATCGGCTGCTCCAAGGTGCCGGACCTTTCCGACGTGGGGCTCATGGAAGACCGGGCCACGCTGCGCATCTCCAGCCAGCACATCGCCAACTGGCTGCGCCACGGCATCTGCACGGAAAAGCAGGTGCGCCAGACCCTGGAGCGCATGGCTGCGGTGGTGGACCGCCAAAACGCCCTGGATCCGGCCTACCGGCCCATGGCTGCGGACTTCGGGGCGAGTGTGGCCTTCCAGGCGGCCTGCGATCTGGTGTTTCAGGGCCGGCAGCAGCCAAACGGCTACACCGAGCCGATCCTGCACGCCCGGCGGCGCCAGGCCAAGGCCGCCCTCAAGTAGCGACGCGTTCGCCACAGCCCCGGCCGGCGGGGTTCGGCCTGGACAAGAGGCCCGTGATCGGTTATTGTGTTAACAACGTAACGGAATACGTTTGCTTTCATTCTTTTCGGAAAGCCTGCTTCCCACCCCCCCGTTATCCGGCCGGGATCACGCGTTGCAAAGGAGTGCAACCATGTTCCGTGTTGTCAAGCTGTCCTTGTCGGCCATCCTGGCCGGCCTGCTGCTGTTGGCCCCGGCCGCGGTCCATGCCTCGACCCCGGAAGGCCATGGCGGCCAGGCCAAGAAGGGCGACAAGAAAGAGGCCGGAAAGCCCGTGGACGGCCGCATCGATGTCGGCCCCATCGTGGTCAACGTCTTGAGCAACAAGGGCTACCGGTTCCTGCGCCTGGCCATGGACGTGCAGTGCGAGGACAACAGCGCGGCCGAGCGCATCCTCGGCCCTGACGCCAAGGAAGCGGTCATGCTGCTTTTGTCCACCAGGATGGCCGAAGACCTCCTGCCCCCCACCGGCAAGATGATCCTGCGCAAGGACCTGGTGGAGTGCCTGGGCCAGTTTACCGGAGCGGGCAAGGTCAAGAACATCTATTTCACGGATTTCGTCCTGCAATAGCCGGTTTCGCTCTTCCCGTCAGACGATCCTGCGCCGGATTTGGCCAAAAAGAGCCCCAGCGCTTGCCTGCGGCGCGGCCGGTATGGTTTTATGGCCAAAAACGCGATCCGCCTTTCCCGCACCCGCTTGGGGAACGGTCGCGCCAAAGGGGGAGGAGATGTTTCACGATATCCCGCCGGCCATGCTGGCCCGGATGCGCCACCTGGAAACCCTCGACGCCGCCGACCGCACGGACGGCACGCCCCATGGCCAAAGGCTGCGCCAGGTACCCCCGGACACCGGTCGGTTCCTGGCCATCCTGGCCGCTGCCGCGCCCCCGGGCCGGATGGTGGAAGTGGGAACCAGCGGCGGCTATTCCGCCCTGTGGCTGTCCTTGGCCTGCCGGGCCAAAAACGAACGCCTGGTTTCCATTGACAATGATCCGGCCAAGGTGGCCCTGGCCCGGGAAACCTTTGCCCAGGCCGGAGTCACGGATTTCGTCCAGGTGGTGCAGGGTGACGCTCTGGCCGTGCTGGCCGATATCGACGCCGTGGCCTTTGCCTTTATCGACGCCACCCGGGAAATGCTGGAAGCGTGCCTGAACCTGGTCCTGCCCCGGCTGGTCCCGGGCGGCATCCTGGCCGCGGACAACGTCATCAGCCATGCCCACCAGATTCCCGGACTGGTGGACAGGGTGCTGGCCGACCCGCGCCTGGACGGCGTGGTGGCGCCCATCGGCTCGGGCGTGCTGCTCTGCCGCCGGCCCACTGAGCCCTGATTCCCTTTTTTTCTTTACCGAGCCGTAAGTTAAACCGGACTTGGCCTCAAGTAGCCATCCGTGCTAGCCTCGATCCCGGGTCGATGGTGACGAACGTCGGCCGGAAAGGAGGTGGAAATGGTGTCTGATGCGGCAAAGCTTTGGGTGGTGACCATCCTGCTCGTCTTTTGCGCCCTGGCCTGCGACGCGCGGCCGTGTTTTTCGCGTACAGGCGAACCGTCGGCCGTGATCCATCTGGCGGCCGGGCCGTCCCGATACGCCATCAAGGCCGGAGATACCATAAGCCTTTTGTCCAAGCGTTTCGGCGTGCCGCCGGCAGCCATTTTGCGGGCCAATCCGGGTCTTGATCCGGCCCGGTTGCCTCTGGGCAAGGAAATCGTCATTCCCGCCGCAACCCGTGCCCCGGCGGCCGCTTCGCCAGGCGCGCCCAGCGGGGCGGCCTCTTTGCCCGCAACGCCCCCCCCGGCCCCGGCTGTGGAACTGCGTCCGGAAAAGGCTCCCCAGGCTACGCCACCGATTGCGGCCCCCGAGGCCGAGACCAAGGCCGAGCCTTCCCAGGAGCAGGCCCCGGCCAAAACGCCCGAGGCCCAGGCCGGAGCGGACCAGAACGGCGAGGCCAAGGAAACGGCTCCGGCTATCAAGGAGATCCAGCCTCCGGAGCCTGTCTCCAGCCCCGTGGCCGTGGACAAGGTCGGCAACCGCATCCGCATCACCGCCTTTGGCGCGGGCATCTATACCGACCAGATCATGCCTTGGGTGCTGGACCTGGGCAGCCGGGTCGTCGCCACAGTGATCGTCTTTTGCCTGGGCATCTGGGTCGCCAACCGGCTGGCCAGGCTCATGGAGCGTATCCTCCTCGCCCGGCGGGTGCCCCCGGAGGTCAGCTCCTTTATCAAAAGCCTGTGCCGCTATGCCCTGTACCTGGTGGTGGCCATCGCCGCCCTGGGCCAGCTCGGCATCAACGTGGGGTCGCTGTTGGCCCTTTTCGGCGCGGCCGGCCTGGCCGTGAGCCTGGCCATGAAGGACACGCTGTCCAATTTCGCGGCCGGAATCATGCTGCTGCTGTTCCGGTTTTTCCGGGTGGGCGACCGGGTGAACCTGCCGGGCGTGGCCGGCGTGGTGGGCGTGGTGACGGATATCGACATCTTCAACACCAAGGTCCGGGCGGACACGGGCGAAAACGTCATTGTCCCCAACTCCAAGATCGTGGGCAACGTCATTGTGGTGGGCGGCCCAGCGCCGGAGGCCAAGAAGGACGGTTAAACCGGTTCGGGCAGGAGGCGGCCCTTGGCCAGGCGGACGATGCGGCCGATTTCCGGGATGATGTCCCCGGGCCGGTGCACGGCGGCCAGCACGGTCACGCCCGAGCGGGCCACGGCCGAGGCCGCTTCCATGGCCAGCCGGCGCGAGGCCGGGTCCAGGCCCGAGAAGGGCTCGTCCAAAAGGAGCAGCCGGGGCTCGCCGACCATGGCCCGGGCCAGGAACAGCCGCCGGGTCTGGCCGGCCGAAAGCCGGCCGAGCTTTTTTTCGGCCAGGTCGGCCACGCCGAAAAATTCCATCCAGCGCCGGGCCGCAGCCAGTTCCCCGGCCGAAGGTTCGGCATAGAGGCCAATGCTGGCCGCCACCCCGGACAGCACCAGTTCCAGAGCCGTGATGTCCTTGTCGTAGTCCGCCTCCAGCTCGAACGACACCAGGCCGATGCGCTTGCGGATGTCGCGCAGGTCGGTCAGTCCCTCGGGCGCGGCCAGGCCCGGCCGCGAGACCCGGCCGCCGGCGGCCGGGTGGTATTCCCCGGCAATAAGCTTGAGAAGACTCGATTTGCCCGCGCCGTTGGCTCCCATAAGGGCCATGTGCTCGCCGGGCCGCACGGTGAGCGATACCGCTTGCAGCACCGGCTTTCGCGACAGGAAGACCGAGGCGCGCTCCAGCACGACCAGGGGCGGTCCGTTGGTGTGCGATTCAGGGGCAAGGGAGGCGAGTCGGGCCACAGGGGCGGGCAGGGGCGGGGCCGGCTGGCCGGTTTCCGGGAAGCCGGCCGCATAGCGGTCCAGGACTTCCCCGGCCGGACCGGCATCCACCACGCGCCCGGCCGAAAGGACCAGCCCCTGGGCCGCGACCAGGGGAAGCCGGGACGGCCGGTGGCTGGTCACCACCACGGCCGCGCCCGTGGCGGCCACGCTGGCCACGGCCTCGCCGGCCGCGCGCTCGGCCTGCGTATCCAGGCCGTCCAGAAATTCGTCCAGAAAAAGGGCCAACGGCTCGGCCATAAGGGCCCGGGCCAAAAGCACGGCCCGCAACTGGCCATTGGAAAGCTCGGCCACGGGCGCATCCCGCAGGCCGGCAATACCCAGACGCCCGAGCGCCGCCTCAAGTTTGTCCAGCTCCTTGGCCGTGGGCCGGCCCTGGTAGTACAGAGCGTCGCGCGGCCCGGCCAGGATGCAGGAGGCAGCGGTCAGATGGCCGCCCAGGCGCTTGACCGAGCGTTGCAGCTCCGGGGAAACCAGGCCCAGGCGGTGGCGCAGGCCAATGGGCGACGGGCGTCCGGCGCCGGGCTCAGGGAAAAAAAGCCGCGAGCCCCGGCCGTCGTCGTCAGGCCAGATGTCGCCCCGGGCCAGGCGCAGGAGCGTGGATTTGCCCGAGCCGTTGGCCCCGAGCACAAGCCAGGTTTCGCCGCGGCGTACGGTAAAGGAGACGTTGGCCAGGGCTTTTTGGCCGCCCAGCGTGACCGAGGCGTGGTCGATGACGACGAGAGGGGGTGCGTGCATGGGAGTGGCGCTTGGCATAAAAGCAAGCGGGCCTCCCAGGGGAGGCCCGCGAAAGGGATGGGCCTGGCTTTACAGCAGGCCGGCTTTGGTCACGATGGTTTTGAGCTTGGCCTGGTTTTCGGGCAGCATTTCCACCAGAGGCAGCCGGGTCTCGAAGGGGAAGCGCCCCATCCAGTCCAGAATCGTCTTGGTGGGCACGGGATTGGTTTCCAGGAAGGCGGCCCGGAAAAGCGGCCCCATCTCGTAGTGGAGCGTCTTGGCCGTTTCCAGGTCGCCGGCGAAAAAGGCGTTGCACATGGCGCTCATCTTGTGCGGCACGAAGTTGGAGACCACGGAGATGACGCCGCAGCCGCCAATGGCCAGGGTGGGCAGGGCGGTGAAGTCGTCGCCGGACAGGACCATGAAGTCCGGGCCGCAAAATTCCACCACCCGGGAGACCTGGTTCAGGTCGCCGGTGGCTTCCTTGACGCCCACCACCTGGGGAATGTCCTTTTGCATCACGGCCAGGGTTTCGGGCAGCAGATTGAGCGCCGTGCGGCCGGGCACGTTGTAGACGATAAAGGGTATGTCCACTGCGGCGGCAATGGCCTTGAAATGGGCCACCAGGCCGGCCTGGGTGGGTTTGTTGTAGTAGGGGGTGATCAAAAGCGCGCCGTCGGCCTTGGCCTCTTTGGCGCTTTTGGTGAGTTCGATGGCTTCCCGGGTATTGTTGGAGCCGGCCCCGGCCAGGACAGGCACCCGGCCGTTGACCTGCTCCACGCAGATGCGGATGACCCGTTTATGTTCGGCATGGGACAGGGTGGCGGATTCGCCGGTGGTGCCGCAGGGCACAAGGCCGTGGATGCCCTGCTCGATCTGCCATTCGATGAAGCTGCGGTAGGCCTCTTCATCGACTTCGCCGTTTCGGAAAGGCGTCACCAATGCCGTGATTGCGCCTCGAAACTCCATACAAACCTCCTTGGAGGAATAACCCCCCGCCGCTTCCTAAAATGTTTTTGGCCGGCCGGCAAGACATCAAGGCCAAGTGGTGGGGTCTAAAACAATTTCTGGATTTCCGGGTCCGCCGGGTAGTGCTCGTCCAGGGAGACGACCTCGGCCTTGAAGTTGCCCCCGGCCTTCCAGGTGAAATTCGTGCCCCCGGGCAGGGCCAGGAGGTCCAGGCGGTTTATGGTCTTGCCCTTGATGTAGGCCCGCGACCACAAGGTCTTGCCGTCCTTGGAGGCGCGGCCGGCCGTGCCGCTGCCCGGGCCGCTGCCAAGGAGGATGTCCAGGGCTCCGGAGTGGGCGTTTACAAAGGCTTCCTCGTCAACCATGCCCCAGGAGCTTATGCCCACCACCAGGCCGGCCTTGCCCCGCAGGGCCTGGGCCGCCCGGACCACCTGATCGCCCAGGGCCGGCGGAACGGCTTCCTTGGGATTGGGCGCGGGCGGGAAAAAGACGATGCCGAGGGACTGGCCCCCGGCCTGGATGATCTCGGTCTTGGGCGCGGTCCCGAGCACGGTGAAGCGCGGCGGCGCGGCCGCGCCCGTGTCTTTCAGGAAGTCGGCCTCGGCCGGAAGCAGGGCTCCGGCGTCATAGCCCATGAGGCCATAGGCCTTGGCAATGGCCGGGACGACCTTGGGCTCGGGCTTTTTTTCCGGCCCCTCGGGAAGGAATTCGTAGGCGCAGGCCAACACGGCCACCTTGCCCTTGGTGGGCGGGGTGTCGCGCAGGGAACGGATGAAGGCGGCCCGCCGGGCCAGCCCGCCGATGAGCGCGCCCCCTCAGGAGGGGCACGGCTCGTAATTGCCGTAGGTGTTTCCGGTAAAAAGAATGGTCAGGGCCGGATCCTGAGCCCTGGCCGGCCGGGCCAGGCCGGCGGCAATGCAGAACAGGGCCGCCAGAAACAGGGCGGCGCGCAAAGGTTGCGTGATCAAAACGGTTCGCCTCGTTGGGTTGTCGTTGCGGGCCGGCGTATCGGAGGCCGGCTAAAAAAGCTGCTCAATAGCCTGATCCTGGGCGTAAGCCGCATCCAGAGTCACGACTTCGGTAGCAAAGGTCTGGCCGGGCTTCCAGGTGAAATCCTTGCCCCCGGGCAGGGCCAGGAGGTCCAGGCGATTGACGGTCTTGCCCTTGATGTAGGCCCGCATCCACACGGTCTTGCCGTCCTTGGAGGCCTTGGCCGGGAAGCCCGCGCCGCCGCCGCTGCCCAGAAGCACGTCCACGGCGCCGGAGCGGGTATTGATGAAGACCTCTTCGTCCAGGGCTCCCCAGGGGCTTACGCCCACCACCAGGGCGGCCTGGCCCCGCAGGGCGGCCGCGGCCTTGGCCGTGGCGTCCATGAGCTTATCCGGCACCGGGGCGCTCGGATCCTTGGGCATGGGGAAAAAGACCAGGCCCACGGTCTTGCCGCCAACAGTGACCAGGCGGGTCCGGGGCTCCTGGTCCAGGACCGTAAAAGACTGGGGCGGGGCGGCCTGGTGCTTGGCCAGAAGCGCAACCTCGGCCGGGCTGACGGCCCCGGCATCGTAGCCCAGGCGGCCATAGGCCTGGGCAATGGCCGCGGTCTTGGCCGCTTCCGGGGGCGTGGTCGCGGCTTCGGGCAAGAATTCCCAGGCTCCGGCCACGAACAGGGTCTTGCCGGCGGTTGCCGCGCCCTGGCGCAGGGTCTTGAAATAGGTAGACCGGCGGGCCAGGCCGCCGAGCTTTTCCGGGCCGCAGGTGGGACAGGGATCGTAGTAGCCGTAGCTGTTGCCGGAGAAAACAATGGTCATGGCCGGGTCAGCGGCCAACGCCGAAAGGGCGGCCATGGCCAGGACAGCCACGGCCCCCACCAGGGTGAGAACTGCGCGCATGTGGTAAACTACTTGTTGAGGTATTCCTTAAGCTCCTTTCCGGGACGGAAAAAAGGAAGCTTTTTGGGCGCCACGGTGACCACGTCCCCGGATTTGGGGTTGCGGCCGGTGTAGCCCTTGTAGCCTTTGATCTTGAAACTGCCGAATCCCCGTATCTCCACGCGGTCCTCGTTGACCAGAGCCTGTTTGACGGAATCGACAAAGGCATTGACGATATCGGCCGCCTCATCGATGTGCAAGCCCTTGGTTTCGGCCAGGGTCTTGATGAGTTCGCTTTTGTTCATGGTGGTCCTCGCGGTTGACGGTTGACCGGAAGCCGTCCGAAAGGGGCGGAGTTGGAGCAATCGTCCTTCTAGTTGATACTATTGCCTAAAAAGTCCGTCCGCCGTCAAGGCCTACTTACGAACCTGGGGAATTTTTCCGAGCACCGGAGTGGCGCGCAGGGCTGCGTCGCGTTGCTGCCGGACCCGGTGGATTTTGACCGCGCCGGACAGGATGTCCAGGGCGGCGGGGCTGCGGGGCGCGTGCTTGAGCAGGGGAACCTGGCGGCGCACGGCGTCGGGCAGGGCCGGGTCGGTGCGCACGCCCCCCAGCAGGTGCGGCTCGATGCCCAAAAACCGCTGGCAGGCGGCCGAAAGCCGGTTGAACGTGGCCTCGGCGTCGGTGGGGCCGTCCACCTGATTGACCATGATGTGGAAGTCGGAAACGCCGTACTGGGTGTTGAGGACCTTGATGACGGCATAGGAGTCGGTCAGGGAGGTGGGCTCGGGCGTGACGACCAGGACGCGCATGTGGCTCATGGCGGCCACGGACAGCACGGTCTGGGAAATGCCGGCCCCCAGGTCGAGCATCAGGTAGTCGTAGCGGCCGAACACGGCGTTGAGCTTCTGGAAGAGGATTTCGCGCATGTCGTCGTCCATTTCCAGCAGCTCGGGCACGCCGCTGGCCGCCGGCAGAAAGTCGAAGCCGCCGGGCTCGATGGCCAGCATGACCTCGTCGGCCGTCACGTCCGGCCGGAAGAGATCCTGGAGGTTTTTTTCCGGGGACAGGCCGAGCAGCACGTCCACATTGGCCAGGCCGATGTCGAAGTCCATGACCAGGACGCGGTGTCCGGCCCGAAACAGGGCATAGCTCAGGTTCAGGGCCAGGTTGGTTTTCCCCACCCCGCCCTTGCCGCTCAAGATGGAGATGGAAAGCGTGGCGTTCGGATTGATGGCTTCGGGCATACGCCGTCTTATCCTTTGGTTGACCCGGTAAAAAGGAAGCGTTTCTCATCGGCCCGCACCAGGCTTCTGTCGGGCGGGCCGGTCAGGTCCATGATGGGGGCGGACACCAGGCGGTCCTTGCCCGCGGTCTTGGCCTGATACGAGACCGCTGCACAATTCCTTGAGGTCTCTGAATTCTATCTTTTTGGTCTTTTC
>CAZBER010000074.1:12788-22417 GCA_964490985.1 uncultured Desulfovibrionaceae bacterium | reverse complement strand
CAGGAGGCCGATGGCCAGCACCATGGCGAACATTGTTAACATATTAATCGAGAAACCGAAGAAGTGGAGGGTGGCGAAGGTGCCGAGCAACACCACCGGCACGGCGATGGTGGGAATCAGGGTGGCCCGGATGTTGCCCATAAACAGGTACATGATGCAAAAGACGAGCAGCACGGCCTCGAACAGGGTTTCCACCACCTCGTTGATGGCC
This sequence comes from uncultured Desulfovibrionaceae bacterium, assembly GCA_964490985.1. Classification (GTDB taxonomy): domain Bacteria; phylum Desulfobacterota; class Desulfovibrionia; order Desulfovibrionales; family Desulfovibrionaceae; genus Solidesulfovibrio. The sequence continues at coordinate 22,206 of CAZBER010000074.1, read as the reverse complement.
ACCTTGGTGAAGGGCGTGGTGTCGTACGGATAGACCACCTTCATGCCGGGGGGGAAATACGGGCTCATCTCCTCCAGCTTTTTCTTGATGGCGTCGGCCGTTTCCAGGGCGTTGGCGCCCGAGGCCTGGCGGATGGCCATGGCCGCCGAAGGCACGCCGTTGTACGTGCCCTCGATGTCGTAGCGCTGGGTGCCCAGTTCCGTACGGCCGATGTCCTTGATCCGCACCACCGAGCCGTCGGGATTGATGCGGATGGGGATGTTGGCGAATTGTTCCGGGGTCTCCAGCAGATGCTGCACCACGATGGCGGCGTTGAGATTCTGGCCCGACACGGACGGAGCGCCTCCGAGTTGGCCTGCGGAGACCTCGACGTTGTAGGAGGAAAGGGCCGTGGACACATCGGCCATGGTCAGGCTGAAGCTGTGCAGCTTTTCGGGATCGACCCAGACGCGCATGGAGTACTGGGTGCCGAAGTTCTCCACCTCGCCCACGCCCGGCACGCGGGAGAGGATTTTCTCCAGCGTGGACTGGGAGTAGTCCCGGAGGTCGTCGGAATTCATGCTGCCGTCTTCCGAAATGAGCCCCACCACGATGAGGTAGTTGCGGGTGGATTTGCTGACCTTGACGCCCGAGCGTTGCACCGTGTCGGGCAGGCTGGCCATGGCCAGCTGCAATTTGTTTTGCACCTTGGCCCAGGCCAGGTCCGGGTCCGTGCCCGGGGCGAAGGTCAGCTCCAGCCGGGAAGCGCCGGACGAGGAACTCGTGCCGGTGAGGTAGAGCATGCCGTCGAGGCCCGTCAGCTTCTGCTCGATGATCTGGGTGACGGTGTTTTCCACGGTCTCGGCCGAGGCGCCGGGGAAATAGGCGTCAATGGCGATGGATGGCGGCGCGATGGGCGGATACTGGGCAATGGGCATCTGGTAGATGGCCAGGGCCCCCAGGGACATCATGACAATGGCGATGACCCAGGCGAAGACCGGCCTGTCCAGGAAGAATTTCGACAGCATTACTGGCCACCCCCCTTGCCTTTCGCGCCAGCCGGGGCGGGTTGGGTCGCCTGGTTATCCCCCTTGTCGGGTTGATTCAAGGGCGAGGCCGAAACCGTGGTTCCGGGGCGCAGCATTTGCAGGCCTTCCACGATCACCCGGTCGCCCGCGGCCAGGCCGGAGGTCACGAGCCATGTGTTGCCGATGGCCCGCTCAAGGGCCAGGGCGCGGGTTTCGACCTTGTTTTCGGCATTGACGACCAGGGCGTAGGGATTGCCCTTGGCATCCCGGGACACCCCCTGCTGGGGCACGAGAATGGCGTCGTCGTCGAGGCCTTCCTTGATGGTGGCCTTGACGAACATGCCCGGCAGGATCTCCCCTTCCGGGTTGGGAAAGATCAGGCGCACAATGACCGAACCGGTTGTGGGGTCCACCGTGACGTCGCTGAACTGGAGCGTGCCCTCCAGGGGATAGGGCGCTCCGTTCTCCAGCACGAGACTGACCTTGTCCGGATCCTTGATTTGGGGATTGAGCAGTCCCTTTTTCAGGCGCTCCTTCATGCCCAGCAGTTCGGCGGTGGACTGGGGCACATCCACATAAATGGGGTCGAGCTGCTGGATGGTGGCCAGGGCCGTCGCCTGATAGGCCGTGACAATGGCGCCGTCGGTGACGCTCGACTTGCCGATGCGGCCGGAGATGGGCGCGGTGACCTTGGTGTAGCCCAGGTTGATGCGGGCGGTGTCCACTCTTGCCTTCAAGGAGACGATATTGGCCCTGAGCTGATTGAGGGCGGAGGCCGCGTCGTCGTAGTCCTGCTGGCTCAGGGCGCTGTGGCTGAGCAGCCTGCCGTAGCGTTCGGCCCTGGCCTGGATCGTGGGCAGCTTGGCCTCGGCCTCGGCCAGGGCGGCCTGGGCATTGGCCAGATCGGCCTCGAACGGGGCGGGATCGATCTGGTAGAGCACCTGCCCTTCCTTGACGTCAGTGCCTTCGGTGAAAAGACGCCGCAGGATCAGGCCGTTGACCCGGGGACGGATCTCGGCGACCCGGAAGGCCGAGGTGCGCCCGGACAATTCCGTGGAAAGAAGCACCTTCTGGGGAGTGATGGTGATAAACGACACTTCGGGAGTGCGCGCCCCCGGGGCGGCCTGGGGCTTTTGCTCACAACCCGCCAGGAGCGAAAGGCTCCCGAGGACGAAGAGTAATGCTATGGGATAGCCAAGGGGTGCATACCGGAAACGACGTGTGGTTTGCATCTTCACTGTCTCCTGGAACAAAACCTTGGAAATTCGCTACATGGCAATGGCCAGGCGCGTACGCGGAAGGTCTCAGGCGGGACGCGGTGGCCATACCGCCAACCTGGCCACGCGGCTGCTGAAAAAAGCCCCTTGCCGTCTGCCCATCGGGCGTTTCGGCCCGCTATCGGCGATGGGTTTGCGGCGCAGGGGGGCCTTGCGTTCTGACATGGGAATCATGTGAACTAATGATAACCTCATGTCAAATCCAAGTTTCGAGGAGCGCGCCGGGGAACGCCTGTCGGACCCCGCGAGTTGGGGATGGGGCGGGATTGGATGCAGGCCCTTGGAAAATTCCGGGAGCAGGGCACAGGGCGCGGGCCTGACACGGCGAGGGCTGGCCCGATCGATGCCAGGGGACGCCCCGGGAGATGGAAGGGGTGGATACCCAGGCCCTGGCCGCGCCCGACCGGGCTCCATGGTCTTGCGTTGCCCGCCGCTTCGGACTCTATGCGCACCGGGACAATCTGCTTTTGTTTGTTATTCCTTGGTCCAGCCCCTGTTTAAGCGCACCATCTTCTTTTCATGTTTGACAGCACTCCGGCCTCCTGTATTGTACCCTATGGGGACTGCCCTGTTGGGGCGGCCCTGTCGCATGGGATGCACCTGAAAGGAGGACAACACATGAGTCAACCGAAACAGCACCAGACGCCTCCGGGCGTGGAGAAGAAGATGACGCCCCAGGCCGACCACGGCGAAACGAGTTACAAGGGCTGCGGCAAGCTCAAAGGCAAGGCCGCGGTCATCACCGGCGGCGATTCGGGCATCGGCCGGGCCGTGGCCATTGCCTACGCCCGGGAGGGCGCGGATGTCCTGGTCAGCTACTTAAATGAAGACGAGGACGCCCGGGAGACCATGCGGCTGGTCGAGGAAGCCGGCCGCCAATGCGTGCTGGTGGCGGGCGACATCGCCGACCCCACCCACTGCCGCGCCGTCATCCGGCGTGCTGTGGACGCCTTTGGCCGCATCGACATCCTGGTCAACAACGCCGCCTTCCAGATGGTCCGAAACTCCATCGAGGAAGTGCCGGACGAGGAGTGGGACCGCACCTTCCAGACCAACATCACGGCCATGTTCCATCTGATCAAGGCGGCGCTGCCCCATATGCGGGAAGGCTCCTCCATCGTGAACACCACGTCGGTCAACTCCGACAAGTCCAATCCCAAGCTTCTGGCCTATGCGGCGACCAAGGCGGCCATCACGAACTTCACGGCCAGCCTGGGCCAACTGCTGGCCGAGCGCGGCATCCGGGTGAACTGCGTGGCCCCCGGCCCGATCTGGACGCCGCTTATCCCTTCCACCATGCCGGCCGAACACGTCGAGAGCTTCGGCCAAAACGTTCCCCTGAAGCGGCCCGGCCAGCCCGCGGAAGTGGCGCCGCTTTACGTGTTCCTGGCCTCCGGCGAGGCAAGCTACGTCACGAGCGCGCTTTTTCCGGTGACCGGAGGCACCCCCATGCTTTAGGGAGACTGGAATGGACCGGCATTCCCGCATGCCTGGAGCGCGATCAGGGAGCTGAAAGACGCCAACGCCCCATCGCGACGCGGCGTTATTGCCGGCATGGCCGCCCGCGCTTCAGCCGATCCCGTTTTGCTGGAGCGCGGCCTCGATTTCGTCGGGCCGAAACCCTGCGATGACCGCATTGCCGATAACGAGAGTGGGGAAGGTGATGGCGGGATTGAGCCTGCGCAGCGTGTCCATGGCCTGGTTGCGCTCCTCGCCGTACAGGAAATCCATGTTGATGGTGTCATGGGGTATCTCGCGCGCTTCGAGATATTCCTTGGCGCGCGTGCAGTGGAAACAAACGGTCAGGGTATACAGCGTGATTCGGGCGGCCATGGGAGCTCCTTTGCGCGACGCAAGCCTCGCGCGGCGGCAGGTGGAGGAGAACCATCTATTCCTTTTCCCCAGCCAGAGGTCAAGGGAGGATGGCCGACCTTGCGCCTGGAGCAGGGCCACATTTCCATTGTCTTTCCGCTCGTCCCTGGCGTAATTTCTCTGTCACGGGCCAAAGACGCCTTGTCCGGTTCCGGCGCAGGGGGAACTATGCTTGGCCGCCTTTTCGATTTTCGTATTGGCTCCCGGGCGGTATCCGCTGCCAGGCTCCCCCTGCGCCACGGCTTGTCCCCAGGACCGTTGCCAGGGAGTCCGTTGCGGCGCCGCATTTCCGAAAACGAGAAACTCCCGACCCTTGTCCGCAACGCGGGGCCATGGTCGAAACAGCCGCGTTTGTGGCTGCAACGCATGGCCCATGACGCCATTTCGAAAGGACTCTTGGCATGAAGCGATATCGACCGCAGAAACCCATGCTGGTGAAAATGATATGGTTGGTATTGTTTTCGTTTGTGCCGACACTGTTTCTCATCGTCTATCTTGGCTACAATTACCGGAAAGAGACCATCATCAATGCCGAGAATTTGCTGATCCGATCTTTGCTGGAGATTGCCGGCTATCAGGAGGCCCTGGTCGTTGAGATCGAGGAGATGCTGCGCTCCATAGCGGCCAGGCCGGCGGTCAAGGAGTTGGATACAGCGGCTGTCAATACAATCCTGGCCGAGGTCAAGGCCGCCCATCCTTTGGTCAATAATATTATCTTGATGCGTGCCGATGGCACTGTACTGTCTTCTGTCGTGCCGGTGCCGGCCCAACTGAATTTAGTGAATACGAAGTATTTTATTGAAGCCAAGAAGAACGAGGCCTTTTCCGCCGGCGAATATACGGTCAGCCGGACAACGCACAAGCCGGTATTTCATTTTGCCTATCCTGTCCTGGATGACAACAATGCGCTGGTGGGCGTGCTTTCCGTTTCCCTTGATATTGACCGGTATGGCGATGTTTTCGATGCGCTGCATCTGCCGGAAAACTCGTTTCTTTCCATCTTCGATCATAACATGGTCATGCTTGCCCGCGTGCCTCAGGATGAAGCCCTTTTCAAGGAAGGCAGAAAACTGAGCGAAAAGTTTGTGAAAAAAATAAATACGGAAAAAGAAATCAGGACCTTTGTTGATGTCGGCAGCGACGGCATAAAAAAGATCTATGCTTTCAAGCGCCTCAGGCTCGACGACAAGAATGATCCCTATCTGTATATCCTTATGGGCATCCCGTTCGACATGATCATGAAGGATTATAACAGAAGATTGCTGTACGCATTTGGTGTATCAAGCATTCTTTTGATTACTTCTGTGGTTGTGACGATATATACGATCAACAGGTTTATCGTCAGCAAGATTTATACCTTGTCGAAGTACGTCGATAAATTTGCAAAACAGAAGGAAGTATTGCCCCAGTTCGGTTGGGGAAACGATGAAATCGGTGTTCTGGCAAACACCATAACCGACATGTCGCGGGAAATCGTGTCCCGGACAAGGGAACTGGCTTTAGCCAATAACCGGTTAGGAAAAGAAAAGAATCGACTGGAGAAAATATTGGATAGCCTTCCGGTAGGGGCGTTTATCATCAAAAAGAAGAATTATGAAGTTGTTTTTTTAAACGACCGGGCCTTTGCCCTGTTCGGTTTGCCCGACCGGGATATCATTGGAAAAGACTGTTTCGATTATTTCTGCAAATTTTATTTTGCTTCCAGGCAAGAGGTGGCCTCGGAAGAGACCGATCGATTCGTGGAGCGGGAATTCGTTGATGCCTCCGGAAACAAGCTGCAACTCATCAAGTCCACAACGCAAATCGACATAGACGGCGAGGAGCTGCTGGTTGAATCTTTTGTTGATGTAACGGAACAAAAACAACTGGAAAACATCCGGTCCGAGGTGGAGCGGATCATACGGCACGATCTGCGCTCGCCGCTCATTGGCCTTATCGCTGCCCCGCAAATGTTGCTCAAGGCCACCAACCTGACGGAAAAACAAAGGGATCTTTTGAAAATCATCGAGATTTCCGGCCGGAAGTTATTGAGCACCCTGAACATGTCCCTGGAGATGTATAAGATAGAGACAGGAAAATATGTCTATGTTCCGGCCGAAGTCGATCTTGTCAAACTGCTCAAGGAGAACCTGAGTTATTTATCGTTTCTGCACAATATTTCCATGGAAGAGATCGAAATAACGATCAACGGCCGGCCCGTCGCCTCCACCGCCGAGGACGTCGCCTTGGTGGTCAAGACGGACAATGTGCTCATTGACCTCATCCTGATGAATCTCATCAAAAACGCCTTCGAAGCCTCGGGCGAAAGGACGCGCATCGCGCTGCACACCTTCCCGGAAACCCATCGCCTGGCCATTGCCGTCCACAACGACAGGCCCGTGCCCGAAACCCTGCGGGACAAGTTCTTCGAAAAATACGCCACCAGCGGCAAGGCCGGCGGGACCGGCCTGGGAACGTACAGCGCCTGCATCATGGCCAAGGCCCTTGGCGGCGACATTGCCATGGAATCCTCGCAGGCCCGGGGCACCACCGTGACCGTGACCCTGCCCCTGTCCGGCTAGGATTGTTTTACAAACGTACCGTTGGCGCACTCCTCAAAGGCCAGGCGCAGTTCATTCCGGCTGTTCCTGACAATGGGGCCGCACCAGGCAATGGTTCGCGCAACGGCTTGCCGGTGATGCGCGCGAAACGCAGCGGCCGGCCCAGGGCCGTGACTTCCACCATGGCGGCAATCCCGGGCCACAGGCACTGCCGCATTTTTGTTTGTCCTCCTCACTGCACAAGCCGCCAAAAGCGGGTATAGTCGTTACGACTCGTGGAGTCCCATTTCTTTATTCCCCTGTTTTTACGGGAGAACCATTGGATATGGGGCTTGCCCCATGTCCGGAAAGCCACAGGAGGATCGTATGGCGAAACACCGCTTTTTCCGCGCGCTGGCCGCGCTCGTTGTCTTGGGCTGGTCCACGGCGTCCCTGGCCCAGATTTCCCTGCCCGACGTTTCGGGGCTGGCCCAGACCGATGCGCCGGCCGTGGTCAACATCGCCACCACCAAACGGGTTCATGTGCGCCATGACATCCGCCGGTTTTTCGAACAGTTCCAGCAGCCGGGTCTGCCGTTTGGCCAGTTTTTCGACCAGTTTCAGCGGTTTTTGGGACCCCGGGGCGAGGGCGGCGACATGCAGACCCAGCATTCCCTGGGTTCGGGCTTTTTCATCTCCGCCGACGGCTATATCGTGACCAATGACCATGTGGTCGACAGCGCCGACGAGGTCAAGGTGCGCATCGGCAGCGCCAAGACGTCCTATCCGGCCAAGGTCGTCGGCCGCGACCAGGAGACGGACCTGGCCTTGCTCAAAATCGAGACCCAGACCAGGCAGCCGTTTCTGGAATTCGGCGATTCCGACGCCCTTCGCGTGGGGGCCTGGGTCATGGCCATCGGCAATCCCTTTGGCCTGGAAAACACCGTGACCCTGGGCATTGTCAGCGCCAAGGGCCGGGTGCTGGGCGAGGGGCCGTTCGACAACTTCATCCAGACCGACGCGGCCATCAACCCCGGCAATTCCGGAGGCCCGCTGCTCGACCTCGACGGCAAGGTCATCGGCATCAACACGGCCATCGTGCCCTCGGGCCAGGGCATCGGCTTTGCCATTCCCTCCAACATGGCCAAGACGGTCATCGCCCAGTTGCGCGAGGGCAAGCCGGTCAAGCGCGGCTGGCTCGGGGTCGCCATCCAGGATATCGACGACAATACGGCCAAGGCCCTGGGCATGCAGGATACCGGCGGCGCGCTGGTGACCGGGGTCATGGAGAACCAGCCCGCGGCCAAGGCCGGCATCCAGGTCGGCGACGTCATCCTGGCGGTCAACGGCCAAAAGGTCGCGGATTCGGGCGCGCTGTTGCGCGCCATTGCCGCGCTTTCGCCCGACGACAAGGCCGAACTCTCCATCCTGCGCAAGGGCGCGACCCAGACCGCCACCGTCACCCTGGGCCAGCGGCCGGCCGAGCGGCAAGCCCGGCCCACGCCGCCCGAGGAAGAGGAAGGAACTGCCCGACCCCAGGCGCCGAGCGTGGAACTGGGCATGGCCGTGCGTCCGCTCACGGCGCAGGAGGCGCGCGTGCTGGGACTCAAGGAGCGCCAGGGCCTGCTGGTGGTCGAAGTGGCTGACGGCTCCGAGGCGGACCAGGCCGGCGTGCAACCCGGCGACGTGGTCCTCGAAGTCAACCAACAGCCCGTGACTTCGCCCCAGGACCTCCGGAACATCCTGTCCGAGCAAGGCAAAAAGACCGGCGTGCTGCTGCTTTTGCTCAACCGGCAGGGGCGCAACTTCTTCCGGACGATTCCCATAACCGGCAACGAGTAGGCGTGCCGTTGGGGGCGGCCAGACCGGCCGCCCCAACGGCTTTGACGTCCATGTTTCCGGCGCGGTGTTGTTACGGTTTTTTCCGCAGGCCCCGGAGCAGCCGGTGCGCCAGGCCGATAACGAGCGCCGTCCCGGCCAGCAGCAACAGAAACAGCGCCTCGTAATGCGCGAGGTGCGGCAGCGCCCGGGTCAATGCCTCGCCCAGGAAATATCCCACGCCCGGCAGCAGCACGGCCCAGATCGCCGCGCCGATCATGTTGAACACCAGAAAGCGCCAGGGCGGAATGCCGCTGGTGCCGATGATGATCGGGCCCACGATGCGAAGGCCGTACAGGAAGCGGATCATGACGATCACCAGGGAGTGGAAACGGCGGACCAAGGCGTGCACCTTCTCGATCTTGGGCTGCCAGCTCGGGAACCGGTTGAACAGCGCCCGTCCGTACCGGCGGCCCAAGAAGAAAAAGACCTGGTCATTGAGGCCGCCGCCGCAAAAAGCCAGGACCGCCACCAGGGGAAAGGACAGATAGCCTTGATGCGCGGCGAACCCGGCCAGAAGCAGCACGGTTTCGCCTTCGAGCATGCTGCCGGCCAGCACGGCCAGGTAGCCGTATTGGGCCATGAAATCGGTGAGGGCATACGACATGCCGCCTCCTTAATGGAGGGGGGCGGCGCCGGCAAGAGGCTCTTCCTTCTTTTTTATCCGCAATTGCGCGTCATGGGCAGACAATGGACCCGTTTTTCGTGTATGCCTGTATGGGGTCTGCCGTGCGACCGACTTCCGGCTTTGTCGCCGCGCCCCGAACCGAAAAGGAGGAAATCATGAAAAGCATGCTGTTGGTTGCCATCCTGGCCGGGTTGGTTCTCATCGCCGCTTCGGACTGTAACGCCGAAATCAAGACCG
>CAZBER010000074.1:0-12778 GCA_964490985.1 uncultured Desulfovibrionaceae bacterium | reverse complement strand
AAACCCCTGTCTCCCGGCGCGTTTGTCGGAGACTGCATGGCGGATAAAAGTGACGAGATCTGCGATCGATCCCAGAGCATCTGCCAAGCCTACGAGGACATCCTCATGCGGGTCCATGCCGATGCCGAAGCCTGCCGCGCCGAATGCCTGAAGGCCTCCCAGGGCATGTCCAGCCAGGATGCGACAAGCGCCTGCTCGGGGGCCGTCAACAATGGGGCGTCCTTGTGCGCGCAGCAGTGCCTGCGTCTGTATCCCGCGCAGTAGTCGCCACACGCATTGCCCCTTGACCGTATAGCCGGCATGTTGCGTATTGCTTCTGGTCATCGCATGCCGACTCGTGGCCGAGCCTGTTCCCCGAAGCGCTTTGTGGCGCAGCAAGGGATGCGCGTCGCCGAAAAGGAGGGTATCCATGCGAAGCTTCAAATCGATCGCTGTCCTGGTCGGGCTGGCCCTGGCCGGGGTTTTGGGCTGCGCCGGGCTCAAGCCCATCCCCTCGGGTCAGTTCGTCGGCAACTGCGCCACATCCTCGGCCTTTGAGGAGGACACCTGCGATGACGCCTGGAGCATCTGCCAGGGGTTCGATGAGGTGAGGGAGCAAACGTATGCCAGTGCCGCGGACTGCCGGCAGGGGTGCATCCGCTTCTATCAGGAGGTGAACGGCCGCTATGCGGGAGGCGGTTGCACCCTGATCATTCGCAGCGGGTCGGCCTTGTGCGAACAGCAGTGCCTGCGCCAATACCCCGCGCCGTAGTCGCCAAATGCATTGCCCCTTGACAAGGAGGCGTTTCCATTGAAGGGTCCCGCCATCGGCAACGCATGACCCCACGGCGCTCCCCTACATGAAACACGCTTCCGGCGACAGGCCCACGGCCGATGCGCCCGTCTGCACCATCACCCTGACCGGCGACGTCCTGACCCTGACCTTTTCCGGGGCCTGGCGCATGGGCCAGCCCCTGCCCGGCCTGGACCCGGTCCGAAAGGCCCTGGCCGCCTCGCCGCGCCCCAAGCGCCTGGCCCTGGTTGCCGCCGATCTGACCGCCTGGGACAGCCGGTTTTTGACCTACTGCCGGGCCCTCCAGGCCCTGGCCAAGGCCCAGGGCCTGGAGGTGGACAAGGCCGGCCTGCCGGCCGGCGTGGCCAGCCTGTTGGATCTGGCGGACAAGGTTCCGGAACGCCAGGGAGCGGCCCGCAAGATAGCGCACCAGCCGTTTCTGGACAGGCTCGGCGGCCTGGGCCTGGCCCTGACCCAGGGCACGACCAACCTGCTGGAGTTTTTGGGGGAAATGACCCTGGCCTGCCTGGCCCTGCTGCGGGGGCAGGCCGTGTTCCAGCGCTCGGAGCTCATTGCCCAGATCCAGCACGCCGGCATCGAGGCCCTGCCCATTGTCTCGCTCATAAGCCTTCTGGTGGGGCTCATCCTGGCCTTTGTAGGCGCCATCCAGCTCAGCCAGTTCGGCGCCCAAATTTACGTCTCCACCATCGTCGGCATCGCCATGGTCCGGGTCATGGGGGCGATCATGACCGGCATCATCATGGCCGGCCGCACGGGCGCGGCCTTTGCCGCCGAACTGGGCACCATGCAGGTCAACGAGGAGATCGACGCGCTCAAGACCTTCGGCTTCTCGCCCATCCAGTTCCTGGTCCTGCCGCGCATGCTGGCCCTGGTGTTCATGATGCCGCTTTTGTGCATCTACGCCGACCTCATGGGCATTGTGGGCGGCTTTCTCGTCGGGGTCTTCATGCTCAACATCAACCCCGTGCAATACCTGACCCACACCTGGCAGTCCGTGCCCCTGGCCAATTTCTGGATCGGGCTCGTCCACAGCGCGGTCTTCGGCATCCTGGTGGCCATGGCCGGCTGCTACCGGGGCATGCGCTGCGGCCGCAGCGCCCTGGCCGTGGGTCAGGCCACCACCTCGGCCGTGGTCACGAGCATCCTGTCCATCATCATCGCCACGGCCATCATCACCGTGGTCTGCAACATCCTTGGCGTGTGAGGCGCGCGTGACCCTGCCATCAGACACCGAAAAAACCGCCGCCGTCCCGGCCATCCGCGTGGAAGGCCTGACCATGGCCTACGGCGATTTCGTCATCATGCGCGACCTGAATTTCACCGTAAACCAGGGCGACATCTTCATCATCATGGGCGGCAGCGGCTGCGGCAAATCCACGTTGCTGCGCGTGCTGGTGGGACTCAAGGAGCCGGCCGTCGGCCGGGTGCGCTACCGGGAAGGCAGCCTCTGGGAGTCGGCTGCGGCCACGCGCGACGCCATCTTGCGCCGCACCGGCATCCTCTACCAAAGCGGGGCGCTTTTCAGCTCCATGACCCTGGCCGAAAACATCGGCCTGCCCATTGCCCAGTACACCAACCTCAAGCCCAAGGAAATCCGGGAGCTGGCCTCCCTCAAGCTGGCCCTGGTCGGACTGGCCGGGTTCGAGGATTTCTACCCGTCCGAAATCAGCGGCGGCATGGCCAAGCGGGCCGGCCTGGCCCGGGCCATGGCCCTGGACCCGGACATCCTGTTTTTCGACGAACCTTCGGCCGGGCTCGACCCGATAAGCGCCCACCTTCTGGACGAGCTGATCCTGGAGCTGCGCGACAGCCTGCGGGCCACCTTTGTGGTGGTCACCCACGAACTGGCCAGCATCTTCGCCATTGGCAACAATTCCGTGTTCCTCAACGTGGAGACCAGGACCATGAGCGCCAGCGGCGATCCCAAGGAACTGCTTGAGCACGCCACGGATCCCAATCTTCGGCATTTCCTCACCAGAGGCAAGGAGTAGCCCGTCATGCACGGCAGCAACAGGAAGGACCGCTCATGAGCGCGAAATCCAACAAGACCCTGATCGGGGTGTTTGTCCTCGGCGCCGTGGCCTTGGCCGTGGGAGCTCTCGTCGCCCTGGGCTCGGGCATGTTTTTCATCAAGAAGTTCAACTGCATCATGTACTTCGAGAACTCGGTGAGCGGCCTTGAAGTGGGAGCCCCCGTGCTCTTTCGCGGCGTGCCCATCGGCGCGGTCAAGGAAATCAGCATCGAAGCCGACCCCGCGCGCATGCATTTCTATATCCCCGTGGTGGCGGAAATCATTGCCGGAAAGGTCAAATGGGTTTCCCAGCCAACGCCGGGCCAGGGTGAATCCTCGGTCAACGTGCACACGGAGCATGGAAGCGACCTTCTCAAGGAGCTCATCGACAAGGGGCTGCGGGCCCAACTCGTGACCCAAAGCTTCGTGACCGGACAGTTGGCCGTCTCCCTGGACCTCATGCCGGATACGCCCGCGCGCCTGGTGGGCGAAAACAAGCTGCCGGAAATCCCCACCGTGCCCTCGGCCTTCGAACGGCTGGCCCAGACCCTCAAGCAACTGCCGCTTCAGGAACTGGTGGACCGGCTCATCGGCGCGGTCACGGGCATCGAAAAGCTGGTCAATTCCCCGGAAATCGCCGCCATGCCCCACAAGATCGACAAGGCCCTCAACACCGGCACGGACCTCTTGCACGACATCAGAGGCAAGGTCGATCCCCTGGCCAAAAGCCTGGACGAGGCCATCGCCAATTATTCCGACCTGGCCAAGCACCTGGATTCCCGCACCGCCGGCCTTTCCACCACGGCCAGCAAGGCCCTGGAATCCATCGACGCCACCCTCAAGGACGGCCGGGTCGCCATCGGCAAGTTTCAGAAGGTCGTCAATTCCGATTCCCCGACCATCACGGACCTCAACCGGGCCCTGGGCGAGATCGCCGGGGCCGCCCGGGCCATCCGGGAACTGGCCGATTACCTGGAGCGTCATCCGGAAGCCCTGGTCCAGGGCAAGGGAGGCCCAAAGAGATGAAGACCATGACCCCGCGCGTCCTGGCCCTTGTCGCGGCCGCGGCCTGCTGCCTGCCGCTTCTTGGCGGCTGCGGCAAATCCGCGCCCACCCATTTCTATGCCCTAAGCGCCCCGCCACCCGCCGCCGAGGCCGCCGCGCCTCCGTGCATCGCCCTGGGCATCGGCCCGGTGGACTTCCCCAGTTATCTCGACCGCTCCCAGATCGTCACCCGCCTCGGCGACAACCAGATGCACCTGTCCGACTTCGACCAGTGGATCGAACCGCTGCGCGAAAACTTCCAGCGCGCCCTCATGGACAACCTGTCCGGCCTGGTGTGCGCCAAGCCGCTGGTGGCCTACCCCTGGCCCGCCGGCAGCCATCCCGACCGCCAGGTCGCCGTCCAGGTGGCCCGCTTCGACGGGACGCTCGGCCAGGAAGTCGCCCTGCGCGCCACCTGGACCATTCTCGACGCCGACGGCAAGGCCCTGGATTGGCGCACCAGCGATCTGCGCGAACCCGTCCCCGGACCCGACTACCCGGCCCTAGCCGCGGCCCAAAGCCGCCTCGTGGCGCGCTTCGCCAAGGAAATCGCCGAGTCGCTGCGCGGGCACTAGCGCGGGCGATAGGTTGTGATGTTGGCGGGAGATGCCTCCGGCGGCCAGGGCGCTGCCCTGGCCGCCGGAGGCATCTCCCACACACCACAGCACCACACCCGCCAGACGCTTGACGCAGCCGCCACGGACCGCCACAAGACCGGGATGCAAGCAGCCCTGTTTCCGTATCTGTTCTCGGCGGTGGCCGGGGTGCTGGGCCTGGTGCTCGGCAGTTTTTATTCCGTGTGCGTGGTGCGGTCCATCGAGGGCGGCTCCATTGTGCGGCCGCCGTCGCATTGCCCGCGCTGCGGCCATCGCCTGCGGCCGTGGGAGCTCATTCCGATCGTGAGCTATCTGGCGCTGCGGGGGCGGTGCAGCGGCTGCGGGCTGCGCATTGCCGTCCTGTATCCGCTGATCGAGCTGGCGTCGGCCGTGTGGGCCGTGCTGTTGGCCGTTCGGTTTGGCCCCTCGGGCTGGTTCGTGGCCTACCTGGCCCTGGGCGGGCTGTACATCGTGGCCTCGGCCATTGATTTTCAGGTGTATCTGCTGCCGAATTTCCTCACCTATCCGGCGGCGTTGGTGGGCATTAGCATCGGGGCCTTCACTCCGGGCATCGGGCCGTTGGCGGCTTGCATCGGCGCGGCCACCGGGTTTGGGCTGTTTTGGCTCCTGGCCGCCGGGTACCGGGCCTACAAGGGCGTGGACGGTCTGGGCGGCGGCGACGTCAAGCTCATGCTCTCCATCGGCGGCGTGGTGGGCTGGATAGGCCTGCCCTACGCCATCCTGGCCGGCAGCCTGGCCGCCCTGCTGGCCAGTCCGTTTTACGTGCTGGGCAAGGACAAGGACCGGTCCATGCCCATCCCGTTCGGACCGTTTCTGTGTTTCGGGGCCATGGTTCAGATTCTTTACGGCCCGGCTATTTTCCAGCTTCTGGTTAATCATTAGGGATTTAGAAATGTTATGCATTCGCACTCGTAAAATAATTTAGCCAAACGAAGCACTAGCCAAAGTCAAAAAAGCGCGTTAGATGTGAGTCGCTGCCAAGGTGGGATGGTTTTTTCCCCTGCCTTGAAGGCGCGTTGACCGAACGTCGTAATCTGCCGCAAGGGCTTACGCCTGCGCCAAGGATGCCGCATATGCGCCATATCGAATCCAAAGCCTTCTTTTCCCGCATGGGGGAGAAGGTTTTTTTTATTTTCCGGAGGCGACACGGATGAACAGACGCATCGGCGTGATCGGCATTGTCATCGAGAATCCCAAAGAGGTTTCGGACCGGGTCAACGCCATTATCAGCGACCACGGCCACATCGTGCTCGGCCGGATGGGCATCCCCCGGCCCGAGTACCACGCCGGCGTCATGTCGCTCATTATCGAGGGCACAACCGATGAGATCGGTTCATTGACCGGCAGATTGGGGAATCTTCCCGGAGTGACGGTAAAATCCGCCTTGACGGCGAAAGCTTTACGGAAGGAGGAAGGCCATGATTGACGAAACCCAAAGAACATCGGACGCGTTCATCGACGACGCCCGCATCGAATCCGCCCTGAACGCAGCCAAGACCAAGGCCACGGATGCGGCCACGGTCCGGGCCATCATTGCCAAGGCCGGAGAATACCATGGCCTTTCGGCCGAAGAAGTGGCCGTCTTGCTGGAAGTGCAGGACAAGGCCCTGCTCGAGGAGATGTACGCCACGGCCAAGGCGGTCAAGGAAGCCATCTACGGCAAGCGCATCGTGCTGTTCGCGCCGCTGTACCTTTCGAGCTATTGCATCAACAACTGCGTGTACTGCGGCTACAAGCGCAGCAACAAGGAGCAGTTGCGCAAGCGCCTGACCATGGATGAGGTCAAGCGCGAGGTGGAAATCCTCGAATCCCTCGGCCACAAGCGTCTGGCCGTGGAAGCCGGCGAGGACCCGAAAAACTGTCCCATCGAATACGTCACCGACGCCATCAAGGCCATCTACAGCATCAAGGACGGCAACGGCTCCATCCGCCGGGTCAACGTCAACATCGCCGCCACCACCATCGAGGATTACAAGAAACTCAAAGACGCGGAGATCGGCACCTACATCCTGTTCCAGGAGACGTACCACCGGCCCACCTATGCCAAGCTGCACCCGTCCGGCCCCAAACGCGACTACAACTGGCACACCACGGCCATGGACCGGGCCCAGACGGCCGGCATCGACGACGTGGGCATCGGCGTCCTCTACGGGCTTTATGACTGGAAATACGAGACCGTGGCCATGTTCCTGCACGCCGAGCACCTGGATAAAACCTTCGGCGTGGGGCCGCACACCATCTCGGTGCCGCGCATGCGCCCGGCCGGCAACGTCAACCTGGACACCTTCCCCTACCTGGTCAAGGATGAGGATTTCCGCAAGATCGTGGCCGTCATCCGGCTGGCCGTACCCTATACCGGCATGATCCTGTCCACCCGCGAAGACCCGGAATTTCGCGACGAACTCATCAGCTGCGGCATCTCCCAGATCAGCGCCGGCTCCTGTACCGGCGTCGGCGGCTACCAGAAGACCGTGGTGGAGCACGAAAGCACCCACAACACCAACAACGGCCAGCAGTTCGAACCCAGCGACCAGCGCTCCCCCAACGAGATCATCCGCATGCTGTGCCAGCGCGGCTACATCCCCAGCTACTGTACGGCCTGCTACCGCCAGGGCCGCACCGGCGACCGGTTCATGAGCCTGGCCAAAAACGGCACCATCCAGCACGTCTGCCTGCCCAACGCCCTGCTGACCTTCAAGGAATACCTCATCGACTACGCCGACCCCGAAACCAAAGTCGCCGGCGAAACCCTGATCCGACAGTCCCTGGACACCATCCCCCAGGACGCCATCCGCGACCTGACCGTCACCCGGCTCCACGACATCGAATCCGGCCGGCGTGATTTGTTTTTTTAATGAATAAATAATAAATTAAGATGCCTCCGGCGGCTGGGAGGGGGTCACCCCCTCCCAGCCGCCGGAGGCATTCTTCTTTCTTCTCTCTTACGCCTTCGGCGTGGCGGAGCCGCCGGCGGCGTGGAGTTCCTGGAGGGCGATGTCGATCATGGCGGGCAGGCGTTCGGCGATGGTGGGGGAGAGTTCCACGGCCATGGTTTGGAAATCGAAGGGCTCCATGCCGATGACTACGGTTTCGGGGCGTTTGCCCAGGAGTTCGCAGTAGATGAGGGTATCGACCAGGTCGGACTGGTGCATGGAGTCTTTGAAGGCCAGGCTCTTGCGCAGGTCGTTGCCGGTGAGGCGGTAGACGGTGCCGGGGGCGTCGCCGGCCAGCACGGCGTCGAGGACGATGCAGTAATCCGATTCCATGATGGGCTGCATGAGGCGCATGCCGAGGTTGCCGCCGTCGAGCAGGGTTACGTTGTCGGAAAAATCGTATGTGGCCTGGAGGTGTTCCACGGCCCGCACGCCCACGCCTTCGTCGGTGTAGAGGATGTTGCCGACGCCGAGGATAAGGATTTTGGGATTGGCCTGGGTCATGGGGCTCCCTGGAAAAAGGGAACCCGGCCGAAGCCGGGTTCCCTGTGATGTTGCGGAGTTGCGGACTAGACCACGCGGAACTTGAGCACTTCGTTGGTCTCGGGCTCGATGACGTGCACGCCGCAGGCGATGCAGGGGTCAAAGGCGTGGACCGTGCGCAGGATTTCGACCGGGCGCTTGGGATCGGCGATGGGGGTGCCGATGAGGGCTTCCTCGACCGGGCTCTTGGCGCCGTCGGCGCCGCGGGGGCCGAGGTTCCAGGTGGAGGGCACCACGAGCTGGAAGTTGTCGATCTTTTTGCCCTTGACCTTGATCCAGTGGGACAGCGCGCCGCGCGGCGCGTCGACCAGGCCGACGCCCTTGGACTCTTCGGGCATTTCCCACTTGGCGCACAGCGTGTTGTCCTTGGCCGAGCTGTCGGCGAACTGCTTGATCCAGTTTTCCATCTGGCCGGCCACAATGGCGGTCTCAATGCCGCGGGCGGCGGTGCGGCCCAGGGTCGAGTGCAGGGCCGTGGCCGGGACGGACAGCTTGGCGAGCACGGAATCCACGACCTTCTTGAACTCGGGTTGGCCCTTGGCGTAGGCGATGAAGGTGCGGGCCAGGGGGCCGACTTCCATGGCCTTGCCCTGATAGCGGGGGGCCTTCATCCAGGAGTAGTGGTCCTTGTCGTCGAGCTTGGTGTACTGCGGGTCGGTCACGCCCTCGTAGGGGTGCTTGCCGTCGGCGCCGGGCTTGTACCAGGAGTACTTGACGTCCTCGTAGATGCTGCCCAGGTCCACATTGCCCACTTTGCCCAGGTCGCGGTTCATGATGACGCCGGCCGGGAAGTAGGAGGTCTCCATGTGCTTTTCGGGAGTGCTGTCGTCGGCAGCGAACTCGCCGAAGGCCATGTAGTTGGTGGTGCCGCCGATGCCGCCCCAGTCCTTGTAGAAGCCGGCCACGGCCAGCAGGTCCGGGATGTAGACGTCGTTGACGAACTTGCAGACTTCCTTGGTCAGGGCCAGGTAGTTGGCCAGGGGCTCCTTGGTCATGGCCTGGTAGTTGGAGCAGCCGCCCACCACGGTGAACTGGGTGTGGGGGTTCTTGCCGCCCAGGATGGCCATGGCGCTGGCGGCCTTGACCTGGAGGTGCAGGGCCTCGAGGTAGTGGGCCGTGGCGATGAGGTCGACCTCGGGGGGCAGGTAGTAGGCCTTGTGCCCGCCGAGGAAAAAGGCGTTGGTGAAGATGCCGAGCTGGCCGGAATCCACGAAGGCTTTCAGTTTGTCCTGAACGGCCTTGAGGGAGGCGGCGGAGTTTTCGGGCCGGGCCGGGGCGATGGATTCGGCCAGCTTGGCCGCCTTGGCCGGATCGGCCTTGAGCGCGTTGGTCACGTCGACCCAGTCCAGGGCGTGCAGGTGATAGAAGTGGACGATGTGGTCATGGAGGTACTGGGAGGCCATGACCAGGTTGCGCATCATCCGGGCGTTGGCCGGGATGTTGACTTTCACGGCATCGTCCACGCACCGGGTCGAGGCCAGGGCATGGACGTAGGTGCACACGCCGCAGGCGCGCTGGGTGAAGTGCTGGGCGTCGCGGGGGTCGCGGCCCTTGAGGATGATTTCCAGGCCGCGGAAGAGCTGCGAGGAGCTCCAGGCGTCCTTGACCTTTCCGTTTTCCACTTCGACCATGATCCGCAGGTGACCTTCGATCCGGGTGATGGGATCGACCACAATGGGGCCGGTGAAGGTGGATTGCGGCGTGGGTTTGCTCTCAGCCATATGCTTCCTCCGTCACGAAACGTGTCGCTGCTGTTCGGTTATCCAGGTTATGGCCGCTAGACGCAGGACTGCCTAGCCCTGCTCGTAGAAGGGGGTCATGGTGTCCCAGAAATCCGGCTCGCTGCAACCGATGCAGGGATGGCCGGCCTGGACGGGCCAGTTGACCTGGTTAAACAGCACCTTCGGGCAGTTGTTGTAGGTGACAGGCCCCTTGCAGCCGACTTCGTACAGACAGTAGCCCTTCTTGGCTTCGTCGGAATCGAAGGAGGGAGCGAATTCGGAAGCCTCGAAATGGGGCAGGCGCGGACAGTTGTCGTGGACCAGCTCGCCGTAGAACATCTTGGGCCGGCCGTTGTTGTCGAGCTCGGGAATGCCCTTTTCCAGGATATGGACCACGGTGCCCACGAAGTTGATGGGGTTGGGCGGGCAGCCGCCGATGTTGATGGTCTTGGCCCCGCCGAGGACATCGGAGGACGCCACGGCCTGGCTGGGATTGGGCTTGGCTTTCTGGACGCCGCCGTAGCAGGAGCAGGTGCCCATGGCGATGATGCCCTTGGCCTTGGGCGCGATGGACTTGGTCAGCTCGATCATGGGCTTGCCGCCGACCATGCCCCAGTTGCCGCCGTCAATGGTGGGAATGCCGCCCTCGAGCACCAGGTAGAAGCCATCCGGGGACTCGACGGCCTTGTGCAGGGCCTCTTCGGCCGGTTCGCCGGCGGCAGCCATGATGGTCTCGTGGTAATCCAGGGAGATGGTGTCCAGGATCAGCGCATCGATATAGGGTTTGATGGTCCGCAGCAGCGCTTCGGAGCAGCCCGTGCACTCGGCGTTGTTGAGCCAGATCACGGACGGGCGGCGCTTGGCCGTGAGCGCCTCGGCCACCTTGGGCGCGAAAGACGGACCCATGCCCATAGCCGCCGCCACTGTGGCGCAGAACTTCATGAAGTCGCGGCGCGAGACCCCATTTCGCTCCAACCGCTTTTCCGCATCATCCCTGCCAAGACCCACGGAAAATTTCATACACGTCCTCCTTTGTTTTACGAAAGGCCACGGCGCCGGCGTCCAGACGGTCCGCCCCCGCCGCGTAGCATCCGTTGCATCGCACGACGTCATCAGGCGCTTTCGCGGCTCGCACCGCCCCCGCCCTGATGCCAGGAACCTATACAGTCCCTGCGCGTTTGCTTGTAAGTCGCCTTTGTTTTTCAATCATGTTTCGGTAGGAACGTCAACGGGGGTCTGTCAAATTTTTCACATGATTCAAGGGTAATACGGGCGGTGATGCCCGGGAGAAGTTGAGGATATGAATTTTAATAACGTATGCCGTTAAGGTGTAATTTTTCTTGTTTCATGCCTGTGCGGACGGCCTCAGGCCGCCTGCCGCAACAGGGGCGCGATGTCCGCCAGGGGCACGGTCTCGCCACGCCGCAACTTGGCCAGCAGGATCAACTCGGGGCGGTATTCAAAATGCATGAGGTCGAACTCGGCCCATTTGCCGCCCCAGATAAACCCCTGGGCCTCGAAGGCCGCCACCACCTCGGCCGGAAACGCCTGGCGCGCCGCCAGCATGGACGTGCCCCGGGGCAGGTTTCGCCAGTAAGGGTTGCCGCGTGGGCTGACGTCCACGGCCGCCGCAAAGGAATGCACGGACAGCCGCGAGGTGCCGGCAATGACGCGCCAGACTACGCCGCCCGAAGCCGGCAACAGATAGCGGCGCAGGCCCGGGTCCTTGGCCAGAAGCCGCTCCAGGCCCGCGGTTGCCCGGGCAAAGGCGTCCGCCGCGCCGAAGCGGGTATTGAACCGCATGGTCTGGCCCAGAAACGACACGGGCCGGCAGTTGGCCATGACCTCGGCCTGGTTGTGGCCGTAGAGAGCCAGGAAAAAGGCCTGGACCCGACGCCGGCCGGGGGAAAAATACCGCTGCGGCTCGGACGTAACCGGCCCCAGGGAATAGGGCTGGGCCAGCATGTCCTTGAGATCGGGGTTCTCCAGAGCCTCTTCCTCGGTCTTGGTCCGGCCGTCGTCATAAGGCAGGCGCGCGCCGTCGGCCAGGACCACGGTGATCCGGCCGATCCTGTCCGTTTCTATGGCCCTGATGGCCCCGGGATAGGCCGTGGCCAGGACCGCCAGGTCCCGCCGGGCGTCCGGGCTTAGGGTCGGGGACTGGGCCACGGCCAGGGACGGCGACAGCAGAAGCAAAACGAGAACAAACGGCACCGAACGTCGCATACAAACTCCTCCGGGATGGCGGGACAAGGGCTGGGCAGGCATGGTCAACGGCACAAAAACGACAGCAGCCATTTGATGCGGCCGCACAGGCGCGACTGCGGCCGCGCGGCCGCCGCTTCCGGACACGCGGCCAGCTCCGGCCGCAGGGACAGGACGGCGCGCGCGGCCAACTCGGCCCCGTAGCCGGTCAGCCCGGCGCACTGGTCCATGTGCGCGGCCGGATCGTCCTTGACGGCCTTGGTCAGCACCCGGCAACATGCGGATTTGTGGCGGGCCGTAAACGCCTCGTGGATGGCGGCGGCCTGGCCGCGCACGGCCGCCCGGGCGTCGGGCCGCGTGCCCTCGGCGCACACGATGCCCACGGCGGCGCAGGCCCCGGCCACGGCCCCGCACAAACACCCCCTGTCGCCCAAGCCGGCGGTCAACCCGGCGGCCAGCCCCACGGCCTGGGCCTCGGAAATGGGACTGCCAAACGTTTCGCTCACAGCAGCCAAAACGGCTTCGGCGCACAACAGCTTGCGCCACCTGAAAAACGCCTCGGCCCGGCCGGCCACGGCTTGGACGAGCGCCTCGGCCTGGGGGGCGAGGCCGGGAGCGGAAGATGCTTCCATGGCGGTTCCTTTATGGCGCGGATTTGCCTCTGGCAAGGTCGGTGGTAGGGTTAAGATGCCTCCGGCGGCCAGGGCGGTGCCCTGGATCTGCCGGGGCGCCGCCCCGGACCCTGCCGGGACTCCGTCCCGGACCCTGCCAGGGCTCTGCCCTGGACCCGCCGGGGAGCGAGGCCCCCCGGACCCCCGTTACCGCTTGGCCGGGCGGGACGGCGGGTGGAGGGCGGGCAACCGTCGTGTGGTGCCGGAATTGCCCCGGCGACACAAGGCGCAAAGCCGCCT
>CAZBER010000073.1:20255-22815 GCA_964490985.1 uncultured Desulfovibrionaceae bacterium | reverse complement strand
GTGTTACCTTTACCTCTGGCCAACCTGTAACCCTTTACATTGACCTGTACCGGGCGGAGCCCCGGCCGCCGGAGGCATTCCCCGCCGCACGCAGCCCTCACCCAGTATTGCCCCGTAAAAACAGCGGCCCCCGCCGGGGAAGCGGGGGCCTGTTCAAGGAGGGAGGAGAGTAACCTTGGGCCGTTTTGGACATGGTGAGTGTCCCCAACGACAAGGCAGAAAGGGTGCGGCGGCCGGCCTGGGGGGCCAAACCGGTTCGCCGACGATGATGAAATAACCACCCTCCATGAAGGGAGGGTGGCCGCATCATGAACTTTGGTTAGGGAAGGGAGAGAGGGAGGAAAAGGGAGCCGGAAAGCGGTGCGCCGCACCCCGGAATCAGGGGAGTGCGGCGCGTTTGGCGGTCGGGCGTCAGTGCACCATGCGGCCGATCCGGCTCCAGCGGATGTCGGTGGGGCCGTCCCAGGACCAATAGATGACCCAGGCCTTGCCCCGGATCTTTTCCCGGTCCACGAAGCCCCAGAAGCGTGAGTCGTAGGATTCGTCGCGGTTGTCGCCCATGACGAAGTACTTGTCCGGCGGCACGGTGATGGGGCCGAAATTGTCCCGGCGCTGCTGGATGTTCGGGTCCGTGTGCTTGATATAGGGTTCGGCCAGCTTCTGGCCGTTGCGGTAGACTTCCTTGTCCTTCATTTCCACCACGTCGCCCGGCACGCCGATGATGCGTTTGATGAAGTCCTTGCTCGTGTCTTCGGGGAATTCGAAGACGATGATGTCGCCGTCCTTGGGGTCTTCCAGGGGCATGACGATCTTGTCGGTGAAGGGGATGTGGGTGCCGTAGAGGAACTTGTTGACCAGCAGGTGGTCGCCGATGAGCAGGGTGTCGAGCATGGAGCCCGAGGGAATCTTGAAGGCCTGGACCACGAAGGTGCGGATGAAAAAGGCCAGGATCAGGGCGACTGCCAAGGCCTCAAGGTATTCCAGCAGCACTTTTTGCCATCTCGGATTCATCGTGTGATTCCTTGTTGTTGTTGGGGAGCGGCGGCCGGGGAAGGGCCTTGGGGTCGTTATTCTTCGCCGACCTTGAGCGCGGCCAGAAAGGCTTCCTGGGGTATTTCCACGTTGCCCATGCGTTTCATCCGCTTCTTGCCTTCCTTCTGCTTTTCCAGAAGCTTGCGCTTGCGGGTGATGTCGCCGCCGTAGCATTTGGCCGTGACGTTCTTGCGCATGGGCGAGTTGCGTTCCCGGGCGATGATCTTGGTGCCGATGGCCGCCTGGATGATCACCTCGAAGAGCTGCCGGGGGATGACCCGCTTGAGCTTGAGGGCCAGGGCCCGGCCGTAGTGGTAGGCATTGTCCCGGTGCACGATGACGGCCAGGGCGTCCACGGGATCGCCGTTGATCATGATGTCGAGCTTGACCAGGTCCGAGGCCCGGTAATCGATGATCTCGTAATCCAGGGAGGCGTAACCGCGCGTGGCGGATTTGAGGCGGTCGAAGAAGTCGTAGACGATTTCGGCGAACGGCAGCTCGTAGGTGATGATGACCCGGGTGGCCGTCAGGTAGCGCACGTCTTTTTGGATGCCGCGCTTTTCCTCGCACAGCTTGAACACGCCCCCCACGTATTCGTTGGGGGTGTGGATTTCCAGGCGGGCGTAGGGCTCGTACAGGGCGGCGATGTCCTGGGCCTTGGGCAGCTTGCTCGGGTTGTCCACGGCCAGGGTTTTGCCGTCCGTGGTTTCCACCTTGTAGATGACCGAGGGCGCGGTGGCGATGAGGTTGGCCCCGAACTCCCGTTCCAGGCGCTCCTGGATGATCTCCATGTGGAGCAGCCCCAGGAAGCCGCAACGAAACCCGAAGCCCAGGGCCTGGGAGGTCTCGGGCTCGAAGGTGAAGGCCGCGTCGTTTAGGCGCAGCTTTTCCAGGGCGGATTTGAGCACTTCGTATTCGGCGGCGTCCACGGGGTAGAGGCCGCAAAAGACCATGGGCTTGACTTCCTTGAACCCGGGCAGGGGCTCGGGCGCGGGCCGGTCGGCTTCGGTTACGGTGTCGCCCACCCGGGCGTCGGTCAGGGTCTTGATGCTGGCGCACAAAAACCCGGCCTCGCCCGGGCCGAAGCCGTCGAAATCCACCGGCCCCGGGGAAAAGGCCCCGAGCTTGGTCACCTCGAAGACGGCCCCGGTGGACATCATCCTGATTTTCTGGCCAAGAGCGATGGCGCCGTCCACCACCCGGAAAAGGACCACCACGCCCTGGTAGGGGTCGTACCAGGAGTCCACGACGAGCGCCCGCAGGGGGGCCTGGGGATCGCCCTTGGGCGGCGGCACCTTGGCGATGATCTGCTCCAGCACCAGCGCGACATTGGCCCCGGTCTTGGCCGAAACGGCCACGGCATCGGCGCAGGACAGCCCGATGGCCTCTTCGATCTCTTTTTTGACCGCTTCGGGGTCGGCGCTGGGCAGGTCGATCTTGTTGAGCACCGGGATGATTTCCAGGTCGTTGTCCAGGGCCAGGAACACGTTGGCCAGGGTCTGGGCCTCCACGCCCTGGCTGGCGTCCA
>CAZBER010000073.1:0-20159 GCA_964490985.1 uncultured Desulfovibrionaceae bacterium | reverse complement strand
CTGGGCCTTGATGGTGATGCCGCGTTCGCGCTCCAGGTCCATGCGGTCGAGGTATTGCTCGCGCATTTCCCGGGCCGAGATGACGCCGGTAATCTCCAGGATGCGGTCGGCCAGGGTCGACTTGCCGTGGTCGATGTGGGCGATGATGCTGAAATTTCGAATGCGGGACGTATCCATGTGTGGGGAAGCCTCTGGCGAAACGCCGGTCAGGGTGGATGCCACATAATGGAAGGTGGAGCCAGCGTCAATGGAAGGGGGGAGCGGCGGGTGCGGCCCAGGCCGGAGGCCGGCCGGGCACTGTAGAAAAACGCCCCGTCAACGGATTTGAAGGAACATTTTCGTGGGGTTTGATATATTTTTCACTTGGTATTCCTCTGGCCCTGGTGTATAGGGGTCGAACTCATGGGGACAACCGGTTCCGGCACGACTCCGGCTCCCCGGCTAGAACGCGGAAACTTTAAACAAATCACCGGTAAGGAGGCGCTACATGTCCAAATTGGTTCCGCCGCATGGAGGCAAAGGCCTGGTCATCCGCCTGCTCGAAGGCGCTGCCAAGGAAGCCGAGCTGAAGAAGGCCGCCGGCCTCAAAAAGATCGAGATCACCGCTCAGGAAAAGGGCGACCTGATCATGCTCGGCATCGGCGGCTTCTCGCCCCTGGAAGGTTTCATGACCAAGGCCGACTGGAAGAGCGTCGTCGAGAAGATGCTCCTGGCCGATGGCACCTTCTGGCCGGTTCCCGTCATGCTGGCGGTCACTCCCGAAGATGCCAACGCCATCAAGGAAGGCGACGAGATCACCCTGGAGCGCAAGGGCGAAGTCTACGCCACCATGAAGGTCACGGAGAAGTTCGAGCTGACCGAGGCCGACAAGAAGTGGGAATCCGAGATGGTGTACAAGGGCGCCGGCGACGATTCCGCCGACGACAAGTTCTGGAAGGTCGCCCTTGAAGACCACCCCGGCGTCAAGATGGTCATGGAGCGCAAGCCCATTTGCCTGGCTGGCCCGGTCAAGGTGCTCTCCGAAGGCGAGTACCCGACCAAGTACAAGGGCGTGTACCTGCGCCCGGCCGAGACCCGCGCCATCTTCGACGAGCGCGGCTGGGCCAACGTCGCCGCTTTGCAGCTGCGCAACCCCATGCACCGCTCCCACGAGTACCTGTGCAAGATCGCCGTTGAAGTGTGCGACGGCGTCATCATCCACTCCCTGATCGGCAACCTCAAGCCCGGCGACATCCCGGCCGAAGTCCGCGTGGAGTGCATCGACACCCTGGTCAAGCACTACTTCGTGGAGAAAAACGTGGTCCAGGGCGGCTACCCCCTGGACATGCGCTACGCCGGTCCCCGCGAGGCCCTGCTGCACGCCACGTTCCGTCAGAACTACGGCGTCAACAAGATGATCATCGGCCGTGACCATGCCGGCGTCGGCGACTTCTACGGCATGTTCGAGGCCCAGGAGATCTTCGACCGCATTCCCTACGCCACCGAGGGTTGCCCCGATCCCGGCAAGGCCCTGCTGTGCCAGCCGCTCAAGATCGACTGGACCTTCTACTGCTACAAGTGCGACGGCATGGCTTCGCTGCGCACCTGCCCGCACACCAAGGAAGACCGCGTCATCCTGTCCGGCACCAAGCTGCGCAAGATGCTGTCCGAGGGCGGCGAGATCCCGGATCACTTCGGCCGCGACGAGGTCCTGGTCATCCTGCGCAAGTACTATGAAGGTCTGACCGAGAAGGTCGAGATCAAGATGCACGGCGCCGCTTCCGGCGAACAGGCCAAATAGCACGCCGCATCATCGGGTTTGCAAAGGGGGGCGCTTCGGCGTCCCCCTTTTTTTACGGCCTCGCCTCCTCCCGGCCGCAACGTGAAACAGCAATGCATGGTATGCTGTAACACCCCAAATCCATTACGGGTTTCCAAAGGGCCAAGCCCTTTGGTCGCCGAAGGCGTCGAAAACGACCCTTTTTGCAAAAACCTCCAAAGTCATGCTTTTTCGGGAAGCAACGCCAGGGCGGCCCGGGTGGCTGCGATGAACGCCGCCCCGGCCGGGCAGGGCTCCCGGTCGCAGGCCCGCAGCAGGAGCACCGGGGCCGAAAGCGGCTCTTCGGCCCAGGCCAGGGCCGCCAGCCGCCCCTCGGCCACCTCCTGGCGCACGGCCAGCCAGGGGGCCACGGCCAGGCCGGCCCCTGCGGCCACGCACCGCTTGACGATCTCCAGGCTCGTGCATTCCACATGGCCCGCAATCTGGGCCTCGGCCCGGGCCAGGGCGTCTTCGATGCGCTGGCGCGCGCTCCAGACGTGGCGCGTGGATAAAAGGGGCCAGCCGTCCAGGTCGGCCGGGCCGGCCGTTTTGCGGTCGGCCAGGGACGAGCCGGGCGGGGCAATGACCACCAGGGGTTCCCGGTGGAGTTCCTCCATGGTCACGCCCTCGGCCGCAAACGGCTCGCCCAGGAGCAGGGCCAGGTCCACGCCGCCCTGGCGCAGGTCCCGGGCCAGGCCGGCCCGGGAATGGGTGGCCAAGACGAGCCGGGTGTGGGCGAAGCGCTGCCGGAAAAGCGGCAGGATCAGGGGGGCCAGGGCCAGGCCCAGGCTCTCGGACAGGCGCACGGTCAGCTCCAGGGAGGCGTCGTCTCCGCCGGCCAGAAGCCGCCGGGTTTCGGCCTCCAGGTCCAGGAGCCGGTGGGCGTGGCGGACCAGCCGCCGGCCGTGTTCGGTCAGGGCGGTGCGGCCGCCCGCGCGCTCAAACAGGGGCAGGCCCAGTTCCTGCTCCAGGGCCTTGATCTGGCTGGTGACCGTGGACGGGGCCAGGTTGCAGGTGGCGGCGGCCTGGCGGAAGGACGGGCCCGCGGCCGCGGCCAGGAAGGTTTTGAGCAGATAGGGGTCGAGCATGTTCGGTATTCCCGGACAACACGTTCGGAGCATTTGGTTTGCCGCCAGGGCTAGCAGGAATTATCCTGCCCCTCAAGGCTGGCGGCCAGGGACGTTGCGTTCGTGATTTCCGAACACGGGCCGCCGACCGGATAAGGAACCACCATGGATCATGCCGCTGTCGCCACTCTTTTCACAGCCGCCTTTCTGGGCGGCCTGATCCAGGGCCTGGCCGGGTTCGGCTCCACCCTGGTGGCCCTGCCGATTGCGGCCCTGGTTCTGGACATGCGCCAGGCCACGCCCGTGTGCTGCATCCTGGCCGTGGTGTTAAACGCCGTGCTGACCAGCCGGCTGCGCATCCACGTGCAGGGCCGCGGCCTTGTCCTGTTGCTGGCTGCCTCTCTGCCGGGCATGGCCATGGGGGCCTGGGTGCTCGGGAATGTGTCGACCGGACTGCTCAAGACCCTGCTGGGCCTGGCTGTTTTGACCTATGTGTGGCGCGCCTGTCACGGCGGGCGGCCCCTGGGCCGGGCCGGGCGGGGCTATGGCATCGCGGCCGGGTTCCTGGCCGGCTGCCTGGGCGCGGCCATCGGCGTCAACGGCCCGCCCGTCGTGGCCTGGGCGTCGCGCCAGGGCTGGTCCCGGGATGCCCTGCGCGGCACCATGACCGGCTATTTCCTCCTGGCCGGGATCGGCGTGGTCACCGCCCAGGCCGCCCACAGCCTGGTCACCGGCCGGGTCCTCACCCTGGCGGCCATGGCCCTGCCTGCGCTGCTTTTGGGCCTGTGGGCCGGCTGGTCCTTTTGCGACCGCCTGGACGAGGCGGCCTTTGGCCGGGTGGTGCTGGGGCTGCTCGGCATGACGGGCGCGGGCCTGCTGTTCCAGGCCGTGGCCGCAGGCGCCTGATCCCGGCCTTGGCTTGGCGACGCAAAAGCGGTATCCCTTTCGCCCAAGCAAGGAGGGGGCCATGGCCACGCTTCCCATGCCGGACCGGGACGCCCTGTCGCCCAAGGCCCGCGACCTTTACGACCGTCTGGCGGCCCGGCGCGGCCGCATCGACGGCATGTACCGCGCCTTGCTCAACCATCCGGCCCTGGCCGGACGCGTGAGCGATCTGGGCACCTACCTGCGTTTCGGCTCCTCGGCCCTGCCCGGCGACATGCGCGAGCTGGTCATCTTGTGGGCGGCCCGCCAGTGCCGGGCCGGCTATGAATGGATCAAGCACGCGGCCGTGGCCCGGCGGGTCGGGCTGCCCGAGCCGGTCATCGAGGCCATCCGCCAGGGCGGCCGGCCAATCGGCCTTTCCCCGGCCCAGGAGGGCGCCCTGGACGCCGCCGAGGCGGTCCTGGCCCTGCAAAGCGTGCCCCAGGCCGCTCAGGATGCCCTGATAGCGGCCGTTGGCATCGAAGGGCTCATCGAAGTCGTGGTGTTGTGCGGTTTTTACCGCATGATCGCCGGTGTGGTCTTTGCCTTTGATGTGCCCCTGCCCGACGCGGCGGCGCAACCGTTCTAACCGCAGGTCCGAACCGTGGCGGGCGCGGCCGAACCGGCCATGCCCGCCATGGGCGCGCTATCCGGAAAACATCCATGCTCGTCAGCATCAACCCGGCCACCGGCCGGGTCATCGCCAGTCATCCCGCCTGCGGCGCGGCCGAGGTCCGCGCCATTCTCGACGCCTGCGGCCAGACCTACCGCCTGTGGCGGGATGCGCCCCTGGCCGAACGGTGCGCCTGCCTCATGCGCCTGGCCGGGCTCTTTGAAGCCCAGGCGCGCCCTCTGGCCGAGCTGGCCAGCCGGGAAATGGGCAAGCTTCTCTGCGAGTCCGAAACCGAGGTGCGGCGCTGCGCCAAGGTGTGCCGCTACTACGCCAAGATGGCCCCCCGCTGGCTGGCCGACGAGCCGTTTCCGTCCGAGACCGGCCGGCGGCTGGTGGCCTACGAGCCCTTGGGCGTCATTTTGGCCGTCATGCCCTGGAATTTTCCCTATTGGCAGGTCTGCCGCGCCGCGGCCCCCATTCTGGCCGCGGGCAATGTCATGGCGCTCAAGCACGCGGCCAATGTCACGGGCGTGGCCATGGCCCTGGAGGAGCTTTTTGCCAGGGCCGGATTCCCGGAAAACGCCCTGCGCGTCCTGCCCGTGGACACCGCCCTGGTGGCCGAGGCCGTGGCCCATCCGGCCGTGCGCGGGGTGACCCTGACCGGCTCGGCCCGGGCCGGCGCGGCCGTGGGAGCCTTGGCCGGGGCGCACATCAAGAAGGCGGTCATGGAGCTTGGCGGTTCGGACCCCTTCATTGTCCTGGCCGACGCGGACCTGGAGGAGTGCTGCGCCGCGGCCGAAAGCGCCCGCATGCGGGTGTGCGGTCAGGCCTGCATCGCGGCCAAACGCTGCATTGTCGAAGCGCCCCTGGCCGCCCC
Source organism: uncultured Desulfovibrionaceae bacterium (assembly GCA_964490985.1). Classification (GTDB taxonomy): domain Bacteria; phylum Desulfobacterota; class Desulfovibrionia; order Desulfovibrionales; family Desulfovibrionaceae; genus Solidesulfovibrio. The sequence goes on along the minus strand of CAZBER010000073.1, from coordinate 14,880 downwards.
CTTTACCGAACGCCTGGCCGCCATGCTGGCCGCCCATGTTCCGGGCGATCCCCTGGAGCCGGGCGTCACCATGGGTCCCATGGCCCGGGAGGACCTGCTGGCCAACCTGGACCGCCAGGTGCGCGCCTCCGTGGCTATGGGCGCCAGGATCGTAACCGGCGGCCACCGGTTGCCCCGGCCCGGGTTTTTCTATGCCCCTACGCTGCTGGCCGGGGTGCGGCCGGGCATGCCGGCGTTCGACGAGGAGCTGTTCGGCCCGGTGGCGGCCGTGGTGGAGGCGGCCGACGCCGAGGAGGCCATTGCCCTGGCCAATGCCACGGACTATGGCCTGGGGGCCAGCATCTGGACCGCGGATGCGGCCCGGGGCCTGGCTTTGGCCCGGCGCATCGAGGCCGGCATGGTGGCGGTCAATGCCGTGCCCCGTTCGGATTTCCGGTTGCCCTTCGGCGGGGTCAAGCGCTCGGGCTACGGCCGGGAGCTGTCCCGCTTCGGGCTGCTCGAATTCGTCAATATCAAGACGCTTGTGGTGGAGGAAGCATGATTTCGGAGGAAGACGCGGACATCGAACGCCGGGTGGAGGAACTTTCGGCCAGGCTGGCCGAGCTGGCCGAGCGCAAGACCGCGGTGGAAAAACGCGTGCGCGCACTCATGGATGCCGAGGACCCCAAGGCCGGCATCTTCCATGCCCAGGAAATTTTCGCGGCCAAGCAGGAAAAGCTGGCCCTGGAAACCGAAATGGAGATCGCGCGCCGCCAGCGCAAGCGGCTGACCATGGTGCAGTAGTGCTGTGGTGCGGGAGCGGAGGGTCGTTTTTGAGGCCTTCGGCGACCAAAGGGCTCCGCCCTTTGGAAACCATAACGGATTCAGGGTGTTACAATCTAAGCCGGGTACTGGTTCAGGCTGTGTTTGCTTTTTGCATGAGCCTCCTATGACATAGGGGCATGCCCGGATTTCGAGGACGCGGTACGAGGGAAGCAGGCCAAAGCGGACCGCCTCCCGTTCCCCAGTGGCGAAAACGGGAGGCGGCGGAGCAGACAGAGGAAAGACGAAATATTCCCGGGACCGCGTTACTCCGTCTTCTTGGACTTGGTCTTCTTTCCCTTGGTGTGCGCCTTGGCCTGCTTGACGTATTCGCCGGCCGGAATGACGCCCGCGCCCTTGCAGTAGACCGCCTTGCAGCCGTCGGTCACTTCCAGGTTGAGCGTGCCTTCCGTCAGCTGGCCGCGAATGGTGCAGTTGCGGTTGGCGTTGTCGACCACGGCGATGCTGGGCGCATTGGCCATGGAATCCTGGAATTCGAACATGCAGGTATCCTGGGCATTGGCCGGGTCCTTGTACTTGAACACGCCCCGGATTTTCTTGCGGGGCTGGGCGCCTTCCCTGGCCAGGACGTGCTTGATCTTGACCGAGGCGTTGGGGTTGGTCTGGCTCACGTAGAGCCCGCTGACGGTTCCTCCCTGGTCTTTCTGGCCGCCTTTGGCCTGGGCCAGGCCGGTGAGGCCGAGAATCACGAAAAGGCACACCAAAGCGGTCCATGTCGCGCGCATACGGCTCCCTCCTGCGAACGGCTCTCCCGGTCGGCGAAACGGCCCCCTGGCCGCAGGCCGAACCGGGGTTTTTCACCACTTATCCTATAGAGAAAGCCCTGCCTTTTGACAAGGCGGCCCGGACGCAGCCTGAAAATTTTTCGCCAGGCGCTACGGGGTCTGCATCTTGGGCTCCTTGACGCAGTTGGGGCGCGGGGAAAGCACTTCCCCGGCCAGGCGGATGTCCACTGTGTCGCCCAGCATGCCCATCTTGAAGAACTTGCCCGTGCCCACGTGGTATTCGAGGCGATTGAGCGTCAGGGACGCCTCGTAGCCGGCCACGTCCACGCACGGCATGGCCGGGTGGGGCTTTTTCCCCAGATAATGCACCGGAATGGTCACGGTCTTGGACACGTCCTTGATGGTGAGCTTGCCGGTCACGTTGTACGTGTCCTTGCCGGACGGGGTAATGCGCTCGCTGACGAAGGTCATGGTGGGATAGGTCTTGACTTCGAAAAAATCCGCCGAGCGCAAATGCGCGTCCCGGGCGGCCACGCCCGTGTCGATGCTGTCGGTCCGGATGGTCAGCGTGGCCCGTCCCGTTTGGGGCGCATGGGCCGGGATGGCCATGGTCCCGGACACGTCTCCGAAGCGGCCAGGCACCGGAGCCAGGATGTGGCGGATGGAAAAGGTGGCCGAGGTGTGGGGCGCATCCAGGGTGGCGCCGTCCACCACGGGCTCGGGCGGGGCCGGGGCGGCCTGGGCCGGAGCCTGGGCCGGCGTCTGGCCTTCGGTCTGGCCCTTGGTCTGATCAGACGCCGGGGGCGGCGTCTGGGCCATGTGCTGGGCCATGGCCTGGATCGGGGCAAGGCACAGGACGCTCAGGGCCAGGCAACAGAAAAGAATGTGCTTGAACATGGCGCAGTCTCCTTGGAGTCAGACGGGCAAGGGTATGGAATAGAGGAATTCTTCCGGCGAAAACCGCCACTTGTCCGGGGCCACCACGACCCCTGGCCGCAGGTGGCCCACGGCCATCAACAGCGGAATCCAATAGCGCTTGGAAATGCCGAACGTGGCGCGCACGCCCTCATGGTCGAACCCGTCCATGGGATGGGTGCGAAATCCGGCGTTGGCCGCCACGTACATGAAGGTCATGGCGAAAAAGGCCGTGTTTTTCACGGCAAAGGCCAGGGACTGTTCCGCGTTCTGGCCGTGGATGCTGGTGATGGACCGGGCGAAGTCGTTTTTCTGGCCGGGCTTGTAGCGGCCGATTTCCACCAGGTAGGAGAACTGGCGGATAAACCCGGGCTCCTCCGACTTCCAGGCCTCGGTGTCGGCCAGAAAGATCAGGATCACCGGAGCCTCGGTGACCTTGGGCTGGTCCCAGGCCAGGGCGCGCAGCCTGGCCTTGGCGTCCGGGTCGCGCAGCACCGCCACTTTCCAGGGTTGCAGGTTGAAGCTCGACGGAGCCCTGGAGGCGGTTTCCAGCATCTGCCGCAGCGTGTCCTCGGGAACGTCCCGGTTGGGGTCGAAGAAGTTGACGGCGCGCCGGGACTGCAAGACGTCGTGGAAATCCATGCCCTGCTCCTTTTTTGGACTCTCTCCCGTTTGCTCTGCCTTGGGGCGTCTGTCAAGGCGCAAAACCGCCTGCCCCTTGACTTCGCCAGCCGGGGAAGGCATGCAGGCCGGACATTTTTCCTGTTTCCGTCAAAAAAAGGACCCCCACATGGCGCTCAATCTAACCCAAAAGATCATCAAGAACCATCTTGTCAGCGGCGAAATGCGCCCTGGGGCCGAAATCGGCCTGCGCATCGACCAGACCCTGACCCAGGACGCCACCGGCACCATGGCCTATCTCCAGTTCGAGGCCATCGGCCTGCCCAAGGTGCGCACCGAGCTTTCCGTCAGCTACGTGGACCACAACACCCTGCAAATGGGTTTCCGCAATCCCGACGACCACGCCTATCTGCGCACCGTGGCCGCCAAGTACGGCATCATCTTCTCGCCCCCGGGCACGGGCATCTGCCATCAGCTGCACCTGGAAAACTTCGCCAGGCCCGGCAAGACGCTGATCGGCTCCGACTCCCACACCCCCACGGCCGGGGGCCTGGGCAGCATGGCCATGGGCGCCGGCGGCCTGTCCGTGGCCCTGGCCATGGCCGGGGAGCCCTACGTCATCGCCATGCCCAAGGTGGTCAAGGTCCATCTCACGGGCCGACTCACCGGCTGGGCCACGGCCAAGGACGTGATCCTGCATCTTTTGGGCAAGCTTACGGTCAAGGGCGGGGTGGGCAAGGTCATGGAATACGCCGGTCCGGGCGTGGCCAGCCTGTCCGTGCCCGAGCGGGCCGTCATCACCAACATGGGCGCGGAGCTCGGGGCCACCACCTCGATTTTCCCCGCCGACGCCGTGACCCAGACCTTTCTGGCGGCCATGGGCCGGCCGGGCGACTTCGAGCCCCTGGCCGCCGACCCGGAGGCCGCCTACGACGAGGTGGTGGAGATCGACCTGTCCGCCCTCGAACCCCTGGCCGCGGCCCCGCACATGCCCGACCGCATGGTCCGGATAGCCGATCTGGCCGGCATGAAGGTGGATCAGGCCTGCATCGGCTCGTGCACCAACTCCTCGTACGCCGACCTCAAGGCCGTGGCCGAGATTTTGCGCGGCAAGCGCATCGACCCGGCCACGGATTTGCTCATTTCCCCGGGCTCCAAGCAGGTGCTCAAGATGCTGGCCGCCGAGGGCCTTGTCGACCCCATGCTCGACGCCGGGGCGCGCATCCTGGAATGCGCCTGCGGCCCGTGTATCGGCATGGGCGGCTCGCCTGTTTCCGGCGGGGTCAGCGCCCGGACGTTCAATCGCAACTTCGAGGGCAGAAGCGGCACCCAGGACGCCCAGGTCTACCTGGTCAGCCCCCAGACCGCGGCCATGGCCGCCCTGCACGGGGCCTTCACCGACCCGGCCGGCTGGGGCCAGGCTCCGGCCAAGGCCGAACTGCCCACGGCCGCCCCGGACATCCGCCACCTGTTCCTGACGCCGCCGGCCGACGGCGCGGCCGTGGAAATCAGGCGCGGCCCCAACATCGCCCCCTTACCGCCGTTTGCCGAGCTGCCCGCCACCATCGAGGCCCCGGTGGCGCTCAAGGTCGGCGACGACATCACCACAGACCACATCCTGCCGGCCGGGGCCCAGATCACGGCCCTTCGCTCCAACATCCCGGCCATCAGCGAATACATCTTCAGCCGGGTGGACGCGGATTTCGTGGCCCGCATCAAAAAGCTCGGCCAGGGCGTAATCCTCGGCGGCGAGAACTACGGCCAGGGCTCGAGCCGCGAGCATGCGGCCCTGGGCCCGCGCTACCTCGGGGTCAAGATCGTGCTGGCCAAGTCCCTGGCCCGCATCCACCGGGCCAACCTGGTCAATTTCGGCATCCTGCCGCTCCTTCTGGCGGACAAGGCCGACTATGACCGCATCCCGGCCGGAGCCGCCCTGACCCTGGACACCACGACCCTGGAGCCGGGCAAAACCGCGGTCATGACAGTGGAGGGCGGCTCCCCGGTCACCGTGACCAACGACCTGACCGCCATGGAACTGACCATCATCCGGGCCGGCGGCCTGCTCAACCACGTCCGGCAGGGCCGGAAATAACGTGCTTTGAACCGGACGAGGTTTCGTTTGCTTCAAATATCGCTGTCTGTATAAGGATGTGACGCGGCGTCCACAGAAAAAACGGCCCAGGGGCACATGCGCCCCTGGTTTGGGCGCGGCCGCCGCCAAGGAGAACCCATGCTCGATCCCATGCGCAAGTATGCCCAATCCTGGGGCATAAAAATCGTTTTCGGCCTTATCATCATTGTCTTCGTCTTCTGGGGCGTGGGCAGCTTCAAGGGAGACAAGGCCACGGTTCTGGCCACGGTCAACGGCGAACCCATCCTGATCAAGGACTACGAAAAGGCCTATCAGGAAAACCTGCGCCTGGTGCACAACAAAAATCCCAACATCACGGACAAGGAACTCCAGGAAGGCGGCTTTCGCTGGCAGGTCTTCAGCAACATGGTGACCACGCGCCTGCTGGAAGACCAGGCCAAAAAGCTCGGCATTTCGGTGTCCAACGACGAGGTGCGGGCCGAAATCGCCAAGATCCCGGCCTTTTTAAACGAGTCCAGGCAGTTCGACGCCAAGCGCTACGAGGCCATTCTTGCGGCCAACAACGTGACTCCGGGCGAGTTCGAGGCGGATTTCCGGCAAAACCTGCTCCTGGAAAAGCTGGCCGGCTATGTCGGCCTGCCGGCTTCCACCACCGAGGCCGAGGCCCGCTCCATTTTCGAATTCATGCGCGAGCAGGCCGTGGTCCATTACATTCCGTTCAAGGCCGACGATTTCGCCAAGGGCATCGAACCCACGGACGACCAGATCAAGGCCTATTACGAGGCCAGAAAGGACCAGTTCGCCACCCCGGCCCAGATCAAGATCGATTACGCGGAATTCACGCCCAAGGCCCTGGCCAAGCCGAACGAGGTGTCCGACGCCGACATCGAGGCCTATTACCAGGCCAACCAGAAGAAATACGCCAAGCCCGAACAGGTGAAGGTGCGCCACTTCCTCATCATGCTCCCGGCCGATGCGCCCAAGGACGCCGTGGACGCGGCCGAGGCCAAGCTCAAGGACCTGGCCGACAAGCTGGCCAAGGGCGCGGACTTCGCCTCCCTTTTGCCCAAAAATCCCAACAACCCCGAGAGCCTGATCGGCGAGGACTGGGCCTGGCTGCCCAAGGGCAGCCTGCCCAAGGAATTCGCCCCGTTCGAGGAAAAGGCCTTTTCGCTCAAACCCAACGAGATCAGCCAGCCGATTCGCACCAGCCTGGGGCTGCACGTGATCCAGGCCGGCGAGCACAAGTCCGCCGGAGAGTCGCCCCTGGATGAGGTGAAGGGCGACATCCGCAACGAGCTGGCCGAGCAGAAGGCGTCCAACAAGCTGACCAAGGCCCTGGACGCCGTGCAGGAAAAGCTTTCGGGCGGCGAGGACCTCAAAAAAGCCGCCGAGGCCGAAGGCCTGGCCGTGCACAGCTCGGAGTTTTTTGCCAAGGATGCGGCTCCGGCCGACCTCGGCCTGTCCGACCAGGCCTTAACTACGCTTTTTGCCCTCAAAAAGGGCGAAACGTCCGATACGGCCCTGTCCACCCAGGACGGCTTCATCCTGGCCAAGGTGACGGACGTCAAGCCGGCCGGGTTCGAGCCCCTGGAAAACGTGAAGGACGTCATCAAGGGCCGGCTGGTGGACGAGGAGGCCCTCAAGCGGGCCAAGGCCAAGTCCGACGAGGTGGCCAAGGCCATGGAGACCGAGGAGGGCCGGGGCAAGGTCCTGGCCGAGTACAAGGACAAGATCATGACCTCCCAGCCCTTTACCCGCCAGGGCTTCATCCCGAGTCTGGGCATGGCCCCGCTTTTGGTCCAGACGGCCTTTGAGGCCAAGGAGCCGGGCTGGTTCAAGACCGCGTTCGGCGTGTCCGACGCCTATGTGGTGGCGGGCCTGGACAAGCGCGTTCCGCCCGAGGCCGGCCTTTGGGACAAGGAAAAGGACCGCTGGCTGACCACCCTGGCCCAGTCCAAGCAGCAGGAGCTGTTTAAGGCTTATCTGCAGACCGTGCAGCAGTCGGCCAAGGTGGAGCTGGTCAACGACGCCGTGCTGGGTCCCCGGCCCGGCGGCGCGCCGGGTGGCGCGGGCGAGTCCGAGGCTCCGGTGAAAAACTAGCGAGGAGAGGGTCGGCGACGGCCTTTTGGAAACCCATACTGGACTGCGGGCGTTATGACGTAGTGTCAGTCGATGTTTTCGACGCCGCCGTCCATCCGGAGGCACTGCGGGTGGCATGGCCACGATAAACCGATCATTCCGTAATCTCCCGGATGACGCGACACGGGTTGCCCGCGGCGAACACGCCTTCCGGAATATCCCGCGTGACAACGCTCCCGGCGCCGATCACGGTTCGCGACCCGATCCGTACGCCCGGCAGGATAAGCGCCCCACCGCCCACCCACACATCCGATCCGATCTCCACCGGCTTGCCGTATTCTTCCCCACGGCGCAGCGCGGCGTTGAAGGGGTGCAAGGGCGTGTAGATCTGCACCGCCGGCCCAAAGGACGTGAAGCTCCCGATGCGCACCGGGCACACATCCAGCACGATGCAATTGAAGTTGAAAAACACCCGTTCCCCCAACTCGATGTGCGTGCCGTAGTCGCAGAAAAAGGGCGGCTGCAACCACACGGTGTCGCCGCCCGCGCCAAGCAGTTCGAGCAGGATGCGCCTGCGCTCTTCCTGCTGTGCCTCGCGCGTGGCGTTAAGCGACTGACAGAGGTCCCGCGCCCGCTCCCGGGCCGCCACAAGCTCACGGTCCATGGGGTCGTAGAGCTCCCCGGCCAGCATCTTTTGGCGTTCGGTCTTCATGGGCGCACCTCTCTTGACTGTCGCAGAAAGTGGACGTCCGAATTATGGTATGACTGCGTTTTGTTTATACGTCGACAAAGCGCACGGCAAAGCCGGCCTGGTCGCAGTCGACCAGGGCCAGGCTGCCGCCGGGCTGGCAGGGGCCGGGATTGATGCACCGGACTGCGCCGTGCCGGACATCTGCGGCGGCGTGGGAGTGGCCGAAAAAGATGATGTCCCGGCCCGGGCCCAAAGCGGCGGCCAGGCGCGCGGCCAGGCCTGGTCGCGGCCCCCAGCCGTGGGTGACGGCCACGCGTCGGCCGGCCAGGGACAGGTCCAGGACCGAGGGAAGCTCGCCGGCCAGGTCAAAGGCGTCGCAGTTGCCGGCCACGGCTTCGAAGCGGGGATGCTGGAGCAGGTAGGACCACACGCTGAGGCTTACGGCGTCGCCGCAATGGATGACCATGTCCGCCGAAGCCAGGTGCGCTTCGTATACAGCCTCGAACCAGGACGTGGGGGCGCGCAGGTGGGTGTCGGAAAGAACGGCCAGGCGCATGGTCAGTCCGTGGGTTCGAGGCCGTTTTTGCGGCTCCACCATTTTCGGTCCGGCCCCAGGAACCACCAGTCCGAGTGGTCGGTTTCGGCCACGGCCCGGGCCAGGCGGCGGCCCTCCTCGGTGCGCAACCTGCCCAGGGAGGCCTCGATCCAGGCGGCGGCATAGCGGTTGCCGAGGTCCAGCTCTTCCTTGAGGTTGGCGATGAGATCGATCTGGTCCGCGTCCTGGGCCAGCCGGGCCTCTAGGGTGCCTGCCGCCTCCAGTTCGTCGTGCAGGGGCATGACTGTGGCGGTCAGCCCGGTGCCGGCCAGGGCGTCGGCCAGGGCCTGGCGGGAGTTGGCGGTGTTGTAGAGCTTGTTGACGTAGTTGAAGTCGCCGGTGCGCGCCTCGGGCAGGTCGTGGAACAGGCACAGGGCCATGGTGCGGTAGGGGTCGGCCCCGGCCATGCCGGCCAGGACAAAGCCGATCAGCGCCGTGCGGAAGCTGTGCTCGGCCACGTTTTCCGCGCCCGTGCCCAGAAACTGGTAACCCGTGCGCGGGGTCCTGCGCAGCATGCCGGCCTCGAACACCAGATCCGCCAGCCGGGTCAGCCGGTCCCGGTCGCTCATGTCCACCAGACGGGGAGAATCGGCCATGAAAAAACCACCTTAGCGGCAGGCTTCCCGCTTGCCCAGGCTTTCCGCCAGAAAGGACACCAGCAGGGTGTTCATGCTGACGCCTTCCTGCTTGGCCCGGGCCACGAGCCGGGCGTGCAGCCCTCGGGGCACCCGGGCCACGATTTTTCCGCCCTTGGAAGAGGCTCCGGGCTTGGGCAGGGGACGGCCGTCCTGCCGGTACACGGCGATCACGCCTTCCAGGGCGTCACGCCCATTGGCCAATGCCTCTTCGGGCGTTTCGCCATCCGACATGACCGCGCCGGGAAAGTCCGGGAAACACAGAAGCCAGCCACCGCCATCCTCTTCGGGCAGCGGCGTCAATTCAAAGGGATAACCGTGAAAATCCATGGTTCAATCCTCGCTGGCCCCCAGGCCCTCGATAAGGGCCACGAACTTCTTGACGTACACGGGCTTGATGGGCCGATGGGCCGGCACCGATATTTCGCCTTCCTGGCCTGGCAGGGAAAAGATCACGTGGCTCCCTCCCGGTCGGCGGACACGCACGCCATGGGCCTTGGCCACGGCCTCCAGATCCTCGATGCGCCAATCCCGTGGATGCAGGCATGCGCTCCAGGATTTTATCCCGCTTGGTCATAACCTGATATTACCCGTGCTGGCAAAGTCAAGCGCGCAGCCGGAAAGCCGCGCCACCTCGCGCCTTGCCGCGGCCGGAGAGGGGCCTTTGGACAGGCCCCTTTCCGCTACGTCCGGTAATCGGCGTTGATCTTGATGTAGTCGTAGGTCAGGTCCGAGGCCAGCAGCAGGTAGCGGCCCGGGCCGCTGCCCAGTTCCACGTCCACGGTGATCTCGCCCCGGCGCATGTGCGGGGCCAGAAGCGCGTCCAGGTCCTCGGCCACGGGCAGGCCCTTTTTGAAGACCGGCACCCCGCCGATGCGCACGGACACCGCATTGGGGTCGAAGGCGGCTCCGGAGCGGCCCAGGGCGGCCACAATGCGGCCCCAGTTGGCGTCGCGGCCGAAAAAGGCCGTCTTGACCAGGGGGGAGTTGCCCACGGCCCGGGCGGCCAGCTCGGCCTCGGCGTGGGAGGCCGCGCCCTGCACCTTGACCCGCAGTATCTTGGTGCCGCCCTCGGCGTCCTGGACCAGCATGTAGGCCAGGGCCTGGCAGACCTCGATCATGACGCCGAGAAGCGCCTGGCGGCCCTCGGCCGAGTCGATGGCCACCGAGGACGCGCCGTTGGCCAGGGCCAGGACGCAGTCGTTGGTGGAGGTGTCGCCGTCCACGGTGATGCTGTTGAAGCTGCGGTCGCCGGCGGCGGCCACGGCCTCCTGCCACCACAAGGACCCCACCTTGGCGTCGCACAGAAGCACGCCGATCATGGTGGCCATGTTGGGGGCGATCATGCCCGCGCCCTTGGCCATGCCCAGCACCCGCACCTCGCCCGCGTCCGTGGTCAGGCTGCCCCAGGCGATCTTGGGAAAGGAGTCCGTGGTCATGATGGCCTTGGCCGCGGCCAGGGGCGAGGCCTGGCCCAGGCTGGCCGCCAGTTGGGGCACGGCCTTTTCCCATTTGTCCATTTTGAGCCGCGCCCCGATGACGCCGGTGGAGGCGGGCAGGATGGCGGCCGGCGACAGGCCCACGGCTTCGGCCACCAGGTCCAGGGTGGCCCGGCAGTCGTCCAGGCCAGGCTGGCCGGTGCAGGCATTGGCCTGGCCGGAGTTGATGAGAACGGCCCGGGCATGGCCGCCCGAGGCCGTGAGCTGGTCCTTGGCCACCAGGACCGGCGCGGCCTGGAAGAGGTTCTTGGTGAAGACTCCGGCTGCGGCGGCTTCGGTGTCGCTGACGATCAGGGCCAGATCGTCACGGCCGGGATGCTTGAATCCCGCGGCGGCGCTGGCAAAGGAAAAGCCCTTGGGCAGAGGGATCACGGGAGAGGTCATGGGGCGGCTCCTTGGCAGTACGTAAACGTCGTTACCCTAGGGCGCGGGCCTGGGGCCCGGGCCGCCGGGGCGCATGGGCGGCGGGGCGGTGAATTCCTCCCGGGACAGGTACCCGTCGCCGTTCTTGTCCTTCTGGCGGAAATCCCGGTCATGGAAGGCCCGCCATTCTTCGAGGCTCACACGGCCGTCATGGTTGGCGTCCATGACGGTGAAAAGCATGCCCAGGTTGGGGCCGCCGCCGGGCCGGGGGCCGGCCGGTCCGCCGGGCCGCGTTCCGGCCGTGGCCGGAGGCATTGCTCCGGCCGCCGTCCCCGTCGGACCCGTCGGGCCGTACATGGGCCGTTCCGCCGGGCTCGCGGGCGGCGTCTGGTCCGCGGGGGGCGGATACTCCGGCGAGGGGTAAGACGGCTGGGTCGTCTGGGCCGTGGGAGGCGGGCTGGGCGGCGCGCTTTTCTCGGCGCAGCCAACGATTCCCCAAAGGCTTGCGCCCATGGCCAGGGCGGCCAGGGCCGCTAATGTCGGTCGCATATCGCTCCTCCTTGGCCGGGGGTCAAGTCCGGCCGTGATGCGAAGTGGCGCCTGGGGGCCCTCGTATACACCAAACCCGGCCGGTCGGCCAGAGCGGGCCTTGACAGGACGGCCGGGCTGGGCCAAGGGGCGCGGGGAGGCAAGACGCCATGCGCTGCGTTGCTGTTGCCGTGCTTCTCTGCTGCGCCCTGACCGTTGCCGCCCGGCCGGCCCGGGCCATGAACCTGGATGACCGGCTTTTCTACGGAGCCGAATCCCTGGCCCGGGGGCGCTTTGACCAGGCGGCCCGCATCTTTGCCGAGGTCCTGGCCCAGGACCCGGAAAATGCCTATGCCCGGACCCGGCTGGGCCTGTCCCAGGCTGCGGCCGGCCAGGCGGATGCGGCCCGGGCCACCCTGGAGGCGGCCCTGGCCGCCAACGACAAAAATCTTTTCGCCGCCTGGACCCTGGGCTGCCTGGACCTCATCCAGAACCGGCCCGAGCAGGCCGCCGGCCGGTTCGCCGCCATGGCCCGGCTCGACCCCGGCAACGCCCGGGCCGCCCTGGGCCTGGGGCTGGCCGCGGCCATGGCCGGCCAGGTCCGGGAGGCCGTGAAACACCTGGCCGAGGCCCAGGCGGCCGAAAGCACCGAGCCCTTTCTGCGCTACCTGACCGGGCTGGCCTACTGGCTCCTGGGCGCGCCGGTCAATGCCCGGCTGGAACTGGAGGCCGCCCTGGAACTCGAACCCCGAAACGCCCTGGCCCTGGATCTGGTGGGGCTGGTATACCGCTGGCTCGGCAAGGCTTCTTTGGCCAAAAGCGCCTGGGAGCAGGCCCTGGCCGTCAATGGGTCCGACATCCAGGCCCGGTTCTACCTGTCCCGGCTGGCCCAGGACGAGGGGCTGGCCGCCCTGCTGGACGACCGCCGGGACGAGGCCCGCCGGGCCTATCAGCGGGCTGTGGAAGCGGACCCCGGCAACGAGGCCGCGATCAAGGCCCTGCACGACCTGGCCGCGCCGCCGGCCAAGACAGGGTCGTGACAGGGGCCGGTTGACGGCCGGGGGCATTTTCTACAAGGTGCCAAAAACGCGGCCTTCCGCCGCTTCGCATGGGGGTGCCCAGGATGCGCGTGTTTCCTCGAAAAGCCCTGGCCCTGTTTCCGGCCGTGGCCCTGGCCTGGGGCCTGGCCGCGCCGGCGTCGGCCCAGACCGTCAGCCTGACCCAGGGCTGTCCCATCTGCGACTGCAACGACCAGCAGGCCACCTGCCGCATGAACTGCACAAGCTCCAACGGCTATGCCAGCCTGGTGTCCTGCGACGCCACGTGCACCAAGACCTTTTCCGTATGCGTGGACCAGGCCTACCAGACCATCCGGGCCCAGCAGCAGGCCCAGCAGGCGCAGACCACCACAACCACCACAGCCACCGGGGCCGCTACGACGACAACCGGGGCCGCCGCCTCGGGCAGTTGATCCGGCCGGGGCGTCCCCGTCGCACAGGAGGTTGCATGCGTTTGGTCATTTTGCTGGCTGGACTGGTTTTTTTCGCGTCCCTGGGGGCGGCAGGGCCGGTTTCGGCCCAATCCTTCGGCCCCAAAAACTACGGCGAATGCGTGATGCTCTATGCCCGCAAGGCGGCCTCGCGCGACGCCGCCATGCTCATGCGCCGGGCGTGCAAATGCCGCTTCCAGGACCCGGCCGAGCCCGACTGCAAGGTCTACTCCCCGGCCGCCCTGGAATGCCTGATCTCCAACCTGGCCCGGGTGGAAAAGGACGAAGAGGCCTGGGGCGTGGAGCGGGCCTGCCGCACCAAGCATCCCCTGGGTCAATAACCCTGGCCCTTTCAAAGCCAATGCGCGCCGCCTCTCGGGGCGGCGTTTTTTTTTGCGCGTGCAAACGCGGCCGCCAAAAAGCGGAGAGCGGTTCCAGGTCGCCATCCCGGAACCGCTCTCCAAAATATCCTTTTCGGAGGAAGGATGCATCCTCTCTAGCGAAGATCGTGCCAAAGGTTAAATTTTTTAGATAAATCCTATAATATCAAAATGTTGCCATATCGTCCTCAACCCTTGACGCCGGCCAGGAGGCCTGTTTCCCCAGGATTGGGGTACAAATTTTTTTACCGTCCCAGCCAAGTAGCTCAGGCACTGTTCAGGATTTTGTACACACCGAAGTCCTGTTCCGAAAAATCCACCGTTTCCGGGCTGTTGTCCACTCCGCACCCTGGCCGGCCTTCGGCCATTTTGAGCAGAACAGGGCCGACGGCCGGCGTCCAGCCAGGCCCGGGTTCAAATCTTTTGCCGGACGCGGACCGGAAGCGGGGCACCCGGAGGCCAAGGCCGGCTGCTTCCCCTTTTTGCGCCGAAAGCGTATGTGTCGGGCAAAAGCCACGGAGGTTCATGATGGCGGCAAAGCGGCTTTTGGGCCTGGCCCTGGCCATGGCCCTGACCCTGGCCTCGGGGACGGCCCTGGCCCAAAAGGAGCAGCCCCGGGACGTCTTCCTGCAAGCCATCGGCATGCTCTCCGGCCAGGGGCTGGTGCTCGGGCACGAAAACCTGGAGGGCATCGCCGCGCGCTACGACAAAAAGCTCTTGCCCAAGGACAAGGCCCTGGAAGCCCTGACCGCCATGGGCAACTATGCCGACCTGGTGCTGGCGACCTTCAAGGACCAGCTCATGCCCCAACTCTCGGAAAACGAGAAAAAGGACCTGAGCCTGCTGATCGGCTTCTACGACGTGCAGCGCGCATCCGCAAACGCCCTGGCCGACTACGTGCGCACGGGCAGCGCCGAAAGCCGTAAGGCCTTCGAGAACTTCCAGGCCAAGGTGGCGGCCATCATCCGCCAGATCAGGCTGGGCAAAGGCGCGGCCTGAATGGCCTTGCCAACCGACAGGGAGTGTGCCACAAGGGGAACATAAGGAGTCTCGCCGTTTGGGAGAGCTACCCGCAACGAGGAGGAGGTTATGAAAAAGGTGGTCTGTCTTTTGATGCTGGCCGGCTTCGTGCTGGCCGCGGTTGCCTGGGCCGGCACGGCCGAGGCCCGGCCGCCGTGCCCGCCGGGATATTTCTGGGATGGCCCGCGAGGCTGCATGCCCTACGGCCCGGTGCCGCCTCCCCCGCCGCCGCCCGGCTATTATTACTATCCGCGCCCGTGCCCGCCCGGCACCGTCTGGCGCTATGGCGCCTGCCGCCCCGTGCCGCCGCCCCCGGGCATCGGCATCGTCATCCCCGTGCCGCCCATTTACATCGGACCATAGTCGAAAGAAGAATGCCTCCGGCGGCCGGGAGGGGGTCACCCCCTCCCGGACCCTCCCGAT
>CAZBER010000072.1:17416-22982 GCA_964490985.1 uncultured Desulfovibrionaceae bacterium | reverse complement strand
TTGGAACCCTACCGTATCCGTCGGCGGGCGGTGGACGGATGGAAGGAAGTGGTCGCCGCATGGAGTAAGAGTTCATGCAGTACCAGCGCCGACCGGATTGCCGCCGCTCGGGCGTTGCAGGACGATCCGGAGATCGACAAGTTCGGCGACATCCAGCTATTCGAGGCCCTCGCTGAAGACGACGCCGTATGCGTTTGGCACAAGGACGGCGATGCCGCGAAAGCTCCCGACCCTCAGCCGCTGATTGACTACGCTCTTGCTGCCGAATCGGAATTCAAGAAACGGC
Organism: uncultured Desulfovibrionaceae bacterium; assembly: GCA_964490985.1. GTDB lineage: Bacteria > Desulfobacterota > Desulfovibrionia > Desulfovibrionales > Desulfovibrionaceae > Solidesulfovibrio. Next base: position 22,696 of record CAZBER010000072.1, on the reverse strand, counting down.
ACTTCAAGGTGCCGGCGTACCGCCACCCCGACGCGCTTTTGCATCCCATCTTCTGCGATTTCGGGAAATCCCGTTGGGATATTTGCTTTGACGTCCACAAAAAGGTGCAAACGCCCTTTCCGCGTGCGCTTTGTCTGACACTTTGGACCGGAAGCGGGATGAATCCAGTTCCGTTGTGCTGGCAGTCGAAAAGGCTGGCGCGTGATTTAGCTCTCGGCCAAGATGCTCAGAATGATAGAACTTCCGAGGTTGCCCGCGCGGATAGATTGGGACGAGCGGCTTCAAATGCGACCAAGAGTGATGTGGTGAATATCGCGGGGCTCTTTGAACAAGCAGACTGGAATGGCCGGTTGCAGGCTCCAAGGCAGCAGTTGGAAGCCATCGCTGCCGTGAGGGACAACCTCGATTTGTCAGCCCAGGAACGCGAGCGGCGGATGTCCGGCATGAAGGACCGCATCCGTTGGTTGGTAACTTTCTCTGCAAGGCTTCAGCCGCAGGGTCCGTGGTGCGAATTCGCAGAAACGAATCAACTTAGAATCGACCCTCAATACTGGCCCCATGCCGATGCGAACAAGACTCGGAAAGGCCAGGCCCGGCTCATCCTCTCCCGTCTGCCAGGTCTTCGCGTACTTTCCGTAGACCTCGGTCACCGCTACGCCGCGGCGTGCGCAGTGTGGGAGGCATTGAGCGCTGAGAAGGTAAAGGAAGCCTGCCATGCCGCCGGGCACGGGGAGCCGAAGGAGAGCGACCTTTACCTGCACCTGAAGAAGAAGGTGAAGAAGCAAAAGAAGGATAAGGAAGTCGAGGTCGAGGAAACCACCGTCTATCGCCGCATCGGCGCGGACACGTTGCCGGATGGCACACTGCATCCCGCTCCCTGGGCGCGCCTGGACCGCCAGTTTCTCATCAAGCTTCAGGGAGAGGAGGAAGGGGTACGCGAGGTATCAAACGAGGAAATTTGGAAGGTCCATCAACTGGAGGCTGAACTGGGTCGAACCGCGCCGATTATCGACCAACTGGTCAAGGCGGGATGGGGTCAGTCAGGCAAGCAAAAAACGAGACTCGATGCGCTGCGTAATCTGGGATGGACACCGGCAAAGGGGGCTCAAGACTCTGACGGTTCGGACGAAGACGAGGCCGAGGTCCGCAAACCGTCGCTCTCCGTGGACGAACTGATGTCCTCCGCCGTCCGCACCATGCGCCTTGCCCTCAAGCGTCATGGCGACCGTGCGCGAATCGCCTTTGCCATGACGGCGGCCTACAAACCTATGCCCGGTGACCGCAAATACTACTTCACCGAGGCCAAAGAGCTTTCCGCGAACGACGACCAGGCCACAAGAGGCAATAAGCACATCGAGTTCATCCAGGACGCTCTTATGCTCTGGCATGGCTTGGCGTCCTCGCGTGGGTGGCGGGACGACGCGGCAAGGCAACTGTGGGATGACCATATCGCTAACGTGTCCGGATACCAGGCCATGGAAGAAATCGGTGAGGATGCCTCCGGCGCGGAGCGCAAGAAGAAGCAAAATGAGAACCGCGAGAAACTTCACGACGTCGCGAAGGCGCTGGCAGAGAATGCGACTCTGCGGCAGACTCTCCACGACGCCTGGAAAACTCGATGGGAAGATGACGATGAGCAGTGGAAAAAGCAACTTCGGTGGTTCAAGGATTGGATTCTTCCCCGCGGCAAAGCCGCAAATGATCCGGCCATCCGCAAGGTGGGCGGACTCTCCCTTCCCCGTCTTGCCACGCTGACCGAGTTCCGCCGCAGAGTTCAGGTGGGATACTTCACCCGTCTTCATCCCGATGGAACCAAGACCGAAACCAGGGAACAGTTCGGGCAGGGCGCCTTGGACGCCCTCGAGCATTTGCGCGAGCAGCGCGTCAAGCAACTGGCCAGCCGCATCGTCGAGGCGGCGCTCGGTATCGGGCGGATGAGGCGGCCCTTGCGAGGCAAGGACCCCAAACGCCCAGACGTCCGTGTAGACAAGCCATGCCACGCCATCGTCATCGAAGACCTCACCCACTACCGGCCGGAGGAAACTCGCACCCGCCGGGAAAACCGCCAACTCATGACGTGGTCGTCCTCGAAGGTGAAGAAATACCTGGCCGAAGCCTGCCAACTCCACGGCCTGCACCTCCGCGAAGTCTCGGCGAGCTATACGTCGCGCCAGGACTCCCGAACCGGAGCGCCCGGCATCCGCTGTCAGGATGTGCCCGTCAAGGAGTTCGTGCGGTCGCCGTTCTGGAGGAAACAAGTCGCGCAGGCCGAGAAAAAACAGGCTGAAAAGAAGGGTGACTCTCGTGAGCGGTTTCTCTGTGACCTGAACGTAATGTGGAAAGACAAGGTTACAGCTGATTTGGAAAAGGCCGGGGCTATTCGCCTTCCACTCAAGGGAGGCGAGATATTTGTTTCGGCCAATCCCGCCTCGCCCGCTGCCAAGGGTCTCCAGGCCGACCTGAACGCCGCCGCCAACATCGGGCTCAAGGCACTCATGGACCCGGACTGGCCGGGCAAGTGGTGGTACGTGCCATGCGAACCGGGAAGTTTCCGGCCCATAAAGGACAAGGTCGATGGTAGCGCAGCGGTGAAGCTGGACAAAGAGCTCCGGCAAACCGTCCAAACACAAAGTGGTGATGCCGCAACGGACAAAAAGAAGCGCGGGAAAAGAGGCAGTGGCAAATCCAAAGAAGTCGTCAACCTCTGGCGCGATGCCTCGTCATCCCCACTCGAATGCATCGAATTCGGAGAGTGGAAAGAATACGCCGCCTATCAGAACGAGGTGCAATGCCGGATTGTCCGGCTCTTGGAGGAACAGATAAAGGGCCGCGATAAGCAAACCCTCGATGGGTCGAGGGAGGATGACATTTCGTTCTGAGAAGGATGCAACCGATGGATGAAAGCCTATGGCCGGCCCGGAACGTGGCCGAGTATGCCTATTGCCCGCGCCTTTTCTACTACATGCAGGTGGAAGGCATCTTTGTCCCCAGCAGTGACACGGAGAAGGGTGTGGCTGTCCACCGACGCGTGGATAAACCCAGTGCCTCTCTGGAAAAGGTGGAGGTAGGTGAGGATGATCCCGAACGGCCAAAGGTTGTTCGAAGTCTGGCTTTGACGAGCGAGTCGCTCGGTCTTACTGCGACCTTAGACTTGGCGGAAATCTCGGGGCAGACCGCCGTACCGGTCGAGTACCGCAAGGGCCGTCCCAAGCACATATCCATGGGGCCTTCCGCCGACGATTGCGGTGAAATGGAACAACTCCCGCTTCAACACGCGGAAGCATGGCCCACGGACCGTATTCAAGTGGGCCTGCAAGCTGTCCTTCTCGAAAGCGCCGGTTACAAAGTGTGTGAAGCGGTCATTTATTATGCCGGGGTAAAGCTTCGTCTCGGGATTCCCGTCGATGATGCTCTCAAGGCGGAGGCCTTGCGGACTCTGGAAGAAGCGAAACAATGCGCGGAAGGCTCACGACCTCTGCCGCTCGTCAATGATTCGCGCTGTCCAAGATGCTCCCTTCAGCCAATATGCCTGCCGGACGAGGTCAACCATCAGCGCGCCCAGTCTCCAACCGACGAACTGACACCGAGAAAGATCTGGCCGCCCCGCGATGACGGCATTCATGTGGTGGCCCAGCAAGAAGGCGTGAAGGTCGGTGTTCGCGGAATGGAATTGAGAATCACTGACAAGAATGGCTCTGTGGCTAAGACCGTTCCGCTTGCCAACCTCGAAAGTCTCTCGCTGCTGGGCTCGGTGCAAATCACCACCCAGGCGATTCGCGCCCTTGCAGACATGAACACCCCTATCGCATTTCTCTCGCCGGCTGGAAGACTGGTGGCCATGATCGATCCACTCGATTCGGTCAGCGCCGAGGTTCGAAGGGCGCAGATTCGCAAACTCGACCGCACGGAGGTATGCCTCGAACTGACACGCGCCCTCGTGTCGGCCAAGATCATGAACCAGCGAACGCTCCTCCTCCGCAATCACAGTTCGCTGCCTGCCAGCGTAGCTGCCGATTTGGTGAAGGAGGCTAAGAATGCAGCGCAGGCGGATTCGGTGGATGCGGTGCGCGGGCATGAGGGTCAGGCGGCGGCCATCTACTTCGGGCATTTTTCTGGAATGTTCAAGGGTCCTCTATCAGTGGAATTCGATGCCAACGGCAGGAAACGCAGACCACCACCCGATCCAATCAACTCCTGTCTGTCGCTGGCGTATTCGATGCTGACCCACGAGTGCGTGGCCGCTTTACGCCTTGCGCGGTTGGAGCCCTCTATTGGCGGATTCCACGTTTCGAGGCCGGGGCGACCCGCGCTTGCGCTCGATCTTATGGAACCGTTTCGGCCGTTGATAGCGGATTCCGTCGCGATCACATGCTTCAATCGGGGGGAATTGACCGAGGGGCACTTTCTTCGCACAGCCTCTGGCTGTTCGCTCACAGACGCCGGAAGACGGAGTTTTTTCAATGCGCTTGGCAGGAGAATGGATACTGAGGTCACCCATCCGGTCTTCGAATATCGCTTGAGCTACAGGCGCATGATCGTTTTGCACGCGCGGATGATCGCAGCTTGGCTAACGGAAGACGTCCCAACCCTTGCGTTCCTGACCACGCGCTGACTTGCGGGAGGCGACTATGCGTCGTTGCTACTTGGTTTGCTACGACATCAGAGACCCGAAAAGATTGCGGCGCGTCCACAAGGTACTCAAAGGGTATGGCGAGGCCTGGCAGTTTTCGGTCTTCTTCTGTGTGCTCAAAGATATCGACCGCGTGAGATTGCAAACCGATCTCGAGGAGCAGATGAATCAGAAGGAGGATCAGGCGATGATTCTGGACCTTGGTCCTAACGAGAAGGAGGCACGCGAAGCGGCCACGGTTATCGGCCAACCTCTTCCCGAGCAGGATAGCGGCATCGTTGTGGTTTGACTTTATGACCGTCGGACGGTATATTAACATGTTGCCTCTACAGGAGGCGAGAATGCCACGGTATGTGTCTTCCCCTTCAATGGGCTTGGCACCGTGGAGTCGATCAGTTTTGTTCCGACGAAGGAGACTCCTCAACAGCCTCCGCGAGCGCGGAGGTGGTGACGGGGGGGGCCAGGGGATGCTCGAACCCCTTGAGATTCCTCGAAATGAAGGGAGTCGGAGCCACATGAATGTGCCCGTCACAAGGTGTGATTCTTCAAATGCTCGCACAGCGCTTCTAAAACGCAGTGCCAGCAAGGGGTTGGAAGGGCGGCGGGTGCCGACGTCGGCACCAACCTGATCGACGGACACACCCCAGAGT
>CAZBER010000072.1:0-17406 GCA_964490985.1 uncultured Desulfovibrionaceae bacterium | reverse complement strand
GACGGACACTGGAATTTTACCGATCCGCTGATGGGCAGAAGGGGGGTGCCGACGTCGGCACCAACCTGATCGACGGACACCAGGCCCATGGCGATCTCGGGAGCATAGGCCCGGAGGTGCCGACGTCGGCACCAACCTGATCGACGGACACGCTCCTTCGACGCTCAAGGGAATGGGGGGGATCAAGGTGCCGACGTCGGCACCAACCTGATCGACGGACACGCCGTAAAATTGGGTCTCAAAAAGGGCGCGGACCTGGTGCCGACGTCGGCACCAACCTGATCGACGGACACGCGCAGGTTCCGTTTCGCGTTTACCGCGAGGACGGGCAGGTGCCGACGTCGGCACCAACCTGATCGACGGACACTCCAGCAGCTCCGCAGTGGCCAGGAGGTCGTTCGCGGTGCCGACGTCGGCACCAACCTGATCGACGGACACCCCTCGACGTCAGCGAAGCCGCCCCAGTCGGTGATGGTGCCGACGTCGGCACCAACCTGATCGACGGACACACCTTCCCGGTTTCGAGGCCCTTCTTGATCCGCCGGGTGCCGACGTCGGCACCAACCTGATCGACGGACACGAACGCTTCGCCGGGAGCCTCGGTCACACCGCCGGGGTGCCGACGTCGGCACCAACCTGATCGACGGACACGCGATCAGGGCATCAAGTTCTTTGATCTCCTTCATGGTGCCGACGTCGGCACCAACCTGATCGACGGACACCCTTCGAGGCCGGTCAGTTGCGGGGTCAGTTCGATGGTGCCGACGTCGGCACCAACCTGATCGACGGACACTCGAAGTCCTCGTCGGTCATGCGGGACGGCTTCACGGTGCCGACGTCGGCACCAACCTGATCGACGGACACCTCGCTGCTCTGCAAGCCCACGACTTCGACACCGCCGGGTGCCGACGTCGGCACCAACCTGATCGACGGACACCCCGGGGCGCTGTCGTGGATGCGGCGAAGCTGTCGGTGCCGACGTCGGCACCAACCTGATCGACGGACACTCCGTTCCGCGCGTTCATGCTCGCCCCTGGGCTGGGTGCCGACGTCGGCACCAACCTGATCGACGGACACTTCGCGCGGAAGTGGATGGAGCGCGTGGAGGCCGGGTGCCGACGTCGGCACCAACCTGATCGACGGACACGACATGACCTTCCTGGGCACTGCCGGCGAGGACTCCGGTGCCGACGTCGGCACCAACCTGATCGACGGACACAGTTCCACGCCGCAGATGTCGCAGATGGTTACTTGGGTGCCGACGTCGGCACCAACCTGATCGACGGACACATGCGTCGTCGAACCACTGGCGAGACCTGATTCCGGGTGCCGACGTCGGCACCAACCTGATCGACGGACACTGCAGTCTTTGCATTCCTTGCCGTTTGCATTGACGGTGCCGACGTCGGCACCAACCTGATCGACGGACACTCAAGAAGGGCAACATCTCCGGCTGGACGTTTTGGTGCCGACGTCGGCACCAACCTGATCGACGGACACGGCAGCGCGCAGCCCCTATGCACCATTGGGAGCCAGGTGCCGACGTCGGCACCAACCTGATCGACGGACACGGCATGTCAAGGTTTTGTGGGGGCGCACCACAGGGGTGCCGACGTCGGCACCAACCTGATCGACGGACACAGCAACGCGCCTCGGAGCGGTAGCCGGGGGCCGGACGGTGCCGACGTCGGCACCAACCTGATCGACGGACACCGAAAAATGCCTCGTTGTAGGGGGAAGCAACCGGCGGTGCCGACGTCGGCACCAACCTGATCGACGGACACCTTTCACTGCGGGCAAAAAGGAAAGCAATCAAAAGGTGCCGACGTCGGCACCAACCTGATCGACGGACACCAAACCCTTTGCACGCCTACAAAAGCAAAAGGAAGGGGTGCCGACGTCGGCACCAACCTGATCGACGGACACTCTAAGGGACGCCCCAAGGGTAAGCCCAACAAGAGGTGCCGACGTCGGCACCAACCTGATCGACGGACACTCTATGGTGTCAGTGGAGGCATTGAATTGCTTTAGGTGCCGACGTCGGCACCAACCTGATCGACGGACACCTCCCGACACACAGGCCCCTCACGTCGAGAGGAGGGTGCCGACGTCGGCACCAACCTGATCGACGGACACAAAAAGAATTTGACGATGCCGCCCGGGGGTGTGGTGGTGCCGACGTCGGCACCAACCTGATCGACGGACACGGGAGCCGTGCTCACCGCCGGGGTAGCCGCCGTCTCGGTGCCGACGTCGGCACCAACCTGATCGACGGACACCCGACTCCTCGCGCTTCGCCCCAGTCATCGGGAGGTGCCGACGTCGGCACCAACCTGATCGACGGACACGGTTCTCATCGAAGGGCCTGCCCATGGTGGCGGAGGGTGCCGACGTCGGCACCAACCTGATCGACGGACACGGCCGCCATCAAGGAATTGCGCGAGGACACGGCGGGTGCCGACGTCGGCACCAACCTGATCGACGGACACGCACGGAACGGCAGAAGGCGCGACGACAGGGGAAGGGTGCCGACGTCGGCACCAACCTGATCGACGGACACTTCGGCAAGGGGCTCATCGAGACCTCGAAGTCCGGTGCCGACGTCGGCACCAACCTGATCGACGGACACTCTAACATCGGTTACAATGTTTCATACAAACTTCTGGTGCCGACGTCGGCACCAACCTGATCGACGGACACATGGCCATGTAGTCGGGCTCGATTCCGACTAATCGGTGCCGACGTCGGCACCAACCTGATCGACGGACACATGAGGCCGGGCCTAGCCGGGAGAAATGCTTGGTGGTGCCGACGTCGGCACCAACCTGATCGACGGACACGGACAAGCTTTTGGAAATCGTCATGGGGGCGAATGGTGCCGACGTCGGCACCAACCTGATCGACGGACACGGGCAAAAGAGACAAGTCGAGGATCATGTGGTGAGGTGCCGACGTCGGCACCAACCTGATCGACGGACACCGGATTGGGGAAGCGTCATCGAGCGCAAGACGGGGGTGCCGACGTCGGCACCAACCTGATCGACGGACACGGGTTGAGATTGGCAAAGAATCCTTGGGAGGATTGGTGCCGACGTCGGCACCAACCTGATCGACGGACACTAATGACAATGAGCAACACGACTCTTAGGCCTTAAGGTGCCGACGTCGGCACCAACCTGATCGACGGACACGAGTCGTGCCCGTCCGCATGGGATAAAGGTCGGCTGGTGCCGACGTCGGCACCAACCTGATCGACGGACACTCTTCGCGCTGTGTGCCGGTCTGCTTGTCCTTCCACGGTGCCGACGTCGGCACCAACCTGATCGACGGACACGTCGCCAACGCCATCGCAGACCCCGGAAAGACTAGGTGCCGACGTCGGCACCAACCTGATCGACGGACACGCACAGTACATGCTACAGTGTTGGCATGCCCGGCGGTGCCGACGTCGGCACCAACCTGATCGACGGACACTTGGCGACCGTACTGGGTGGCGACAAAGAAGAGTGGTGCCGACGTCGGCACCAACCTGATCGACGGACACCCGGGAGAACGCGGGGCTGGTGCTTTCAATCCTGGTGCCGACGTCGGCACCAACCTGATCGACGGACACAGAACTAATGATAATATTGGGAATGCCCTTGAGGGGTGCCGACGTCGGCACCAACCTGATCGACGGACACACACGAGGAACCAGAATATCCAGGGCGTTGGCCAATCCGGTCAACGCCCTTTTTCTTTGGCGGCCGATTGTCTCATCTTGCCTTCCGGGCTCCCAAAGCGCCAGGCGCACGCCAAAAGCCCGCGTCAGTCCTACATTTAGCCGACGTTCGTCCTATCCAATCTAAGCCCCACGTCATTTCTCATTTTGCCTGACTCCCCCAGCCGATGCTGCCAGCGCCCGATACGCCGTGTGGGCACTCGGCCAGACAAAAAGCGCCTTTCTCCTCAAAGGCGGCGGACAAGACCACAGCAAGGGGGAACGGGCCATCCCGTCCCCCTGCTATGCCGAGCACAAAGGCATCAGGTACCTGCACCATGCAGCATGCTGACGTAGGCGCCTTACTGTGCGCAGCAGCTTGGCCGGAGTTGCTTTTTATTTAACAAAAGTTATTGCCCCAGTGTCGCATTGTCATAGCGTGCGGTTAGGGGTGGCTGTGCCCACCATCGTTTTTTCAGCCACAAAGCCACGTTCACCAGTCCGATCAGCACCGGCACTTCCACCAGCGGACCTATGACGGCTACGAACGCCTCGCCGGAGTTCAGGCCGAACACCGCGATAGCCACGGCGATGGCAAGCTCGAAGTTGTTGGAAGCGGCGGTAAAGGACAGCGTTGCCGACTGCTCGTAGTTCGCGCCCGCCCGCCGGGAGAGATAGAACGAGAGCAGGAACATCACCAGAAAGTAAACCAGCAAGGGGATTGCCACCTTCACCACGTCCAGGGGAAGCTGCACGATGTATTCGCCCTTGAGGGAGAACATCACCAGAATGGTGAACAGCAGCGCCCGTAGCGTCCAGGGGCTTACCCAGGGAATGAAAACATTCTCATACCAATCCAACCCCTTGACCTTCAGGCCGTAAAGGCGGGAGGCCACGCCCGCAATAAAGGGAATGCCCAGGTAAATAAACACGCTTTCGGCAATCTGGCCCATGCTCACGTTGACCACTGCCCCGGGCAGGCCGAGCCAGCCCGGCAGCACGGTAATGAACACATAGGCGTAGACCGAGAAGAAAAGCACCTGGAATATGGCGTTGAAGGCCACCAGCCCGGCGCAATACTCCCTGTCGCCCCCGGCAAGGTCGTTCCAGACAATGACCATCGCGATACAGCGGGCAAGGCCGATAAGGATAAGGCCCATCATGTAGCTGTTGTTGCCGGAAAGAAAAGCAATCGCCAGCAAAAACATGAGAACCGGGCCGATAATCCAGTTTTGCGCCAGGGAGAGAAGCAGCACTTTTTTGTCGCGGAACACCCGGCCAAGCTGTTCATATTTCACTTTCGCCAGGGGCGGGTACATCATCAGGATAAGCCCGATGGCGATAGGAATGTTGGTCGTGCCCACCTGGAAAAAGTTGATGACGTTCTTCACGCCCGGCGCGGCCCATCCAAGCCCCACGCCTATGAACATGGCAAGGAAAATCCACAGGGTCAGGTAGCGATCCAGGAAGGAAAGCCGCTGTAGTGTCGATTGAGTCATAGTCTTTCGCTCCCTCACATGGCGGCGATGTCGTCAAGAACGGTTCGGAGCCGGGCCGCATCCATGCCCGGCTCCGCTTCAAGCTGTTTCACCAGGGCGCTTATCCGTCTGCGGAGTACGGCAAGGGTTTCGGCGAAGGCGGCGTTTACCGCCGCCTCGTCACCTTGCGCCTTGGCCGGGTCGGGCATTCCCCAATGACTGCGGACAACCTTGCCGAAGTACAGCGGGCAGGCTTCGCCCGCCGCATCGGCGCACAGGGTTAGAACCGCATCCGGCTTTTCCGGCAGATTGTCCCAGGATTTGCTTGTTAAGCCTTCCGTGGAAAGCCCGGCTTCCTTGAGCACGGCCAGGGCGCGGGGATGCACAAACCCGACGGGCTGACTGCCCGCGCTTTGCGCGGTCACGCCAGCCGGGGCCATGGACTTGAAAAGCGCCTCCGCAATGATGGAGCGGCAGGAATTCCTTGCGCACAAGAAGAGGATGTTCATAAGCGCCTCTATTTCCGGGCTTCAATGGACAGGCTGACAACGTAATCCGCCATTTCCTCGCCTTTGGGCAAGGTTTCAGCGATTTGCTTATACAAGGGGTCGTTCCAGTCCTGCATGTTCCGCACATAGTCGGGCTTGGGCGTCAGGACGATGGACGTGAAGCCGGTCTTTTCCAGCATGGCCCTGGTTTCGTCCACCAGCACAGCCCCGGCCACGCAACCCACCAGGGCAGCCGCCATTTCCCGGATGTTATCCGGCAGGGGCTTCAACAGGGCCAAGTCCGAAACAGACACCTTGCCGCCCGGTTTCAGGGCGCGGAAGACTTCACGCCAGACCTGGGGCTTATCCGGGGAAAGGTTGATGACGCAGTTGGAAAGCACCACGTCAACGCTGGAATCCGGCACGGGCAGATATTCAATCTCGCCAAGGCGGAACTCCACGTTGTCCAGGCCGGTGCGCTGCCGGTAGTGCTCGATGTTCTTACGGGCCTTGGCAAGCATTTCCGGGGTCATGTCCACGCCGATAACCCGCCCGGAGGCTTTCACCTTCTCGCCCGCCTGGAACACGTCAAAGCCGCCGCCGCTGCCGAGGTCAAGCACGGTCTGACCTTCCCGCAAGGCCGCAATGGCGACGGGGTTGCCGCAGGAAAGCCCCATGTTCGCGCCTTCCGGCAGGTTGGCAAGGCTTTCCGCGTCATAGCCCACAGCTTTTGCAAGCCGGGTCGGGTCGGCCTGACTGCTGCGCGGGCTGGAACAGCAACAAGAACGCTGCCCCGTGGCAATGGCCGCGTATCCGATACGGACTGTTTCTTTGACTTCCTGATTAATTCTCGAATTGTTTTTTTCACGCATTGCTTTCTCCCGCCCTTATATTATGAGATTTCAAGAAATTTTGATTTATCAGCCCAAAAAATTTTCCCCGTTACTTCTTCGTAGAATGATACTCCGGCAATACAGCCGGTGAAACAGCGCTTGCGGCACGGTAGTTGCGGCATTCTTCAGGATGGCCGGAACAGCATTCCGCCGTCAGGTAGGCTATCGTATCCAACATGACGGGGATATTCGCTCTGTAGCGCAGAAATCTGCCTTCCTTTTCCATCGTCACCAGCCTGGCATGCAATAGTGCCTTAAGGTGAAAAGATAAATTTGTATTCGTCACGTTAAGATGTTTTGCAATCTCTCCAGCTACTAAGCCATTAGGCGCGTATTTGACGAGCAGCCGGAACAAATCCAGCCGCACATCGGAAGAAAGCGCCTCAAAAATGCTTGTAGCTTGTCTGGTTTCCATGGATAAATATTTCAGTACTTTTTGAAATATGTCAAGCGAAAAGCGGGTAATTTTCCGGGTTGCCTGCTGCCCCTCAAAAATAATCCCTTGCAAATCCCTCATGTTAGCTTGACAAAAGTCTCTCATGCCCAACCCCGACGGGCGGCTCCGGATCGACCGCCTTTCCGATGGCCTCTCGGAAACAAGCGAGCGCCTCCGGGACGTCGCGGTCGCAGGGGATGGAATGGATGTTCCCGGGATAGACGGAGTCCACACGTACGCCTTTCGTGGCCCATTCAAGCGCGCTCGCCTGGCGCAGCATCCGGACCCCACCCTTCGACGCGTGATAGGCGGCAAAGCCGCGGGGGTTCAAACGGCCGGGAGAAATCTCCCGGCCGCTTCATGGACTAGGCCGCCTCCGTAGCCTTTGGAACATATCCAAGATAGGATTTCGGCTCGAGATAGGCTTCAAAGGCGTAGTCACCCCACTCGCGACCATTGCCCGAACGTTTGAAACCGCCGAAGGGCACGGCAAAGTCGATTATGTCCAGGCCAATCCCGTTGAGATAGACCTGACCGGCAGGGACACGCGCTGCGACGCGCCGCAGCTCTTCGATGTCAGCGCCCTGGACGTAGGCCGCGAGGCCATAGTCGGTGTCGTTCGCTTTCGCGACGGCGTCATCGACATCGTCATAGGTTTGGATGACGAGGACGGGTCCGAAGATCTCTTCGCGGACAATGGCCATGTCGGGCGTTGTGTCGGCAAAGATCGTCGGCCGGACGTAGAAGCCCGTTTCCAGACCCTCCGGCTTGCCTGGGCCTCCGATGATGGGGGTTGCGCCCTCGTCGATTCCCTTCCGGATGAGGCCCTGGATCTTGTCGAACTGCGCCTTGTTGGCCACAGGGCCAATGAACGCGTTGGTCTCGGGCGGACCCACTCGGATCTCCGAGCCGGCGGCAACCGCCAGTTCCTTCACCTGCCCGAGACGTTCGGCCGGAACGAGCATGCGCGAAGGGGCCGAGCAGCTTTGGCCGGAATTGTACATCAATCCCCGAACCTGTTCTTGCACCGACTTCTCAAAATCGGCCGAGGGCAGCAGGATGTTCGGGCTCTTTCCGCCAAGTTCCTGATGCACGCGCTTGACCGTGAAGGCAGCGTTGCGGGCAACCTCGATGCCGGCCCGAGTCGAACCCGTGATTGACACCATGTCGATCTCAGGGTGGCCGCTGATCGCCGCGCCCACTGTCGGGCCGTCGCCATGGACCATGTTGAACACGCCGGCCGGAACGCCCGCCTCGACCAGGATTTCTGCAATGATCTTGGCGGAGAACGCCGCATGCTCAGAGGGCTTGAGAACGACGGTGCAACCGGTGGCAAGCGCCGGAAGAAGCTTGGTCATGACGGTCGCAAGCGGCCAGTTCCAAGGCGTGATAAGGCCGCAAACGCCGATCGGCTCGAGCCTGATCAGCGAGTTGCCGCGCGGCTCCTCGAACCGAAAGCTCTTGAGCTTCTCGATCGCCATCCGAGTGTGGAAGCGTGGAAGGTCGAGCTGTGCCCCCGAGGCGACCCAGTGCGGTGCTCCCATCTCCTCGGTCAGGGCCGCCGCCAGGTCATCCGCGCGCCTGTCAACGCCTTCGGCGATCCGCTCCAGCAGCGTCACGCGAGCGTCCACGCCGGCCTGGGAATAGGTCTTGAATGCGGCCCTCGCCGCCTTCGCCGCCCGGTCGACGTCCGTAGCATCGCCAAGGGCGATGCGGCCGGAAATCTGCTCGGTCGCCGGATTGATGGCCTCGAAAACGCCGGTTCCGTTCGAGGCGACCCATTCGCCGTTGATCAAATGTTTCAAAAGTTCACGCATGGCATGCCTCCATTTTGCGAAAAGACGGTCGGTGCAGCGCCGGAGGGGTGCGAAAGCGCCTGCCCCGATCACAGGGTTCTTCTACGACCGCATGGCCTGTCGCCGTTACCCTGATCCTGCTGGATTATTGCCTATTTCTCTGAAGCTCTATCAACCGCCCCCCAAGTCGGCCAGTGCCTCTGGCCATCAGGGAAGAAATGAGCCGCGAGGCGCTGCAAAGCGCCCTCAGCCGGGTCGGGGGCGCAACGCGACCTACGACTTGAACCGGCCGGAATGATCCGGTGCGGACCTCCCGTGCCTTTGCCCGCCACGCTTCCCCGATGCCGCCACGGGGAGGCTCCGTCCGACCCCGTCACACCCGGAAGCGGAGCTACGGCTCCATGTCGCCAGCCCGCCGGCAGCCACTCGCGCTGGACGGCAGGCCCCAGTTGTGCCAAGGAGCGAAAGAGTGCCGCCGACGCCTTTGCGCTTGGCCGGCCAGACGAAAATCGCTCCCATCAGGCCCGACCGCCGGAAAACATCGCGCCGCTCCCGCAAAAGGACGCCAGAATGAACCGGGAACCCACCTTGACGTTTCGCGTTGATCATTTCGACGATTCCATTGAGGGAAGCTTTGTCCCCAGCGAGCCGGAAAAATGGGATGTCCTCGATGAACGTTTCGACAATGCCCTGGATTCCCTTGAAGCCGATCGCATCAGTGAACAGATATTCGTTTCCGAATGCAAGGCCATCCTGAAGCTGGAGCCTTATTTCCTTGACGCTTATGCGCATCTCGGGAACCATGACCATGCAAACGGAAAGTCCTCCGCGTTCTCCTGGTACAAAAAGGGCTATGAACTTGGACTGAAACTGGTGCCGTCCAACTTTGACGGCACCATCCCCTGGGGGATTTTGGAGAACAGACCTTTTTTACGGTGCCATCACGGCTATCTTCTGGGTTTGATAGAAAGAAAAAAATTCAAAGACGCCATTTTTCAGATGCAGCGGCATCTCGCCTGGAATCCCAACGACAACATCGGCATACGCTATCTGCTGGGCGACGCCTATCTGGCGGCGGGCAAACGCAAAGAGGCGCGGCCCGTATTGGAAAAGGCGTCCGCCGAATATCCGCCGTGTTGTTACAGCCTGGGCCTGCTGGAGTTTGTCCAGCGCCGTTTTATCCAGGCGGCCACAGTCCTGCGCAAGGGTTTCCTGGGTAACCCTTACGTAGCCGAGGCCCTGCTGGGGCGCGCCATCTTGTTCCCCCATGCATTTTGGCACGGGACCTCGCACATGGCGCCGGAAACGGCCATGGATTACGTCTCGAGCCTTGGGGCCGACCTGTGGCTGCCCAATGAGGAGGCGATGGCGTTTCTTGATTGGCTTTTCAACTGCTCCGACGTGCTTCGCGAACGGGCCGAATTTCTGGCATTCCGTGAGCAGCTTCTCTACGAAAACGATACCTCCCGTCGCGGCGACATTATCGAGGCGGAAAACAAGTTTCTGGGTACCATCGGCGACAACTTGTCGGGCAAACTCATCCACAAGGTCACGGACCGCGACGGACAGCGGCAATGGCCGTGGGAAGTGGAGGGCTGGCGCGGGATGCCCTTTTAACGGTCAGCCATTTCAATCAGCTACCACCGGCAGAGCCGATGGTATGACGCTGCCCCCTCGAAGGGGGCTTTGGCCCGCCGGGGCTGTGCGGCAAATTCGACCAGGCATTGCTGGCCCTTGGCTACCGCACGGCAGCTCGCATGTCCTTGATGTGCAAAAAAAGATGCAACGGATCGGTCGGACTGGGTTCGAAATCCCAGGACAAGTACCACTGCCGGGCTGCTTCGTCCTTGGCGTGCGCCAGGAGGGAGCGAATGCCCGCGATATCGGCAGCTTGTAAGGTACGCAAGATGGCGTCCTTGAGCAAGGCTCGACCCAGGCCTTGGCGCTGGCAGCCTCGATCAACGCCAAGGCGAGCCAGCAACATGACAGGTACTGGATGCCTGGCCAGTCCCTTGGTCACTCGCGGTGGCGCATCTTCAAGACGAACGCTGCCTACGCAGAGGCTGTAATATCCAACAATCGCCCTGCCTACGCAGCAAACATACGTAGAGGCGCTACTTGCCTGCTGGTTGACCAAGGCATGGCGTTGCAAAAATAGGTTTAACGCAGGCTGCCCACAATCGAAGGCCTCGGTTGCATCATCGGCTGTCAGCTTGTGGATCGGACCAAATGGCCCAGCCATCAATCCAGAACTCCAGACTCACGCAACAACTTGCGCAGCCGTGGTTTCTCCTGGACAGGACGGTCCAGGGCGTCTTGAAATGCGCTCCATCGGGCTTCATCCAATGCGAACAGCCGTCTGTCGGCTAAGGTTTGATTGGCCGCGATAATGCCGGCATCCAAAATAAATTCGCTGACGCTTTTATGGCTTGCCTTGGCGGCTTCCTGCAGCAACGCCTTGGAAGACGAGCTGACACGGATATCGATACGCTCTGCTTTGGCCTGTTGCGGGGGTGACATTCAAGACCTCCATGATCTTTCGAGGGAAAGAATAATGTCCGGACATTGTCCAGACAAGGAGAAAATTGCGCTACTTTAGTCAACTGTATCCTTTTATTAATATTTTTACCTTTGACTGTATGAAAAGCGAACATCCGTAGTGGCTACCACGGACGAGTCGAACCACCGCGGACTCGGACTGAGACAGGTCCCGCTTCGAAGTTTTCTCACGTTTGCAAGAGCGGGATTCTACCCCAACATCCCCGCCAAACTCCGTCGTAATCCAGGCCGTTAGCGTCTCCTCGAAGACGCCAGCGCTTCTCCACCGGGCGCGTCCCCAAGATCGCTCCGCCAGATCGACGGATTGCGCGGGCAATGAATCTTCCCCTGCTCCAGAAGCTTCTGCACGCTCGCCCGGCCTTCCTGCAACTGCAGGGTCAGCAGGCCACGGTAGCAGTTGGCGATGCCATGGGCCTGCATCATCTGTTCGAGCCCCTGCCCCTGGCCAAACTCCAGATGGAACGCCCCGGACAGGGCATTATTGAGGACCACCTGGCAATGCAGGTCGTCTTCCAGATACCGCAACGGGTCGAAACACGGCACCGAGGCAACCGCCTGCATGCAGCGACAGGCATGACGGCTGGGAAGGGGCGTGGTCATGTGGCCTCCTGGAAGCTATCGGACGCGAGAAAACCATTCCCCAAACCACGGTTGCCCGCTGGCCGGGGACGGCCGGAAAATGTCCTATGCCTCTTTCTGCCAGGCGGGAAAAGCAAGGTTCGTGCTAGCGAACCGCCCGGGAAGGCTTTTTTCAAGGGGCCCGAATAATAACCGGATTCCCAGGCCGACTGACGTTTTCAAGAGGCATGGAATCCCCTAAAAACGTGTCGGACTTCTTGCCCCCTTGTCAAACATCGCGACAGGCCGTCCGCTTTTCCAACGCTCCCGCCCGTGGCCCTCGCGTGCGGCGTCCGCAAAACGCGTCCTTGCGCATGCTGTGGATAACAATGCGAGATTGTTATTTTTCTTGAAAACTCAAGGCCGTTGCAAAAAATCAAACGTAAAACGGCAAAGGGCATTACGGTTTAACGCCCTCAATCCATTAGGGTTTCCAAAGGGCAAAGCCCTTTGGTCGCCGAAGGCTTCCAAAACGACTCCTGTTAAGGATGCCCCCTAGCAGGCGGCCACGAACACGGCCAGGCCGCCCTGGGCCGTCTCCTTGTAGTTGCGGTTCATGTCCCGGCCCGTGGCCAGCATGGCCAGCAAGGTCTGGTCCAGTCCCACCTTGTGGTGGGCCGGCACCTCGTCCGAGGCGATGCAAAAGGCGCTGTAGGCCTTGACCGCGGCCATGGCGTTGCGCTCGATGCAGGGAATCTGGACATAGCCGCCCACCGGGTCGCAGGTCATGCCCAGGTGGTGCTCCAGGGCCGTCTGGGCCGCGTTTTCCGTGATGCGCCAATTATGGCCCGCGGCATGGGACAGCATGGCCGCGGCCATGGCCGAGGCCACGCCGACCTCGGCCTGGCAGCCGCCCTCGGCCCCGGCAATGGTGGCGTTGTGCTTGGCCAGAAAGCCGATGACCGCCGCGGCCATGAGCCCCTGGCGCAGGGCCACGTCCGAATGGCCCAGCCGGGTGCGCATGATCCGGGCCACGGCCGGGATGACCCCGGCCGCGCCGCAGGTCGGAGCCGTGACAATGACGTGGCCGGCGGCGTTTTCCTCGGAGCAGGCAAAGGCGCAGGCGCACAGTTCCGTGAGAAAGGCGGCGGTAAGCGGCGTTTTGACCTTGGAACGCTCGAAAAGCTTTTTGGCCTTGCGCTGCAACCCGATGCTGCCGGGCAGCACGCCCTCGGCCACAAGCCCGGCGGTCACGGCCGCGTCCATGACCCCAAGCACCGTATCCAGCCCGGCCAAAACGGCCGCTTCGTCGGCCCCGGTCAGGGCCATTTCGTTGGCCAGGGCCAGTTGGTGCAGGCTCAGGCTGTTGGCAACGAGCTGTTTTTTCAGCTCTTCCATGGTCGCATAGGGATACGGGATCTGGCCGCGCCGTTCCTCGGGCTGCCCCTTGTAGTGGATGAAACCGCCGCCCACGGAATAGTATTCGCGCGCAAACAGGCACTCGCCCCGGCCTGGCGGCCCCAGCAGGCGGATGACCAGGGTGTTGTTGCAGGGAAAATCGTGGTCCACCGCATCAAAGATGATATTGACGGCGCTGACCGCAAGCCTGGCCGGCCCCAGGTCCAGGGGGCGCGGGGTCAGGGGGGAGGCGGCCAGCTCGTCGAGGAACTGCGGCGGACAGGCTTCGGGGGCGCGCCCCAGGAGCCCGGCCAGGACAGCCCGGTCCGTGCCGTGGCCCTTGCCCGTGGCGGACAGGCTGCCGTACAGCCGGACCTCCAGGCCCGAGGCTTGGGCCAGGCGCTGCGGCTCAAGGGCCCGCGCGGCCTGGATAAAGTCATAGCCGGCCTTCATGGGGCCGATGGTGTGGGAACTGGACGGGCCAGGACCGATCTTGAACAGATCGAAAAAGCTGGTGTCAATGGCGGGCACGGCTTGCTCCTTGGTTGGCTACGGAGGCGCTGACCTACCCATCAACCATGCTCACTCTGCCAGCACAGCCCGGGCGTCGTCCAGAAGCAGCATGAGCGTCAACGGCCGCAGCGGCGACGGCGCAAAATCCGCCTGTTCATAAAACCGGACGGCCCGTTCGTGCAGGGCATGGACCAGAAGCGCCCGGATGCCGACGACATCCGCCGCGCCAAGCGTCCGCAGCACCGCGTCCCGCAACAGATCGAAACCGATTCCCCGGCCCTGAAACGCCACATCCACAGCCAACCGGCCCAACACCATGACCGGGACGGGATCGGGCATATTGCGGCGCACCTGGCCCGGAGCGTCGGATGCGGCCACGGCCCCGGCGGCCAGGGCATAATAGCCGACCACCCGTCCGCCCGCCGTGACCACATACGTCCGCGACGCGCCGTTTCGCTGGTTTTGGCGGGCACGGCGACGCAGCCAGCGGTCGAGGGCGGGTTCGCCGCACGAAAAGGATTCCAAATCGTGAGCCTCGGCCAGGGGCTCGGGCGGACCGATCATTTTTCCCAGCCGGGCTTGCGGGCAAGCAGGGCGCGCAGGCGCGCATCAGGTGCGGCCGGCCTGTCCAGGGCTTCCTGAAAAGCCGCAAACACCTCGGCCGAGACCTGGAAAAGCCGCTGGTCCAGGATGGCCTCCTCGGCCGCCTGGGTCGCCGCCTCAAGGATGAAGTCGGTCCGGGTCTTGCCGGCAATCCGGGCCGCCCGGTCGATCAGGTCGCGCTGCCTGGGAGCGGCCCGGACATTGATGTTCGTGCTGCGGCACGGTTGGGCGTTACGGGACATGACATGCACCTCCACTTTCCGCATATAGGGCAGGCCCCGGGACTCGTCAACACGTTGTGCGCACGACGGCCGCGCCCAACCACCTCGCCCTGGCCATCCTTTCCGTTCCGTCAGGTGACAAATCCGGCCCCTGCCTGGTATCAAGCCGCTTTTATCCAGAACAGGAAGCACCCCATGCCGTCCCGAACGTTCAAGGCGTACTTCTTCGGGCAGACCGCCTCGTTTTTGGCCTACCAGATGCTGGCCGTGGCCGTGGGCTGGCAGATTTACGACCTGACCCACAGTCCGCTCATCCTCGGCCTGGTCGGGCTGGTGCAGTTTTTGCCGCAGTTTCTGCTCACGTTGGTGGTGGGCCATGTGGCGGACCGCTATGACCGGCAGCGCGTGGTCGTGTGCTGCCTGCTGGCCGAAGGGACCATGGTGGCGATCCTGGCCGCGGGCAGCGCCGCCCACTTCCTCGACCGCAACCTCATCCTGGCCTGCGCCTGCCTGATCGGCGCGGCCCGGGCCTTCGAAGCGCCGACCATGCAGGCGCTGTTGCCCACCCTGGTGGAGCCGGCCATGCTGCCGCGCTGCCTGGCCGTCAGCGCGGCCGGGCGGCAGACCGGCATCATCTTCGGGCCGGCTCTTGGCGGCCTGGTCTACATTGCCGGAGCCGGCGCGGCCTATGGCGTGTGCGCCGGGTTTTACCTGGTGGCCCTGGTTTTCATCTTCGCCATCCCCAGGCGTCAAGGCATGGTGCGCCGGGAGCCGGCCTCGCTTCGCTCGGTGTTCGACGGCATAGCGTTTATCCGCGCCAAACCCGACATCCTGGGCTCCATCTCCCTGGATCTCTTCTCCGTGCTCCTGGGCGGGGCCACGGCCCTTTTGCCGGTCTATGCCCGGGACATCCTGGTCACGGGTCCCTGGGGCCTGGGCATCCTGCGGGCCGCGCCGGCCATGGGGGCCCTGTCCATGTCCCTGTTTCTGGCCAAACGCCCCCTGCGGCGCAGGGTGGGCAAAATCATGTTCGCGGCCGTGGCCGTCTTCGGCCTGGCCACCATCGTCTTCGGCCTGTCCCGCTCCTTTCCCCTGTCCCTGGCCAGCCTGGCCGTGCTGGGCGCGGCCGACATGGTCAGCGTGGTCATCCGCTCTTCCCTGGTGCAGCTCGAAACCCCGGATGCCAAGCGCGGCCGGGTCAGCGCCGTCAATTCCATCTTCATCGGCGCTTCCAACCAGCTCGGGGAATTCGAATCCGGCATCACCGCGGCCTGGTTCGGCGTGGTGCCGGCCGTGGTGCTCGGCGGCGCGTGCACCCTGCTCGTGGTCGTCGTGTGGATGCGGCTTTTCCCGAGCCTGGCCCGCCGCCAGACCCTGGCTCCGGAAACGGCCTGACCGGCCGTCTTAGCCCTCTTTCCCGTTGCCCTTGCCGCCCTCTTCCGGCGGCAGGCGCGATCCCGGACGCTCGGCAGCGTAAAAACAGCCCAGGCCCGCCAGCACGGAAAAAGGGCCACCATGCCGGCCAGCCGCTTTCCGCGCCACAGGCTGGCGAACCAGCGCCGCAGCGCGTCCGCCAGCACCCCCGCCTTGCCGCCGTAAAGCTCCACGTCCCGCTGGTACTGCTTGGAGTCCTCGGGCAGCACCGGATACGCCTGGCCGCCCTCTTCCACATACCCCAGATATTCGCCGGCCTCGTTTGCGGCCGCATGGTACAGCCAGGCCGCACCGCCCAGGCCAAAGAGCAAGACCAGGCCGCCCAGGCCGAACAGCCAGGCCCGCCGACGCTTCACCATCCATTGCATAGCACGCCCGCCTTTCCAGGGGCCTTCCCTGTCCGATCCACGGGATGACACCCTCCCGCCTTCCTGTTATGCCTGTCTCGACAGGAACTTGCTCCCAATACCAGCGTTTCGGGTGCGGCGCCTGTAACCGCATATCGATCCGAACAGAACACCCGGCCTGCAAGCGCCGGCATTGCAACGCGGATACCGCCATGCCCAAAGGCTATGACGTCAGTTTCATCAATCCGATCCTGGAATCCGTGTCCAACGTTCTGACGACCATGGCCCACGTGGAAGCCACCCCGGGCAAGCCCTACGTCAATACGGACAGGACCGCCATCGGCGACATCACGGGCCTGATCGGCATCACCGGCACCCTGACCGGCGTCATATCCGTCACCTTCGACACCAGCACCATCCTGCGCATCGTCAACAACATGCTCAGCGAACACTATACGTCCATCGACAACAACATCGCCGACGCCGTGGGCGAACTGACGAACATGATCACCGGCCAGGCCCGCCTGCACCTGTCCAAGGAAGGCATGAAGCTCCAGGCCTCCACGCCCTCGGTGGTGATCGGCAAGGGACACGTGCTGAGCCACATCAGCCCGTCCCCGATCCTGGCCATTCCCTTTGCCACACCGGATGGCCCCCTTGCCGTGGAATTCTCCATGGAAATCGCACAACCCCAAACGCCCGCCAAAACCACCCTCTGGCGCAAAGGCACCCCGCCCCCGGACGTGGAGTAGAAGAGAAGAATAATGCCTCCGGCGGCCGGGAGGGGGTCACCCCCTCCCGGACCCTCCTGATTAGGGGGGCGATTTGAGGCCGGGCATCAAAGCCTGCCCGGCCTCAAATCGCCTCCCAAACCGAGTGAATCCAGAAGAGGCTCACGCCCTTCCGCCAGACCCAACGCTCTTTATATATGCGCCGCAGGCGCTGGCCACCGTGGGGCCGGAATTGCCTGGGCGTCAAGGCG
>CAZBER010000071.1:17717-23386 GCA_964490985.1 uncultured Desulfovibrionaceae bacterium | reverse complement strand
CGTCAAGGCGGCTTTGCGCCTTGTGTCGCCGGGGCAATTCCGGCACCACACGACGATCGCCCGCCCGCCACCCGCCGCCCCGCCCGGCCAAGCGGTAACGGGGGTCCGGGGGGCCTCGCTCCCCGGCGGGTCCAGGGCAGAGCCCTGGCGGGGTCTGGGGCAGCGCCCCAGCATCCAGGGCAAAGCCCTGGCCGCCGGAGGCATCTCCCGCGGCACCCACCACCCTAGCTAGGCGGCCCCCAATTCGTCGGAGACGGCCTGGCGCTTGACGGCCAGGACCTGGTCCAGGCGGGTTAGGCGTTCGATGGTTTTGTAGAGGTGGCTGGCGTCGCGGACTTCCACGCGAAAGACCAGTTCGGAGGTGCCGTCCACGTTGGAGTGGATGGCGCCGGAGTCGATATTGACGCCCTCTTCGGCCAGAAGCTGGGAGATTTTGCCCAGGACGCCCTTTTCGTTGCGGGCCAGGATGGACAGGCCGGCCGGATAGGGGTGCTCCTTTTCGCCTTCCCAGGAGACGCGCAGGAGCCGTTCGGGTTCCAGGTTGCGCACGTTGGGGCAGTCGTGGGTATGGACCACCACGCCCCGGCCCCGGGAGATGTAGCCCACGATGGGGTCGCCGGGCAGGGGGTTGCAGCACTGGGCATAGCGCACCAGCACGTTGTCCACGCCCTGGATCTTGACGGCGTCGCCGGGCTTGGCCTTGGCCGCCTCGGCCGACGCTGGCGGCGCGCCCGGTTCCAGCTTGAGGTGTTCGACGGCTTCCTCGCCTTCCTTTTTGGGGAACAGGCGGCCGATGACTTTTTTGGGGGTGATGCGGGCGTAGCCCACGGCCGAGAGCAGGTCATCCACGCCGGGCAGGGAGAATTCCTTGGCCACGGCCAGTATGCCGCCGTCCTTGATGGCCTTTTGGATGTTGACGCCGTCCTTGCGGCCCTGCTTTTCCAGCATTTCCCGGCCCAGGGCGATGGAGCGCACCCGTTCCTCGGTGCGGATGAAATGCTTGATGCGGGTGCGGGCCTTGGCGGTCTTGACGAATTTGAGCCAGTCCCGGTTGGGATGGCGGTTTTTGTCGGTGATGATCTCCACGGTGTCGCCGTTATTGAGCGACGTTTCCAGGGGGACCAGCCGGCCGTTGACCTTGGCTCCGGCGCAGTGTTCGCCCACGGCCGTGTGGATGAGAAAGGCGAAATCCACGGGCGTGGCCCCTTCGGGCAGTTCCTTGACCTCGCCCTGGGGGGTGAACACGTAGACCTCGTCCTGGAACAGGTCGAAGCGCAGGTTGGCCACGAACTCCCGGGAGTCCTTGAGTTCCCGCTGCCAGTCCATGATCTGGCGCAGCCAGGAGAAGCGCTCCACGTCCTTGGGGTTGAACTTGCCCTTTTCCCGCTCCTTGTATTTCCAGTGGGCGGCCACGCCCTCCTCGGCCAGGCGGTTCATCTCCACGGTGCGGATCTGGATCTCGATGCGCTCGCCGTCCGGGCCTACCACGGTGGTGTGCAGGCTCTGGTACATGTTGGCCTTGGGCATGGAGATGTAGTCCTTGAAGCGGCCGGGCACGGGCTTCCAGATGGAGTGCACCAGGCCCAGCACGGCGTAGCATTCGCGGATGGTCTCCACGATGATCCGGAAGGCCACCAGGTCGTGGACCTGGTCCAGGGTCAGGCCCTGGACGCGCATCTTGTTGAACACGCTCCACAGGTGTTTGCGCCGGCCCAGGATGCGGGCCCGGATGTGGTTTTGGCCGAGCAGTTCCCTGATCTGGGCGATGACCCGCTCGATGTAGGCCTCGTCCAGGGTGTGGTGCCGGTCCACGCCGGACTTGATCTGGTTGTAGATGTCGGGCTTGACGTATTTGAAGCTCAGGTCCTCGAGTTCGGTCTTGATGCGGTGCAGGCCCAGGCGGTTGGCCAGGGGCGCGTAGATGTCCATGGTTTCCTGGGCGATGATGGCCTGCTTGACCGGCTTTTGGAACTCCAGGGTGCGCATGTTGTGCAGCCGGTCGGCCAGCTTGACCAGGATGACGCGGATGTCCTCGGCCATGGCCAGGATCATCTTGCGGATGTTTTCGGCCTGGGCTTCTTCCTTGGATTCGAAGGAAATCTGGCTGATCTTGGTCACCCCGTCCACGATGTCGGCCACTTCCTCGCCGAAAAGCTCCTCCACCTCGTCCACCGTGGCCTTGGTGTCCTCCACGGTGTCGTGCAAAAGGCCGGCGGCGATGCTGGCCGCATCCAGGCGCATGTCGGCCAGGATGCCGGCCACTTCCAGGGGGTGGGACAGGTAGGGCTCGCCGGAAAGGCGCACCTGGCCGGCGTGGGCCGTGGCCGAAAACACGTAGGCCTTGGTGATGAGCGCCTGTTCCTGTTCGGACAGGTAGACCGCGGTCTTGTCCAGAATTTCGTTGATGCGAATCATGGCCGTCCCGGCCTCGTCATCCGGGGGGGAGGAAGTGTCGATGGGATTTGAGCCGGGCGCGAAACGCGCCCGGCTGGTTTGCGCCCTATTCGGGAAGGTTCCTTTATGCGCCGCCGGAGATCAAGAGAATATTTGCGTTCGCGAAAAAACAGGCCGGTTTTTTCGAGAACGCGGCTTACTGTTCCAGACGAAAGGTCTGCTTGTCGCGCGGCACCCACCATTTGATGAAGTTGTAGGTAATGCCGGCCGGGGCGGCGGCCACGTTCTGGAACCGGGACGAGAGGATCGGCAGGGAATACGGCGTGTAGAGGAAGAGATACGGCTGGTCGCGGTGCAGGATTTCCTGAAAGGCGTCGTAAATCTTCTTGCGCTCGGCCTGATCCACGGTGTGCCGGCCTTTGTCCAGCAGGGCGTCGGTCTCGGGGTTTTTGTAGCCCACGAAATTGAGCCCCCCGGGCACGGCCCGGCTGGAGTGCCAGACGTCGAAGACGTCCGGGTCCTGGGTGATGTTCCAGCCGAGGATAAGCGCGTCGAAATTGCCCTTGTCCACGAATTCCTTGATAAACGACGCCCATTCCACGGTGCGGATATCGGCCTTGACGCCGATGGCCCGCAGCTGGCTCTGGATGATGGTGGCGGTCTTGACCCGTTGATCGTTGCCCTGGTTGGTCAGCATGGTGAAGGCAAAAGGCCGGCCCGAGGCGTCTTCCAGGACGCCGTCGTGGTTGCGGTCTTCCCAGCCGGCCTCGGCCAGCATTTTTTTGGCCAGGGCCGGGTCGTAGGCGTAATCCTGGATGGCGTCGTCATACATCCAGGTGCCGGGCTTGTAGGGTCCGATGGTGGGCACCCCGAGGCCCAGGAGCGCGCCCTTGACGATGTCCTCCTTGTTGACGGCATGGGCCAGGGCGCGGCGCACCCGGACATCGGCAAAAAACGGGCTTTTGAGGTTGTAGCCGAGATAGGTGTAGGCAAACGACAAGTATTTGAACTTGCGCCAGTCGGCATCCCAGGCCCCGCCCGAGGTCTGGTACAGGTACTGCTGGGGGGTCAGGCCCATCATGTCCAGGTTTCCGGCCTTGAGTTCCAGGAACATGGTGGAGGTGTCCGGGATGATGCGGTAGACCACCTGGTCGATGTAGGGCCGGCCCTCGAAATAGTCCTTGTTGACGTCGAGCACCAGCCGGCGGCCGGGCTCCCAGGCCACCAGCCTGTAGGGACCCGCGCCCACGGGCTCCCGGGCGTATTTGGTGTTGAGCAGGTCCTGGCCTTCGAGGATGTGCTTGGGCAGGATGGACCCGGCCCAGGTGACCAGGGACCGGGCAAAGGGCTCGGCGTAGCGCACCTCGAAGGAATAGCGGCCCGTGACCGTGAACTTCTCGATGGCCTTGTAGTCCTCGGCATAGGCCGTGGGCGTCTTGGGGTCGATCATGAGCCTGTAGGTGAATTCCACGTCCTCGGCCGTGAGCTCCACCCCGTCGGTCCAGCGGATGCCGGGCTTGAGCCAAAATTTAAGCAGCTTGCCGTCTTCGGCCACTTCGTAGCGTTCGGCGGCCATGCATTCGAGCCGGATGTCCTTGTCGTAGCGCAGCAGCGAGACGTAAAGCAGGTCCGCCACTTCGTGGGAGGCCGAATCCGAGGCCAGGGGGGGAATGAGGTTGGAGGGCTCGCCAATGGTGGCCATGACGATGCGCCCGCCAGGCGTGGGCTCGGCCTGGGGCGCGGGGGCTGCGGCAACGGGTTGGGTCTGTTTGGTTTCCGAGTCAGGGGAGTTCCCTTTGCAACCCGTCAGCAGCAGGGCCGCCAGGACCCAAAAGAGGATTGCTGCGCGCGCCTGAGGCATAGTTCTCCTTTTTGCTTGCAAAATCCGGCCGAGTAACCATATTGGTACGGATGCGCAAGGCCTTGTGCCGGTATGACATATACGGGGCCAATCAAAAATAAAAGCCCTTTCTCCGGCGCGCGCCTCAAGCCGGGCCCTTTTGCAGGGGCGGCCGGCGCGTTGTGGCCGCGCCTGGAATGTTTCCGTTCCAAATTCGTCTGAAATCCGTTAATAGGGCCTGAACTGGTCCGCGCCGCGTTCCGGTGCGGCCGGTTCAGCCCGGCCGCCCCTCCGGGCGGCCCGGCAACGCCGTTGTAAGGAGTCTTTGGCCCATGGCCGCTGGAAACGAAGAAACAAAAATCAAGTCGCTGCTCTCGGAGTTCGTCCGGGAGACGATTCCCGAATATATCCTGGACGGCTCCCATGCCATTGTGGCCAACGAGGGCATTCAGAAGCTGTCCATCAACAAGCACGACCACTTCTGGGACGTGGAGGGACAAGTTCAGGGAGACGACTTCCAGGTCTATTCCTCGGAACTCTCCGTCAACCTCAAAGAAGGCAACATCAATTTCTTTTGCAACTGTCCGGATTCCTTTTCCGGAGTCTGCCGCCACGTGGGGGCCACGGCGCTGCGCTGCATCCGCACCCTGGACGCGGCCAACGAGGAGACCGAGGCTCCGGCCGTTATCCGCAGCGAATGGCGCCAGACCTTTCGCACCTATTTTTCTTCGGAGCCCGAACCCGAACCCGGCCGCCACTACCTCATCTTCCGCTTCCATCCCGAGCCCGGCCGGCTCCAGGTGGCCTTTTTCCGGGCCCGGCAGAACAAGTCCGGCATCTCCCAGGTCCACTCCGAAATCACCCTGGAACAGATCATCAAGAACCCGGACTGGTGCGAGATGTCCCCCACCCTGCCGGTGGTGGCCGAGATGCTCTACCACCACCTGGACTATGCCGGGCACCGCATGGAGATTCCGCCGGGACTGCTGGCCTGGTTTTTCTGGGCCATCGGCAAGGAATACTATCTGTACTGGCGCGACACCGAGCAGCCCGTGCGCATCGAGTCCAAGACCATGCGCCTGCAACTGGCCCCCAAGCTGGCCGACGACGGCCTGTCCTTCGACATTCTGCTCGGCAGCCCGGGCAAGTCGCCCTTTTCCATCCTGGGCCAGGAGGTCTATTTCTACGGCCAGATGCCCATCTGGGTGTGCTGGAAAAACGCCTTCTATCCGGTCCAGACCGGGCTGCCGCCCCAGATCGTCTCGGACATCGTGCAGCAGCCGCCGTTTATTCCCACCAGCGACGTGTCGGAGTTCCTGGACCGGGTCTGGACGCCCCTGCCCATGACCGACCTGCAACGGGCGCGTAGCGGTAAGGTAATCCAGTGCAGTAGCTGCGGTCGAATTCTCTATCTGGACTAAACAATGCAGGCATT
>CAZBER010000071.1:0-17707 GCA_964490985.1 uncultured Desulfovibrionaceae bacterium | reverse complement strand
CCCATGACCGACCCGCACGGCCAGGAGGAATTCCTGGTCAAGATGCAGCCGTTCTTCGTGCCGGCCACCTATGACCCCAAGATATTCCTGGACGAGGAAGGCAGCCTGCTGACGCTCCAGCTCCAGAACGTCTACCAGACCGAGCACGGCGAGATCACGGTGCCGGGTCCCAATCCGGACCTCATGACCGCCTCGTACCTGCACGAGGGCAAGTCCTACCTCATTGCCCGGGACTGCGACCAGGAGCAGGGGCTCATCTCCATGCTCACGGAGATGCACTTCCAGCCGCGCAACAACGCCAACTGGTTCCTGGAGACCGAGGAGGCCATCGTCTTCCTCCTGGACGCCTATCCCAAGCTGGTGGAGAAGTACCGGGTCTACGGCGAAAAGAACCTGACCCGCTACAAGGTGCGCCTGTCCACGCCGGTGATCATCGCCGAGGTGGAATCCAAGGAAGAGGAGAAATGGTTCAACCTGGACCTGCAGGTGCAGTACGACGACCAGAAGGTCCCCATCGAGAAGATCTGGAAGGCCTGGACCCAGGGCAAGCGCTACGTGCAGCTCAAGGACGGTTCCTACACGAGCCTGCCCGAGGCGTGGCTGCGCAAGCTCGGCCACAAGCTCCGGGGGCTGGAAAAGCTGGCCCACAAGCTGCGCGCCCTGGGCTATGACACGGACAAGCCGCCCCAGACCAAGTTCAAGCAGTTCGAGGCTCCGGTCCTGGACAAGATCCTGGAGGACATGCCCGAGGCGCGCACGGACTCGTTCTGGAACACGCTGCGCCAGAAAATCCACAGCTTCCGGGAAATCGTGCCGGTGCGGCCGCCCAAGGGCCTCCAGGCCGAGCTGCGGCCCTATCAGGTCCAGGGCCTGTCCTACCTCAACTTCCTGCGGGAATACGGCTTCGGCGGCATTCTGGCCGACGAGATGGGCCTGGGCAAGACGGTCCAGACCCTGTCGTTTATTCAGCACAACGTGGAGCGGGGAGCAAAGGGGCCCAACCTCATCATCGTGCCCACCTCGGTTTTGCCCAACTGGGAGCGCGAAGCGGCGAAATTCGTGCCGAGCCTCAAGCAACTCATCATCTACGGGGCCCGGCGCGAAAACATGTTCAAGCACATTGCCGAGTCCGACCTGGTCGTCACCACCTATGCCCTGTTGCGCCGCGACCTGGACGAACTGCTCAAATACGAATTCTCGACCATCATCCTGGACGAGGCCCAGAACATCAAAAATCCCAACACCATCACGGCCCGGTCCGTGCGGCGCTTAAACGGCAAGACCCGGCTTTGCCTGTCCGGCACGCCCATCGAGAACAACCTCTTCGAGCTGTGGTCGCTGTTCGAGTTCCTCATGCCCGGATTCCTGGGCGGCCAGAACGCCTTCCAGCGCGGCATCGTCAAGCCCATCAAGGACGGTGACGAAGAGACCCTGGATTACCTGCGCGGCCGGGTGCGGCCGTTTATTTTGCGGCGCACCAAGTCCGAGGTGGCCAAGGACCTGCCGCCCAAGGTGGAAAACGTCTACTACTGCGCCCTTCTGGACGAGCAGTTGGAGCTTTACGCCGCGCTGGCCAAAAAGCTCAAGGAGCAGGTGCTGGCCACGGTGGACGAAAAGGGCATGGCCAAGTCCCAGATGTCGATCCTGGACGCCCTGCTCAAGCTGCGCCAGATCTGCTGCCACCCGAGGCTTTTAAAGCTCGACCTGCCCGGGGTGAACACCAACCTGCCGTCCGGCAAGTTCGACGCCTTCAAGGACCTGATCACGGACTGCATCGAGGAAGGCCACAAGGTGCTGGTCTTTTCCCAGTTCGTGCAGATGCTGCACATCATCCGGTCCTGGATGACCATCAGCCAGACCAAGTTCGCCTACCTCGACGGATCGAGCAAGGACCGCTTCGAGCAGGTGGATCGGTTCAACGACGACGATTCCATCAAGGTGTTCCTGATCTCGCTCAAGGCCGGCGGCACGGGATTGAACCTCACCAGCGCCGACTACGTCATCCACTACGACCCCTGGTGGAACCCGGCCGTGGAAAACCAGGCCACGGACCGCACCCACCGCATCGGCCAGTTGCGCCAGGTCTTTTCCTACAAGATGATCTGCCAGAACACGGTGGAGGAAAAGATCCTCAAGCTCCAGGAGCAGAAAAAGGACGTGGCCGAGGCCATCATCCCGGGCCAGGACGCCTTCAAGTCCCTGACCCGCACGGACCTGGAGTCTCTGTTCGAGGTCTAGGGGCGCAAGGCGCGACAGTGCACGCAAAAGGGGGGCCGCGCGGCCCCCTTTTTACGATTTCAAACGGTTATAGGGATACTTGCAGACAAGTCCGAAGCAACGATTGGGGCACTTCGGATGTCCATTGGCTTTCTTCGACCGCACAGGCCGCTTTGAAGTCACTTTGGAACCGAGCGAAGCTTTCCATGTCGATGCGTTCCGGCTGGATACGGCCCTCGCCAATCATCAACACGAGCTGTTGTGCGGTTGGTTCGTAACCGAGTGTCGCCGCCAGAATCTTTTTCGGTCCTTGCGGACTCCTATCATTTCCCGGCAGTTCTTCCAATTCGGAACAATGTTGATAGTAGTTCTTGATGGCACACAGCAGCCACGCTTCGGATTTTGGACGAGGAATCATGGGGACGCCCGTTACGACGCCCATGGTTCGAAAACCGCCGCGATCTCCTGATATCGAGTCGAGCAACGCTTCCCAACGGATTTTCGGCGTAGTATTGGTTCCATCGCAATCTCGAAACAACACGGCCAGAACGGATTGCCCTCCATATGCTTCGGAAAGACGACGAGCGAGGCACCCTAGAGCTTGCGCATTACGTCGGTAGAGTAATGTTCCATTGTTTTCGCCCATGAACATGGGCTTTCCCTTAAACTGTTCACCCACTTGCTTCAACAAGCTCTCAGATGCAAAAAAGGCCAGCTCATTTTCTAGAGCTGAATACCCAAAATTCTTTTCAAACTCTCTATCTGCAAAATAAGCCATCGGGCCTGGTGTCCATTGCCCCGGCCCACATATTCCCATTTGACCTGGGTCGGCTTGGCCAATATCCGCCGCCCCTTCCCCGCTGAGAAGCAACAACATGTTACTTAAGCCTCAGCGGTATCTTGAAGCTCATGGAGAGCCTGTTCAATATCCACGTCGAGAAAAACTTCTCCCGGACTGAGAAAGGGAAGACGCTCGGCAACTGACGGCAATTCAAAATACCGAGTAGCCTGGGTATAGCCATCCTTGTTTCTATGCACTAGAATGACAGATTCCAGGACTTTATCCTCTGGCAAATAATTTAAAAAAACAGGGTTATGTGTTGTGACTACGACTTGATGTGTTTCCCCGGAAAGGGCTTCGACTAATTTTTTCATTATAGCGGGATTCAAGCCATTTTCGATCTCATCAAATAGAACTACTGTATCTTCTGTATACAACTCCGCCAAAATCGCCAATACACGCAACGTCCCATCATTGGTATGTTTTGCGTCCAACCAAGGTCCATTCTCCTCAAGAATCTTCAGGGCTTTCCAGCCACTTCGCAATATTGATATTCCAAACGTATAAATTTGAGGATAAAATGTCTCTATTAAATCACGAAGATGAGTATGTTGTTCTGAAGACAATCCCGAAAGAAAGGCGGAAAGGCGCTCTCCGCTCATCCCGATATTCTTCCCTTCTCTCGCACGCCGTTTGAGATGCCTCGGTGAAAGCATATCGAAGGAATGAATTCCTTGGATAAATTTTCGTAAAGACGCTATTGCATCATAACTCTGCAACACTTTAGCATCAAATTGAGACAATGCAGACCCTTCATAAGTAAATATTATTTCATCTTGTGGTACACCTCCAAATCCATATTTTTTTTCTTTTATATTAAATA
The DNA here is from genome assembly GCA_964490985.1 of uncultured Desulfovibrionaceae bacterium. GTDB lineage: Bacteria > Desulfobacterota > Desulfovibrionia > Desulfovibrionales > Desulfovibrionaceae > Solidesulfovibrio. The sequence goes on along the minus strand of CAZBER010000071.1, from coordinate 13,826 downwards.
TCTCCTCATTATGATAGACCACCCTTTCTTCAGTACATCGCAACAAAATAGGATTATACGTAGCAAACCAAGTTATTTTTTCATAACCATCCAAATAACATTCCAGCTCTAGTTCAATTAAACGAGGTTTGTGCTGTCGCAATACCGGTCGTTCCCTACGCTTATTCAGCAAATCCATCTTATCCCAGTCACGATCATCAAGCCACCCTGAGATATCACCGCGCATCAATTGTCCTGCAAAATCGATTGCCTGTAAAACCGTCGACTTCCCCGCACCATTAAGGCCAATAAGACACGTAAGGGAATAATTTCCGGCAAAAGGCAATTCAAAATCCACCAGGGACTTGAAGTTCTTGATTGAAAAGCGAGTCAATCTGTTCACCTGGGGAAACTCCTCGGCCCGATGCGGCCATGGCGGACTCATCGCACATTCATTCCAGCCTCGCAACCGGCTTGACTGTTTCCGCTTTCCCCACAAGCGTGGCGTGCGCCTTCAAACCTTCTTGTGGTTTGAGACAGCTTTCTATCTTAAAGGCAAATGCGGACCAGCCCACCATCTCCAAAGTCCTTGGCGGCCGCATCGACCTGGTCGGCGCCGAACGGCTGTTTTGGTGGCTGCGCTGCCTGGGCATGCGCGTGTCCATTGTCGTGGCCCCGGCCGAAAACCCCGATGATGCCCGGGTCGCCGTGGTTCCCGGGCCGCAAGGGAACGAAAGCCGCCCCCAGGGCCGCCCCTCCATGGATTGATGGGGCGGCTGCCCGGGCGCGTCCTGAAGCTCGGGGAATGTCTTTGAAGGAACGGGCGACGTCCGTTCAACGGCGTCGCCCGTCCTTATTGGCGATTGGGGAATTTTCTCAAGCGGATTGCGGAAAGGCAGCCGCGCCGCCCCGTCAGAGCGGGCAGCAGGTGCCGTCGAAGAGCTCTGAGACCGTGACGTCTTCCTGTTTCGGGCGAACTTCCCCGGCCCGGCGCAACTGGTCGCGCAGGATTCCGGCATTGGAGCGGGCGATGCCCTGGGCCGTCATCATCTCCTCCAGGCCGTGCCTCCTGGAAAAGGCGAGCCGCACGTCGCCCCGGCAGTCCAGGTAAACCCGACAACACAGTCGCTCCACAAGATACCGCAACGGATCAATGCACGCTTCCGGCATGATTGGCGTCCCTTGGCTGGAGTTAGGGGAACACTTGAGCTATTCACACGGAAATTATGCCAAACGAAACAGTAGAGCAAGTGAAAGTTTGGTTAGGCTTCTTTTTTTCCGATTCCTTCCCCGCCTGCCGCCAGCCGGGAGAACCGGTCCAAGGCGTCGCACAACGTTTCGACATCGCGGAATATTTTTTCGCATGAGCATTCGATCATGCAATTGACCAGGGAATGGGGCGTCTCACCGGCGCAACGAAAATCCGTGCGCAGCCCCCACACGGGAATGCCCTTGGCCCGGGCATAGCCGATCCCCCAGGCCGTGCCGTCGTCCACCTGGGGGCCGTCGAGCAGGGCCGCCACCAAGTCGCTGTCCAAAAGCCCGGCCAGACAGCCGCAAAAAACATGCTCCTTGGCCCGGGCCCCCAGGCCGGCCAGGTCCACATCCGCAAAAAGGTCCCCGGGCCACAGGACCGAAACGCCGGGCAGAGCGCCCAGCCTGTCGCGCAGCGCGGCCATGAACTGCTTCTCCGCGGCGGTAAAAAGCGGGCCGGCAAGATAAATGCGCACGAATCCTCCAGAATCGGTCAAGGTCCCGGGCCGGGGCGCGCCCCCTGGCACGCGGCCGGCCGGTTCGGGTTATGGCCCAAAGAGCCGGCCCGGACAACTCCCGCGCCCCCGCCGCGCCGCCCCCCCATCTTGACCGTTGGCGGCGGATGGTCTATTTGGAAAACCGTCAGCGTTCGTGTTGACTCCCAGACCACTTCGCGGCCGCGTCCTTTCGGACGGGGCCGCCTGTCGTTGGTCCACCCCGACATTGCAACCGGTTTTAAGGTAAGACGATGGACAGCATCCCTATTTCCGTTGAGGGCTTCAGATCGTTGGAGCGCGAATTGGAGCGGCTCAAAAAGGAACGGCCCGCCGTTATATTGGCCATCAAGGAAGCGCGCGAGGAAGGCGACTTGCGTGAAAACGCCGGTTACGAGGCTGCCCGCGAACGCCAAGGCATGCTCGAAGCGCGCATCAATTACATCGAATCCCGCATGTCGCGGTTCAACATCATCGACCTCTCCACCCTGGGCGGCGACCAGGTCACCTTCGGGGCCACGGTGGAATTCGAGGACGTGGATACCGGCGACGTGAAACGCTACACCCTGCTTGGCCCGGACGAAGCCGAACCGTCCAAGGGCAGCATTTCCATTCTCTCGCCCGTGGGCCAGGCCCTGCTCGGCAAGTTCGAAGGCGACGAGATCGTGGTGGATGCGCCCCGGGGCAAGATCAACTACGAAATCGTCTCCATCACGTTCAACGGCCCGGCCTGCCGCTCCTGATCCTTTCCGCGATATCCGCCAAGGCCCCGGCGCGGACAGCGCCGGGGCCTTTTGATTCCATGGCCCGGCCCGTCAGATCGAAGTCGGGGCCGACGTCGCGGCCGAAGCCTTGGCCGCGTCCAGGGCCGCCTGGAGCTTGCTCTCGTCGTCGTGGGACAGGGAGGTCTGGAGGATCTTGCCGCCCGTGCCCCGCAACTCCTCGAGCACCTTGTCCGTGGTCATCTTGCGGATGAGCACGAAGAGCAGGGACGTGCCCGGAGTGAGGGTCTCGGCCAGCTTGCGCATGAAGTCGTCGTCAATGCCCACGTCCGCCAGCGCCCCGGCCGCGGCTCCGGCCCCGGCTCCCACCACCGCGCCGAAAAGGGGATTGAGGAAGATGAGTCCGATCAGCATGCCCCAGAACCCGCCGCCCAGGGCTCCGGAGGCGGCCAGGTGGTACATCTGGTTGAGCTTGACCTTGCCGTCGGCCTTTTTGACGGCCACCACGGCGTCTTCCAGGTCGATCAGATATTCCTTCTGCATTTTGAGAAGCTTAATCCGCACCTCTTCCGCCTTGAACGCATCGTCATAGGCAACGACAACCAGATTGCTCATGTTTCCTCCTTCACGGGTTGCCCCATGCGCCGATCAGGGCCAGGGTTTTTCGACTGTGAAGTGTGGCCCATTTCCCCTCCCCTGGCAACCGGGGTGTCGCTTTTTCCCGTGTCCTGGCCAGGCCCTGCCTTGACGAGGCCCGGGAAAACCTCCATCGAACACCAGGCCCTGGCGCCGACCGGCGTCTTTTCCAACGCCTTTCCGGGAATACGCATGCGCCACGACGCCCTCTCCCGCCTTGCGCCCTGGCTTTTGGCCGCCCTGCTCCTTTTGGGAGCCGGCCTTCGCCTGTACCACCTGGGCGCGCCCGAGCTGCAATGGGACGAATTCCTGGTCCTCAACAGGGCCCAGATGCCCCTCCCGGCCCTGGTGGACAGCCTCAACCACCAGTCCGCGGCCGACGTCTTCCAGGACACGTCCCCGCCCCTGCACCATGTGCTGGCCCATCTGGCCCTGGCGGTTGCGGACAGCGACTTTTTCGCCCGGCTGCCGGCGGCCCTGTGCGGCACGCTGTCCCTTTTGGCCCTGTACCTGGCCGCCAGGCCGCTCACCGGACGCCGGGCCGCCCTGTTCGCCGCGCTGTACGGCTGTGTGCTGCAATTTCACCTGTTTTATTCGCGCTATATGCGCTGGTACGCGTTTTTTTACCTGTTTTCCCTGCTCACCCTGTGGACCTACCAGCGTCTGCTGGCCCGGACCGGCTGGAAAAACGCCCTAGCCTTCACGTTTTTTGCCGCCCTGACCCTTTACAGTTCCTACATCGCCCTGCCCTTCCTGGCCGCCCTGGGCCTGTTTGGCCTGGGCCTGGCCGCCTGGGAGCGGTGGTGCGGCCGGTCCTGGGCCGCGGCCTTGCGGCCGTTTTGCGTCCAGGCGGCCTGCCTGGCCGGGGCGCTTTTGCTCTACGCCCCCCAGATCCCGGGCCAGATCGTGGCCTACCACACCTTTTACGCCGGCGGCGGCAATGCCGTGGACATCTACCGCCTGGGCAAGGCCCTGCGGGAGATCACGCTTTATTTTCGGGAATCCGAGCTCATCGGCCTGGGCGGGGTGCTGCTCTTTTCGGGCCTGGGCCTGGCCGCCATGGCGGCCGGCCGGCGCTGGCGGCAGATGCTTCTGCTCGGGGCCTGGTGCGGCCTGCCCACCCTGGCCGCCTTTGCCGTCAACGTGCAGACCCAGATCACGGCCAAGTACCTGCCGGGCATGTTCTATTTCGTGGTCATAACGGCCCCGGCCGGAGCCGTGTTCCTGGCCGAGCTGCTCCTCGGGCGGCTGGCGCCGGCCCGGCTTTCGGCCCGGCCCTGGCCCGCCCTGGTTCTGGGGGCCGGACTGACGATGTTCCTGGCCTGGCCCAACCTCGAACTCGGGCCGTTTTACCGGGGCTGGCCCCGCACCTACACGGACTGGGGCACGGCTATCCTGCTGCGCCAAAATACGGCCGATGCAATCATGTTCGACAGCAACCGGGGCCGCAAGGTCATGCTCACCCGGGAACTGGACAAGGCCCTGCCCACCTTTGCCACAGCCCCTGACGCGGCCTATACGCGCTTTTTCTTCGTGTCCCGCCAGGGAAACCGGGTGCCGCCCAACCTGGTCGCTGTCCAGGAGCTGCCCCAGGCAGGCGAGACCATTGTGCTCTCCCGGGGCGGGGTGCTGCGCCGCTCGCCCATCGAGGTCGTCCCCGGCCCGGATGGCCTTTTCCGCTACCACGACGACTTCCGGAACCTGACCGTTTACGAGACCTGTGCGCGCGCCGCCAACATGGCCCCGGATTTCACGGCCGCCACCCTGGCCGCCTACGACCTGTCCGCCCCGGGCCGGGTGGTGTACCGGTTCTCCCGGCCGTCCGGCGTTTCCTGTTCGTCCCTGACTGTGCGGGCCAGGGTGGTCCTGCGCTCCAAAATTCGCTTCCATGCGCCCGACGCGGCGCTTCGCCTGGAGGCCGGCCCCGACCCCAAGGCCCTGGCTCCGGTGGCGGTGGCGGATTTCGACGCGTTTGCGGCCGCCAACTCGGCCTTACGCGACCCTCAGGCTTCGGGGGATTTTCGCCTGGACCTGTCCCGGGACGTCCCCTGGGATGCGCCGGGCGACCTGTACCTGGCCCTTGCCATCGATCCCGGGCGCTACGCCGCCTATCTGGAAGTGGAAGACCTGGAAATTACCGGCCAGGCCATGGCATCCGGGCCGCTTCCCGACCCGGCTGTTTCCGCCTTGTCCCGGCTGGCCGGCCAGGTCCGATTCGCGGCCTGGGACCCGGATGCCTGGCCTGTGGGCGGACACGGGCTTTTCGCCTTCCAGGCCGGTGACACGACTCCGGTCTCGACCGACTCCGTCCCGGCCGTGGGCAGCCCCGGCGATCTGGCCCGCTTCCGCCTGGCCCATCCCGGCCTGCCGCCTGTGGCGGTCCTGAATGATGCCCAGGGCCGGCCGGCTTTTCTTATTTACGATTCCTGGCTGGACCGGGACGGCCTGCCCCTGTCTCCGGGCCGGGCCGTTACGGCCCAGGTCGAACAGGCCCTGCCCTGGACGCCGCGCGGCATCCTGCTCGCCGGGGCCGTGACCAACCCCGTGCTGGCCGTGGACGGCCGGTCCTTCCCCATTCCCCTGACCGTGCCCCAGGGCTCCCGGGTGCTGCTCAATCCCGGCGGCCTGGGCCTGGTGGAAACCGCGCCCCTTTTCACGCCCCAAGCCTTCAGCCTGGCCAACATGGTGCGCCGGGACAATCTCCTGGCCCTGGAGGACGGCAGGCTCACCTGCCTGGAAAAGCGGCCCTGCGCCTTCGGCTATGTCTACAGCTCGCAGCTTCCCATCAAGGGGCTTCGGGTGACGGTCTTCCCCTCCCTGGCCACGGACGCGCCCCGGCACATCCGCGTGACCTGCGCCCCGAACGACCCGGCCGCTGTCCGGGAAGTCCTGGCCTATGCCACGCGAGGCCCGGGTCCCTGGTCCGGCGCGCCCGAGGGCCTGCGGCGGCAGGTGCTTTTCGACCGGGAGGTCAAGGTGCTGTTCGTGAATTTCGAACTGAGCGGGCCTGGGGCGTTTCTGCGCTCCGACGCCGGCTCGCCCCTGCGCATCGAGGTGCTCCTGGACGCTTCGTCCCTGGCCGCGCCGGTCTTCACAGGCCCCACAGCCCGCCTGGTTCGGTCTTCCCCGGACGCGGACGCCCTGGACATCGGCTTTTCCGACGCTCCCCTGCCTGTCTCGCGTCTGTGGGAGCGCCGATAATTTCAGGCAACCGTTTCCTTTGCCCGTCTGCCGTGGTATTCGTGGCCAAACCAAAGGATGCGCCATGAATCACGATGCTGTTGTTCCGTTCGAGCGCCTGCTGCGTTTTGGCCGGATGCTCGGTTTCGCCGAACCGGACGCCGCTTCCCTGGCTTCCTTTGCCCCAAGCCTGGGGTCCGACGAGCAGGGCCAGGCCTTTGCCGCCTGCATGAACGCCTTTGCCATGGACACGCCGCAACTGCGTATCGTCATGGAGAACCTGCCGGACGCGGACAGACTGCGGCGCAAATGGGCGCTTTGGTTCCAGGGCCTTTTCAGCCACGGCCTGGACCAGACGCTGCTGACCCGGCTGTGGCGCAGCGGCCGGGCCCATGTGGCCCACAACCTGGACCACCGTCTGGTGAGCGTGGCTTACGGCCTGGCCCGGGCCTTCATGCGGGAGCGGGTCCGGGCGGTCCTGACCGCATCCGGCCTGCCCCAGGTCATGGACACCGTCGATCCCCTGATGGATTTCTGCCTGCTGGTGGAAACCGACGCCTACGTGACCTATGCCACGCGTTGCGAGCTGGAGGTCATCGAGGGCATTGCCCATCAGGTGCGAAACCCCATTGCCGTCATCGGCGGCCAGGCGCGAAAGCTCCTGCGCCTGCGCGGCCAGGACGAGACCGTGACCACCTCGGCCCAGGTGGTGCTGGAAGAGGCGGGACGCCTGGACCATCTGGCGCGCACCGTTTCCCACTACATGGACGTGACGGACCGGGAGCCCGGCGATGCCGCCAGCTCCCTGGTCGAAACCGTAAACCTGGTCCTGTCCCGGCTGCAGGCCTCCGGCGAGCGCGCCCCGGCCGCGGTGGACGTGGACGTGAGTCCGGCGGCGGACCGGCTGGCCGTGGATGCCGCCGACCTCGAGGCTCTGCTCTTCGCCATCCTGGACAACGCCCTGCGCTTTGCCGCCCCGGCAGAGCCGCGCGTGGCCGTGCGCTGCCGCCAAAGCGACAGCCGCCACGGCTTCGCCACCCTGACCATCGACAACAACGGCCCATTCCAAAACGCCTCGGAACTGGCCAAGCTCTTCAGCCCCTTTCATTCCAGCCTGCCCACGGGCACGGGCATGGGCCTGGCCACGGCCAAGGCCATTATCCGCAAATACTCCGGCAGCATCACCATGGGCCTTTTGGAAGACGGCGGCACGCGCTGCGCCCTGACCCTGCCCCTGCCCCTGCCCCAGAAGCCGGAGGCAGGGCCGTAGGCCGCGTCCGCAAGACAATGGAATCAGGCCGAGCGCGGCAGGATCATGAACACCGTGGTGCCCTCGGCCTCGCCCGTGGCAAAGCCGATGCGGCCGCCGAGATTGTCCACGATGAGCTTGGCGCTGTAGGTGCCAAGCCCGGTGCCGCCGAACTTGCCGCAGGTGGCGTATTTTTCGAAAAACCGCTCCCGCAGCTCCCGGGGCACGATCCCGGCATTGTGGATGGCCACCCGGGCGGCCGCCCCGCCTTGCAGGGACACCGTCACCGCGCCCCCCTCGGGCGAGGCCTCCAGGGCGTTTTTGAGCAGATTGGAAAACAGCGAAAAATACAAAAGCTCCTCCCCCAAGGCCCAAAACGGCCCCTCAAGCCCTGGGCCGCCATCCGTCTCAAAGCGCACGGTCAGCCGTTTGGCCCGGATGTGCCCGCCCAGGTTGGCGGTCACGGCCCCCAGGACCTCGGCCAGGTTCACCGGCCGGGGATCCAGCACGTAGGAGCCGGTTTCCATCCTGTAGAGGTCCAGGGAAAGGTTGATCATCTTGAGCATCTTGAGGCCCGAGTCCTTGATGAGCGACACCAGCTCCCGATGCCGCGGCGCCAGGGACGGGTCCTGGAGCAGGATGTCGGGCAGGTTGATGACGCCCACGAGCGGGGCCTTGAGGTCGTGGCGGGTCATGCGGTCCACGTCCTCGCGCAACTGGGCCAGCTTTTTTTGCTCCGAGATGTCCACAAAGCTTTCCACGATGCAGTCCCGCCCCCCCAGGCTGGCCCTGACCGCGGTCTTGAGGATGGGGATTTCCCGGCCGTCCTGGGTCCGGATGACGCGCTCCTCGCTGTCCAGGTTCCGGCCGCCGTCCACAATGGGGCATTGGCCCCGCCGGGCCGGACAGAAACAGTCGAAACAGGCCTGGCCCACGATCTCTTCCCGAGGCAGGCCGATCATGGCCGTGCCGGCCGGGTTGATGTCCAGGATGCGGTGGGCCTGCGGATCGATGACCACCACCCCGGCCTGGATGGAGTCGAGAATGACCCGGACCTGCTCGTAGGCCTGGCGCAGCTGACTGGTGCGCTCGGTCACGGTGCGCTCCAGGCCGCGGTTGACGGCCTCGAGATGGCGGTAGAGCTCGAAACTCTCCAGGGCCTGGGCGCCAGCCCGCACGACCACGGTCAAAAGGGCCAGGGCCGTATCCGAAACCGTGCGCACGCCTGCCTTGAGACAGCCCACGAACATGCCCCTGGCCCGGGAGGGCGTGAGCATGGGATGCAGCAGCAGCCGCCCCGCGCCGCCCACGGCGGAAAAAAACATGGGTTTGGGCGCAGCCAGGGCATAGGCAAAGGAATGATCCAGGATCAGCGCCTCCACCTCGCGCTCGGGGTCGAATTCCGGAGCATCGCCGGCCACGTGGGCCAGGACGAAATCGTGGCTCTGCTCGTCCACGAGATACAGGGCCACGGCGGCCAAGGGCAAAAACTCCATGCAGCGGCCGGCCACTTCCCGCAAAATGGGCTCGGGGCCGCCCAGGCGCGAGTAGCTGGTCTCGAACTGCCCAAGGCCGGCCGCCGCTTCCAGGGCGGCCAGGGCGGCCTCCTTTTCCCGGGTCAGGCTCTGGATCTGGGCGGAGAGGAAATCGAGGCGGTCGTTGGGATCCATGGCCTACCCCAAGAGCATGGACACGATGTCGCCCACCTGGCGGCGGGCCTGGGACAGGGCCACGGCCAGGACGCTGACCGGCAGGCCCAGGGCTTCCCAGGCCGCCGGATTGAGCGGCGGGACCAGGGGAGAGCCGTTGTAGCCAAAGCCCTGGGCAATGGCCGCCACATCGGCCACATGGACCAGGGCCGCTTCCAGGTCCATGGCCCCCTGGGCGTGATGGTCCCGCACCGTGTCGCAAAGGGCCGGCGGCAAGCGCCAATGGGCCAGCAGGGCCTGGCCCACCTCGGCGTGGTCAAATCCCAGGACGTCGCGCTCGGCTGCATACAGCGGCACGCCCCGCTCCCGGGCCAGGGTCATGACCCGGGCCACGTGCCGGGGCAGGCGGCGCAGCAGCACCAGCCGGCCCAGGTCGTGGAGCAGCCCGGCCACGAACAGCCGCTCCGGGGGCAGCCCGCCCCGATGGGCGGCCAGGACCCGGGCCAGGACGCCGCAGCCCACGGCGTGCTCCCAGGCCTGGCGCATGGTGATGCATCCCGAGGGGATGTCCAGGAACCGCGCCACCACGGAAATGCCCAGGGCGAGCTGGGCCAGCTCGCCGGCCCCGATGATCATGACGCCCCGGGCCAGGGAATCGATGCGTTTGGGAAAGCCGTAAAACGGGCTGTTGGCCAGGCGCAGCAGGCTGGCGGCCAGGGCCGGATCCCGGCCGATGATGCCGGCGATGTGCCCGGCCGAGGACGCGGGGTCGTCCAGGGCTTCCCGCAGGCGGTAATAGATGTCCGGAAAGCTGGCCAGGGAAGGGTCATCGGACACCAGGGCCTGGGGACCGGCCAGGGGCGGCAGCAGGTCGGGTTCGGACAGGAAATCCGCCTGACGGGGCGAGGCCGGGCACGACGTGGCAACGACCAGCTCCTGGGCGCGCAGCCGGAACAGTTCGGCTACGGCCTCGTGTTCCAGATTGGCGCACCGGAACTGGGCCTCGGCCGCCTCCCGGGCGGCCTCCATGGCTGCCCCGTCCGGGGCCTGGCCGGGAGCCTCCTCGCCGACCACGGCCGCCTCGGTCACACCCCAGATGCGCAGCACCCGCATATGGTTGGGCAAAAGCGCCGTGCCGGCAGGCAGAAGCAGCCGTCCGTTTTTCCCCAGCACATCCTGTGCCAGCACCATGCCGGGCCGCAGATCGTCTATATTGATGGCGCCCATACAAGGAGACTAATAGGATTGCACTCGACCGGCAAGGTGCTATTTGTGGTCTCACGGCAACCGCCGTTGATTTCAACCGCCTGAAATCAAAACACGTCTCGATCCCTTGCAGGATGTTTGAAACAGACGCCGCGCTCCCCATACTGCCTGGGAGACATCGGCTCCGGATAGCAAAAGGTATGGCGCCCAACTGCAACTCCGGTCGAGGCGCAAACCACTTTCCGCAGCCGCTGCGAAGCCGCATCCGTATTTCCCGGACCAGGCCGGCCGGTTCCGGATCGAACGCATCCCGGGGCGCGGCGCGGTAATGTCGCACAAAAAAGGCCGCCCCCCAAGGAGCGGCCTTTTGGCGTCGATTGCCTGTCCGTCCTAGCGGATGAACAGCATTTCCTGGTAGCTCGGCAGGGACCACAGGTCGTCGGCCACCACGGCTTCCAGGGCGTCGGCCACGACCCGGACCTCGTTCATGGCCGGCAGCAGGGTGCCGCACAGGTGCTTGGCCTCGGACAAGGTGTCCGAAGCCCCGTGCTCCATGACCTTTTCCAGGTCCGCGACCTTGGCCTGCAGGTCGCGCAGCTTGGCGGTCACATCTTCCAGAGTGACCATCTTGAAGTCGTGGCTGATGGCCTTGAGGCTGGCGCAGGTGGCGGCCAGCTCGCCCTGGTAGCGCATGGCGGCCGGGAAGATGATGGTCTTGGCCATGCGCACCACCAGATTGGCCTCGGTCAGGATGGTCTTGCAGTACTGCTCGAGGTAGATCTCCTCGCGGGCCTTGAGCTCGGCTTCGCTCAAGACGCCGTAGGTGGTGAACAACTTGACCACCTCGGGGCTGGTCAGCACCGGCAGGGCGTCGGGCGTGGTCTTGAGGTTGGGCAGGCCGCGCTTCTCGGCTTCCTTGTGCCATTCCTCGGAATAGCCGTCGCCATTGAAGATGATGGCGTCGTGCTCCTTCATGATGTCCTGGATCACGGCCTGCACGGCGGCATTGAGCTTTTTGTCGTCGCCGCCGGTGGCGGCTTCGAGCTTGGTGGCGATGTAGTCCAGGGATTCGGCCATTATGGTGTTGAGCGCCACCTGGGAGCCGGCAATGGACATGGAGGAGCCCACGGCCCGAAACTCGAAGCGGTTGCCGGTGAAGGCAAAGGGGCTGGTGCGGTTGCGGTCGCCCGGATCGATGGGCAGCGGCGGCAGGGTGTCCACGCCGATGTGCATGACGCCCTTTTTCTTGGAGCCCTCGACCTTGCCCTTCTTGATCTGCTCGAACACGTCGGTGAGCTGTTCGCCCAGGTACATGGACATGATGGCCGGCGGGGCCTCGTTGGCGCCCAGGCGGTGGTCGTTGGAGGCGCTGGCCACGGTGGCGCGCAAAAGCGAGCCGAACTTGTGCAGGGACCGGATGGCGGCGGCGCAGAAGACCAGGAACTGGGCGTTTTCATGGGGCGTGTCGCCCGGATCGAACAGGCTGCCCAGGTCGGCGTTGCCGATGGAGTAGTTGAGGTGCTTGCCCGAGCCGTTGATGCCGGCAAAGGGCTTTTCGTGCAGCAGGCAGATCATGCCGTAGCGCTTGGCCACGGTGCGAAGCACGGTCATGACCATCTGGTTGTGGTCCGTGGCCAGGTTGCCGGTCTCATAGATGGGCGCGATCTCGAACTGGCTGGGAGCCACTTCGTTGTGGCGGGTCTTGACCGGCACGCCGAGCTTGTACAGCTCGCGTTCGACTTCCATCATGAAGGACAGGACGCGGCGGGGAATGACGCCGAAATACTGGTCCTCGAACTCCTGGCCCTTGGCCGGCTTGGCCCCGAACAGGGTGCGGCCGGCAATGAGCAGGTCCGGGCGGGAGAAGAAGAAGTTGCGGTCAATGAGGAAGTATTCCTGCTCCGGACCGGCAAAAGACAGCACCGGCAGTTTGGTCTCCACGCCGAACAGCTTGAGCACGCGCTTGGCCTGCTTGCAAAGGGCCTGGTTGGAGCGCAAAAGCGGGGTCTTCTTGTCTAGGGCCTCGCCGGTCCAGGACACGAAGGCCGTGGGAATGCACAGGAAGGTGCCGTTGGGATTCTCCAGGATGTAGGCCGGGCTGGTCACGTCCCAGGCGGTGTAGCCCCGGGCCTCAAAGGTGGTGCGCAGGCCGCCGGAGGGGAAGCTGGAGGCGTCGGGCTCGCCCTGGATGAGCATCTTGCCGGAAAATTCGGCCAAAGCCCCGCCCTTGCCGTCGGGAATCAGGAACGCGTCGTGTTTCTCGGCGGTCAGGCCCGTCAGCGGGTAGAACACATGGGTGAAGTGGGTGGCGCCGCGCTCGATGGCCCAATCCTTCATGGCGTTGGCCACGGTGTCGGCAACGCAGGGATCGAGCTTCTCTCCCAGTTCCATGGTCTTTTTCAGGGACTTGTACGTGTCCTTGGGCAGGCGCTCGCGCATGATCTTGTCATTGAAGACATTGCAGCCGAAGACCTCGGTGGGCTTGGTCTCGCTGAAGTTCAAGGGAGCATGCGAAGGCTTGTAGTTGATGATGGCCGAGATCGCGTCCAGCCGAGCCTTGATTCCGCTCATAGGGTCCTCTTGCATTTGTGTTGATCAAATTTACACGTTCACGGAACACCGGACACGGCACGGACCGGCGAACGCACCCGGCAAGCCGGGCAACAGCCCGGCGGAGCGTGCAAACCGGCGGCGCGGCATCCGTTTGCCACCCATTCCGGCCGCCTGGCGCGACCTGGAAGGACCGGCGAAAATTGATTCCCCGCCTCTTGCCACACGATCGACATTTCTCCTCGACCGCGCGCGAACTCTCAATAATGTAAAAACCGACCCCCGTCCACACCCAAAAAGCTTGTTTTCATCTCCAGGCCACATCACCGGCCAGGCGCGGACGTGATCGACGGACGGCAATCCATTGACAACCTTGTAACACCTGCGTTTCCCCTTTTCGGGAAACGTCACGGCTCGCCGACAAGCAGACGCCGAATAGACAAAAGCTCTTCATAGACCTGACGCAACACCGCCCCCTCCCGGCCGGCCTCGGCCAGGCGACGACGGGCGCCGTCAATGGTCAGCTTTTCTTCATACAGGAGGGTCTTGATGCGAAGGACCAGGGCCAACTGCTCGTCCGAGTACAGACGCTGGCCCTTCTGGGTGCGCACCGGAGCCAACTGCGGAAACTCGGTCTCCCAATACCGCAGCACAAAGGGCTTGAGCCCCGTCAGCTTGGCCACCTCGCCGATTTTGTAGCTCCGCTCCACCATGACTCCCGAACATGCGCCATGCCCCGCCCCGGGTCAAGCCTGGGCGGGCATGGCCAGGCGCGGCGGACGCGCTTTCGACGGCTGCGTGCTGCGGGAGATGCCTCCGGCGGCCAGGGCTCTGCCCTGGATGCAGGGGCGCTGCCCCTGCACCCCGCCGGGACTCCGTCCCGGACCCTGCCAGGGCTCTGCCCTGG
>CAZBER010000070.1:20596-23984 GCA_964490985.1 uncultured Desulfovibrionaceae bacterium | reverse complement strand
GTCCGGGAGGGGGTGACCCCCTCCCGGCCGCCGGAGGCATCTTCCCTTCTTCCTTCTTCTTTTCCCTTATTTCGCGGCTTCGAGGGGGTAGTCGGCGCCTTTCCAGGCGAAGATGCCGCCGGGGAAGCGGTAGACATTTTTATAGCCGAGTTTTTTTGCCCAGACAGCGGCGTTATGGCTGCGGGTGCATTTGACGAAGCCGCAGTAGACCACGACCGGGATATCCTTGTCCGGGCCGAGCAGTTGGGCATAGTCGGCTTCGGTCTTGCCGTCGGTCTCCTTGGCGTCCCACTGCTCCATGTACGGGATCGGGAACAGGAAGTTGACGGCTCCGGGCACGTGTCCCTTCTTATAGCTGTCCCCGAAGGGCATGGTGTCCACGATGACCATCTTTTTGTCTTCGTCGATCCATTTTTTCAGTTCTTCGGCCGACAGCAGCGCATAGCCGCCTTTCTGGGTGTCGCGCACGAGCTTGACGGCTTCGGTTTCCTTGGCGGTTTCGTCTTCGAACTTGTCGGCCCGGGCCATTGGGGCCAGGGACACGGTTGCCAGCAGGGCCAGGACCAGGGACAGCATAAGCGCGCGCATGGGGTCTCCTTGGTTGGGGGTTGGCGGAGCGGCCCGGCGAACGCGTCGCCAGGCCAGGCAGTAGAGGACTGCGGCCAGCATGGCCAGGTCGCGCCACAGGGCCGGCCAGAGGCCGTGGTAGACCGTGCCTTCCGGATCGCCCGGGCCGTAGCAGCCGCAGTCCACGGCCAGGCCCTGGCGGATGGCGTTGGCGAGGACGCCGATAAAGATCAGGAGCAGGCCGCCGATGACGAGAAGTCCGCCAGGCGCATTCAGGACGAGCAGGATGCCGCCGGCCAGCTCGATGCCGGGCAGGATGGCGGCCAGAGGCATGGCCCAGTCGCTCGGCAGAATGGCGAAGGCCTTGATGGTCCGGGAAAAGGCGTGGATATCCGAGAGCTTGATGCTCCCGGAAACGACAAACAGCCCGGCCAGGGTCAGGCGCGCGACCCGGTAGGTCCAGACCGAGGAGAAAATGGCGATGATGCGACGCATGGCGACTCGGGCGCGCCGGCGGTCCGGCGCGGTCCGGTCAACCTATCATCTTGGAAATATTCTGACAAATCAATACGATAAATAGTTGACAACAGATGGTATCGGCAATCGTGATCGCTTGGCCGGTTGTATCCTTGCCCGGGGATTTCGGACGCGGGGGCGTTGCCGGCGAGTGGGAATCCGCCTTCGGGAGTGCTCCCTGTCGGGACCGGGCTTTTGGGCCGGATCGGAAAATGGCCGGGAGGGGGTGCCCCCGCCCGGCCGCCGGAGGCATTTTTATTTATTGGGGCGCGGCTTCTTTTTTGACGGGGATTTTGAGCACCGTGCCGGGCTTGACGGCATCGGGATTGATGCCCGGGTTGGCGGCAATGACGTCTTTGGTGCGCACGCCGTGGCTGTTGGCCACCTTGGACAGGACATCCCCTTCCTTGACCGTGTATTCGATGAAGCCGTCCGCCGCAGTGGAAGCGGCGGGGAGGGGCTTGGACGCGGGGGCCTTGGCCGCGCCGGCCGGGACGGCGATGGCGGCGCCGGCCCGAAGCGACTTGTCCGTCAGGTTGGGGTTGGCCTTGCGAATCTCCGCCTCGGTCGTGCCCAGGCGGGCGGCGATGCCGGAGAGGGTATCGCCTTTTTGCACCGTATAGGTGGAAGCGGCCGGAGCCGGGGCAATGCCCTGGGCCTTGGCCGAGGCGTCGGTCAGGGGGGCGTAGAAATAGAAGATGCGGCCCCGGGGCGAGTCCTTGTCGTGGCGGTTGCCGATGAAGGCATAGCCGGGCCAGTTCCAGACCGCCACTTCGTAGGCATGGCCGTCGGCGTCGGTTTTTTCCCGCACCCCGTCGGGCGGCCCGTATTTGTCCTCCAGGCTTTTTTGCAGGGAGGCGTACGCGCCTTCGCCGTCGTAGCCGATCTCGGCGTGGTAGAACTGGTCCTTGTAAAAGGAATAGGTGACGTGGCGCAGGGCAATGCCGCCCAGGTCTTTTTTCTCGCCCGTCCGGTCGTAATGGACAATGTCGCCGTCGCGGTCCACGACCTTCAGGCCCGGCACGCTGGCCGCCTGGGCTCCCCATTTGACGCCCCGGAAATCCTCGGGCTTTTTGGAAGGATCGGCAGCCAGGCCGGGGCGGGCCAGGCCGGCGGCAACGGCCAGGGCAAGGAGCAGGATACAGACTTTGATACGCATGTAGCTTCAGGGGCCTCCGTAAGGAAATAGCCGCGGCGAAAGCGCGGCAGTGTTTCAAGTATACGCCAGCCGGGCCGGTCAGTACAGCACCTGGGAATTCACCACCTCGGGCCGGTGGAAATAGAATTCCACCCGGCGGTTGCGGGCCGTGGCCTCGGCGTCCAGGTTCGGCACCAGGGGCCGGGAATCGCCGTAGGCCACGGCCCGCAGGCGGCTGGGTTCGATGCCGCCGGCGCCGATGATGTGCCGGACAGCGGCCGCCGCCCGGGCTCCGGAGAGTTCCCAGTTGGAGGCAAAGCTGCCGCTGGCCGCCTCGGCGGCGTCGGCGTGGCCCCTTATGATGAGGTACACGTTGTAGGTTTTGAGCACCTCGATGACATCGGCCAGGATGCGCTTGGCCTCCTCGGTCAGTTCGGCCGAGCCGGGCTTGAAAAGGGCCCCGTTCTGGATGCGCAGGAGCACCCCGGCGTCGTCGGAGCTGATGCCCGAGCTGCTTTTGAGAAACGGGTCCTCGGTGATGATCTTGCGGAAGCGCACGGCAATGGCGTAGCGCATGGCCTCGTCGCGGTTCAAAGGGGCGTTGCGGAGCTTTTCGTATTTGTCCGGCGAGAAAAGCGCCCCCTGGGGCGGCTTGGGGTCGGCCTTGAAGTATTCCTCAAGCTGTTTCTGGACGTTTGGCGGCACCATGTTGAGGATCCACATGAGCAGGAAAAAGGCCATCATGGCCGTGACAAAGTCGGCGTAGGCCACTTTCCAGCTCGATCCGTGGCTTTGGGCAAATCCCGGGAGCTTTTGGGGCTTGCTCGGGGCCGGGCGTTTCTTTTCGGTCAGCATGAAAATTCGGCCCTTTTATCCGCGAAGCAGGGATTCGAGCTCGGTAAAGTCCGGGCGCAGGGCCTCGGGCACGGCCCGGCGGCCGTATTCCACGGCAATAAGCGGCGTGGCTCCCCGGGCCGCCCCGGCAATGACCGCCCGGATGACCGAAAAATAGGCCTGGCGCTCCATGGCCTGGTTTTCCAGGTTGGTGGCCAGGGGGCCGATGAACCCGTAGCACATGAGCACGCCCAGAAAGGTGCCGACCAGGGCCGCGCCGATGCTGTGGCCGAGCACCTCGGGCGGCTGGGTGATCTTGCCCATGGTCAGGAC
>CAZBER010000070.1:0-20586 GCA_964490985.1 uncultured Desulfovibrionaceae bacterium | reverse complement strand
TTCATCCGTGACAGGATTCCCAGCGTGCCCATCATGAGCACGCCGTAGGCGAGCTGGGTGATCTTGCCCATGGTCAGGACCACGCCGAGCACCGCGGCCACAATGCCGAGGCCGGGCAGGGATTCGGCCACCTTGCCCAGGTTGTGGGCCGGGCTGGCCGCCTGCTGGTGGATGGCCTGCATGTCCAGGTCCATGAGATGTTCGATCTCCTGGGCGTCGCCGGTGACCAGGTAGACCCGCAGCGTGTCGCAGATAAAGGCCACGGCCGTCTTGTCGCGGGAGAGCTTGCGGGCGGCGGAGAACACGCCGCTGGAATCCGGGTGCTCGATGTCGGGCTCGATGCTCATGAGGCCTTCGCGCCGGGCCTTGGTCAAAAGGCGCGACAGGGCCACCAGGGCCTCCAGATAGTCGTCGCGGGTCAGGTGCACGGGCGCAAATACGCGGGGCAGGCCGGTGACGATCAGTTTCAGGGAGTTGCGGGTGGAGGCGATGAGCATGGCTCCCAGGGCCGCGCCGAAGATGATGAGCCATTCGGCCGGCTGGATCAGCACGCCGAACACCCCGCCCTCGATGAAATAGCCGAGGCAGATGGAGACAATGACGACGATTATCCCGGCCAAGACGATCATCAATCCCCCTTTTCCGCGTCGCCCGGCTCAAGGGTCGGGCGCAGTTCATCCAGAAGCCGGTCCAGGTCGAGCCCAGGTCCGGGCATGGCCGGCGGCCGTTCCATTTCCCGGACCACGGCGTCGATCCAGGAGGCCAGGTCGCTGACGCCGAAACGGCTGGCGTCCAGGAGTTCCAGGGCCTTTTCGAACGAGGAGCCCCGGCCCTGGCGCAGCAGGCGAAGCCCCAGGCGCAGGCCTTCCGGGCCGTCCCCGGCCCGGGCCGTGCGGGCATGGAAAAAGAGGGAAAGGACGTCGGTCGGGGCGTCCGGCCGGGGATCGCGCAATTTGAGGTAGACGAAAAGGGCCGGGGCCTGGGCCAGGAGCGTCCGGGCCGGCTGAACGGCCGTGACCACGAGCCCCAGGCCAATGGCGGACACGTCGGCCAGGCGCATGCGGTCGCCGTTGCGGCGGCAGGCAGTCGGGGCGCCCAGGGCGGCCAGATCCAGGCGGGCCGGCGCCTCGGGCGCGGCCGGCCACAGGGCGAACTCCAACAGTACGTCGCCCGGCGGGCAGACCCGTTTTTCGGCCCGTCGCTCCACGTGTTCCATGTCCCCTCCCGGACACATCCTGGTTTGCCGATACCGGCCGGGATTGTCAAAGGGGACGGTCTGGAACTTTTCCGGCCGTCCTGGTAGGATACGACAAGAGGACGAACATGAGCGAATACGTGGAACGCGCCGCGTCCGGGACATCCGTGGGCCGAGTGGAAAAAAAGTATTTCACCTTTGCCGAGCCGCCGGACGTCCTGACCGTGGAGTCGGGCCGCACCCTTGGCCCCGTGACCCTGGCCTACGAGACCTACGGCAACCTAAACGAGCAGGCGTCCAACGCCGTGCTGGTGCTGCACGCCCTTTCCGGCGATTCCCACGCCGCCGGCTTCTACAGTGCCGACGACGCCAAGCCCGGCTGGTGGGACATCATGATCGGCCCGGGCAAGCCCATCGACACGGACCGCTACTACGTCATCTGCTCCAACGTCATCGGCGGCTGCATGGGTTCCACCGGCCCCTCTTCCGTGGACCCGCGCACGGGCCGCCCCTACGGCCTGAGCTTTCCGGTCATCACCATCGGCGACATGGTGCAGGCCCAAAAGCGCCTGGTGGACCATCTGGGCGTAAAAAAGCTCCTGTGCGCCATTGGTGGCTCCATGGGCGGCATGCAGGTCCTGGAATGGTCGGTGCGCTACCCGGACATGGTGCGCTCGGCCGTGCCCCTGGCCACCACCACCAAGCATTCGGCCCTGGCCATCGCCTTCAACGAGGTGGCCAGGCAAGCCATCATGGCCGACCCCAAATGGAAGGGCGGCGACTATTACGGCGGCGAGAAGCCGGGACTGGGCCTGGCCGTGGCCCGCATGATCGGCCACATCACGTACCTGTCCGACGAGGCCATGCGGTCCAAGTTCGACCGCCGGCTCCAGGACCGCTGCGAAATCTCCTTTGCCTTTGACGAGGCCGACTTCCAGGTGGAATCCTATCTGCGCTACCAGGGCCAGAAGTTCGTGGACCGCTTTGACGCCAATTCCTTCCTCTACGTGACCAAGGCGACGGACTACTTCAACCTGGAGGGCAGCCACGGCTGCGGCTCGGCCGTGTCGGCCTTTTCCAAGGCCCGTTGCCGCTACCTGGTGGCTTCCTTTTCCTCGGACTGGCTCTATCCCACCTACCAGTCCCGGGCCATGGTCCAGGCCATGAAGAAAAACGGCCTGGACGTCAGCTTTGTGGAAATCGAGGCCCAGTGGGGGCATGACGCCTTTTTGCTGCCCAATGCCCGGCTGTCGGCCATGCTGGCCCGGTTCCTGGACCGGGCCGACGCCGAGGCCAGGCAGGAGGCCCGGAAGGAGGATAGTCGTGCGCTATGACCTGTCCGTCATCGCCTCCTGGATCGATCCCGGCTCCAGGGTCCTGGACCTGGGCTGCGGCTCGGGCGATCTGCTGCACATTCTGGCCGTGGACAAGGGCATACGGGGCACGGGCATCGAGATCGAGGAGGCCAAGGTGGCCCGGGGCATCGAAAAGGGCCTGTCCATCCTGCACGGCGACATCATGGAGGAGATCCGGGACTACCCGGACGGGCACTTCGACTTCGTGATCCTGTCCCAGACCCTGCAACAGGTCTATGAGCCGGGCCGGCTCATCCGCGAGATGCTGCGGGTGGGACGGCGGGGCGTGGTGAGCTTTCCCAATTTCGCCTACTACCGCATCCGGGCGCAACTGCTCTTTCGCGGCCGGGCCCCGGTGTCGCGGGAGCTGCCCTACGAGTGGTACGACACGCCCAACATCCGGGTCATCACCATCCGGGACTTTCGACGGTTTTGCCGCAAGGAAGGGTTCGCCATCGAGCGGGAAACGGCCGTCAGCACCCCGCACCACCACGAAAAGGGCGCGGTGGTGAAGTTTCTGCCCAATCTCCTGGCCAATTACGGCATGTTCCTGCTGACGCGCCGGCCGGGCCGATAGCCCAGGGGCTTGCAGGGAGGGTCGTTTGGAAGCCTTCGGCGACCAAAGGGTTTTGCCCTTTGGAAACCCGTAATGGATTGATGGCGTTACAACCACGCTCCCCTCTTCGCTTCTATTCCTCCGCTTTGAGCTGGTTCCAGGGAGCCGGGCACAGCGGCGCATAGCCCTTGGCCTGGGCCGCGGCGTCCAAATGGACCAGGCCGGCCGGGGCCGCGTCCGGGTCCAGGTCCAGCTCGCTTTCCACCCGGTTGCGCACGATCAGATACCGGCCGCACGTGGCGCAGGCATGGATGCGCTCCCGGTCGCGGCCGGCAGGGATGAGGAGATCGAGCTTTTCGTGGTCGCTCTCGCCGCACGACGGGCACACCAGCCTTGGGAAATGCCACAAATGGCCGCACAGGGAGCAATGGAGCGAAAGCCGTCCGGCCTTGGCCACGAGAAATTCCGAGGCCTCCGACTTTTCCTGGAGCAGGCCCATGTCCGCAAGCGCCCCGCAGATCGGGCAGCAGGGCTTTTTCCAGAGCGCGTCATCGGCCAGAGGAGCCAATGCGGCGGCCTCCCGGCGCAGCACCGTGGCCAGGACCTCGCGGCCGAGAAAGGCCAGGGCCGCGGGCGACAGGCCCAGGTCCATGGCCAGATCGGCCGTTTCCTTGGCCGCGCCGTCCCAAAGCAGACCCGCAAGCAGGCCGGCCAGCCGTGGCCCCTGGGCCAGAGCCTGGCCCAGCATGGCGGCCTCCCGGGCCAGGGCCGGGAAGATGTCGCCCAGGCGCGGCAAAAGGAGCAACGCGGCCTGGCCAAAGGCGGCCTCGAAATCGGCTGGCCGGCGATCGGCCAGAAGCGGCCGGCCGGCTGCAAAACGCTCGGGATCATAGGCCAGGCCCGGGGCCGGCTCGGGCAGGGCCGAGGCCACTTCGCGCCGCAGCCGGGCCAGGGCGGCAAAGGCCGCGGCAATGGCGTCCACGCCCGGAGGCGGCGGCGCTTCGGGCAGATCGGGCCGGGCATGGGACAGGGTAGGGGGAATGCGCATAACTCTATCCTTGGGGAAGGGCCGCCCGGCCACTGGCAGATGGCGCGGGCGGCCTATGGATAATCGGTCCGGCTACCCGCGCAAGCGGGTCACGGGCCGGGCCAGCATGGCCAGAAACGCCTGGCGGGTCATGGGGTTGACCCGGCGCTCGGCATACTCGTGGTACAGGTTGCGAGGCTCGGCGACCAGGTAGATGACGTTGATGAAGTCCTCGTCCAGAAGCTGGGCCTGGGGATGGGTTTCCTTGACCTTGGCCAGGGTGCGGGTGGCCAGGGCCAGCATGTCGTCGCGCTCGCCGAATTGCATGGCCCCGGTGCAGCAGGTCTTCACGCAGGCAGGCTTCATGCCGGCCCGGACCCGGTCGATGCACATGTCGCACTTGGTGAGCATGCCGGTTTCCGCGTTGCGGCGCGGGATGTTGTAGGGGCAGATTTCCTGGACCGCCTGGGCCTGCTCATTGGTCAGCTTCTTGCTTTCCTCGGTGTAGAGCACGGCCCCGGTCTGCTCGTCCTGGAGCACGGCTCCGGACACGAACCCGTCGGCCGCGTCCTTGCAGGGCGGGGCCGTGCAATGCCGGCACTGGTCCGGGAAAAAGAGCCATTTGATCCGGCCGTCGATCTTGTGCTCGGAAAAGCGCACGATCTTGAAGTTTTGCGGCGTGAAATCAGGCGGGTTCTGATGGGTTCCGCGCTGACGCGTGGGCACGGCCGTATGCTCGTGCCATTCCTTGCAGGCCACCTGGCAGCCCCGGCAGGCCGTGCAACGGGACGTATCGACAAAAAACGCCTTGGGCATGGCGCGCTCCCTTCATGGTCCGGCCGGGGACTTTTGTCCCCGGCCGGAAAGCGGTTTAGACCGTAAGCTCCGTCACCTTGTCGGCCTTGCGCAGGTTCACCAGGCAGGCCTTGTACTCCGGAATGCGCGTATTGGGGTCGGCCACGGACGGGGTCAGCCGGTTGGTGGCGTCGCCCACGCCCGGCGTGGTCCAGCCGAAGCAAAACGGCATGCCGATCAGGTGGACGGTCTTGCCCTGCACCGTAAAGGGCGTCATGCGCACGGTGACCATGGCAATGGCCTCGACCTTGCCCCGGATGCTCTCGATGATCACGGCATCGCCGTTTTTGATGCCTTTTTCCTTGGCCAGCTCCTGGCTTATCTCCACATAGAGCTGGGGTTCGGCCTCCAGCAGGGCCGGGGTGTTGCGGGTGTCGCCGCCGCCGCACCAGTGCTCGGTCATGCTGTAGGTGGTGAGCACGATGGGGAAGCGCGGATCGCCCGGCTTGGCCAGGGCGTCCATGTCGCTCTCGGCCACCTTCATGCAGGGGTTGTGCATCTGCTTGGAGAAGGGGTTGACCGCAACCGGGGTCTCCGCGGGCTCGTAGTGCTCGGGGAAGGGGCCGTCCACCCGGCCCGGGCCGAAGAGCTGGCCATGGCCCTCGGCCTGCATGATGAACGGATACACGCCCTTTTCCTGGGACATGGGCGGCTGGGCGCCGTCGGGCACGTCGCCGACCCACTTGTCCCCTTCCCAGGCGATGACGGCCTTGGCCGGGTTAAACGGCCGGCCGTCGAGGTCCACCGAGGCGCGGTTGTAGATGATGCGCCGGTTGACGGGCCAGGCCCAGGAGTAGTTGGGGAAAAGGCCGATCTTGGCCTGCATGGGCGTCTGGTTGTGGTCGCGGCGCTTGGTCAGGTTGCCGCCCGGGCCGTAGCTGCCGGCGTAGACCCAGCACATGCTGGTGGTGGAGCCGTCGGCCGCAAGCAGGGGGAAGGCCGGCACCTGCTCGCCCTTCTTGTACTCCTTGCCGGCAATGGTGACGTCGCGGGTAAAGGAGCCGTTGATCTTTTTGGCGACCAGATCCGCGTCGTAGTGGTCGTACCAGTCCGCATTGAGGACCGGGTCCGGGAAGGCTCCGCCTTCCTTCTGGTACAGGGCCCGCACCCGCTTCATGATCTCGACCACCATCCAGCCCATGGGTTTGCTGACGCCCATGGGCTCGTAGCCCTTGTAGTGCCACATGTGCCAGCGGCCGGAGTTGGAGGTGGTGCCGTCCTTTTCCCCGCGCTGGCAGGAGGGGAGCAGGAAGACCTCGGTCTTGACGTTTTTGGGGTCCGTGCCGGGCTGACGCCAGAAGGCGCAGGTCTCGGTTTCGTGGGCCTCGCCCATGACCAGCCAGTCCAGGTTGCACAGGGCCTTTCGGATCTTGTGGGTGTTGGGCATGGACTGGGCCGGGTTGTGGCCGTAGATGAAGCCGCCCTTGATCTTGCCCTTGTACATCTTGTCGAACATGAAAAGGCTGGCGTATTCGACATTGGGCTCGATCTTGGGCACCCAGCCGTAGGCGAACTCGTTTTCCGGGGTGGCCGCGTCGCCGTACCAGGACTTGAGCAGGCTCACCACGTACTTGGGCCGGTTTTGCCACCAGTTGACGCTTCTGGGGTCCTTGCTGGCCGGAGTGTTGGCCTTGAGGTAGTCGGCCAGGGTCGGCCAGGCCGTGGTCGGCACCGGATGGTAGCCGGGCAGGGAGTCGTAGAGCAGGGCATGGTCCGTGGAGCCCTGGACGTTGGGCTCGCCGCGCAGGGCGTTGATGCCGCCGCCGGCCACGCCGATATTGCCCAGAAGGAGCTGGATCATGGCGGCCAGGCGGATGTTTTGCACGCCCACGGAATGCTGGGTCCAGCCCAGGGCGTACATCATGGTGGCGGCCTGGTTCGGCTTGCCCGTGGCCCCGACCACGTCCCAGACCTTGAGCAGGTTTTCCTTGGACACGCCGGTGATGGAGGACACGGTGTCGATGTCGTAGCGCGCGTAATGCTTTTTCAGAAGCTGGAAGACGCAACGCGGGTCCTTGAGCGTCTTGTCGCGCTTGGGAATCCCGTTTTCGTCCTTGACGAAGCTCCACGACTTGCGGTCGTAGCTTTTGGTGGCCGGGTCATAGCCGGAGAACAGGCCGTCCTTGAAGGAGAATCCGTCATCCACGATAAAGGAGGCATTGGTGTATTCCGTGACATAGGTCTTGAAATACAGTTCCTTGTCCAGGATATACTTGAGCATGCCGCCCAGAAAGGCGATGTCCGTGCCCGAGCGCAGGGGCACGTGGAAATCGCACCGGGCCGAGGTGCGGGAGAACTTGGGGTCCACGTGCACGAGGGTGGCCCCGGCGTCCTTGGCCGCCAGCACCCACTTAAACGAGATGGGGTGGTGCTCGGCGGCATTGCTGCCCATGATGAGCACCACGTTTGCGTTTTTGATGTCAATCCAATGCTGGGTCATCGCGCCGCGTCCGAACGACTCTGCCAGAGCCGGTACAGTGGGCGAGTGTCAGACCCGGGCCTGGTGGTCGAGATGCACGACCCCCAGGCTGCGAAGCATTTGGTGGGCAACGGCGCATTCCTCGTTGTCCATCTGGGACGTGCCGAGCTGGAACACGGTCTCCAGGCGGTTGACCGTCTGCCCCTTGTCGTTTTTCTCCACAAAGTCGCGGTCCCGGGTTTCCTTCACCCGCTTGGCGATGCGGTCCAGCACGAAATCCCAGTCCTTTTCCTCCCACTTGTCGCTGCCCGGAGCCCGGTAGCGGGGCGTGAGCACCCGGTGGTGGCTGACGTGCATGGAATGGAAGGCCGCGCCCTTGGGGCAAAGCGCCCCTTCACTGACCGGATAGTCGGGATCGCCCTCGGAACTGATGAACTTGCCGTCCTTGACGAACATGAGGATGCTGCAGCCGCAGGAACAGAAGGGACAGGTGGACTGGTACTCCTTGGCCCCCTCGATCTTGAGGCTGGTGGCGTAGGCCGCCACCGGACGGGGGTCCAGGCCCAGGTCCTTCAGGCCCAGGCAGGCCAGGCCGGCCCCCGTGAGTTTCATAAATCCCCGCCGCGAAATGCCCATACCGCCTCCTTGCACCGGCTTGCGCCCCTGGCGGCCTTCCGACAGGGGGGTGGGTGCTATGTCTTTTCTGGCACACTGTTTTTTTAAAAAAGAGGACAGTAGGGGTCAAAAGAATCGAACTTGATCAAGCTTTGGCACCAATGGTGCGAGGATTTTAAGGCATGCCGGCGAGATGCAGTCTTTTTTTGTTGGACTGTTATTATTAGGTTATTTTAAATATAGCAATATATTTCACAACCGCGGCAGGCCGACGCCATGCTCCTGCTGTTGACTGGAGCATGCAATCTTGGCAGTGCTACGATCGTACGCCTTGTCCGCAAACTGCAAGGAGCCGCCATGTCATACGGTCTTTCAGACGATTTGGACCTGTTGCGCCGGGAGCGCCCCCATGCCCGTTCCTTTATCGATCCTTTTGTCGGGCTGCTCCTGGCCCGGTCCGAACTGGTGGAATCCCTGGCCGGCCGGGAACCGTATGCGCCGGCTGCGCCCGTGGACCCGGCCCGCCTGGGCCAGGGCGCGCCGCTGGAGCCCCGCGACGCCTTTCCCCTGGACCCCGAGGCCCTGAAACGGACGATTGCCGTGTTGCAGCCGGTGCTGACGGCCGGATTCCGGGAGGTGCGCACGGACCTGATCCATATCGGCCTGGCCGCCCACCGCGATGCCGATTTTTCAATGGCCATGGCCGCCGGCATGCTCACGGACAAGTGGGACGCCCTGATGCAGGGGGCGCGGCAACTGGCCGTGGAGCCCAAGACCCTGGGATTTTGGTGCATCCAGATGCTGACCCCCCTGGCCCTGGCCCGGGGGCGGCTTCTGGCCGGGCGTGTGGCCGGCGCGGCCTGGAACCGGGGCTATTGCCCGGTCTGCGGCTCCTGGCCGAGCCTGGCCCGGGTTCGGGGGGCCGGCCGGGACCTGACCTGCTCCTTTTGCGGCGTGACCTGGCGTTTCGAGCGCCGGGAATGCCCCTACTGCGAGGCCCCGGGGCCGGCCGGCCCGGTGTTCGGCGTGCCGGGATTCGAGGCGGAGCGGGTGGGGGTGTGCCGCCGCTGCAACCACTATCTGGCCGAACTCGACGGCAACGCGTTTGCGGACCTGAACCCGGAAGTGGCGGCCCTGGTGGTCGCGCCCCTGGAGCTTCTGGCCCGGCAGCACGGCCATACGCCGGCCACCATGGACTGGCGGCAAATGGTCTGGCTCTAGAGGGGGCGGCCGGAGAACGCGCCGGCCGCAAGGCCGCGCCGGCCGGACAGGGCGAGGGGAAGACAAGGCCGAATTTTTTTTCTATACTCAGGCAAACAAAGCCAGTCGAACCAGGCCGCATGCCGTTTCCGGCCGTTCTCCCGCCTTTTGGCCGCGCCAGTCGACGCAATCACGAGGAGTTTCATGCGCGAACGCAAGACCGCCTTTCTTACCTATGGCGAACGCACCATTGCCCTGCCCGTCACTGTCGGCACCGAGGGCGAGGTGGGCATTGACATCACGTCCCTGGAAAAACAGGCCGGCCTGCTGACCTTTGATCCGGGGTATGCCAATACCGGTTCCTGCCAGTCCACCATCACCTTTGTGGACGGCGAAAAAGGCATCTTGCGCTACCGCGGCATTCCCATCGAGCAGTTGGCCGAACGCAGCTCGTTTATCGAGACAGCCATGCTGCTGATTTTCGGCAAGTTGCCCACGCCCGAGGAGCGCACGGCCTTTCGCACCCTGCTGTCCGACCACGAACTGCTCCACGAGGGACTGCTGCACCATTTCGACGGCTTTCCGCCGGGCGGCCAGCCCATGGCCATCCTGTCGGCGGTCATCAATTCCCTTGGCAACTACCATCCCGAACTGCTGGAAATCCAGAGCGTGGATGAATTCACCATGGCCGTGGCCAAGCTCATCAGCAAGGTGCGCACCATTGCCGCCTTCAGCTACCGGAAATCCCTGGGCCTGCCGTTCATGTACCCGGACCCCAACCTGAGCTATTGCCGCAACTTCCTGCACATGATGTTCTCGGTGCCCAACAAGGACTTCGAGCCCACCCAGCAGGCGGTCAGCGCCCTGTCGCTTTTCCTCATCGTGCACGCCGACCACGAGCAGAACTGTTCCTGCTCCACGGTGCGCATGGTGGGCTCCACCCAGGCCAACCTGTTCGC
Source organism: uncultured Desulfovibrionaceae bacterium (assembly GCA_964490985.1). GTDB lineage: Bacteria > Desulfobacterota > Desulfovibrionia > Desulfovibrionales > Desulfovibrionaceae > Solidesulfovibrio. The sequence continues at coordinate 10,405 of CAZBER010000070.1, read as the reverse complement.
CAGCGTGTCCTCGGGCATCTGCGCCTTGTGGGGACGGCTGCACGGCGGGGCCAACGCGGCGGTGGTGGAGATGCTTTCGCGCATCCAGGACGGGCGCTACAAGGTCAAGAGCTTTCTGGAGATGGTCAAGCGCAAGGAAACACGGCTCATGGGCTTTGGCCACCGCGTGTACAAGAACTTCGATCCCCGGGCCAAGGTGCTCAAAAAGGCCGCCCATGACCTGCTGTTGCAGTCCGGGGTCAAGGACCCGCTCATGGACATCGCCATGGAGTTGGAGGCGGCCGCGCTGCGCGACGACTATTTCGTCAGCCGCAAGCTCTACCCCAATGTGGATTTCTATTCGGGCATCATCCTGCGGGCCCTGGGCATTCCGGTCAACATGTTCCCGGTCATGTTCGCCATCGGCCGCATGCCCGGCTGGATCGCCCACTGGTACGAGGAGAACCGGGACCCGACCACGCGCGTGCACCGGCCGCGCCAGATCTATGTCGGGCCGGACAAACGCGCCTACGTGCCCCTGGACGAACGCTAGAATAGTCGTTTTGGAAGCCTTCGGCGACCAAAGGGCTTTGCCCTTTGGAAACCCCAATGGGTTCAGTGCATTAACCGCGACGCCCCTTTTGCGGACGCGCGCGAGTGAAAAACGCGCAGGGGCCGGGAGGCAGGCCATGGCCGATGTGGCGATCCTGAAGGTGGCGGCGGCGCTGGGCTTCGGCATCATCCTGGCCGCAGCCCTGGGCTTCGTCCTGCTGAAGATGGCCGAGTCCCGGGGCGGACGGCGGCTTTTCGCCTCCCTGTTCCTGACGCTGGTGTGCGTCTACGCCCTGGGCTTTGCCGCGCGCTACGTCCTGATCGAAGTCCTGCCGTAAGACGCACAGGGCCTGCCTCAGGCCGGCCGTCCCTCAAACCCAGGACTTTCTCCCGCCCTTTCGGCCCAGCCGACCCGCCTCACTGCCAACTGATGGTCAGGTTGCGCTGGCCCCAGGCCATGGCCCCGCAGCGGTCGCTGCCGTAAAAGATGTCGATGGTCTTTTCGTGGCGGCTGTGCATCACATCCAGGACCCTGTATTCTCCGGGCAGGCCCTCGATGTGAATGACATTGCCATGGTCGAGCCCCATGTCCAGCAGGTCGGGCGAGACGGCCACGGCCTTGACGTCACTAGTCAGGGCATCGCCCCAGGCGCCGCGCGCGGTGCGCTTGGACTTGGGCGAGCAGCCGACATAGGCCAGGGCTTTGACTTCCAGGATCTTGGTGTCCGACTGCTTGCTGGCGAACAGATAGGCCGGATTGTCCAGGCGGCCCAGGGCGACCTCGTCCTGGGGCTTTTTGCTGGTTCGAGTCGGATTGGCCTCGGCCGTCTGGGCCGCGGCGCGACTTCCGGCGCAGCCGGACACGGACAGGGACGTGACGAGCAGGGTCAGGGCGGTCAGCATGATCTGGGCGCTTCGCATAGTCGCTCCTTGGGCTCCTGTTGTCGCAACGCCGAGACGGCCTGACCGCATCCCGTGAAAGTTCACCAAGGCGGGACGCTGGGGGCGGGTGGCCTGCGGCCGGGAAGGCCGGCTCGGTCGTCCGCGGGAATGGTGTGCCCTCGCGGGGCGAGGATCAAATGCCCGCGAATCGGAAGGCCGCGGGCGCGGCCGCCACGCCGGCAGGCCGGGCGGTCCCCGGGCCTCGGCGGTCGTGATGGCGGATGGTGGTGCTGGCGGCCGTTGCCGCCAGCCTACGTCTGACGTGAAACGGTCCTCCTGTCAAGGGACGGCGACGGACCGTGGGGGACGGAAGGGAACCCGCGTCGCATTCGCAAAATTCGCCGAGGCGAATCGCGACGCGGCATCCGAAGAGAGGTCATCTCTTCTGAAAAAGCATGGCCATGAGGCTCTTGCCAAAATCAAGCGCAGCGTGAATCAGCAATTGGTCTGCGCTGTAATACCCTGAATCCATTGCGGGTTTCCAAAGGGCCAAGCCCTTTGGTCGCCGAAGGCTTCAAAACCGACTCTTTTTGCACAGCATCAGCCGGCGGCGGGGGGAGGCTGGTCCTCGGGCTTTTCGGCTTCGGCCGCCTCGGCCGCCTCGGTCGCCTCGGCCGCTTTGGCGGCGGCTTCGGCTTTTTCCCGGGCCTTCTGGGCCTTTTCTTCCTTGCGGGGCTTGTCCACGAACCAGGACACCCAGATGCCCACCTCATAGAGCAGGCACATGGGGCCGGCCATGAGGAGCTGGTTGATGGCGTCCGGGGTGGGGGTGAGCACCGCGGCCACGATGAAGCTGCCCAAAATGGCCCAGCGGCGGAACTTGCGCAGGGCCTTGGTGGTGACCAGGCCCAGGCTGGTGAGGAAGAAGATGAAGACCGGCAGCTCGAAAATGAGGCCAAAGGCGAACAGCAGGGTCACCGCCAGCGTGAAATAGGCGCTGATGGTGGGCATGACGGTGATGTAATCCGAGGCATAGTCCACGAAGAACTTGAAGCCAAAGGGGAAGACCACGAAATAGCCGAAAAGCGCCCCGCCCACAAAGCACACGGCCGTGGCCACGGCCACGGGAATGATGATCTTGCGCTCTTCCTTGTACAGTCCCGGGGCCACGAACCGCCAGAGCTGGTAGAAGATGAATGGGCTGACCAGGAACGTGCCGGCCACCAGGGCCAGCTTCATGACCGTGAAAAAGGTCTCCGGCAGGGAGGTGGCAATGAGCGAATGGCCCTGGGGCAGGACATCGGTCAGGGGCTTGAGGAGAATGCCCAAGAGCTTTTCGGCAAAGGCATACGAGGCGGCAAAGCCCACGCCCACGGCAATGAGGCAGCGCACCAGGCGGGTGCGCAGTTCGGTCAGGTGCTCCAGAAGCGGCGCTTCCTTCATGTCCTGGTGTGAACCGGAAGGCGATCCGCCGGCCGTTTGGGGCGGGGTCTCGGCCGGAGCCTGGGCCTGCTCGTCGGTTTTGGGGGCGGGGACGGCTTCCCCGGAGGCCTCGGCCCGGGGGGCCTCTTCGATGTCGCGATGTTCAGGCGTATCGGTCATGCGCTCCTCGTTTCCATGGCAGCGGTCGATGCAGTGGCGGCCCCGGCCGCGTCGCGTCTTCGCGGTTACGGCAGGACGCGGCGCGGGTCAAGGGGGAACGGCCCAATGGCCGGGAAACCGGGGGCTAGATTTCCACCTGCACGCCGAGTTCCACCACCCGCCCCGGCGGCAGGCTGAAATAGGCCGTGGCCGGCCGGGCGTTGCGGGACATGAGGGCGAACAGGGACTTGCGGAAATCGGCCATCTTGGCCTTGCCCGTGGTGAGCAGGCTTTCGCGGCCCAGGAAAAAGGTGGTGTCGGCCGGAGGATCGATGGGCACGCCCTCGGCCCGGGCCTGCTGCATGACCTCGGGCACGTTGGGGGTCTCCATGAAGCCGTAGCGGGCGATCAGCCGGAAAAACCCCAGGCCCATGTCCTGGATGTCCAGGCGGTCGGCCGGGGACACGTAGGGGATGTCGGCCGCGGTAATGCTCAGGATCACCACGTTTTGGTGGAAGACCTTGTTGTGCTTGTAGTGGTGGAGCAGGGTCACGGGCGCGCCCCGGGGCGAAAGGGACATGAATACGGCCGTTCCCGGCACCCGGATCGGGTTTTTCACCGCCACCTCGGCCAGAAACGTGCGCAGGGGCACGGTGGCGGCCTGGGACAGCTCCCGCAGGGCCCGACGGCCGTCGCGCCAGGTGCTCATGGCCGTGACCACCACCACGGCAATGAGGATGGTGAACCAGCCGCCGTCAGCCACCTTGAGCAGGTTGGAGGCGAAAAAGGCCAGGTCAAAGGCCAGAAACACGACCACCGGGGCCAGGGCCCGGGCCAGGGACTGCTTCCAGGCGTGGCGGGCCACGAAAAAGTACAGGATGGAGGTGATGCCCATGGTGGCCGTGACCGCGATGCCGTAGGCCGCGGCCAGGCGGCTGGATTCCTTGAAGGCCAGGGTCAGGCCGATGCAGGCCCACATGAGGGCGAAATTGACCTCCGGGATGTAAATCTGGCCCTCCATCTGACTGGAGGTGTGCACGATGCGCAGCCTTGGGCAGCAGCCGAGCTGGATGGCTTGGCGGGTCAGGGAAAAGACCCCGGAAATAAGGGCCTGGGAGGCGATGACCGTGGCCGCGGTGGACAGGGCGGCCATGGGATAGATGAACGCGGGCGGCACCAGGCTGTAAAAGGGGTTGGGCGCGATGGAAGGGTCGACCAGCAGGCCTGCGCCCTGGCCGAAATAATTGAGCAGCAGGCAGGGGAAGACGATAAAAAGCCACGACTGCCGGATCGGGCCGCGCCCGAAATGGCCCAGGTCCGCGTACAAGGCTTCGCCGCCGGTGATGCACAGCACCACCGCGCCGAGCACCACCATGCCGTGGAGGTGGTTTCTCAGGAAAAAGTCCACGGCGTAAATGGGGTTGACGGCCAAGAGCACCTGGGGCGCGGCCATGATCTCGCTGACCCCGAGGAGAGCCAGCACAATAAACCACACCAGCATGACCGGTCCGAATACCTTGCCGATGCCGGCGGTGCCCCGGCGTTGCACCATGAAAAGCCCGAACAGGATGAGGCAGGTGATGGGCAAGACCAGCGGTTCGGCCGCATCCGTGGCCACGTTGAGGCCTTCCACGGCCGAGAGCACGGAAATGGCCGGCGTGATGACGCCGTCGCCGTAGAGCAGGGCCGCTCCGAAAAGCCCGAGAAAGATCATGACGGCCTGAAAGTGCCTGCCGCCCAGGTCCTTGGGCAACAGTTCCAGCAGGGCGAAGATGCCGCCCTCGCCCCGGTTGTCGGCCCTGAGGATGAACAGCACGTACTTGACCGTGACGACCATGGTCAGGGACCAGAAGATGAGCGAAAGTACGCCGAGGATATTGTCCGGGGTCACGCTGATGGCGTGCATGCCGTGGAAGCATTCCTTGATGGCGTACAGCGGGCTTGTGCCGATGTCGCCGTAGACAACGCCCAGGGCGCCCAGGGACAGGGCGGCGGTCTGGGACAGGGAACGGGTCCCGGCAGCGGCGTCGCGGCTTTTCATGCGCGTATTCCATTTCTGAATCATAACGTCAGTTATGATTCAGAAAAAAATCTCTTTCCCGGTGTCTGTGGCTTTCGGTGCCTGCATGTTCATTTCACTGATGCATTGGAAATGGTATTACATCCCGGGGCTGGCGGGCGGGGTTGCCCGGTCCTGCCGGGAAGCGGGCAGGACGTGGCCGCTGGCCTCCTGGTAGAGCAGGCTCGCGCCGAGGATGGCAAAGGGATAGAGGAAAAGGTTGACGATGGGCAGCAGCAGGGGCAGGCCGAATCCCAGAAGGAGCAAGGGATGGCGCGCCAGGTAGCGCAGCCGCCCGGCAAAGCGCGGCTGGTCGCGGCACAGGGAAAAGTCCACGAAATCAAAAGCCAAAAGCAGGGCGGCCGCCACCGGAGCCAGAAGCTGGCCGATGATGGGCACGAAAAAAAGCGCCATGGGCACGGCGGCCACGAACACGGCCTTTTTGAGCTCTTCCAGGACGGTGCGCCACAGGGACAGCCCGGCCCCGTCGTCGGCCGGGCCGCCCCGGGCCTCCCGGGCCAGGCGGGCGGCGATGTGGTCGTAGAGCGGAGAAGCCAGGATGTTGGCCGTGACCATGAACAGGTAATACATGAGCACAAAGGCCAAAAGCGAGAGCACGAACTTGGCCACATGCACATAGAGCCAGTACAGCACGGCCAGGATGCCGCCGCCGGCCTCGGCCTGGCCCGGCGTCCAGACCAGTTCGAGCAGCCGGTCGCCGTTGGCGGCGAACAGGGTGAAAGCGCCGACGAAAAGCAGCGCGGTCAATACGAAGGGAATGGCGGTCAGGGCCAGATAGCCCTTGCGGGCCAGGGCGAAGCGAATGCCCCGGACATGGGCGTATGCGCCTTTGGGAAAATCGGCTATCAAAAAAACCTCCGCTGCGCGCATGCCGCGCGCTCGGCAGTCCATGGAGCGTTGCGGTCGGGGCCGTCTTGACGATGCAGCGCCGCAACGCCTGGGGCAACGCTAGGCGTCCGGCTGTTCCTCGCTTCCGGGCGCCGGCCGGGCGGCCAGGGAACCGTGGCATCCCTCTTCCTCGTCGGCCGGGGCAGGGCGTATCTGGGTCACCTGGAAGGGCATGCCCAAGGCGTCCAGATCCACGTGCTTTTTCGCTTCCTTGACGGCATGGGCCTCATTGTGGGCGGTCACTACCACGTATTCCGTTTCCGAGACATCTTTTTTGCGCCGAAACCACGAAGTGGTCACATGCACTTTGGTCGCATAATAGACGCGAAATTTTTTCATAATGCTTCAAGCTCCTGAAAAAAGCCCGGGCGCGCCTGTCGCGGGCGCGCCCGGCCGCCCAGGGGCCGATCGGCGAGGCGGCGGTGGAACATTACGTCAAGGCCGGTCAGCCGGCAAGCCTTTCCAGCCGTGGGTTTCCGCCCCGACACGCCCTGGCCGGCGGCTCGGACAGCGCCGAGGCCATGGGAATATCCTGGGGGATGCTCCTCGGTATGCTTGACGTTTTTGCCGCCTGGTTCCTACTATCCGGCACCACCCACAGGGCCACGAGCAGGAGGACAGGCGCATGGGACGCATACGGCATTGGGCTTTTTGCGCGGCTGCGGCCCTGGTTGTCACGGGCGCGGCCCCGGCCCGGGCCGGGGAAGACGCGACCCAGGCCCTGCGCTTGGCCGACCGTCTGACCTGCGCCTTCTTGCGCGGCGTAACGGCCGGATTCACGCCCCAGGGCAGCGTATCCGTCAAGCCGCCCCTGGACCCCAACACCCCGGGGCTGGCCATTGCCATCACCGACCGGGACAAGGGCCGGGCCGTTTTGGAAGAAGACGACAAGGAAACGCCCGGCATGTTCATGGACACGCCCATGGGCCTGACCTTCATGGCCCGGGGCAGCGACGGCGACGTCACCCTGGTGACGGTATTCGCCGCATATTCGGGCGCATCCGACAATTTCCCCATGGTCTCCTCGCGCCATGCGGCCACGACCGGCCCCCAGCCGTCCCAGCGCTACGGCCTGTGCCGGAAGGCAACCAGCGGAGAGGACCCCCCAGCCGCCCAGTCCGCCCCGCCGGCTCCGGGCAAGTGAGGCCGGCCGTGGCCAGGCGCAGCGTGGGGCTTTTGCCGTACCGGTTCGGCCAGGACGGCCTGGAAGTGTTCCTGGTGCATCCCGGCGGTCCGTACTGGCGGGGCAAGGACGCCGGGGCCTGGTCCATTCCCAAGGGAGAGCCCCAGCCGGGTGAGTCGCCGCTTGCCGCGGCCCGGCGCGAGTTTGCCGAGGAAACCGGGCTTCCCGCACCCGAGGGGCACTCTATCGAACTGACGCCGGTGCGCCAGGCCGGGGGCAAGGTAGTGGAAGCCTTTGCCTGTGCGGCGGATATCGATCCCCTGGCCGTGCGGTCCAACCGGTTCGTGCTGGAGTGGCCGCCACGGTCCGGGCGCATGGAGGAATTTCCCGAAGTGGACCGCGCCGCCTGGTTTTCCCTGGCCGAGGCTGCCCGGCGCATCAATGCCGGCCAAAAGGAGCTTTTAAACCAGTTGGAGCAGGCATGCCGCGCCGGTCGCTGCCAGGCTTAAGTTTCGCCGGTTCGCCGGCGCGCCTGGCGGCGGCGCTGTTGGCGGCCTGCCTGGGGCTGGCGTGGTTCTCTCCGGCCCGGGCCGACTTCGACGACGCCTTGCGGGCCTATGAGCGGGGCGACGACGCCACGGCCCTGCGGGAATTAAAACCCCTGGTGGCCAAGGGCAGCCCCCTGGCCGAATTCCTGTTGGGCGTCATGCGCGAGGCCGGGCGCGGCGACCCGAAAAATCCGGCCGAGGCCGCGACGCTTTACCGCAAGGCGGCCGACGGCGGCCATGTCGGGGCCATGGTGGCCCTGGGCGTGTTGTACCTGCGGGGCCTGGGCGTGGCCCAAAGCGATTTCCAGGCCGATGCGTTTTTCCGCAAGGCCGCGGCCAAGGGCTCGGCCAAGGCCCTGTACCTGCTTGGGCTCATGCGCCTGGAAAAGCGCGGCGGCTCGGCGGCGGACGCCCCGGGGCTGTTGCGCCGGGCCGTCAAGGCCGGTTCCGCCGAGGCGGCCGCCACTCTGGGCGAGATGCTCCTGGCCGGCCAGGGCGTGCCCCGGGATCCGGCCGAGGCGTACCGTCTGGCCCTGACCGGCCAGTCGGCCCGGGATGTCGATGCCGCCACCCAAGCCCGGCTGGCCGGCCTGGCCCAAAAGGCCGAAAAGGCCCTGGACCCCACCCAGGCCCTGGCCCTGCGCGGCCGATACAAGGCCGGCCAGGCCGGCGCGGGCTCTGTTCCAGACAAAGCGCCGGATGCGGGGCATATGGTCACGGGCACGGGGTTCGTGGTCAGCCGGCTCGGCCACGTGCTCACCAACGCCCATGTGGCCGGAAAGTGCGGTCGGCTGGAAGCCGTGGTGGACGGAAAACGGACTCCGGCCACACTGTTGCGCCTGGACCCCAAAAACGATCTGGCCCTGGCCAAGCTGGCCGTGGCGCCGCCCCGGGCCGCCATTTTTCGGGAAGGCGGGGACATGCCCGAAGGAGCCGCCATATTTGCCGTGGGCTATCCGGGCCGCACCGCCCTGACCGGCCAATTGACGGTTGCCACCGGGCAAACCCGGGACCTGGCCGCAATGGCCGGGCCGGGCCAAGACCAGGCCGTCAGCGCCCTGGTGCGGCCGGGCAACAGCGGCGGGCCGCTCCTCGACGCCAGCGGCCATGTGGCCGGCGTCATCCGGGCCGGGCGCGACAAGGCGGCCGTGGCCGCCGTCACGGGCGACGCGCCGGCGGACATGGGCTTTGCCATCGAGCTCAATGTGGTCAAGGCCTTTTTGTCCCGGGGCCAGGTTCCCTATGTCACGTCTCCCGCCGGCCGGACCCTGGATGCCGCGGCCATCACCCGGGAAGCCCAGGGCGTGGTGGTGCCGCTTTTTTGCCTGCCGGCCGACCGCTGATGTCGTGTCTTCGACATCTGTCCCTGCGAGTTTTGAGGGAACCTATTATTTTTATTAAAAAACATAGTCATGTTTTTTAAGGGCGCACGCCGCTTTTTTGCCTGCCTGCAAGCCGCTAAGGCAACTCCCTAAAATAAAAAACGGCCGGAGCCCCAAGGCTCCGGCCGCGCGCCGTGATTTCCGACAAGCCGCGTCAGAACTTGTAGGTCAGGCCGAAAGCGACCTTCCAGACGTCGCCGGACTCGGCCTTGCGGGCCAGACGGCGGCCCCAGACGCTCTGCTGGAAGTCGCCGCGGGCCCAGCCGGTCTCCAGGACGGCGGCCAAGTTCTCGTAGATCATGTACTTGGTGTCGATGTTCGCGCCGAACGCATGTTCGTTGACGGTGAGGTCGCGGCCCATTTGATAGTAGGGGTTGCTGCCCAGGAGGAGATTGAGCTTGCGGATGCCGGCAGCCGAGTTGGTGCCCTGGATGTAGGTGAAGGTCAGGCGATGGGTGAGCTTTTCGATAAACGAGATGTTGTTGAGCGACGCGCCCAGGCCCCAGGAGCCCACGGCGTTCATGCCCAGGTTGGAGTTCTTGGCCAGTTCCTGGCTGTCGTCGAACAGGAAGCTGTTGCCCGCGCCCCAGTTGGGCCGCAGGGTCGGCATGCGTTCGGAGCCATTGATGATGGAGCCGTCCTCGCCGCTGCCCCACCAGCCGAAGACCTGGGGCGTCAGCACGTCCCAGCCGGTGTATTCGGCTCCCAGGTCAATAAACCAGCCGCTACGGCGGTTGCGCTTGTGCTCGTTTTGGGCTCCGGCTCCGTAGATCACGTCGGCGTAGAACTTGAGCGGATCCAGGGCCGTCACCTCGAACGCGCCGCCGGCCCACCAGTAGGCGTTCTGGGCGTTGCCCCCGGTTGCGGCGCTTAGGATCGAGCCGGCCGAGAACAGGTTTTCGGCGTAGCTGGTCGAGCCGAAGGTGGAGGCGCTGCTGGTGAAGTAGCCGGCATTGCGGCCGGCCACGGCAATGGCGCCCCAAGGCGTGACCTTGAAGCCGTCCAGGGTGATGGGCAGGGCCAGGAAGTAGAGGTCCAGCTCATCCGGGACCTGGGTGGTGGTGGTGTCGTAGGTGCGGTTGGCGTCGATCAGGCGGCCGAAACCGGCCAGCACCGACACATAGCTGCCCCACAGGGGCGCTTTCACGGTCAAGGCGGCCATGCGGTCGCCGCCAAAGACGATGCTGTCATAAAACAGCGACGACTGGGGCAGGGACACGTCCTGCAACCCGGCCGTGAACTCGATGTCGCAGCCGGGCCACTTGAATTGCAGGTAGGCCTGGTAGACCTGGATGGCCACCTCGGGGTTGGCGGCGGTAAACGTGCCGTGGCCCCAGATGTCTTCCACCTTGATGCCCAGACGGAACTTCACGGCCTCGTTGGCCACGAA
>CAZBER010000069.1:13139-24769 GCA_964490985.1 uncultured Desulfovibrionaceae bacterium | reverse complement strand
GTCCGGGACAGCGTCCCGGCGGGGTCTGGGGCAGCGCCCCAGCGGGGTCCGGGGCAGCGCCCCGGCCGCCGGAGGCGTCTCCCGCACCCCGTCCCACGCCTCGTCCCGCGTCCTACCCACGCGACGTGACCAGGCGTACGGTGACGTGGTCGCCGTCGTGGAGGCGGCGGTCCGGGGTGAGCAGTTCGTTGTCGCGGATGATCAGGGCGTCGTTGACGCGCAGATCGAGTTTTTGGAGCAGTTGCAGGACCGTGTTTATTTTCGGGAAGGTGAGGGGCTGGCTTTGGGAGCTTATGGTCACGGTGATCATGGGCCGGGTGTAGCCCGGCGATGGCCGGGAATCAAGGCTTTGGGGGGGAGGAAAACGGTTGACCGGGAGAAGCGTTTTCAGCATAAGGTGAAAGCGAAGGACGAGGAATTGATGCGCATTTGCGTTATGTTGCAAGGAGCTTATCAATGGGCGGGAAAATTTTGGTCGTTGATGACGAGAAGCACATTCGCATGTTGTATCAGGAGGAACTGGAAGGGGAGGGATATGACGTCGTGACATCGGATGGGGAGGAGGATATTTTGCCGCTCATGGAGCGGGTCGCGCCGGATGTTGTGGTGCTGGACATCAAGCTGGGGGCGAACCGTTCGGGGCTTGATCTGCTGCAGGAGATACGGGGCAAGGATCAGGTGGTGCCGGTGATCTTGAGCACCGCCTACGACAGCTTTCAGCACGACTTGAAGTCCATTGCGGCGGACTATTACGTGGTCAAGTCCGTGGATTTGAGCGAGCTCAAGTCCAAGGTGGCCATGGCCATGGAAAAGGCCAAGAGCGGCGGCTCCTGATCGAATTTTTCGGGTTTTGGATGTGGGGCGGGGGGCGTCGGGGCGCTTTCCGCCTTTTCGGTGTTTGGGGGATTGCCCTTGCCCCGGCGGGCGGTTCGTGCTAGTAACTCTTCTTTCAAAAAGAGGTTCTCTGACTTTCAGTGTCAACGCACTTAAATTATTACCTTTTTCTTAAAAAATACTGACGTATTTTTTAAGGGACGCAACACCGCCATCCCCATGTCTCCGGATATCTCCCGGGTGATCCAAGAGATCGCCTTGCTTACGGTTCCCGTGCTCATGGCCGTGACGTTCCACGAGGTGGCCCACGGCTATGTGGCCAACTGGCTGGGTGATCCCACGGCCAGGCTGGCCGGGCGGCTGACGCTCAATCCCCTGAAGCACCTGGACATCCTCGGCGTGCTGGTCTTTCTGGTCACCCGGATGATCGGCTGGGCCAAGCCGGTGCCGGTGGACCCCCGGTATTTCCGCGATCCGCGCCGGGGCATGATGCTGGTGGCCCTGGCCGGGCCGGCCACGAACTTTTTGCTGGCCGTGGCCTTTGCCCTGGCTTTCCGGGCGGTGGAGGCCGGCGCTGCGGGCATTGCCCCGGGTTCGGCGGCCTTCCGGGTCCTGGAACCCCTGGCGTATATGTGCGCGGCCGGGGTGACGGTGAACCTGGCCCTGGGCCTTTTCAACCTGTTGCCCGTGCCGCCTTTGGACGGCAGCAACATCCTGGCCGCCTTCCTGCCGCCGCGCGCAGCCATGCACTACATGGCCTTTGGCCGCTGGGGGTTTTTCCTGCTGCTGTTGTTGGCCGTGACCGGCGTTTTGGGCAAAATTTTGCTGCCGGCGGTCTCCTTCCTGTATCAATTGCTGCTGTAGGCCCCGGCCATTGGCGGCCGGGCATGGAATATCCTTCACGATTGCATGGACGCGTGTGGTATGAGCGAAAACATTCCCAAGGAAAACAAGCGCATTGTTTCCGGCATGCGGCCCACCGGGCCGCTGCATCTCGGCCATTACTTCGGCGTGCTCAAAAACTGGATCGCCTTGCAGGAGACCCACGAGTGCTATTTCTTTGTGGCCGACTGGCACGCCCTGACCACGGAATATGCCGAGCCCAAGCGCATCAAGGGCTTTGTGCCGGAGCTGGTCAAGGACTGGGTGGCGGCCGGACTCGATCCGGACAAGTGCGTCATCTTCCAGCAGTCCCAGGTCAAGGAGCATGCCGAGCTGCATCTGCTGCTGTCCATGCTCACGCCCGTGTCCTGGCTGGAGCGCTGTCCCACCTACAAGGACCAGCTGACCGAGCTGGCGGCCAAGGACCTGACCACCTACGGCTTCCTGGGCTATCCGGTGCTCATGGCCTCGGACATCCTCATCTACAAGCCGGCCTTCGTGCCCGTGGGCCAGGACCAACTGCCGCACCTGGAGCTGACCCGGGAGATCGCCCGCCGGGCCAACCACCTGTACGGCAACTTTTTTCCCGAGCCCCAGGCCCTGCTGACCCCGGACGCCAAGCTGCCGGGCCTGGACGGCCGCAAGATGAGCAAGAGCTACGGCAATGCCATCGGCCTGTCCGAGGAGCCGGGGGCCATGAAGAAAAAGGTCATGAGCATGCTGACCTGCTCCCTGCGGGCCCGGGCCACGGACCCGGGCGACCCCAAGCAGTGCAACCTGTTTCCCTACCACGAGCTGCTGACCGATCCGGGCCGGCTGCCGGGCATTGTCGCGGGCTGCACCTCGGCCTCTTGGGGCTGCGGGGACTGCAAGAAGCTTCTGGTGGAGTCCATGGCCGCGTTCCTGGAGCCCATCCGGGAGCGGCGCAAGGCCTTTGACCAGGACCCGGACCTGGTCTGGGACATCCTGGCCAAGGGCGACGCCGCGGCCCGGGAGCAGGCCGGCCGCAACCTGGCCGCGTTCAAAAAGAAGCTCAACTTCATCTTTTAGTATCCTATCTTCCGGGCATTTCTTTTGCGATGCTCGCGGTCGGGATAAGAGATAAATTGCCAGCGGTAAACTTGTTCTTCGTGTGAGTTTGCCGCTGGCCGGAAGGCTGGCCCATGTCCCGCCATCTCTGAAGATAAAACCAATTGATGTTTTTTAATTGATTCGATAGAAGTATGTTCCTAGAGCCTTGGGATTGGAAATAAGCGATTTGTTATGCTGCGATATTATTGGAGGATACTATGATTGATGTCAAGAAAGCGGTCAGTTTGGCCAGAGATTATTTTAACGAGCTTTCAGGCCTTTCATTAGGTGTCGAACTTGAAGAGGTAGAACTTGATGAAGAGGCTAAAGAATGGATCATAACATTTAGTTATCAAATGGATGCATTTCCTCCTCAACGAGCGTATAAGTATGTTATTCTTAACGCTATGACAGGAGAGTTTAAGGCGCTGAAATTTAGAAGCAAATGATAGGGTATGATTACAAATCGTCGTTGCTTCTTCGTTATAAATCGAAGGGGCTTTTGATTGATACAAACCTTTTTATACTCTATGTTGTTGGAAAATTTGATTTAAATTATATCCAAAATTTTAAAAGGACAGCAAAATATACAAAAGAAGATTACAACTTACTGGAGTATATATCAAATTTTTTTGATGTCATCGTCAGTCTACCCAACGTGTTGACGGAAGTTTCGAACTTATTGAACCAGGTCGATGCGGGACGGCGTGCTGCTGTTTTTAAAACCTTTTTTGATAGGATTCTGTTCGTCAATGAAACGTATGTTACAAGTGAAAAAGCAGCCGCAGAGAAATATTTTAAGGAACTCGGGTTGACGGATTCCGCCATCATCTCCGCAGCCAAAGATCAGTACCTTGTCTTGACAGATGACTTTCGGTTATTTTCGATTCTTTCACATCACCGCATTGACGCCATTAATTTCAATCACCTTCGTCAGCTTTAACCGTGCACGAGGCTTTCGGCGAAGCGTCGGCTGTGGTGAAACATAAGATCACGGTGCCGTTAGTCAGTACGGTAGATGGGGCAGTCAGCCTGGGCCAACTTCGTCTTTTAGGGCCGGGCGTCCCGTCTCGTCCGGGACGCCCGACCCCTCTCAAACCGAAGCCCGAAGCGGCTACGGCTTGAGTACGACCTTGATGTATTCGTCTTCCTTTTCCTTGAACTTCTTGTAGGCCATGGGCGCGTCCTCCAGGCCCAGCCGGTGCGAGATGACGGCCGAGGGGTCGATCTCGCCGTCCAGGATGCGTTTGAGCAAGGGCCGCTGGTAGCGGTGCACGTGGGCCTGGCCGGTTTTTATGGTCAGTCCCTTGGCAAAGGCCGAGCCCATGGGGAACTTGTCCACGAACTGGGCGTACACGCCGGGAATGGAGATCGTGCCGCCCTTGCGGCAGGCCTGGATGGCTTCGCGCAGGGCATAGGGGCGGTCGGTTTCCAGCTTGAGGCTCTGTTTCACCCGGTCATAGGCATAGAGCAGGCCCGAGGTGTGGGCTTCCATGCCCACGGCATCGATGCAGGAGTCCGGGCCGCGCCCGCCCGTGCGCTGCTTGAGCTCTTCGGTGATGCTGTCGCAGGCCGTGTAGTCGACGGTCTCCGCGCCGCCGAAGGACTCGGCCAGACGCAGGCGCTCGGGAATCCGGTCGATGGCGATGACCCGCTCGGCGCCGAGCAGTTTGGCGCTTTTGATGGCGAACTGGCCCACCGGCCCGCATCCCCACACGGCCACCACGTCCCCGGGGTGGATATTGCAGTATTCCGCCGCCATGTACCCGGTAGGGAAGATGTCGGAGAGAAAGAGCACCTTTTCGTCCGGCACGCCCTCGGGAATCTTGACGTGGCCCACGTCCGCGAAGGGCACGCGCACGTATTCGGCCTGGCCGCCGGCATAGCCGCCAAGCAGGTGGGAATAGCCGAAGATGCCCGCGCCGGCGAAGCCGTACAGGTCGTCGCCCAGCTGGGCGTTGGGGTTGGTGTTGTCGCAAAGCGACCACAGTCCCAGTTTGCAGAACCAGCACCGGCCGCAGGCAATGGGAAAGGGCACCACGATGCGGTCGCCCACCTGCACCTCGCGCACCTCGGGGCCGATTTCCACCACATGGCCCATGAATTCATGGCCCATGATGTCGCCCTTTTCCATGTTCGGAATATACCCGTCGTACAGGTGCAGGTCCGAGCCGCAAATGGCGGTCAGCGAGACTTTGACAATGGCGTCGTGCGGATTGAGGATTCTCGGCTCGGGCACGTTTTCCACCCGCACGTCGTTGGAACCGAACCAGCAGACTGCTTTCATGGGAACGCTCCTTTGGTTGGCGGCTAGCGTTGCGCCCCTTAAAAAATACGTCGGTATTTTTTAAGAAAAAAATCATTACGAGCCCATGGGTTGCCCGACCGTAGTGGGAATTTCGCCGGTTTCCAGGAGCTGCTTGAAACGCCGCAGGTCGTCCCGGACGATCTGGACCGGGTGCTCCTTCCACATCTTGAGAAAAGCCGCGCCCAGCCCGCCGCCGGGCACGTCGTAGCGCATGGCCACCTGGACCTCGGTTCCCCGATCGCCGGGCGCGTCGGCGAAGCGCACCATGCCGCCGCCGATCCGTTCCGTGCCCTGGGTGGTCTTCCATTCGAGAAGTTCGTTTTCGACCTCGCGCACGATTTCCGCCTCCCATTCGAGGCGGTTGCCGTTGCCGGCCTTGGCCACCCAGCGCGAGCGTTTCTCGTCCAGCACCTGCACGGATTCGAGGTGCTGCATGAAGGTCAGGTTCTCGAAATTGCGCCAGAAGCGGTAGACTTCGGAACGGGGCAGGAGCACGGTGATGGCGCACCGGGCCTCGCCGCCGCCGGACCCTGCCTGTTTTATCTCTTGTGCCATGGCAGTTCCCTTTGATTTCCCTTGGAATGACTTACGAATGCCAAGCCCTTGCCGCGTCGTTTCTTCACCGCGAACCGATCGGTTGCGCCAGTGCGTGCCGCAGGGAAGAAATGCGACCCAGTATGGCACGGGAAAAGGGAATTGCAAACAGGCAATGAAAAAAAGCGGGAACAAAGCTGCAATAGCATTTGTCCGTCATGCTGTTTCGGTTGATCCGCCGCCAGGTTCTAACGACAATTGTCACGTGATTTTGGAGTCATAGCCAGGAAACGGAAGGGGAAGGCAGAACCAGCCCGGACGGGCTCAATCCCTTTGGTCGGCCGCCACCGTGCGGATCACTTCGGGCGGGGCCTTGGGGCCGGCGAAGCGCACGGTCACGGCGCCGTCACGGTTGGTGCAGAAGATGGGGCAGCCAAGCCTGGCCAGGGCCTCGGTCACCTTGGCCGAAGGATAGCCCGGAACACGGCCGTCCCCGGCGCTGGCCACGGCCACCACGGGCGAAACGGCCGCATAAAAGCGGGGAGCCAGGCTGGAGGAGGAGCCATGGTGGGGCGCGACCAGCACGGCGGCGGAAAAGTCCGCGCCCGAGGCGGCCAGGCGGCCCAGCACGCCGCGCTCGGCATCCCCGGGCAAAACGGCCAGGCCCCGGCCGTTCCAGGTCAGGCGCAGGACCAGTGAGCCGTTGTTGCCGTCCAGGTCCGTGGCGCTGCTGGGGGAAAGGGCCGTCAGGACCAGGCCCTGGCCCAGGTCCAGGCTGTCGCCGGCCCGCCAGGAGGCGTGATTGATGCGCCGCTGCTCCAGGGCGTTTCGCATGGCCGCGGCCAGGTTGCCCTCGGGCGTGCCGCCGTTGTCGATGAACATTTCCACGTCAAAACGCTGCAGGATGGAAATGAGGCCCTTGATGTGGTCGCTGTGGGGATGGCTGGCCAAGGCGAGCTCGACCCGGGGCGGCCGTCCGTCCGTGAGAAACGGCCCGACCACGGCCCGGCCCACGTCGAAATTGCCGAAAAGCCCGCCCCCGTCCACCAGGATGCGCCGGCCGCCGGGCAGGGTCAGGACCACGGCCTGGCCCTGGCCCACGTCCAGGACCGTGAGCGAAACTTCGGACCGGCTGTCGGCAATCCCTCGCCAGGCCGTGGGGCCCACGCACAGGGCCAGGGACAGGAGCATGGCTCCCAGGGGCCGGCGCGGGCCGGCCAGAACCACGGCCAGGCAGGCCAAGAGCCCGAAGCAGCCGAGCATTTCCGGCCAGGACGGGCGCAGCACGGGAAAGGACAGGAGCAGGCCCTCTCCATCCAGGAAGGCCAGGGCCTGCATGAGCCCCTGGCAGCACCAGGCGGCCGCCAGCAAGAGCCCTTGGCCGGCCCCGGCCACAACGGGCAGCGGCAGCAGGGCCAGGCCCATCAAGGCCAGGGGCGTGACCACAAAGCCCAGGATGGGCAGCCAGGGCACGTTGATCCAGGGATTGGGATTGAGTTCGCCGAAAAGCCGCGCGATCACCGGCATGACGGCGGCCTCGGCGCACAGGCTCGTCCAGAGGATGCCCAGGCTGCCGAGGACCAGGACCTTGGCCGGCTGGGGCAGGGCCAGCCTGGCCGACAGGCCGGCGAAAGGCGGCCAGAAAAGCCCGATGCCGGCCACGGCCAGGGCCGAAAGCTGCAGGCGCGCGTCATAGGCCGTCAGGGGCGAAGCCGCGAGCATGACGGCCAGGGCCAGAAACAGGCCGTCGAACAGGGCCATGTGCCGGCCCAGAACAAGGAGCAGGCCGCAGCCGGCGAACATGATGGCGGCCCGGTACAGGGAAGGCGAATACCCGCCGAGCCAGCAGTAGACGACCACCAGCGGCCCGGCCAGAATCAGGGTCAGGTACGGCCGGGGCAGGCGCAGATACAGGCCCGGCCGGCACTTGCCGAGGAGCCAGGCCAGGGCAAAGCCCAGGGCGACCATGTAGGACACGTTCATGCCGGACAGGGCCAGGGTGTGGGCCAGGGAGCCCCGGCGCACCAGGTCCAGGTCATGGGCGGCAAAGCCGGACAGGTCGCTGAAAAGCAGGGCCACGACCATGGCCCGGCCGGCACGCGCCTCGGGGCCGGCGTTTTCGTCGGGGGCCAGGGCCGCCACGGTCCGCTGGCGCAGGGCTTCGCGCCACAGGGCCAGACGGTTGCTGCTGGCCTGGATGCGCTCGACCTGATTCCCCTTGGCGTAGGCCCGGAAAAACACGCCGCCTAAGCGGCGCAAAAACGCGAAATCCGAGGTGCCGGGGTTGGAAAAGCCCCGGGTGGGGCGCACCCGGGCCGTGGCGGCCAGGATGTCGCCGGGCACGGGGCGCGGGGAGAGGTTGTCTGCGGTCAGCAGCAGATCGCCGGGCAGAAGCCCGGCCTCGCCGTCCGGGCCGAAAAGCCGGACGTTTTCCAGGGTGCACGACAGCCGGCCCTCGGGCCTGGGGTCCACCACGGCCACCCGGCCCTCCAGCCGCACGGGCTTGCCCGCGGCCAGGCCGGGCGGCATGGTTTTCGGCAGGCTGGGCATGGCCAGCCAGGCCGCGACCAGGCCCAGGCCAAAGGCCGCGAGCAGAAGCCAGGTCCGGGGGCGCTGCCGGGCCGGGCGCGGGAAGACGGCCAGAAGGGCCAGGGCGCTTGCGCCCGCCAGGCCGTATTCCAGGGTCAGGATGCCGGCAACGTAGGCCAGGAGGCACGGTTGCCAGGGCAGAAGGGGAGGGGCGGCCCTGGTCATGGCCGGATGCTAGGGAGGCCGGGGCCTTGCGTCAATGGCTGGAGACGGCTTGTCACATCCGCCGCTTGGGAGTAAGCAGCATGCAAGCTCCGGTACGCTCCCGACCTGCCGGAGACCAAACCTTCAAGGAGCTTATCGTGCGAAGAGGCGCTGTGCTGGTCGGCCTGCTGTTGGTCGCCGCGTTGTGGGGCTGTACCCGGGTCAAGCCCATCATCACTCCCCAGGAATACCAGGATGCCTGCCGCAAGGCCCCGGCCGGGGCGGATGCGGCCTGCGCCGATCGCATCTGCGCGGGCTTTCAGGAAGTGGTGACCGATTACCACGAAGGCATGAACGAGTGCAAAAAGGCGTGCCAGGACAAGGCCGATGCCCTGTCCGCCGGGCTTTCCGGCTCCTGCCTGGGCAAGGTCGAGGCCACGCGGGCGGCCTGCCTGGAATTTTGCGACCGCAAGTTTTACCGGTGCAACTGCGACAAAACGTACACGCCCGGCGTCATCAAATAGGGCCGGCATTGCGCCCGTCTTCGAGGCGATGGGGGCGGCGGGCAAAAGCGAACGGAAGGAGGGACGTATGGCCGCGAAAAAGATACTGATGCTCGTGGGCGATTATGTCGAGGACTACGAGGTGATGGTGCCGTTTCAGATGCTTGTCATGGTCGGGCACCACGTTTCGGCCGTTTGCCCGGACAAAAAGGCCGGGGACCAGGTGCGCACGGCCGTGCACGACTTCGAGGGCGACCAGACCTACAGCGAGAAGCGCGGCCACAACTTCACCCTGAACGCGGATTTCGACGCCGTGGACCCGGCCGCGTTCGACGCGCTGGTGATCCCGGGCGGCCGGGCCCCGGAATACCTGCGCCTAAATCCCCGGATCATCGCAATCGTCAAGCACTTCGGCGCGACCCAAAAGCCCATTGCGGCCGTGTGCCACGGGCCGCAGATTCTGGCCGCCGCGGATGTGGTGTCGGGCTGCCAGTGCATGGCCTACCCGGCGGTGCGGCCCGATCTGGAACGGGCCGGGGCCAGCTACGTGGACGTCAATGCCACCTTCAGCAATGCCCATGTCAGCGGCAACCTGGTGACGGCCCCGGCCTGGCCGGCCCATCCGGAATGGATGCGCAAGTTCCTGGAAATGCTCGGCACCCGCATCGAGCCGTAGCCAAGGCGGCCATGGCGCAGCGCCCGGTTTCCCCTCTTTTTTCCTGGGCCCAAGGATGCTATAGGCCGGCGACGACATGGCCGGGAGGCGGGTTGCCGCCGCGCCGGCGCAACGAGGCGCTATGATCGACATGAAAAAGACGCAACAGGTGCGGCAAGTTATCGGCGACTTTGCCGTCAACAAGGGCAAGGTGCTGCTGCTTCTGTCCTTTCTGCTTTTCCTTGTGGCCGCCTATTACGTCATGGACTTTCTGACCGAAGACAGCCTGGCGGTCCGGTACAAGAAGACCACGGCCATGGTGGAGGAGGTCCAGGAGACGAAAAACGTCCTGACCATTGTCACCAGCCAGGGCTTTTTCGTGGTGGACCCGGGCCTGCGGTCGGACAAGTACAAGAATATCGCCGACTTTTTCCGCAAGGTGAAAGAGGACGGGTCGCCCGTGCGCATCGACTACAAGGACGTGGGCAACGACAAGGTCATCGAGAACGTGTTTTACCGGGCCGAATCCACCAAGTTCGGCAAGATCAGCTCGCTCAAATAGTTCCCGGCCCTGACCAGGGGGCAGGCCAGGTTTTTGTCTCCAGGGAAGCCCTCTCCCGCTGGCCGGAGAGGGCTTTTTTGCGGCCGCGAAACGGCAGGCGCGAAAAAACGCCCTCGCCGCCCGGGAGGGGGGCGAGGGCGTTGGAAAATGTGCGGCTATTCGCCCAGAGCCTTTTTGACGGCCACCAGGACCGCCTCGGGCTCGAAGGGCTTGCGCAGGGCGGCCACGGCCTTGCGGATGCTCTGGTCGTAGCCGTCCAGGCCGCTTATGACCACCACGGGGATATTCTTGAATTCTTCCTTCTGGGAATACTTGCGGTAAAACCGGGGACCCCATTCATGGGGCATTTCCAGGTCCAGGGTGATGCAGTCCGGCCGCTCGCGCTCCAGCACCTGCATGGCCTCGTCTCCATCCGTGGCGCTGCACGTCTCGTAGCCGTTGTCGGAAAGAAGCGTGACCAGATAGGAAATGATCTGCGGATCATCGTCGACCACCATGATTTTCTTCGCCATGCCCGCCTCCTTGGTGTGTCGGCCCGGGCGCCCCGCCACGGGGCGCCCGGGCCGGATCGCGTCTCGGTCCTCGGTCCCTGCCTGCCGTGAATTACCCCCTCTTTCTACCGTGAATTCCGGCTTCTGCCAACCGTGAATTCCGACAAGGCGGCCCTGTGGGGAAAAATGCCCCACTCCCGGCATCAGCCCAGAATGGCGCGCACGGTGGCCAGCAGCCCCTCCCGGTCGATGGGCTTGTCAAAGACCGCCCGGGCGCCGGGGATGACGTATTTGAGGCCCGGATGGCCGGTGATGACGATGATGGGCACGGCCGCGCCGGCCTTGGCCAGGGCGCGGTTGAACTTGGGGCCGCTTATGTCCGGCATTTCCAGGTCCAGGGTGATGCAGTCGGGCGTCTCGCCCTCCAGGGCTTCCAGGGCCTGGCGGCCGCTTCGGGCCGAGGCCGTGTCGTAACCGGCATCGGCGAAGACGTCTTCGAGATAGCTGACAATGTCCGGGTCGTCGTCCACGATCAGGATTTTCTTGGCCATGGGTCTGCCTCCACGCCAACCGCGCTTGTGACCGAGTTTTTATGAATCGGATCATGGCGTCAGGCAAGGAAAAAACGCGCTGTCACGGCCCCCATGCGGGTGGGTCTGGGAGGGGCCGAGCCCCTCCCAGCCGCCGGAGGCGTCATCCCTGCTGGTTTTGACGGATGGGCAAACGGATGACGAAGCGCGCGCCGCCTTCGGGGGGCGAGTCGGCCTCGATGACGCCGCCGTAGTCCTTGACGATGCCGTAGCTGATGGAAAGGCCCAGGCCCGTGCCCTTGCCCACTTCCTTGGTGGTGAAAAAGGGCTCGAAGATGCGGCCCAGGACCGCGTCCGGAATGCCCGGCCCGTTGTCGGCCACCTCGGCCGCCACATACGGGCCGTCGGCATGGACGCGGATACTGATGCGCTTGTCGCCCGGCCGGGCCTTTGGCCCCCAATGCTCGTCCACGGCGTCCCGGGCGTTTAAGAGCAGGTTCATGAACACCTGCTCCAGGGGATTGGCC
>CAZBER010000069.1:0-13129 GCA_964490985.1 uncultured Desulfovibrionaceae bacterium | reverse complement strand
GATGTTGCGGACCTTGAGCTGCTGGGAAAAGAGCTCGAAGGTGTGCAGCAGCACCGCGCCGAGGTCCACGGGCTCGAGGGTGAGGCCCGATTTGCGGCCGAACTCCCGCATGTGGTTGATGATGCCCGTGGCCCGGGCGATGTGGCGGCTTATGCCCTCGGCCATTTCCTGGAGGGTGGCCTGGTCCAGGGGCTGGCTTTTCCCGGTCTTTCGCCGCAGATAGTCGGCTATGGTCTGGATGACCGTCATGGGCTGGTTGAGCTCGTGGGCCACGCTGGTGGACATCTCGCCCAGGGTGGCCATCTTGCTGGCCTGGATGAGCTGCTGCTCGGTCTCCAGGCGGCTGGTGATGTCCGTCACCGAGGCCAGGTACACCTGGCTGCCGGGATATTCGGCCGTGGAAATGTGGATGGCCGCGTAAAAGTCCGAGCCGTCCTTGCGGCGGTGGCGCACCCGGTCGATGGGGCGTTCCTGGCGGATGGCGGTCTCGAAGGGGGCCAGGTCCGGCTCGTCGAAAAGCTCCAGGAAATTCTTGCCGATAAGCTCCAGGGCGGCATAGCCGTAAAGACCCTGGGGCCGGGAATTGCATTCCAGGATGGTCAGGTCGCCCCGGTCCAGGACGAAAAGCGCCGTGGGTATGCAGCTGAAAATGGCCTGGTATTTCTTGCGGGAACGATCCAGCTCCTCTTCCAGGAACTTGCTTTCCGTGATGTCCAGGCTGATTTCCATGACCGAGGTGATCACGCCGGCCTCGTCGGTCATGGGCGAGGTGCTGACGAACAGCGTCTTGGGGTAGCCGTCCTTGTCCACGGTGATTTCCTCGGTGACGTGGGGCAGCCCGTCCTCGAAGGACAGGATGACCGGACAGCGCGGGCAGGGCTCGTCGCGGCCCTTGTAAACCTTGTAGCAGTATTCGCCGGGCCGGGCGTGGAACTCCTCGGCGAATCCCTGGTTGTAGCTCAAAAGCCGCAGGTTCTTGTCCTGGACCGTGATGGTGCAGGGCACGTGCTCGAACAGGTCGCGGTAGCGGTCCTTCTGGCGCTCCAGCTCGGCCTGCTTGGTGAGCACCTCCCGGCCCATGGTGTCGATGGCCCGGCCCAGCTCGCCCAGTTCGTCGGATTGGCGCACGGCCACGCCGCGAAATTCCTTGCCCGCGGCAATGGCCCGGGTGCCCCGGATCATCCGGCGCACCGGCAGGTGGACCAGGTGGTGGATGAAAAGGAACAGGATCAGGAAGGTGGCCGCGGCCACGCCCAGGGCGGCCAGGAAGTTGATCTCGGTGTAGCGGGCCAGCTTGGCCTCGGTGGGCTCCAGGGACACCACCATGTCGAGCAGGCCCAGGATCTTCTTGTCGGCCGGGTGCACGTGGCAGGGGTCGTTGGCGCAGGCCGGCTCGTTGTCGATGGAGCACAGGATGCCCAGGCACGGCCGGCCGTTTTCGTCGGCGAAAAGCCTGGACCGCTCCCGAAGGCCCAAAATCGCCTGGGGCGGCTCGGTGCGGTGGCAGACGTAGCAGGCCTCCTCCTTGATGTCCGTGGTCTCGTCGACCTCGGACAGCAGGTTGGAATACTTGATCTGGCCTTTTTTGTTGTAGACCCGGATGGACAGGATGCCCTGCTGGGTGCCGACGTTTTTGATGATTTCCCGGATGGACTCCGGGGAATAGGTGAGCATGGCATAGTGCAGGCCAAGCTTGATGGTGTTTTCCAGCCGGTCGATGTCGGACATGGCGCCGTCCATGGACATGGTCTTCATGGCGCTGATGTTGAGCGACGACCACAGGAAGAAAAACACCATGAGCGCCGAGCCGGTGACCAGGGCCAGCTTGGTGATGAGCGAGCAGCGGATGGTGTGCAGCAGACGCGGCAGGGCTCCGGCCAGGGCGGCGAACCAGGAAGGTGGGGATTTGGGCGTCTGCGCGGGCATGATCCGTATCCTTTTGCGGCGGCGGCAGCCTGACGGGAGCCGGGCCAGGGGCGGCAGGGCCCCTTAGCCGACACTTAAAATCACGGAAAAGGCGTCGGCCACGGCCCACACTCCGTCGCCCGCGCCCAGGCGCATCCGTTCCAGGGCATCGAGGCCGAGCATGGAGCACAGCCGCGTGCCGTCATCCAGGGTCAGCACCACCTCGGCCCCCTCCCGGCCCTTGGACACCCGTTCCACCACGCCCTTGAACCGGTTTTCGCCGGCCTGGGGAGGGGGATCCCGGTCGGTGCCGAGGGCCACCCAGGGAGCCTTGATCCGGGCGGTCACGAAAATGCCTTCCTTAAGCCCCATGGCCTCCAGGCTCTTGGTGGAGATGACCGAGACCAGGCAGTGCCCGCCCAGGGTGGTGATCTCCACCCGGGACTGGATTTCGCCCGGGAGCACGGCCGAGACCTTGCCGAAAAACGTGTTGTGGGTGCCGGCGGCCCGGCGGTTTTCCCGTTCCAGGAAGTACTTTTCCAGGCGCTTCTGCTCTTCCTCGGGCAGATCCAGGAAGGCGGCCGTGGAATTGGCGGTCAGGTGCCCCAGGATGCGCTGGACCACGGTCAGGGGCACGCCGTTGTGCAAAAGCTCCACGGCCCGGGAACGGCGCAGCGTGTTGGGGTTGGCCAGGTTCTTGGGCACGCCGCATTCCTCGGCCCGCTCGTACACCACCCGGCGCATGTAGCCCTGGTCGAGGTGGAAGATCGTTCCCCGCAGCGGCGCGTAATCCGGGTCGCGCAGGATCTGCTTGAGCTCGGCGTGCAGATCGGCCGGGAGATACACCTCGCGCCTGGGCCGGGCGTCCTCGCCCTTGCCGCCGCCCAAAAGCACCTTCCGGTAGGCCAGGACGAAGTCCGTCTCGTCATTTAAGGCCAGAATCTCGCCGAGCTTGGCCCCGGTGTAGCGCAGCAGCAGAAACGTCAGCCGGGCGCGGTTTCGGGAAATCACGGAACGCTTGCCCTTGGCCCTGGCCACCCAGGCGGCAAAGGCCGCGTCCAGCCGGCCCATCTGTTCCACGGTCAGGTAATTGGGTTCGGCCGGCTGCGCAGCGGTCGGGACGGTGGTGTCTTGCATGGGTTCGCCCATACCATCAAGGACATGCTCCAGGTCAATGCCGATCAACGTGGCCTCCGGCGGCCGAGTGGTTTGTGGACCACCGCGGTTAGTTTATCACGAAACCGAAAAATTAGGTGACAATTTTCACAAAACCCGTTAGGTTTATTGTCACGCAAGTTTTGCAACTCGTGACAAGTTTGAGCGGCGCTGTCAATAGGCAGTTTTCGTTAAGCAAAATCACGGGTTGCGGTGAATGCATTGGGGCGAGAGGGAGGTGCGCGCGCGGGATTTTGTCCAGTGACAACGGGGAAAGGCCACAGCGAACACGACAAGCAAAGGGTCGAAGAGGTATGAAAAACGGAAAACGGCGCATGAAAACACTGCTGGCCAGTCTGGCCGTTTGCGGTCTGGGCGGCTTGTGCGGCCTGTCCGCGTTGCCGGTCGGCCGGGTCTTGGCCAATCAGCAAGGAAACGACAAGCAGCGGGCCGACATCGTCTCCATCGACGAAATGCGGGCCTACGGTCCGCTCACCCAACCCAAGGTCGTCTTCCTGCACGACAAGCACACCACCGCCTTGGGCAAGCAGAAAGATTTCTACAAGAAAGAGTGCGGCACCTGCCACCTCTCCAACAAGGACGGGGTCATGTACCTGGGCTACATGCGCGATGATTCGCCCATGACCGGGGACAAGCTCAAGGACACCTTCCACGCCAACTGCATCAAGTGCCACACGGACATGACCGCCGCCGGCCAGAAGACCGGCCCCATCGACGTGCAGTGCAAGGGCTGCCACAACAGCCAGCCCGACGTGACGTCCAACTGGCAGCCCGTCACCGTGGACAAGCGGCTGCACTTCCGCCATGCCGCCACCCAGGAAAAGGCCGAGAACAAGTGCGGCGCCTGCCACCACGTCTATGACGAGGCCGCGGGCAAGACCGCCCCGGCCAAGAAGGAAGACCAGGTGCCCGGAGCCTGCGTCTACTGCCACACGGAAACCGGCTCCGACGTGCCCGGCCGCAAGCCCGAAAAGATCCGGTCCCTGCGCCTGGCCGCTCACGGCGAGTGCGTGACCTGCCACCGGGCCACGGCCGCCGCGGGCAAGGACGTGCCCACCGGGCCGGCCACCTGCGCCGGCTGCCACGGTCCCCTGGACCAGAAGGCCATTGCCGAGACGTCGCTGAAAAAAGTTCCCAAGGACGCGGACCTGCGCATCAAGCGCGGCCAGCCCGACTTTGCCCTGGTGCGGCCGGCCGTGGCCGAAACCGTGCTCATGGGCGCGGACGGCAAGCCGGTAAAGCCTTCCAACATGCCGCCGGTGCCGTTTGACCACAAGTATCACGAATCCAAGAGCGAAACCTGCGTCAGTTGCCACCACGCCGCCCTGTCCACCTGCGGCGGCGCCTGCCACACCGTGCCCGGGGCCAAGGAAGGCGGTTTCGTCACCCTGGAAGCGGCCATGCACAAGGTCGACGCCGGCCAAAGCTGCGCCGGCTGCCACGCCACCCAGCAAAAGCGCCCGGAATGCGCCGGCTGCCACAGCCACATGAAAAAGGGCGTGGGCGACGTGTCCGCCTGCGGTTCCTGCCACGCCGTTCCGGCCGAGTCCCTGGCTCAGGCCGAGGCCGAACTGACGGCCAAGGCCCACGGCAAGGACACCATGGCCGCGGAAGCGGCCCTGGCCGAAAAGCTCTTGGCCGGCAAGCGGGCGGCCACCGCCACCTTTGCCAGCGAAGACATCCCCGAAACCGTGACCATGGGCTCCCTGGCCAAGGACTACCAACCTTCGGTGCTGCCGCACCGCAAGATCGTGGCCTCCCTCGTGGCCGGCATGAAGGATTCCAAGCTGGCCGGAGCCTTCCACGAGACCGACGCCGCCGTGTGCCAGGGCTGCCATCACATGAGCCCTGCCTCCAAGACCCCGCCGCGCTGCGGCAACTGCCACCCGGCCGGACCGAACGCCAACGGTTCGCCCAAGCCCGACCTCAAGGCCGCCTACCACAACCAGTGCATGGGTTGCCACACGGCCATGGGCATCGACGGCAAGGTGGTTGACAAGGCCCCTGGCGCCAAGCCCGTGCCCTTGGCCACGGATTGCGCCGGCTGCCACAAGGAAAAGAAACAATAAGACCCCAACCAGTCGAGGTCTCGAGACGATGAAACGAAGACACTTTCTGGGCCTTTTGGGTGCGGCCGGGCTGAGCCTGACCACGGGCGTCACGGCCAGGGCCGCCTCGGGCGCCGACGTGGCCGGACTGCCCAATGCGGGCGGCGTGCTGTTCGACGCCACCCGCTGCATCGGCTGCCGCAAATGCGAGGCCGCCTGCAACCAGGTCAACGAACTGCCCGCGCCGGACAAACCCTTCGACGATCTGAAGGTGATGGACCAGGCTCGCCGCACCGACGCCAAGTCCTATACCGTGGTCAACAAGTACCAGCCTCAGCCCGGGCAAAACCCGGTCTTCCGCAAGATCCAGTGCAACCACTGCCTGGAGCCGGCCTGCGCCTCGGCCTGCTTTGTCAAGGCCTTCAAGAAGACCGAAACCGGCGCGGTCACCTACGACGCCTCGGTGTGCGTGGGCTGCCGCTACTGCATGATCGCCTGTCCGTTCAACATCCCGGCCTACGAGTACCACAAGGCGCTCACCCCCCGGGTCATGAAGTGCACCATGTGCCAGCCGCGCCTCCTGGAAGGCAAGCTTCCGGGCTGCGTGGAGGCCTGCCCCAAGCAGGCCCTCCAGTTCGGCAAGCGCCGGGAGCTGCTCAACGTGGCCTGGGACCGCATCACCTCCCGGCCCGACCTGTACGTGTCCCACGTCTACGGCGAGCACGAGATGGGCGGCACGAGCTGGCTGTACCTGGCGCCCAAGCCGTCCTTCGCCGCCCTGGGCATGGACGAGCACCTGGGCACCACGTCGGCCCCGGAGCTGACCTCCGGAGCCCTGGCCGCGGTGCCGGCCGTGGCCGGCGTGTGGCCGGTGCTGTTGACCGGCCTGTACGCCATCAGCAAGCGCAAGGATAAGATCGCCGAGGCCGAGAAGAAGGAGGCCGTGGAAACGGCCATCGCCAAGGCCAGCGCCGATGCCGAGGCCAAGTTGTCCGAAGAGCTGGCCAAGGCCGAGGTGGCCAACAAACGGCGCATCGAAGTCGAGGTCAAAAAGGCCCTGGAGGCCGCCGCCAAAAACGCCGAGGGCGGGGAGGACGCGTAATGTCGACGCAACAGCAAACCCAAAACGGCTCGCTTTTCACGCCGTTTAACATCATAGCCGGCATCATCCTGGTGGCCGGTCTCATCGTCACGGTCATGCGCTTCACCATGGGCCTGGGCTCGGTCACCAACCTCTCGGACAACAATCCCTGGGGCATCTGGATCGGCTTCGACCTCCTGTGCGGCGTGGCCCTGGCCGCCGGCGGCTACACCACCTCGGCCGCCTGCTACATCTTCGGCTTCAAGCGCTTCCACGCGGCCGTGCGCCCGGCCATTCTCACGGCCTTTCTGGGCTACGCCCTGGTGGTGTTCGCCCTGAACTACGACGTGGGCCGGCCCTGGCGCCTGCCGTACCCCATCTTCTACCAGCAGGGCACGACCTCGATCCTGTTCGAAGTCGGCCTTTGCGTGTTCATCTACCTGGCCGTGCTCTTCCTGGAATACCTGCCCGCGGCCATGGAATGGAAGGGCGGGCTGGACAAGTACCGGGGCATCCTGGTCAAGGCCACCATGGGCCTGACCATCCTGGGCGTCATCCTGTCCACCCTGCACCAGAGCTCGCTTGGCGCCCTGTTCCTCATCGCCCCGTCCAAGCTGCACCCCCTGTGGTACTCCCCCTACATTCCGCTGATGTTTTTCATGTCCAGCATGTTCGCGGGCCTGTCCATGGTCGTGTTCGAGGGCACCCTGTCCCACAAGTACTACCATCATAAAATGGACACCGAATACAACGCCGGCTACGAGGACCTGCAGATCGCCTTTGCCAAGGGCGCGTCCTGGATCATGGCCGGCTACCTGGCCATGAAGATCTTCGGCCTGGCCATGGACAACCGCTGGCAGTACCTGTTCACCGGCTACGGCGCCTGGTGGCTGCTCGAGGTGGTCGGTTTCGTGGCCCTGCCGTGCTACTGCTACGCCGTGGGCTACCGCGACCGCAACCTGCGCCTCATCCGGCTGGCCGCCCCCTGGACCGTCATCGGCATCATGCTCAACCGCTTCAACGTCAGCCTGGTGGCCTTCAACTGGCAGTTGCCCAGCGCCGAGCGCTACTTCCCGAGCCTGGGCGAAATCATCATCTCGCTGTTCGTGGTCACCGTCGGCCTGCTGGCCTTCCGGTTCATCGTCACGCGTATGCCGATCTTTTTCGCCCACCCGGCGTACAAAGACTCATCCCACTAAACAAAGCGGAGTCACGCTATGTTCAATACGCTTCAAGACCTGATGCTCCACAACAAGAGCATCACCTATGTGCTCATGGGTGTCGTGCTGATCGGTTTCGTCGGTTTCTGGCGATTCCTGACGGGACGGGAAGAACGCAACAGGCGGTACTAGGCCGGCCGGACCACGGGATAGAAGGAGAATATCATGTATGCATTCCTGACGGGTCCGATGCTGTGGCTGTCGTTCGCCATATTCTTCATCGGATGCATTTATCGTATCGTCAAATACGTCAAGGGGCTGAGCTGGCAGCTTGACCGCGTTCCCTACGGCCACTACCGCGACCTGGCCGTCAAGGGCGCGCTCAAGTCCATCTTCCATTGGCTCACGCCCTATGCCTCCCGGAGCTGGCGGGTCAAACCCGTGTTCGCGGCGGCCTTTTTCCTGTTCCACATCGGCCTGGTCATTGTGCCGATCTTCCTGTTCGGCCACGTGATGGTCCTGTCCGAGCGCTTCGGCATCTCCTGGCCGACCCTGCCGGCCGGAGTGGCCGACCTGCTCACCATCCTGGCCATCCTGGCCGGGGTGTTCATCCTGCTGCGCCGCTATGCCCTGCCCGAGGTGCGCATCATCACTTCGCCCCATGACCTGCTCATCATGGCCATCAGCCTTGCCCCCCTGATCACCGGCTACGTGGCCGCCCACCAGGCCGGGGGCGGCGGCGCTTGGCTCACGGCCCACGTGCTGACCGGCGAGATCATGCTCATCGCCATCCCGTTCACCAAGCTGTCCCACGTGGTGCTGTTTTTCATGTCCCGGGCCCAGATCGGCATGGATTTCGGCGTCAAGCGCGGCGGCCAACGGGGCAGCGGCATCGTCTGGTAGACGGCCGCCCTGGAACATCGCTAAGGAGTGAAACGGTATGCCCGAAGGAATCTTTTGCAACAAGCGGCCCATCACGACCGAGGAGGACCTCAAGGCCCTGCTCTCGGACACCCGCGGCACGAAATATTACCAGGAAATGCTCGAACTGGAGGTGGACCGGGAAAAGCTGGCCACCGCCATCCAGAACACCTGCAAATCGCGCACCCAGACCTGGCTCGACATCTGCGCCCGGTGCGGGCTGTGCGCCGACTCCTGCTTCCTGTACCTGGTCAACGACCGGGACCCCAAGCAGGTGCCGTCCTACAAGATCCAGTCCACCCTGGGCGAGATCGTGCGCCGCAAGGGCGATGTGGACAACGCGTTCATGCGCCATGCCATGGAAGTGGCCTGGTCCCAGTGCACCTGCTGCAACCGCTGCGCCATGTACTGCCCCCACGGCATCGACATGGGCGTCATGATGGGCTACCTGCGGGGCCTGCTCTATTCCCAGGGATTCGTGCCCTGGGAGCTCAAGATCGGAGCCGGCATGCACCGCGTCTACCGCGCCCAGATGGACGTGACCACCGAAGACTGGGTGGAGACGTGCAAATGGATGGAGGAGGAACAGCAGGACGATTGGCCTGGCCTGGAAATCCCCATCGACAAGGAAGACGCGGACATCATGTACACCTGTAACGCCCGCGAGCCCAAGCACTACCCCGAAGACCTGGCCGAGGCGGCCATTCTCTTCCATATCGCGGGCGAGAATTGGACCGTGCCCTCGGAAGGCTGGGAGCAGACCAGCCTGTCCATGTTCGCCGGCGACTGGGAAGCGTGCAAGCTGCAGGTCCAAAACGTGTACGGCGCCATCGAGCGCCTGCGCCCCAAGCGGGTCATCGGCACGGAATGCGGCCACGCCCACCGGGCCACGGTCATCGAAGGCCCCTATTGGGTGGGCCGTCCCGACGGCCAGCCGCCGCGCCCCTACATGCACTACGTGCAGTGGGTGGCCGAGGCGCTGCGCACCGGCAAGCTCAAGATCGATCCGACCAAGCGCATCAAGGTGCCTGTCACCTACCAGGACTCCTGCAACTACATCCGCAACTGGGGCCTGGCCGAAACGGCCCGCGAGATCCTGTCCTACCTTGTCGAGCCGGGCTGCCTGCGGGAAATGACCCCCAACAAGGAGCACAACTACTGCTGCGGCGGCGGTGGCGGATTCAACGGCGTGGGCAAGTTCCGCCCCCAGCGCAACAAGGCCCTTTTGACCAAGCGCGACCAGATCCTGGCCACTGGAGCCAAGCTGGTCATCGCCCCGTGCCACAACTGCTGGGACGCCATCCGCGACCTGGAGGAAGAGTACCATATCCACATCGACTGGTCCTTTCTCAAGCCGCTTCTGCTCAAGATGGTCATCGTGCCCGAGCACCTCAAGCCCAAGGAAGACGCGGACGAAGAGGAATAGGACAGGGCCGGCGAGGCAACGAACAACGCACCTCTCACGTTCCACAGGGGTCAGGAATGTTTGAAAAAATACTCTTTGCGACCTCGGGGTCGCCGGACTGCGACGGCGCGGCCCGGGTGGCCTTCGACATGGCGCGACAATACGGCGCGGCCATAACGCTCTTCCACGTGCTCGGCATTCCGGGCAAGGGCGACAGCAACCTGGTGCTGGACACGCGCACGGGCGAGGAAGTCGACGCGGACCAGAACTACCTGGACGGCGTGGCCGAGGAATTGCGCACCACCTATGCCAAGCAGCTGGCGCAGTGCTCCAACCACTGCGTGGAGATCGCGGTGGGCGTGCCCTCCCGGGAAATCCTGCGCATGGCCCGGTCCCTGGACGCGGACATGATCGTCATGGGCGCCCGGGGCCAGGCCGGGGAAACCGGGTTCTACAAGCGCGGCGTCATCGGGGCCACCCATAAGAAGGTGGCCAAGTCGGCCCGCTGCCCGGTGCTGACCGTGGGCCGGCCGGCGGCCTCGTTCTGGGGCGGGTTCTCCAACATCGTCTTTGCCACGGATTTCTCCAAGGCGTCGGAGTCGGCCTTCCAGTTCGCCGTCACCGTGGCCAAGGCCGTGGACGGCGAACTGCACATGTTCCACTGCGTGGACCTCGATCGCTTCCAGTCGGCGATTGCCCTGACCCAGGAAGGCATCGAGACCAAGCTGGCCGAGGCCAAACGCCGCCTGCATCATGATTTCGCCGCCAAACTCGGCGATTTCAAACGCCACACTTCTGAGGTATGGGAAGGGACGCCTTATGTGGAAATCGTGAAGTTCGCCCGCGAGCGCCAGGCCGACCTCATCGTCATGGCCCACCACGCCCGCGAGGTCGATACCGACGAGCGGCCCTTCGGCAGCGCCCTGGAACAAGTCATCGTGCGGGCCTCCTGCCCGGTCGTCAGCGTCAACCGTCCCGACAAACTGCCCCAGGCGACCGAGGCCTGAGCCCGGGAACACTCCCTGGCCGCAAAAGGAGAAAGGGAAAGATGCCCAAGACCATCCTCATCGTGGACGACGATCCGAACATCCGGGACTACCTGGAAACCCTGCTGTCCGACAACGGGTATGAGACGCTGGCGGCCGAGAACGGGGAAAAAGCCCTGGAGGTGCTGGCCGCCAACACGCCCGATCTCATCACCCTGGACATCGAGATGCCGGAGCGGACCGGGCCATGGTTCAACCGGGCGCTGTTGCGCAGCAAGCAGCACGCCAACATCCCCATCATCGTCATTACCGGCCATATGGGGCTGAAATACGTCATTCCCAACGCGGTTGGGGCGCTCAGCAAGCCGTTTGAGCCCAAGGAACTGCTCAACCTCGTACGCGAGACCATCGGTTCCTGAGGCGGCCAAGGCCGCCCCAGGCCGCCTCCGGGCCGGAAATCCCGGCCCGGAGGCGACAACCGACAGGACCAGGGCCATGAGCGAACGCCTCCTGCTTGTTGACGACGAAGAAGACATCCGCCGCTTTCTCGGCCTTTTCCTCGCGGACCTGGGCTATGAAGTCCATGCCGCCGAGAACGGGGCCAAGGCCCTGGAAATTTTCGAAGAGGTCCAGCCGGCCATTGTCCTGACCGACATCAAGATGCCGGTCATGGACGGCATGGAACTCTTGAAGCGCATCAAGGCCCGCTCCCCGGACACCGAGGTGGTCATGATCTCGGGCCACGGGGACATGGACCTGGCTATCGGCTGCCTCCAGTACGAAGCCGCGGACTTCGTCACCAAGCCCATCAATCACGACATCCTGGATGCAGCCTTAAAGCGCATCGACGAAAAGCTGGCCCTGCGCCGGGAACTGCGCCAGTACACCCAGAACCTGGAAAAGCTGGTGCACGAGAAATCCATCCGCGTGGTGGAACTGGAACGCCAGCTCGCCGCCGGCCAGATGGTCGAGACCATGTGCCAGGCCATCCAGGGGCTTTCCGCGGACTTCGGCGACGGAGCCGGGTACTTCAACGAGATGCCCTGCTTCGTGGCCGTGCACAACCGCTCCCTGGAAGTGGTGGCCACCAACCAGCTCTACAAGGAACGCCTGGGCGACATGGTGGGGCACCACAGTTGGGAGGTCTATGTGGGCCAGGCCCTGCGCGGCTTCGACGGCCCGGTCTGGAAGACCTTCGAGACCGGCAAGGGACAGCGCTGCCGGGAAACCATGATCTGCAAAAACGGCCGGGAACTGCCGGTCATGGTCCATACCTCGCCCATTGCCGCCACTGACGGCAAGGTGGAGCTGGTCCTGGAAATGGCGGTCGATGTCAGCGAAATCAAACGCCTCCAGGAAGAACTGCGCATCTCCCAGCAGAAATACCTGGACCTGTTCGAGGCCACGCCCTGCTATATCGCGGTCCGGGACCGGGACTACCGCATCGTGGCCAACAACACCCTTTTCAAAGAGGATTTCGGCGAGGGAGAGGGGCGGCTTTGCTACGAGGTCTTCCGCCACCGGGCCGAACCCTGTCCGGACTGCCCGGTGGACGCCACGTTTGCCGACGGCAAGCGCCATGTCCTGGAAGCCGTGGTCACCTGCCTGGACGGCCGGGCCAAAAACGTGCTGACCTTCTCCGCCCCCCTCCGAAACGGCGAGGGCGAAATCAGCGAAGTCATGGCCCTGTCCACGGACATCACCCAGATTCGCGAACTCCAGGACCACCTGACCTCGCTTGGGCTCATGCTCGGGTCCATCTCCCACGGGGTCAAGGGCATGCTGACGGTCCTGGAAGGCGGCGTGTACCGCCTGGAATCCGGGATCAAGCACTGCGACCAGCAGCGCACGGCCGCTGCCGCTGAAACGATCAAATCGCTGGTGGGGCGGGTGCGCTCGCTGGTGCTCAACGTGCTTTATTACGCCAAGTCCCGGGACATGGCCCATGAGCTCGTGGACTTGTCGCATTTCGCCAAAAATGTGGCCCAGGTGGTGGAACCCAAGGCCGCCCGGGAAGGCATCGCCTTTCAGGCGGACATCCCCGAGAACCTGGGCTCCATCATGGTCGACACGGCCAACCTGTCGGCCGCCCTGGTCAATATCCTGGAAAACGCCATCGACGCCTGCACCGCCGACACGGCCAAGGAAAGCCACGCCATCACCTTCACGACATCCCTTGGCAACGATGCCGCAGTCTTTGACATCACGGACAACGGCATGGGCATGGACCAGGAAACCCGCGAAAAGGCCTTCACCCTCTTTTTCTCGTCCAAAGGCCTCAAAGGCACAGGCCTGGGCCTTTTCATCGCCCACGACGTGGTCAAAAAACACCAAGGGGCCATCGAACTGACCTCCACCCCCGGCGCGGGCACGCAGTTCCACATCACCTTGCCCAAGGCGAGATAAGATGAAGAGAATGCCTCCGGCGGCCGGGAGGGGGTCACCCC
>CAZBER010000068.1:0-24881 GCA_964490985.1 uncultured Desulfovibrionaceae bacterium | reverse complement strand
CCCACGGAAAAGGACTTTTACACCACAGCGGATTTCGCCAACAAGGCCTGCGGCTGGGAGTCGCCCTACCTGGACCTGGCCGGGGCGGGCATGATGGTCACGGTGTCCTGCCCGGTCTACGACGAGGACAAGCTTCTGGCCGTGGCCTCCCGGGACATCACCCTCAAGCAGCTTTCCCGGGCGGTCCTGGCCGAGCTGGGAACCATCCCCGGAGCCAAGGCTGTGCTCATGAACCGGCGCGGCAAGGCCATCGCCGCCTCGGATCCCGGGCTGGCGGCCTTTATCGACGCGGAAAACGCCAAGGCCGGGGAGGCGGTGGTCTATTTCCGGGCCGACCGGGGCCTGGCCGCCATGGGCCTGGAAAAGGGCGAATCGTCCTCGGACGAGGAGGTCAACGCCGCGGCCGAAAGCGTCATCGAGCGGGCCGAATCCGGCCAGTCCTGGCCCATTGCCGCCAGCCTCGGCAAAAAGGCCGTGCTGGCCGCCCGCACCCATACCACGGGCTGGTACCTGGTGCTCCTGGTGCCGGAGCGGCCGGAAAAGGCGGCCAAGTGAAGGCCGCCTTTCCCCACGGCGGCAATATCCGCGCCCTGGCCGCAGCCGCCGGCCGCGATCCGGACGCCATTTGCGACGCCTCGGCCAGCATCAATCCCCTGGGGCCGCCGGATTGGCTGCGGCCGGCCCTAAGCGCCGCTGTTTCCGACCTCGTCCATTATCCGGACCCGGACTGCACGGCCCTGCTCGCGGCTGCCGCCAAACGCCATGGCGCACCGGTCGGCCAGTACATCGCCGGCAACGGCACCAGCGAGCTGCTTTTTGCCCTGCCCCGGGCCACGGGCCTGGCCCGGGCCGTGATTCCGGTGCCGGCCTATGCCGATTATGCCGCGGCCTGCCACCAGGCCGGGCTCGACGTGCGGCGTGTGCCCCTGTCCGAATCCGGCGGCTTTGCCGTGGATGCGCAGCGCATCGAGTCGGTCCTGACCTCGCCCTCCCTGGTGATTCTCGGCAGCCCGGCCAACCCCAGCGGCCGGGTGGTTCCGGCCGAGGCCATTGCGGACATGGCCGGCCGCCATCCCCAGAGCCTTTTTCTGGTGGACGAGGCCTTTGCCGATTTCGCGCCGGATTTCGTGAGCCTGGCCGGACCCCGGCCCCACAACGTGGCCGTGCTGCTGTCGCTGACCAAATCCTTTGCCATTCCGGGTCTGCGCCTGGGCCTTTTGGCCGGCAGCCCGGACCTGGTGGGCTGGGTGCGCCGCAGGCTTGCGCCGTGGTCGGTCAACAGCCTGGCCCAGGCCATCGGCGCCCGGGCCTTGGCGGATACCGAGCATCTGGAGCGCACCCGCGCCATCTTGCCCGGCCTGCGCCAGGCCCTGGCCCAAGGCCTGGCCAGCCTGGGCTGCACCGTGTACCCGGGCCAGGCCAATTTCCTGCTGGCCAGACTGCCCGAGGCGGCCCCGGCCTCCACGCCCCTGTGCGCGCGGCTGCTGTCCGAGCACGGCGTGGCCGTGCGCGACTGCGCCAATTTCGCCGGCCTGTCCGACCGCTTCATCCGGGTGGCCGTGCGGCCGACAGACGAAACCGGCCGCATCCTGGCCGCCCTGGCCGCAGTGCTCGACCCGCCGAGGGCCCCGGCTTTTCTCCCCAAACGGCAAACCCCGGCCCTCATGGTCCAGGGCGCGTCGTCCAACGCCGGCAAGTCCGTGCTGTGCGCCGGCTTGTGCCGCGCCTTTTTGCGCCAGGGCCTGGCTGTTGCGCCATTCAAGGCCCAGAACATGTCGCTCAATTCCGGAGTCACGGTCGATGGCCGGGAAATGGGCCGGGCCCAGATCCTCCAGGCCCAGGCCTGCCGCCTGGCCCCGGATGCGCGCATGAACCCGGTGCTCCTGAAGCCCACCTCGGACAAGGGTTCCCAGGTCCTGGTCATGGGCAAGCCCGTTGGCGTCATGGACGTGGCCGCCTACATTCGTTTCAAGCCCGAGGCCTTTGCGGCGGCCAAGGCGGCCTACGACAGCCTGGCCGCCACAGCCGACGTCATGGTCATCGAGGGGGCCGGCAGCCCGGCCGAGGTCAATCTCAAGGCCCACGACATCGTGAACATGGCCATGGCCCGCCACGCCAGGGCCAAGGTGCTCATCGCGGCCGACATCGACCGGGGCGGGGCCTATGCCGGCCTGGCCGGCACCATGGAATGCCTGACCGAAGCCGAGCGCGCCTTGGTGTGCGGCTACGTGCTCAACCGCTTCCGGGGCGACGCCGGGCTTTTGGCTCCGGCCAACGCGTTCCTGCATGACCTGACCGGCCGGCCGGTCCTGGGCGTGGTGCCCTCCATCGAAAACCTGGGATTGCCCGAAGAGGATTCCGTGACGTTCAAGGCCGGCGGCATCTTGGCCCAAACGCCGCCGGACGATCCCGACACACTCGATATCGCCCTGATCGACCTGCCCCATGTGTCCAACTTCACGGACCTGGACGCCCTGATCGCCGAGCCGGACGCCCGGGTGCGCCGGGTGGGCCGGGCCGAGGACCTGGGCCGGCCCGACGCCATCATCATTCCGGGCAGCAAAAACACCCTGGCCGATCTGGCCGCCTTGCGGGAACGCGGCTTGGATGCGGCCGTGACGGCATTGGCTTTGGCCGGCAAAACCGAGGTGGTGGGCATTTGCGCCGGCCTGCAGATGCTGGGCGCGGCCGTGCTGGACCCCCTGGGCCTGGAATCGGGCCGGGGGCGCGAGGAGGGGTTGGGACTTTTGGCCGTGGTCACGGAACTGGCCCCTGACAAGACCCTGGCCGTGACCGAGGCCGTGCACGAGCCGTCAGGGCTGGCTCTTCGCGGCTACGAAATCCACCACGGCCATACCCGGCCGGACGGCCAGGCGGTTTTGGAGATCGCGCGCCGGACCGACGGCACGGCCATCGGCTTTGCCCGGCCGGACCTGCCGGTATGGGGGGCCTATCTGCACGGGCTGTTCGACGCCGACGTCTTCCGCCGCCACTGGCTGGACGGGCTGCGGATCAGACGCGGCCTTGCCCCCATCGGCCGCGTGACGGTCCGGGACCTGGAACCGGCCCTGGACCGCCTGGCCGACGTGGTGGAAGAAAGCCTGGATATGGGGAAAATCCGGGCCTGGCTCGGATTCTAGCCGGGGTTAGCTGGAGCTGGAGCTGGCGCTGGCGCTGGAACCTGAAGCGCCGGCGCAGGACGAGCAGCCGCCCGAAGGAGCCGAGGCGCAGGACGTGGAAGCGGCGTCGCTTTTCTCGGCCTTGCCGTTGCCGGATGCGCCGTTGCCGCCGGCGGCGCTGCAGCCGCCATTGCTCTTGTAGTCGGTGACGTACCAGCCCGTGCCCTTGAGCACGAACGAGGTGTTGGAAATCATGCGCTTGGAGGGAGCCCCGCATTCCTCGCACGGCGCTTCATCCACGTCGAAACTTTTCTGCAACACTTCGAATTCGTGGCCGCATTTCTCGCAATGGTATTCGTAGATCGGCATCTCGTCCTCCAATAAGCCCTGGCAGTTGGCCCGCATCAGCCTGGCGGCCGGCCGGAGCGCCGGCCGCAACAAGTCCGCCTTCGGCCCCTGTTTGTCAAGGGCCGATTCCGTCCTTTGCCCTTTGGCTGCTAGCACTCGCACGCGGCGAGCGCCAAAAAAATAATCGGATACGCGGCCCAGTCAAGAGTGGGCGGCCCTGAAAAACGCCGAAAGGGCCGCCTCGAAGCGAGGCCGGTTCCCCAGGGGCCCGAAACGAACGAGCCCGGAACGCTAATTCAGGCGTTCCGGGCTCGGGATTGTCGCCCCAATACGATCGGAGCGAAACAAGGGAATGGGGCTAGGCCTTGGCCCGCTTCTCCCACAGCTTCATCTCCCGCATCTTCTTGCGGCGCTCCCGTTGCAGCGACTTGCAGACCAGCGGCATGTTCTTGGGATAGCCCCACTTCTCCCGATACGCCTCAGGAGTAAGGCCGAACTTGGCCAGGTGCCGCTTGGTCAGGATTTTGAAGGATTTCCCTGATTCCATGCAGGTGATGCTGCGTTCCTTGACGGCTTTTTTCGGGTCAAGGGCCGGGCCTTGCGAAACGTCGCCGGCAGTCGGCACAGCTTCGGCATCGATGGATCTGATGCTCTCAGCCAGCTTGGACACCATGGCCGTTATTTCTTCTTCCGTCATGTTGCGCACCCTGGCTTGGGCCTTCACAATGTCCAGGGCAAGAGACAAGTACATATCCATGATAAACACCTCCAAACGTCCGGTGTGACAGCTTGGACAATAAAAAGGCTTTTTGCCGCAATGTCAAGTCGCGTAAAATTTATTCGGCAACGCGGCAAAATCGGGACTGCAAGATGCGCCAAGACACTGCGGCGCGCAAAACAGGGAAGCAAGAG
Source organism: uncultured Desulfovibrionaceae bacterium (assembly GCA_964490985.1). Classification (GTDB taxonomy): domain Bacteria; phylum Desulfobacterota; class Desulfovibrionia; order Desulfovibrionales; family Desulfovibrionaceae; genus Solidesulfovibrio. The sequence goes on along the minus strand of CAZBER010000068.1, from coordinate 20,502 downwards.
CCCGGCGCGACCCGCTGGTCCGGCCGTGCTTGCGGCCCCGCCCCCAGCCATGGACGGGGCCGACGACGCAAGGCGTGATGTTGCGTCCTTGAAAAACAGGTCTCTGTTTTTCAAGGAAAGAAGGACAATGCTATGCCCTTGTTCTCGAAAGCCGCAGGCACGGATTTCAAGAGCGCGGCACGAGTGGCGTTCGCAAAATTCGTCCGAGGCTCTTGCAACAATCAAACGTCACGTGAAGCAGCAATGGATGTCAGGCTAAACGTCGTGAATGCACCATGGGTTTCCAAAAGGCCAAGCTCTTTGGTCGCCGAAGGCTTCAAAAACGACCCGCTTTGCAAAAGCCTCTTCTGTTTTTTACGGCAGCGGCTAGTGCACGTTGTCGCTGGCCGGAGTCCCGGGGTTGCCGGCGGCGGCCAGGCTGGCGGCGAAACGCGCCACGGCCGGGTCTTCCCGCCAGGCGGCAAAAAGCCTGGCCCATTCGCCGTGAGGCAGGACCTCGGCGTCGAGCTGGGCCTCGTGGCCGGAAAGCCACACGGAGAACAGCTGCATGAGCAGCCCGAACGGCTTGCTGTCAAAGGCCTTGGCCACGGTTCCCGGAGGATAGGTCCCGTCCTCGAAGGACTTGAACACGAATTCCCCGATGGCCCGGCGGGAGGTTTCCACATCCACGGGCTGGCCGTTGATGCCCCGGATGAACCCGGCCAGGGCCGCATCCTCGGCCTCCACCAGGGCCAGGGCCTCGTCCGGGATGTCCAGGAAGACCGCGCCGTCCTGTTCCACGGCGAAATAGAACCGGGCCCAGTGCTCGGCCAGAAAGACGCGGAAGATTTCCTGGGCGGCTTTTTCGATGTAATCCATGTCGTCTCCTTATGATCCTGTCAGGGGCGCGCGCAGCGCGCGAAATGTCCGGGGGATACCTCGACCAGGGGCGGCTCGGCTGCGGCGCAGGCGGCCGTGGCCTTTCCGCAGCGGGAATGGAACACGCACCCGGTCGGCGACAGGGCCGGCTCCGGGGCCTCCTCCGCCGCTGCCGACTGGCGGCGGCGTCCGGGGTCCGGCCGGGGCACGGCGTCCAGAAGCGCCCTGGTATACGGATGGACCGGCCCGGCGTAAAGCGCCCGGGTCGGGGCCAGTTCCATGATCCGGCCCAGGTACATGACCGCCACCCGGTCGCTCAAATGCCCGACCACGGCCAGGTCGTGGGAAATAAACAGGTAGGCCAGGCCATGGCGCTCCTGCAGGTCGCGCAGCAGATTGACCACCTGGGCCTGGACCGACACGTCCAGGGCCGAAACCGGCTCGTCGCACACCAAAAGGGCCGGAGACAGGGCCAAGGCCCGGGCCACGGCCACCCGCTGGCGCTGGCCGCCGGAAAACTGGTGCGGAAACCGGCTGGCGTGCTCGGGTAAAAGCCCCACCTGGTCCAAAAGCTCCAGCACCCGCTCCCGGCGCTCCCGCACCGAGCCAAAGCCCGCTGCCCGCAGGCCCTCGGCCACGGTCCAGCCAATAGGCAGGCGCGGATTGAGCGAGGAAAACGGGTCCTGAAACACCATCTGGACCAGGCCCGGCAGCCGGCGGCGAAATGCCCGGCCGCCGGCCCACGGGTCCTGGCCGTCCAGGCGCACCGTGCCGGCGCTTGGCCGCTCCAGGGCCACGGCCAGCCGGGCCAGGGTGGATTTGCCGCAGCCCGACTCGCCCACCAGGCCTACGGTTTCGCCCCGGGCCACCGTCAGGTCCACCCCGGCCACGGCCGCGTCCCGGCGCTTGCCGGAAAAAAAGCCCCCGGCCGCCACATAGCGGCGGCTGACTCCGGCCAGATCCAGGATGGGGGAATGTTCGGCCGCCTCAGGCATACAGCCAGCACCGCGTCAGCCGGCCGCCGGGCCGGGAAAAAAGGGGCGGGATTTCCTTGGCGCAGGGCGAAAACGCCCTGGGGCAGCGGGGATGGAAATGGCAGCCCGAAGGCAGGGCGAGCAGGCTCGGCACCGTGCCGGCAATGGGGGTCAGCCGACGGCCCGGCGCATCCAGGCGCGGCAGGGAGCCCAAAAGGCCCTGGGTATAGGGGTGCAGGGGCTCGGCAAAAAGCCCGGCCACGCCGGAATATTCCACCAGCCGGCCGGAATACATGACCGCCACGTTGTCCGAGGTCTCGGCCACCACGCCCAGATTGTGGGTGATCAGGGCAATGGCCGTGTCCCTTGCCCTGGTCAGGCCCAGCATGAGGTCGAGGATTTGCTTTTGCACGGTCACGTCCAGGGCCGTGGTGGGTTCGTCGGCAATGAGCAGCTCCGGCGAAAGAATGAGCGCCATGGCGATCATGACCCGCTGGCGCTGGCCGCCGGAAAGCTCGTGGGGATAGGCGGCCAGCTGCCGCCCGGGTTCGGGCAGGCCCACCTGGGCCAGCATGGCCTCGGCCTCGGCCAGGGCTTCCCGCCGGGTTGCCCGCTTATGGACGCGCACGGCCTCGGACACCTGGTCGCCGATTTGCAGCACCGGATTGAGCGAGGTCATGGGCTCCTGGAAGATCATGGACGCCCGGCGGCCCCGGATGGCGCGCAACTCCTTTTCGGACAGGGCCGTCAGGTCAAGCCCGTCGAAAACCACCCGGCCGGCGGCCACCCGGCCGGGCGGGGTGATGAGCCCGAGCATGGACAGGGACAGCACGGTCTTGCCGCAGCCCGACTCGCCCACCACGGCCAGGGTCTCGCCCCGGCGCATGGACAGGCTCACGTCGTCCACGGCCACGGCCGCGCCGGCCGTGGTGTCGAACACTGTGGTAAGCCCCGTAACCGTTAAAAGCGCTTCGTGCATGACCCTGTGGACCCGTTTCTCCATCTAAGAACTGCGCCGGGCCTGGCAAGTCCCTGTCGCGGCTCCCCTTGCCACCCGCCATCCGGCGCGTTATAGGCTCATAGCAGGATAGCCGTCCTTCCAAGGAGGAATTGATATGGCGCTTCCCTATCGCACCGTGCCCACTGCACAGACCCGCGTCGAGGTTGTAAACGCGTTTATGCGCGGCGTCTACGGCTGGATGTGCCTGGGCCTTCTGGTCACGGCCGGGGCCTCGTTTTTCACGGTGGCCAGCCCGGCGATCATGCGGGCCGTTTTCGGCAACCAGCTCATCTTCTTCGGCCTGATCATCGCCGAGCTGGCCCTGGTGGTCAGCCTGTCCGCCGCCATCTCCCGGCTCTCGGCCGGCACGGCCAGCGGCCTGTTTCTCCTCTACAGCGCCCTAAACGGCGTCACCCTGGCCGCCATCTTCGCCGTCTACGCCAAGGCCGTGATCATCAACGCCTTCCTGGTCACGGGCGGCATGTTCGGGGCCATGAGCCTGTACGGACTGTTGACCCGCCGGGACCTGACCTCGCTTGGCAGCTTCCTGTTCATGGGCCTTATCGGCATTGTCATTGCGTCCATCGTCAACATCTTCACCAAAAGCCCCATGATGGACTTCGTCATCTCCTGCGTGGGGGTGCTGGTCTTCCTGGGCCTGACCGCGTTTGACACCCAAAAGCTCAAGGTCATGGGCCAGATGGCCCCGGCCGACGACGCCACGGCCGTACGCCGGGGAACCATCCTGGGCGCGCTCACCCTGTACCTGGATTTCATCAACCTGTTTCTCATGCTGCTGCGCCTGTTCGGCTCGAACAGGGACTAGGGCTGCGCCCTGAAAACTATGGCTGTGCTTTCTCATGCAAAAATCCATTTAGCCATGGCGCGGCATTGAGAATGGCCCGACGCACGCGACGGCGAAAGGAGGGGCGGTTTCGCCCCTTCGCTTTTTTGGCCGCCCCGCCCCGCCTGGCTGAGGTCGGCCAGGCCGCCTGGCAGGGCCTGCTGGCCCCGCCGGCGGCGGCCTATGCCCTGTACGGCCGCCTGTGGACGCGGCTTTTCGGCCTGGGCCTGCGCCGGGCCTTTCGGCCGGGCGTACCTACGGTGGGCGTGGGCGGCATGACTTCCCGCTGTCGGGGGCGGGTGCTTTTGACTTCCTGGCTGCTGGGCTGGGCCCAGGCCAGGGGCATAAGCGCCGCTGTGGCCGCGCCCCTGGGCGACGCCGCGCCGCCGGTTGCGCCCTTCCAGGTGATGCCCGGCGGCGATCCCCGCCAGTCCGGAGTCGAGGCGGCCCTTCTGGCCCGCTACATTCCGGGCGGCCGGTTTTTGGTGGACGCGGACCCGGCCCGGGCCGCATCCACGGCCGTGCGCACCTTTGCCCCGGACATGCTGGTGCTCCTGGACGCCTTTACCGATCCCCGGGTGGCCCGGGACCTGGATCTGGCCATTCTCGACGCCGAGGACCTCGGTCCGGGCTGGAACAAGGTCCTGCCGGCCGGGACCTGGCGGCGGGACGCCTCGGCCCTGGCCAAGGCCCAGGCCTTTTGCGTCTTTGCCGGCCCCCAGGGCCTGGAGGCGGCCATGGTTGCGGCGCAAAAGCGCCTGGCCCCTTGGGGCCGGCCCGTTTTCGGCCTGACGTTTGACATCTGGCGCTTTCGCGGCCCGGTTGGCGCGGTTTCGGCCGAAGTCCTGGGCAGGGAGCCCTATATCGCGGTCTTGAGCGAATCCGACCGGGACACCCTGCCCGGGCTTTTTGGGCGCATGCTCGGCGCCTCGCCCCGCCTGGCTTTTTTCGTCCACGACCGCCACCGCTTCACCCGCCAGGATTTCGAGCACCTGCGCTCCGACGCCGCCAGGCTTCGGGCCGCCAACATCCTGACCTCGCCGCGCCTGGACCTGGCCTTGCGCCAGGGCGCGGCCGACCTGCCCGGACTTTCGGTGTGGACCTATGACCCGGAAGTGGTCTTCGGCCCTAGCCTGGGCGCGGAAGACCCGTTTTTGGCCTGGTGGGAAGCGACCTTTGCCGCTGTCGTGGCGGCGCGAAAAGCCCGTTAGCCAAGCCAGAGGAGAACGCCCATGTTTCGCGTTCCCGCCGCTCTGCTTCTGCTGCTTGCCCTGGCGGCCGCATCCGGCTGCTTTGGCCCCAAGCCGGTGGCGGTGCGGCTGGGGTTTGTGGCCACGTTTAGCGGCGAAGGGTTCCGGTCCGGCCGCAACGCCCTGGAAGCGGCCCGGTTCGCCGTGGAAACGGCCCGCCGGGCCGGCACGCCCCAGGTGGGCGGGCTCCCCTGCCAGGTGTCCCTGGTGGTTCGCGACGACAAGGCCTCTGCCGAGGAAGCGGCCCGGGTGGTGCGGGAACTGGCCGAAAAGGAGCACGTCACGGCCATTATCGGCCCCTTCCCCAGCGGTCTGGCCGACGCCGCCGCCCTGGCCGCCGAGGCGGCCAGGGTGCCCCTTGTCGCGCCTTCGGCCACGGCCGAGGTGGTCACGGCCGGGCGGCCCCACATCTTTCGCATCGCCTTTACCGACGCCTTCCAGGGAGCGGTCCTGGGCCGGATGGCCGCCCGGGACCTGGGTCTGCGGCGCGTGGCCATCATCGCCAACCAGGACAGCCTGTCCAGCCAGTCCCTGGCCCGGGCCTTTGCCAAGGCGTTCGCGGAGTGCGGCGGAACGGCCGGGCTTTTCACCTATCCGGACCGCAGCCGCGATTTTCGGGAGCTCATGGAAGAGGCCCTGGCCGGCGCGCCCCAGGCCCTTTTCCTGCCCAACCACACCCAGGAGGCCATGCTCCAGGCCCTGGCCGCGCGCAAGGCCGGGTTTACCGGCACGCTCCTTGGCGGCGACGCCTGGGACGGGTCGGCCGTCTCCCGCCTGCGGGCTTTTCTCGGGGCCTATTTCGTGGACCACTGGCGGGAGGACGCTCCGGGCCAGGCCTCCCGGGACTATGTCGCGGCCTTCAGGCAGGCCCGCAAGCGTCCGGTCACGGAACTGGGGGCCCTGACCCAGGACGCGGTGGGCGCGGTGCTGGCCGCGGTGCAGCGCGCCGGCAGCGCCGATCCCCAGGCCGTGACCCGCGCTCTGGCCAGCCTGCCGCCTTACGACGGGGTCACGGGCCGGTTCAATTTCGAAAACGACGGCGACCCCATCAAATCCCTGTTCATCACCCGCATCGACAAGGAGGGCGCCCAACTGGAAACCATGGTCGTGCCGCCGCCCGAACCGTGCCGCTAACGCGGGGGCGAGGCGGCTGCGCATTGCCCGCCAGGCCTGGGCAAGGGATTTCCGGATAAGCACTCTTCCCGAACGTCGGCCGCATCGTCGTTGGCGGCAGGCAGACATCCCGCGGCCGTGACGCGCCCGGTCTCCACCATGCGCCGCAGCAGCGCCATGCCGCCGCATTGCCTGCTGACGGCGGCATCCGACCAGACATGGTCCTTGATGTATTTTCCGGACGTGTAGACGGTGGTAAGGCTCCACAGGTAGGGGCTTTTCACCTGCGGGTGGGCAAACCGGTAGCCCCAGCCGTTATAGCCTTCCAAGGCATGGGCGATGGCGGGAACGGACCAGCGGGGAACCTGGTCGAGCTTTTTGAGCAACAAGGCGTCGCTGGCGCTCGCTTCCCAGGCAAAAGGCGGGTCTCCGGTTTCCGGCCGTCCCGCTGGCGCGTGCACGGTTCTGGCCGTCAGCGGGTCTCCGTTGTGCAGGTGCCTGTTGAAATCAAGGCCTGTTTCCAGGCTGTGGATGATGCCCACCACATGGGCCGGCACCTGCGTTCTGGCCTGAACGGCCTGATACCTTTCCCAGTGTTCGGGTTTGAAAATCCGCTCGACCATCCCATCCACGGCAACGGCATGCTTGGGGCGAATCCTGGCCAGTTCGAAGAGCTGTCGGTATTCCTCCTGTAACGCGGCAAGCGGCGGCGCTGCCTTTTCCATGGGACCTCCGGCGGTTGCGGTTCAAAGCAGCAATCTTCCTCCTTCTTTATACTGTTCTATGCTTTCGGCCGGGCGTCAACGCCTTCCCGCGCCGCGCCTGCCGAACCAGCCTGTTTTTCAAGCCTCTGTTTTTCAGGAAGCAGTCGGGAAGCCCAAGAACCAGGCTCCAGGAGGCCGGACGCGCCAAGCTTTTGACAGTCCTGCTCGGAAACAACGGCCAGAAGCAGGACGCGCCGCCGCCTGACTCAAGCGGGCGATAGGATGGGATTTTTTCGCGCGGCCCGGCCGGGCGGCGAGAATTGACCGACTTAGGGAAATACCATCACACGGCCCAGGCCGCGCTGGCCCGGCGGGGGCCGGCGCAAAAGCGCATGGCCAGCTCATAGGCCACGTTGACGTCCTTCATGGCCTCTTCGTCGCCGCCCAGGTCCGGGTGGTGCAGGCGGGCCATGAAGCGGTAGGCGACCTTGATTTCGTCCACCGAGCAGGGATAGTCCAGGCACAGGATGTCGTAGGCGCACTTGAGGTTCATGCCGCTTTTGCGGGCAGCCTCCCGGGCCCGGCGCTGGCGCTCCTGGTCCATCCGGAACACCCGGGCGCCGCCGGCCTGGCGGGTTGCGGCCCCTCCGGCCTGGCCGCCCCGGCCGGCCTGGCGGAAACGGGACTGTTCCTCGGTCCCGCCGGTCCCCTGGGACGTCGACGCGCCCGGCCCGGCCTTGGCCCGCCAGGCGTCCTCGGACCTAGGCCGCTCCCGGCCGGCACTGGCGCGGGACGAAGAGGCCCCGGCCCGGCCGTTCCGGCACGACCAGCCCTCGGCCCGAGCCTTGTCCCCGAACCCGGACTTGGCCTGGCCCGACGCGAACCGGGACTGGCCGGCGGCTCCGGTCCGGGCCTGACCCTCGGTTCCGGTACGGCCGTGGCCGTCGGCTCCGGCTCTGGTCCCGAAGCCCGGGCGATGCCGCTCGGAACCGCCTATCCCGGCCGCCCCGGCCGCACGGCCCGGACCGGGCGCGCTGCCGAAGCCGCGTTCGGACCTCGCCTGCTGAGCATTGTGGGCGCGGAACCGGGAGCCGGCCGCATCCGAGGACCGGGCCGAAGCGCCATGGCCCGGCGCTGTCCGGGCCATTTTCAGGTTCCTGAGGACTTCCTGCAGATGGACGAGAATTTCCTGGAGAATGACACGAGTGCGATTGAGCTGCACTTCCAGGGCCTGCCAATCCGCGCCGGCATACTCGGCTTGCCGGCCCTGGCCCTCCTGGCGTTGGGTTCGCGTGTACATCATGCGCCGCCCGGGTTCCCTACAGGTGGCCGGACGACCCGACCGGCGGCAAGGGGATTCCCAACTCCATGGTATTGTTCGTCTTCATCGTATCACCCACCGTTCCCATTTAGTTTTTTTACAAAGTCCGGACCGTTAAGGCAAGGCGAATTTCCCTTGCCGCGCCTTCTCCCGCCGTTCCCGGCCGTATGACGCCCGCAAAATCCGCTTATCCGAATTTTTCAAACAACAATTTAAGATTATTGTCCTTTTTTTGAAAACCCTATTCACGCTTTTCAAGGACGCACCGCTAGTGACAGAGCCCGGCGTTGTGATGTAGATGCTTGCCCGATACGACATCCGCTGTCTCGCTTGGCCAAGCGCCCGCCGCCCGCCCGCGAGCACCCCGAGGACACGCATGAAACCGACCGACGCAGCAGTGGCCAAGCCTTTTGTCGACGCCACCCGACACGTCCTGACCATGATGGCCCAGCTCGATCCCAAGGCCGGCAAGCCCTATGTCAAGAAAGCCGCCGCCGCCACCGGGGACGTCTCTGCCGTGGTGGGCCTCACGGGCGACCGAAACGGCAGCATCTCCATCAGCTTCTCCAAAAAGTGTGCCATCGCCGTGGTCAAAAACATGCTCGGCGACGATATCGCGGACATCATCCAGGACGCCAAGGACGCGGTGGGCGAAATCACCAACATGATCTCGGGCCAGGCCCGGGCGGGCCTCAGCCAGCTGGGCCTCAACCTCTCCTCGTCCACGCCCACGGTGATTTTCGGCGACAACCACACCATCAGCCACGTGACCTCGGGTCCGGTGGTGGCCATCCCGTTTACCACCGAACACGGGGAGTTCACCCTGGAGTTTTGTTTCGAGTGATCCTGCCGGGCCACGCCCGGACCGGCCGCCTCCCCGGCCCTGCCCATGCCGCAATCTGTATTTTTCAAAAAACAGCCTCATGTTTTTTGAAGTATTAATCTCCACCGGCTCAAGCCGCCCGTCCCCATGGCACCGGTTTTGCCGGACAGCCCGGTTGTGGGGCGCGGCCATCTTCCTGCTCGCCTGTCTCCTGGCCCTGACCGGCCGGGGCTGGTGCGCCGCGTCCGCCGAACCGGGCGAGGCCGACCCGGTAGGGCTTTCGGCCGAGCTGTTCCGGCTGCCCGAAAACGACCCTTCCGGCCGACTGCTGGCTGTCTTGTGGCTGACCCCGGCCCCGGGCTGGCACACCTCCAGCGCCGACCCCGCCGGAGCGCCCCAGACGGCCTCGGCCGCCCTGGCCGTGGACGGCGTGGCGGCCACCGCCATTTTTCCGCCGGGCGCGGCCCGGCCCGATCCCTTTGAACCGGAAAAAACAGTCCTGGTCTACGAAGCCAAGACCCCGGTCTTTGTCCCCCTGCCCAATCCTGCCGGCCAGGGACAGGCCCTGACCGGCCAGATCCGGGTCTTCTCCTGTTCCGACACCAGTTGCTGGCCCTCGGTCCTGGACGTGCGCCTGCCCCTGGCCGGCCCGGACAGCCTCCCCCCGGCCGCCGCCCAACCCTGGTGGCCCGAGTTCCTGGCCCTGCGCAGCGTGGGCCAAGCCCCTGCCCAGCCGGCAGCGCCGGCCAATCCGGCCCCCCTGCCGACCCGGCCCCATGCGCCGCCGGCCGTGGCCGAGCAGGCCCCGCCCGCCCCGGCCTTTTCCCCGCGTTCGTTCACCCCGGCCCTGGAGGTGACCGGCCTGGTCAAGGCCGCGGCCCTGGCTTTTCTGGCCGGGCTGATCCTCAATTTCATGCCCTGCGTGCTGCCCGTGGTCAGCCTCAAGCTGTCCGGGCTTTTGGCCGTATGCGGCGAGGAGGGCCGGGAAGAGCGCGGCCGGCACCTGCGCGAGCACAACTTCTTTTTCGCCCTGGGCATTGTGGTCTATTTCCTGATCCTGAGCTTTCTTTTGGGCGCGTTCGGCCTGGCCTGGGGCGAGATGTTCCAGTCGCCGACCCTGGCCGTGGTGGTGGCTGTGGTGCTTTTCGCCTTGTCCTTGAGCCTTTTCGGCGTGTTCCACCTGCCTGTGGTGGACCTCAAGGTGCCGGGCGCGGGCCGGGGGCATACCCGGCGGGGGGCCTTTTTCACGGGCGTTTTGGCCACGCTTCTGGCCACGCCGTGCAGCGGGCCGTTTCTGGGCGGCGTGCTGGCCTGGACGCTGCTCCAGCCCCTGGCCGTGGTCATGACCGTTTTCGCGGTCATCGGCTGCGGCATGGCCTCGCCGTACGCCATGCTGGCCATCTGGCCGAAACTCGTGCGGTTTTTGCCCCGGCCCGGGGCCTGGATGCAGGCCTTGGAAAAGGGCATGGCCTTTTTGCTGGCCGCCACCTGCATCTATTTCCTGACCCTTCTGCCGCCGCACCGCCTGCTGCCGGCCCTGGCCGCCCTGTGGGCCACGGGCCTGGGCGCCTATCTTTACGGCAAGGGCGCCAACCTGTCCCAGGCCCTGCCCAAGCGCCTGGCCATCCGCACCCTGGCCCTGGCCGTGGCCGGCGCCGGGCTGGCCTTTTCCCTGGCCTATGCCCCGCCCGACGAGGCCAAATGGATCTCCTATACGCCCGAGGCCTTCGAGGCCCGCCTGGGCAAGGAAAACCTGGTCCTGGACTTTACCGCCGACTGGTGCCCCACCTGCAAGTTCCTGGAGCGCACGGTGCTCACCCCGCCCAGGCTCGCCGAATGGAGCAAGCGCCATGAGGCCACATTCATGAAGGTGGACCTGACCAGCCCAAGTCCCACGGCCATGGAACTCCTGCGCGCCCTGGACAGCCGCTCCATTCCGGCAGCGGCCTTTTTCCCCAAAGGCGAGGCCGCCCGCACCCCCCTGGTCCTGCGCGACCTCTTCACCGCCTCCCAGTTCGGCCAGGCCCTGGACGAGGCCTTTGGCCAGCCCCACGCGAACGGGCCGTAATTGCGTACAAAGGGTCGTTTTTGAAGCCTTCGGCGACCAAAGGGCTTGGCCCTTTGGAACCCGTAATGGATTGAGGGTGTTATGACGCAGGGTCCGTTGCTGTTTCACGGAACGCGTGCATGACGACCTTCTCCATGCGGCTTTAGGCCAAAAAAACAGGGGAAGCGCGACGCATGCGTTTCCCCTGTCGGATGGCGGAAAAATCCGGGCCGGCTACGGCTGGGCCACGGCCTGGGCCGGCGCGGCCGGGGTGGCCGCCAGCACCTGCTGCTGGGCCTCGCGCCGCTTGGCTTCCACGATCTTGAACCCCTTGTCCAGGAGCTTGGCCGTCTCCCGCTGCCGCACCACCGGGCTTCGCGAGCCCAGGACCACGGCAATGAGCCGGGTGTCCCCGCGCTTGGCCGTGGCAATGATGTTGTAGCCCGAGGCGCACACGAACCCGGTCTTGAGCCCGTCGGCCCCTTCATAGTGGCCGAGCAGGGAATTGGCGTTGTGGCGCTGGCGGTTGTTGTGGGAGAAATACTGCATGGAATGGATGGTCAGGGCCTTGGGGAACTGCTCCAGATAGGCGTTGGCCAGCTTCAGCATGTCCCGGGCCGTGGTGAGCTGCCCCTCGGCCGGCAGGCCGTTGGGGTTCATGAACACGGAATTGGACATGCCCAGGCGCTTGGCCGTATCGTTCATCAGGGCCACGAAGGCGTCCGCATTGCCGTTTTCCAGATGGTCGGCCATGGCCATGCAGGCGTCGTTGGCCGAGGCAATGGCAATGCCCTTGATGAGGTCCGTGATCTTGACCGCTTCCCCGTTGCGCAGGTGCATGTTGGAGCCGCCCTGGGTGCAGGCCCGCTCGGACACTTCCACCACGTCCCAGGGCCGCAAGGTCCCCTGCCGGATGGCGTCGAATATAATGTAGAGGGTCAGGATCTTGGTCAGGGACGCCGGAGGAATCTGGAAATCCGGGTTCTGCTCGTAGAGCACCTCGCCCGTGCTGGCGTTCATGAGCATGGCCGACTTGACCGTCAGCGCCGGCACGGCGCAGGCTGCGCCTACGTCGCCTTCCTCGTTTTCGGCCTCCGTGGGCACGGCCGCGGGGACACGCCGGGCCTTCTTGCCGGAACGCGCGGCCTTGGCCGGCTTTTCAGCCTTGGCGGCGTGATGCTGGGACCGTTTGGCCCAGGCATCCCCGGAGTTGGCCAAGGGCGCCGCCACCAGGGAGAAAAAAAACAGGACCAGGATGCTCAGGGTTTGATACTGCTTCATGGCGGCGCTTTCCCTCTCCCGCAAGGGGACCAACATCCGGACGCCTGGCGGCGCCTCCCCTCGGATGCCGCCCGTTTCGCTCCAGGCGCAGCGGCGGCGACGATTGGGCTTGTACCTGCGCCAGGGTCGAATGTCAAAAGGCCGGGAGGTGCGCCGCGTCGGCCATGCCGGGTCATTGCGCCCGGGGCGCGCTTGCCGTACCATAACGTCGATGGACCGTGCGCCGGCTTTCGTACGCGGTGCGCAACCCAGGGAGATGTCATGTTTCGCGCCCTTTGCCTCTGCTGCCTTTTGGCCGGCCTGGCCTTGGCCGGCTGCGCCGCCAGTCCCACCGGGCCGGCCGGGTCGAACCTGACCGTGCGCATGACGGGCGATGCCCAGGTCTACGGGGTGTATCGTTCCTCAGGCAATTTCACCGGCTGGCGCTAGCCAGGTCTGCGTGCATGTCCGACAACAGCGATTTTCCCGACATCCAGGAACGCCTGCTCAAGCTCGAGGAGGCGTTCGAGGATCATAATTCCTACCAGTTCAAACGGACCATGGCCGAACTGCGCCGGGCCGCCAAGATGCGGGCCAATGCCGCGGCCCTGGCCCGGGCGGAACTGCTCGACTGCCGCAAGGAATTCGAGCGCACCCGCAAGCAGTGCGTGGACCTGCAGGCCAAGCTCAAGACCGTGGTGGACCGCTTCGAGGGCAGCTTCACGGCCTTCGAGAAATTCCGCAAGGCCATCCGCGTGGTGGAAATGATGCGCGCCCACGAGGACTTGCCCCATATCCTGGAAAAAATCCGGGAGCTTTTCGGCCTGCGCACCGTCAGCCTCCTGCTCAATGCCGAGGAATACGCCGATTTCGCGCCGCCCGGCGTGCGCCTGGCCGAGCCGGCCACCCTGCGCCAGGCCCTGGCCGGGCTCATGCCCGAGACCAAGCGGCCCACCACGTTCATGGGTTCCATCAGCGCCGTGCCCGATCCCGAGCTGTTTTTCGGCCCCGGATTTTGCGCCGAACGCAAGGTGCTGCTTCTGGGCTCGTGCTTCATCTATCCCCTGCGCGACAAGTTCGCCCCCCAAAAGCTTATCGGAATCCTGAGCTTTTTTGACGCCAACCCCGACCGCTACACCAGCGAAAAGGGCTCGGAGTTCGCCTCGCATTTCGCCGACATCCTGGGCTACACCATCGTGGACATCACGGACCGCAAAAAGGCCGAGAAGCTGCGCGAGGACGTGGAGCGCATGACCCGCCACGACCTCAAATCGCCGCTGACAGCCGTGCTCACCCTGCCCCAGCTCCTGCGCCGGGACGGCAACCTCACCGAACGCCAGGCCGACATGTTAAACCTCATGCAGCACGCCGGCTACCGCATGCTGCACATGATCAACCAGTCCCTGGACCTCTACCGCATGGAGCGGCGGGTTTACGCGCTCTCCCCCACGGCCGTGGACCTGCTGCCCATCCTGGACAACATCGCCGGGGAACTCCACGGCGTCATCGAAGCCCATGGCCTGTCCCTGGACATCCTGGTGCGCGGGGAGCCCCGCCGGCCCGAGGACGCCTTTGTGGTGCGGGGCGAGGAAATGCTCCTTTACACCATGCTGTCCAACCTGATCAAAAACGCTCTGGAAGCCTCGCCCGACGGCGGCCGGGTGGCCATTGCCCTGGCCGAGGGCAAGACCCTGGACGTGGCCGTGTCCAATGCCGGAACCGTGCCCCAGGCGGTGCGGGCCCGTTTCTTCGACAAGTACGCCACGGCCGGCAAAAAGGACGGCACCGGCCTTGGCACCTACGGCGCCAAGCTCATTGCCGAGACCCACGGGGCCAAAATCCATATGACCACCGCCGAGGAGCGCGGCACCACGGTGACCGTGTCGTTTCCCAAGCCCCGGGGCGCGGGCGAAAAAAAATCCGGGGCCAGCGCCTTCAAGAAGCGCTTCCCGGCCGACGCCCCGCCCGGCTAATCCCGGCCCCGAATCGTTGAGGCTGCGCCTTCCATGTCCGCATCCGCCATGGCCGTGTACGTGGTCACCGAGAAGGGAGCCCGCCTGGGCGTCCGCCTGGCCGAACGCTTGGGGGCCGACCTGTTCGTCCCGGACCGGCTGGCCGGTTCGTTCGCCGCCACGGGGTACGCGTCCCTGGGCAGGCTTGTGGCCGAAACCTTCGGCCGCTACCGCTCCCACGTCTTTGTGGCCGCCTGCGGCATTGCCGTGCGGGTCATTGCCCCGCATCTGGTCGGCAAGGCCGTGGACCCGGCCGTGGTCTGCCTGGACGACGCCGGCCGGTTCGCGGTCAGCCTGCTTGCCGGCCACCTGGGCGGGGCCAATGACCTGGCCCTGGCCGTGGCCCAAGCCGTTGGAGCCACGCCTGTGGTGACCACGGCCACGGACGCGGCCGGGGCTCCGGCCGTGGAGGTCCTGGCCCGGGACATGGGGCTTGCCGTGGAAAACCCCGAGGCCGTGCGCCGGGTCAACGCCGCCCTGGCCGCCGGCGGGCCGGTGGCGGTGTTCGATCCCCTGGGACTTTTTGCCGTCGCCGACCCGGCCAAGGCCAGATTTTTCGAATGGGTGCCCGATCCCAGTCAGCCCAACCAACCCCAGGGCGGCGCGCCCTTAGTGGTGGTGGACTGGCGGCTGGGGCCGGACCGGCCGGACCGGCTCTACCTGCGGCCCAAAGTGCTGGCGGCCGGGGTGGGCTGCCGCAAGGGCGCGCCGGCCGAGGACATCCTGGCCCTTTTGGCCGAGGCCTGCCGCGAGAGTGGCCTGGCCCTGGGCAGCATCGGCGTTTTGGCCTCCATCGAGGCCAAGCGCCAGGAACCCGGCCTGGTGCGGGCCGCCGCAGCCCTGGACGCGTCCCTGGCCTTTTTTTCGGCGCAGCAACTGGCAACCGTGCCCGCGCCGCATCCGTCGGCGACCGTGGCCAAACACATGGGAGTGGGCAGCGTATGCGAGGCGGCGGCAATCCTGGCGGCCGGGGGCGGCAGGCTCCTGGTCCCGAAGACCAAGGCGAAGCTGTGCACCGTGGCCGTGGCCCTGGCCGCCTAAGCGTCGTTGGCCTGGGGCCGGGCGACGCGGCCCTGCTGGCCCCGATGGCGGCCGAGGCCCTGGCCCGGGCCGGGCTGGTGGCCGGCTATGCCGCATATATCGATCTCGTGCCGCCGGAACTTCTGGCCGGCAAGGACGTCGTGTCCACGGGCATGACCGGCGAGGTGGCCCGCTGCCGCCAGGCCGTGGAAGCGGCCGCGGCCGGCAAAACCGTGGCCCTGGTCTCCAGCGGCGATGCCGGCGTGTACGGCATGGCCGGCCTGGCCCTGGAGATGCTCGAAGCCATGGGCCTGGCCGAGGCCATTGATTTCACGGTCATCCCCGGCATTCCGGCCGTGTGCGCGGCCGCCGCCCTGCTCGGCGCGCCGCTGACCCATGATTTCGCCGTGGTCAGCCTGTCCGACCTGCTCACGCCCTGGGAGGTCATTGCCCGCCGCCTGGAAGCGGCCTTGAGCGCGGATTTCGCCCTGGCCCTGTACAACCCCCGCTCCAAACGGCGCGCCGACTACCTGGCCTGGGCCTTGGCCGCGGCCGGCCGCCACCGCGAACCGGATACGCCCGTGGGCATGGTCAAAAACGCCTTCCGGACCGGTCAGGAAATCCGCATCACCCCCCTGGCCGCAGCCGATCCGGCCTGGGCCGACATGCTGACCCTGGTCCTGGTCGGAAACTCCGCCACGCGGCTTTCGGCCGGGCGCATGCTCACCCCGCGCGGCTATGCCGGGAAATACGACCTTGGCCAATAAATCCAGACTGTTTCAGCCTGATATTACCCGCCTTTTCCGGCCGACCCTCCTTGACAGCCCCTCCAGGCTGGCCGTAGAGAACTACGGGACACATTATTCTTGGAAGGAGGTGTGAGGGATGAAGAAAGCGTTGTTTATGGTTGTCGCCTGTGCGGCGCTGGTGGGCTTCGTGGGCCTGCCCATGCTGCAGGCCGTGGAAGCGCCGGCCGACCTGGTGATCAAGGCCCCCGAGGGCATGACCGCCACCCAGGCCGAAGTGAATTTCTCCCACAAGGGGCACGCCAAGATCGACTGCAAGGTGTGCCACCACAAGGGCGAAGCCACCCAGAAGTGCGCCTCGGCCGGCTGCCATGACAGCACCGATCCCAAGGACAAGACCAGCGACCGTTCCTTCTATCGCGCCTATCACGATATGAAGAGCGAAAAGAGCTGCATCGGTTGCCACAAGAAGGAAACCAAGGGCCCGACCAAGTGCCCCGAGTGCCATCCGAAAAAGTCCTAACCGCCGTACCGTGAGGCCGGGGGGCCATCCCCCGGCCTTGCTCCCATCGTCCCAAGACGCCGAACCCGGCCGAGGTGCCCCATGCCCACCGACAAACCCCTTCCCGACGCCGACGACGACATCATCGACCTGACCGACCTTGTGGAAGAGGGAACCTCGGGCGGCAGCGCGCCCGGCGAGGACGGCCCCGTGGACATGAGCTTCGAACAGGAGCTCGAAGATCTTTTCGGGGACGCCGAACCGGCTGTCCCCAAAAAGCCCGCCCCAGCCGAAAAAACCCAGGCGGACGAAGGCCTGGTCGATCCGGAAGGCCTGGAGCCGGCCGATACGGAGGCCGGGGAGGCCAAGCCCGTTGCCTCGGCAAAAGCCGAGGAAGAGGAAGACCTGATCGACCTCCAGGGCCTGGAGCTGGCCGACCTGGAGACGCCGGCGGCCAAGCCCGCTGTTTCGGCCGAGGAGCCTGAGGAGGACGAGGGGCTTATCGACTTGGAGGGCATGGACCTGGGTGGTCCGGAAGCCGAAGCCGCCAAGCCCGCCGCCCCGGCCTGGGAAACCGAGGCCGCGGCGGAGGCCGGGGAGCTGGACGAGCTGGGCCTGGGCGATCTGGAAGCCGGGGAAACCATCGCGCCGGCCCGGCCGGCCGAAGCGGATCACGGCCCCATGGACCTCGAAGAGATGGATATTTCCAGCCTGGAGGCCGAAACCACGGCCACCGACGAGGCCATGGCCGAACTTTTGGGCGAACTGCCCGAATCCCCTGCCCCGGCCGCAGCCATGGCCGGGCAGGCCCCCGAGCAGGTCCCGGAGCAGATCCCGGACATGGCCGAACTTTCCGGCCTGCCCTCTCTTGAAGAAGAAAAGGCCGCGCCGGCTCCCGGCCCGGCCATGGCTGCCGGAGCCGCTTTCGGCGCTGCCGCCGCAGCCGCCGGTTCCATAGACCTGAGCGCCCTGGATCAGCTCATCGATGCGGCCAAGGGTCCTTTGCCCGAGCCCGAACCCGAAGTCCGGCCCGATGCCCTGGCTCCGGTAACGGACCGGCTTTCCGCCCTGGAAGCGGCCATTGCCGGTTTGTCCGCCAAGCTCGACCTCGCTCCGGCCGGCCCGGATCACAACGCCCTGGCCGAGGCCGTGGCCTCCCGGCTGGAAAGGGCCCTGGACGCCCGGCTGGACGACCGCCTGGCCGCCCTGCGGTCCGAACTGGCCCCGCAACTGGCCGCCCTTCGGGAAGCCCTGCCCGCGGCCGGGGACATGATCGGCAAGGCCGAGATGGCGGCCGCCCTGGATGCGGTCAAGGCAGAGCTGGCGGCGCGCCTGGACGAGTTCGTTCCCAAGCGTCAGGCCCTGATCGAGGATTTGACCGGAGTGCTGGATGCCCGCCTGGACACCCTGACCGTGGACATGGCCGACATTTCCGCGCGCCTGACCGACCTGGAAACCGCCGCCCGCCAGGCGGCCCCCAATGAAACCAAGGCCCTGGGCGAAGCCCTGTCCGGCCGGTTGGCGGCCCTGGAAGCCGATCGCATGGACCCCGACGCCCTGGCCGAACGGGTGCGCCAGGCCCTGGCCCCGGCTATGCCGGATATGGCCGGCCTGGAGCAGTCCGTGCGCCAGGCCCGGGAAGCGGCCGGCGAGGCCCTGGCCAGCCTGGACGACCGCCCCACCCGGGATGAATTCCAGAGCGCCCTGAACAACCTGCGGGCCGAGGTGACCAGCCAGGTGACGGATCAGGTCACCGCCCAGGTTACCGCCCAAGTTACCGAAGACATGGCCCGGACCGTGCCCAAGGCGGCCGCTGCCGTCATCCGCGAGGAAATCGCCGCCCTGGCCAAGGACTTTGCCTAGGACCTGCCTTTACCGGAACGAATGCCGTCTCCGCAGCGTTTCAATAAAAGAGCATGGAAGAAAACTCATAGGCCAGGACAACGCACCAGGTGACGATGGCGATGGCCGTGGCCGCCGCGGACATGTCCTTGATGACCTTTATCCTGTCGTCCTTCGAGGTCTTGAGAAAGTCGCAGACGCCTTCCAGGGCGCTGTTGAACAACTCCGCCATCATCATCATGCCCGTGGCCACGAGAATCATGACGCTGTCCACCCATTGCCGGAAAACCAGGGAAAGCACGATGACGATGGCGGACAACACCACCTTGTAGGCCACGGCGAAATCGTAGACCACGGCAAAACGCAGCCCGGACGCCACGACCTTGAGCTTGCGGATGGGATGGTAGCCCGGCTCGCCGGTTCCCAGGAATTTATTGCGCACCTTCCGTGCCCTCTGTCTCTGTTTCCTCAATCCGGAATGATGATGACCTGGATGTCGGGCGCGGCGCACAGCCTGGCCAGGTCCAGGTCATGTCCGCGCGAGGCCGGCACGAAGACCGTGCCGGAAAAGCCGCGGCCGATGACGTCCCACAGCTCCTCGGCGTCGCCGCATTCCCGGGCCGCTCCCGGACACATGAAAAAATGGCGGCTGACCTGGCGGCTGCCGTTTGGCGAGTACACCAGGCACGGCCGGCCGCCGTTGCCGTCGTGGCCCTCCAAAAGCCCCCGCACCGCAGCCAAAAGCGCCGCCTGGTCCACCGGCTTGACCACGGCTGCATCGCCTCCGGCCCGCCGGCCCTCCCCCTTGCCGGCCACCGAGACCACGACCACGGGAATGTCCCGGGTGTCCGGCCCGGCCCGAAGGGCCCGTATGGCCTCGGCCCCGTCCATGCCCGGCATGCGCAGGTCCATGGTGATGCATTCGGGCCGCCAGGAGGCGGCCAGGGCCAGGGCTTCGGGGCCGCTTGCGGCCTGGGCCACGCTGTAGCCGGCCTCGGCCAGCACGGTCTCCAGGTAGCGCCGCACGGCCGCGTCGTCGTCCACAACCAGGATTTTGCGCCCGTGCGCCTGGGCCAACGGCGCGGCCGGTTCGGTCCGGCAGGCCGCGGCCGCCTGGGCCGGCGGTTCGATGGGCAGGGTGAAAATGAAGGCGCTGCCCTCACCCAGCCGGCTTTCGGCCCAGATGCGCCCGCCGTGGCGCTCCACGATCTGGCGGCAGATGGGCAGCCCCAGGCCCGTGCCTTTGGGCTTTTCCGTCAGGGTATCCCCGGCCTGCCGGAACTTCTCGAAAATGCGCTCC
The DNA here is from genome assembly GCA_964490985.1 of uncultured Desulfovibrionaceae bacterium. Taxonomy (GTDB): domain Bacteria; phylum Desulfobacterota; class Desulfovibrionia; order Desulfovibrionales; family Desulfovibrionaceae; genus Solidesulfovibrio. The sequence continues at coordinate 886 of CAZBER010000068.1, read as the reverse complement.
AGGTCCCCGGACGCGATGCCCGTGCCCGTATCCCGCACCGTCACCCGGATATGGCCGTCCCGTTGCTCGGCCGAAAGGCTCACTTCACCGGAGGCCGTGAATTTCACGGCATTGCCGATGAGGTTCAAAAGGACCTGGACCAGCCGGTCCCGGTCGCCCACAATGGCGGGCAGGTCCCGGGGCACGCTGTTTTGCAGGGACAGGCCCTTGCGCGCGGCCAGGGGCATGGCGGCCTGGACCGCATGATCCGCCGCCTCGGCCGGGGACAGGGGGGCCATGTCCCATTCGTAGCGACCCGACTCCATCTTGGCGATGTCCAGGACATCGTCCACCAGCTCGGTCAGGCGCTCGCCCTCGGCCACGATGATGCCGAGGTTTTCCTCGATCTGCCGGGCGCAGCGGCGGATCTTGGCCGCGTCGGCCGGCAGGACCGGCCTGATGTCCTCCAGGAACTTGCGACGGATGATCTTGGCAAACCCCAGCACCGACGTCAGGGGCGTGCGCAGTTCGTGGGACACGGTGGAGATGAACTCGGTCTTCATCCGGTCCACCTCCTTTTCCATGGTGATGTCGCGCACCAGGATCACGATGGCGGCCCGCTCCCCCGGGGCCTGGACCAGGCGCACGGCGCTGGCCACGGCCTTGCCCGTGCCGCCGCCGGCCAGGCGGACCTCGGCCGCGGCCGGCTCCTGGCCGCTCTGGCAGGCGCCGTGGGCCAAAGCGGCCATGGCCTCGGGAAAGACGTCGCCGGCGGCCGCGCCAGCCAACTCCCGGCCGGCCAGGCCGAACATGGCCACCAGGGCCGGATTGTACAGGCTGATCCGGCTGGCGGCGTCGATCACCGCGAGCGCCGCGGACGCGACGACGAACGCAATCAGCATCATCC
>CAZBER010000067.1:0-24914 GCA_964490985.1 uncultured Desulfovibrionaceae bacterium | reverse complement strand
ACACAAGAAAGGCGGGAGCCTGGCGGAAGGACGTAACTCGCTTCTGGATTCACATGGTTAGGGGGCGCTTTCGGGCCGAGCAGGCTTTGAGGCCCGGCCCGAAAGCGCCCCCTAGACAGGTGGGTCTGGGAGGGGGTGACCCCCTCCCAGCCGCCGGAGGCATCTTCATCACGTCTTCCCTTTCCAGCGGGGCTTGGCTATGCACTGGTCACCATCACGTTTCGGTTGGAGAATTGCATGCCTCGAACGTTTCGCTGCCTGATGCTGTCCTTGATGTTGATCCTGGCCGCCTGTGCCCCCAAGACCGCGCCGGTGGCCCCGGCCGAGGCTCCCCAGGCCACGGCCGCGCCGGTCGTTCCGCCGGCTCCGGTTGCCGCTCCGTCGGGGTTTGCCGGCATCCCGTGGGAGGCCTCGGCCAAATCCGTGTCCGGGCTTACGGCCTATGACGCGGACACGGCCTTGGGCGTTACCACCTACCTGTGGCCCCAGGGCCCCAGGGATATTGCCGGCGCGCCCATGCGGGACGCTTTTTACGAATTCTACCAGGACCGGTTTTACCACGTGTGGATCGATTTCGACGGATTTGCCGCCTACAAGGCCGCTTTGGCCTGGCTGACCGGCAAATACGGGCCGCCCAGCACGGAGAATCCGGAAAAGTATTACCACGCCTGGACGCTTGGCGACGTGAACATCTACTGCGCCTTCCACCAGGCCGAAAACGGCGGGGATGTGAGCTTTTTTTACCAGCCCGTGTACGAGCGCCTGGCTGCCGCCCGCAAGGCCGGCCCGGTCAAGCCGGCCAAGCCGGCCGGACCGACCAAGCCGGCCGGGCCGGCCAAGGGGAAAACCATCCTGGAGAGCAAAAAATCATGAACGCCCGCGACGCCTATGACCGGCTGACCACGCACAGCCAAATCTCCACGCACCTGGCTTCGGCTTTAAGCCTGCTCTCCTGGGACCAGCAGGTGATGCTGCCGCCGGCGGCCCATGGCGGCCGGGCCGAGCAGATCGGAGCCCTGACCGCCATCTTGCACCGCCGGGCCTGCGACCCGGCCGTGGGCGAATGGCTGGCCGCCTGCGAGGAATCGGAGTTGACGGCCCAGCCCCTCTCTCCCGAGGCGGCCAACATCCGGGAATGGCGTCGCGACTACGACATGGCCGTGAAAATTCCCGAGGCGCTGGCCGTGGCCCTGGCCCGGGAAGGCAGCGCCGGCCAGCGGGCCTGGGAGCTGGCCCGGGCCAAGGACGATTTCGCGGCCTTTGCGCCCCATTTGTCCACCCTGCTCACGTTGTCCCGGGAAAAGGCCGCTGCTCTGGGCTTTGCCGACGAGCCGTACGACGCCTTGCTGGACGCCTTCGAGCCCGGCGAAACCACGGCCGCCATCACCCCGATCCTGGCCGAGCTGCGCACCGAAACCGTGGCCCTGCTGGACGCCATCGCCGGCGCGGCCGCGCCCAAGCCCCTGCCGGCCGGCCCCTACCCCAGGGCGGACCAGGAGATGTTTTTGCGCCAGGCCGTGCGCATTTTGGGCCTGCCCGAAGACGCCTCGCGCCTGGATGTTTCGGCCCATCCCTTTTCCACGCTCATCGGCCGGCATGACGCCCGCATCACCACCCGGTTCGACGAGGCCGACTTCACCAAGGCCTTTTTCGGGGCCGTGCACGAAACCGGCCATGCCCTCTACAGCCTGGGCCATAGCGGGGACCATTTCGGCACGCCCATGGGCGAGGCCGTGTCCCTGGGCATCCACGAATCCCAATCCCGGCTGTGGGAAAACCAGGTGGCCCGATCGTTTCCGTTCTGGGAGCATTTCCTGCCCTTGGCCGCGGACCGGTTTCCGGCCCTGGCCGGCTGGTCGGCCGGGGACATGTTCCGGGCCGTAGGCGCGGCCACGTCCGGGCTTATCCGGGTGGACGCCGACGAGACCACGTACAACCTGCACATCGTGCTGCGCTTCGAGCTGGAGCTGGCCCTGGTGCGGGGAGACCTGGCCGTGGCCGACCTGCCCGAAGCCTGGAACGCCAAATCCCGGGAGCTTTTGGGCCTGACCCCGCCCAATGACGCCCAGGGGGTCCTACAGGACGTGCACTGGTCCATGGGGGCCTTTGGTTACTTTCCCACCTACAGCCTGGGCAACCTCTATGCGGCCTGCTTTTTCGAGGCCGCGGCCAGGGCCGCCACCGACCTGCCCAAGGCCATGGCGGCCGGGCAGTTCGGGGAACTGCTGGCCTGGCTTCGGACCCATATCCACGAAAAGGGCCGGCTGCTGCGCCCCCGGGACCTGGTCAAGGCGGCCACGGGCCAGGAGCTGGCCGTGGCCCCGCTCATCCGGCACCTGAGGGCCAAGGCAGCGGCCATCTACGGCATCTGACGGCGGCCGGGCGGCCGGCCGCACCGGCAGCGAGCGTCTGTTCCGGCCCGGCTGCGGCCTGGTCTTTTTCCAGGCCGCGCGCGGTCTTGCCGAACTGTCATCCACCGTGGAAAAACCGGGCTTGCTGCGGGCCGTGTTTAAGATTATGCAACGCCTCGTTTGACAATTGCAAACAGGTCCAGGGAACGGTTCCGACCGGACCGCCCCGCCCTGCCGCGCCAGGCTCCCCGCCATACCGAATCTCCCATGACGCCGGGCCGTTGCCGATTTTCCGACAGAATCGGCCGGATGCTGGCATGGTTCGTGCTGCCCGGGCAGGGCGTCAGGGGATATCCGGCTGGAGGCGGTATCGTATCACTTTTTGAAACAGGGAGGCGTCATGCGACGCGTTGTCTTCTTGCTCATCGTGCTGTGCCTGGTTGGCCCCAAACCGGCATTCTCGGCCAAGTCCGGCGGCAAACTGGCCGTCAAGGCCGCCCTGGTCGCGGAGTACGGCACGGGCAAGGTTCTCTACAGCCAGGACGCGGACAAACGCATCGCCCCGGCCTCGGTGACCAAGGTCATGACCATGTATCTGGTCTTCGACGCCCTGGCCTCGGGCCAGGCCAAGCTCACCGACCGCATCAAGGTCAGCCGCCGGGCCGACGCCACGGGCGGCTCCACCATGAACCTGCGGACCGGCGAAACCGTGACCCTGGACGAACTCATGCGCGGCATGGCCGTGGCCTCGGGCAATGACGCCACCATCGCCGTTGCCGAACATTTCGGCGGGGTGAAGCATTTCGTGGACATGATGAACCGCAAGGCCCGCGAAATCGGCATGACCAGCACCACCTTCAAAAATCCCAACGGCCTGCCCGCCCCAGGCCACCTGTCCACGGCCCGGGACCTCATGAAGCTGGCCACCAGCTACCTGCGCCGTTACCCCCAGGCCCTGCGTTACCACTGCGCCACCGAGATCAACCACGACGGCGCGGTGCACGGCAACACCAACCAGCTTCTCGGCACTGTCGAGGGCGTGGACGGCATCAAGACCGGATTTGTCGGCGCCAGCGGCTACAACATCATTGCCACGGCCAAGCGCGGCGACACCCGCATCATCGCCGTGGTTCTGGGCGGACGCTCCAAGCAGGTCCGCAACCGCGAGACCACCCGCATTCTCAATGCCTCCTTCGACGGCTCCGTGGATTCCATGGTGGCCTCGGCCGCTGCATCCGACGACGACGCGCCCCGCCACCTTTCGTCCCGGCATGGACACGGCCGGGCCCGGCACGGCAAAAAGCTGCACGTGGCCGACAGCGACCGCCGCATCACTGCCAAGAGCCGGCGCGGCGCCTCGACCCAGCTCGAGGCCGCGGACACCAAGGTCAAACGCCACCGCCCCAAGGCCATAGCCAAATCGGACAAGCCCGAATCGCACCGATCCAAGCATGCCCGGTCCAAGCACTACAATGTGGCGGATTCGGCCGGCCGCTAGACCGGCCTTTTCGGTTTCATCGAAGGTGGAACGGGACGTCCTGGGGCGTCCCGTTTTTATTTGGAGGCCGTCACAGCAGCGGCGACGACACGGTCATGGGGGTCAGGGGACCGCAGATGCCCACCCGGCCGTCCGGCAAGCGCGTAAATTCCCGCATCTCGCCGTCCTGGGACACCACCACGGCCACGGCTCCGGGCATCTTGGCGCAAAACCGGGCCGCCGAACGGTGCCGGGTGCCAAAGGCGGCCAGATTGACCGGCCCATCCGGGGTGAGGTCCGAGGCGTCCGGCCGCAGGGAAACGCAGGCCGGCAGGGTTTCCTCTTCCCGGGCGCACAGTTCCACCCGAAACCCGAGAACCGACAGGGCCGCGTCCAGCACCACGGCCCCGTCCACGCACGAGGCCTGGGCCGTCATGCGCGTGGCCGTCTCCCACTGCTCCACATGGGTGGCGGCGGTGGCGCCGCCCGTCGCCAGGTTCAGGGCCACCCGCCCCAGGTTCGGCCAGGACACGCCCACGCCCGGGGTCAGGAAGGCGCTGACGTGGCGCAGGGTCTGGCCGGGAGGCAAAAACACGAACATGCCGCCGTGCCCGGCGGCCATGGCCAGGGAAAAGACCCGGGCCAGGGTGGCCTTGACCAGGCTCGGCAGCCCGCCGGCATCCTCGACGCCATGGGCCAGGGTCCCGGCCGCCTGGCGGCACAGGGGCAGAAAAACCGGTGAAAAGGCGTTGTCGTGGCTCTGCGACAGCCGCCCTTCCTTGAGCTCCAGGTACAGCACGGGCGCGTCGCTGGAAAAAAGCGCCGCCCGCATCCGGGCCGGGCCGGCAATGTGCAGGGCCAGACCGGGAAAAAGCGTGCCGCCGTGATAATCGAGCTTGCCCCGCAGGGCGGCGAATCCCGAATACTCCACCCGGGCCGCGCCCTCCAGGCGCAGCCCGTCCGGCCCTTCCTTGACCACGAAGGCGTAGGGCCGGGGCGGAATGCCCGGGCTTATGCGGTGCAAGGTCTCCACGGTCAGGGCTAGAGGCGGCGAAAACCGCATGTCGAGCAGGGGCTCGGACGCGCCCGCAAGCGGCGCGAAAAGCTGAAAGGACGGGTAGCGCCCTTCTTCCTTTTTGAGGCTCACCCGAAAGGCCGCATCCACCAGCCGGGCCAGGCCCGGATCGGAAAGCACGGTCTGGTTGGGGCAAAGCCGTGACGCCAAATCCAGAGGACCGGCGGCCGCCGCAGCATTTGGTGGTGTCGATGGGACCATGGCCGCTCCTTAGGTCTTGCCCCTGGGGCTGTCAAACCGGGCGTCAGCCGTCCTTTACCGGCTTGCGCCCCGGCCTTCCCGCTCCAGGGGCGCCTCCTGGCCGCGCTTGGCGGCCATGCGGTCGGCAATGGGGCGGTAGCGCAGCATGAACCGGGCCGCGCTCTTCGGGCGGCCCTCCACCACCACATCCACGTCGGCCAGCCGCCACAGGCAGGCCGCATCCTTCCCGCTCCCGCACACCGGCGCGCCGTAGGCCGCCTCCAGGACCTGGCGCAGCCGGGGCAGATCGGCCGGATCGGCCAGAGCGGCGGACACGGAAAAAAAGCGGCCCTGGTAAAAGGCGTACACCGGCTCGGCCAGCGGCACGCCGCGAAAGGATTCGTTCCGGCCGGGACGGTTGAAAAAGGCCAGGGAGTCGGCCCATTCCCGGGGCAGGACCGTGGGCACGGGAGTGAGCCCCGGCGGCTCGGGCGCGCCAAAGGACAGGCCGGCGAATCCCGCCGGCGGCGGCTCGGGGGAGCGGGCGCAGGCAACGAGCCAGACCCAAAGCGCGGCCAGGGCCAGTCGGGCCAGGAACGAGCGTCCGGTCACAAGGCCTCCACGGGTTTTCCCGGCGCGGACCAGGGCGTGTTTCCTCCGGTTTACACCACATCCCGAGCCAAGGCACGGGGATTTACTGCCGCGTAGAGCGACAACAACAGGAATGTTGTACTGTAGAAAAAAATTTTTACTTTCAAGATAGCCAAAAAGTGCTTAAAATTTTTTGTGCAATGGGCGTATCATGCCAAAAAACACTGTCTTGTGCCATTATTCTAATTCCTGTTCGCATTGAATACAACAGAAATTATCCTGCGGTTGACGCACCTCTCAGATATGCTAAAATGACCAAATCTAAATTTGAATTTAGATTTTTTCCAGTCTCCGGTTTCCACGAGATGAAAAAATCTTCATCAACATGTTCATGAAGTTTTTCGGCGTCAAACGCCTGAAAACGCCGTCCCGCCCCCTGCGGCGGCGTGCCTTTTTTGCGGACTGCCTGGATAGCGCCCCTTCTCCCCTTGCCTGGAATTTCCATGCGCCGCGTCCGGCCCCTGGCCCCAAACGGCCTCCTGGCGCGCGTTGTGCCGCCTGGCCCGTTTCCCAGCCACATCCATCCCCCACAAAGACGCGTGACACAATTTTTTTCCTTCCAAAACCGTAGTTCCCGGATTCTCGTCAACACCCTTTTCCAATGCCCGCCAGCCGTGACGGCCAGCCTGTTTCTGGTCAGCGCGGCCCTGGTGGCTGTCCTGGCTTTGCCCCGGCGCGCGCCCCAGATCATGGGGCCGCCGGCTCCGGCCACCCTGGCCTGCCCGCCCTGGGCCGAGGCCCTGGTCGAGCCCAGGCGCAACCTGTTCGAGTTGTCCGACGAAGACCCGCCCCTGCAAATCCTCGACGCCACGGTACGGCCCGGCCAGACCCTGATCGGCATCCTGGGCCGTTATCTCGCCCCCCAAGCCATGGCCACCCTGATCCGGCAGACGCAAAACCTTTCGCGCAACCACCTCCAGTCCGGGCAGCCCTACCGCCTGACCCTTCGCGACCAGGAACTGGTGACCTTTGAATACGATTTGAGCCCCACCCAAAAGCTCGTCATCAAGTCGGACCAGGGTGAACTGGGCGTGCGCCTGGAGCCCCGGGCCACCGCCATGGAGCCGGCCGTGCTCGGCGGCGCCGTGGCCACCACGTTCTCCGACGCCGTGCGCCGGGCCGGCGGCAATGCCGAGCTGGCCAGAACCCTGGCCGAGGTGTTCGGCAGCGACCTGGACAGCGGCAAAAACCTGCAAAAGGGCGATTCGTTCCGGGTTGTGGTGGAAAAACGGGCGGCGGACGGGAAATATATCGGCTTTGGCCGCGTGCTGGCCGCCGAGCTGGTCAGCCACGGCCAAACCCGGCTGGGATTCGCCCACAAGGACGACCGGGGAAACTGGGATTACTTCGACGCCGCGGGTCGCCCCCTGCGCCAGGCCTTCCTGCGCGCGCCCCTGCAGTTCGAACGCGTCTCCTCGGAGTTTGCCGACTCCCGCCTGCACCCCATCCTCCGCGTGCGAAAGCCCCACTACGGCGTTGACCTGACCGCGCCCGTGGGCACGCCGGTATGGACCGTGGCCGACGGCGAAGTGGTGGAGCGGGGCAGCAATCCGGCGGCCGGCAACTACGTCACCGTGCGCCACGACGCGACCTATGTCACCCGCTACAACCACCTGAGCCGCTTTGCCGAGGACCTGGACAAGGGCGCCAGGGTCCGCCAGGGCCAGGTCATCGGCTATGTCGGGCAGACCGGCTATGCCACCGGGCCGCACCTGGATTTTCGGCTGTACAAGAACGGCACGCCCATAAACCCCCTGCCGGGCCTGGCCGATCCGGACATGAATCCCGCCCCTCTGGCCGCCTCCCAACTGGCCGCCTTCAAGCAGAATGTTTCACGGCTGACGGCCCTGTTGCAGGGCGGACCACAACAGGCCACGGAACTGGCCGAGCGGGACACCGGGGCAAAGCGGCAGCGGCTTCAGTAGACCAGGCGCTCCAGGATGACGTTGCTGACCAGAAAGCCGTTTTTGGTCAGGCGCAGATGCCCCCGGCTGATGCGGATGAGATCGTTTTGGCGCAGGGCCGCAATGAGCCCCTCGTTGTCCTTGAGGAAATTGCGGCCCGTGGCCTGGCGGTAGCTGGCCAGGCGCAGGCCCTTGGCCGTGCGCAGGGACAGCATCACCATCTCCCGGACCTTTTCCTCGGAAGAAAGCGCCACGGCCCCCTGGCCGCATTGGCCGGCCTTGACCATGTCCGCCCAGGCCCGCACGCCATGGGGATTCTCGTGCCGCCGGCCGCTTACGGTGGAAACCGCAGCCGGCCCCAGGCCCAGGTAGTCCCGGCCTTCCCAGTAGCCGCTGTTGTGGCGGCTGGCGTAGCCCATGCGGGCGAAATTGGAGATTTCGTACTGCAGGTAGCCGGCTTCCTCCAGAAACTCGGCCCCGTGCACGTACATGCGGCCCTGCTCGTTGTCCGAGGGCAGGGCTACGCCGCCGGCGGCCACGTCCTCGGCCAGGGGCGTGCCCGGCTCCACGGTCAGGCCGTAGCAGGACAGATGCTCGGGCCGCAGGTTCACCGCCGCCTTGAGCTCTTCCAGCCAGCCCGCCTCGCGCTGTCCGGGCAGGCCCCAGATGAAATCCAGGCTGATGTTGGCAAAGCCGGCCTGCCGGGCCAGGCCGTAGGCCCGCACGGCTTGGGCCGCGTCATGGGGCCGGCCCAGAAAGCGCAGGGACGCATCCGAAAGGCTTTGCACGCCGAGGCTCAAGCGGTTCACCCCGGACTTCAAGAGAAATTTGAGGTATTGCCCATCCAGGGCCGAATCCGGATTGGCCTCGAAGGTGAACTCCAGGGCCGGGTCCAGGTCGAAATGCCGGGCCAGCTCCGGCAGGATGCGGCGCAAGGCCCACTCCGGAAGCAGGCTCGGGGTGCCGCCGCCGAAATAGACGGTCTCGACTCTGGGGCGATGGAGCTTGCGGCCCCAAAACCGCATCTCCAGGGGCAAGGCGGCGACGTAAGCCTCCATCTCGGCCATGTCCAGGGGCCGCGAGACAAAGGAGCAATACCGGCACTTGCCCCGGCAAAAGGGGACGTGGACGTAAAGCAGCATGGCCGGCCGCCCTATTTCCCCTCCAGTTCGCCGGTCCGGCGCAAGGCCTCGTAGAGCACGATGGAGGCCGCGTTGGCCAGATTGAGGCTTCGCACCTGGCCCCAGATGGGGATGCGCAGACACGGCGCGCCGTCAAGCAGCCCTTCGGGCAGGCCCTTGCTCTCGGCGCCGAAGAGCAAGGCGTCATCCGGACCGTAGGCAAAGGCCTGGTAACTGGTGGCGCTGTGCCCCCGGTTGCCGGCCGTGGTGGCCACGATGCGGGCCTCCGGCCTGGCCGCCCGGTAGGCCCCGAAATGGGGCCACACGGACAGGTTCACATGGGGCCAGTAATCCAGGCCCGCCCGCTTGAGGTAGCGGTCTTCCAGCTTGAAGCCCAGGGGCTCGATGAGATGCAGCGGCGTGCGCGTGGCCGCGCACAGCCTGGCGATGCTGCCGGTATTCTGGGGAATCTCCGGCTCGAAGAGCACGATTTCGATCACGCCGTTTCCTTGGTGTAGGGCCTGTCCTTGCGGTAGACCGTGCCCTGGAAGGCGGCCACGGCCTGGCCGGCGTCGTTGGTGATGGTGACGGCGTAGGTGGCCATCTTGCCGCCCAGGGCCACTTCCTTGGCCTCGGCGAAAAGCGTGGTTCCGGTGCCGGGTTTGACAAAGGAGATGGAGGCGGCCACGGCCAGGGCCAGCTTGCCGTAACTGTTGGAGGCAATGGCCAGGGCCAGGTCGGCCAGGCTGAACACGGCCCCGCCGTGGGCGATGCCGGCCCCGTTTTTCAGGTTGTCGGTCAGGTCCATGGCCGTCTTGGCGTAGCCGGGAGCGGCTGCGACAATGCGGATGCCAAGGAGCCTGGCAAAGGCGTCGCGTTCGAGAAACCACTGCATGTCCATGGGTTCGTCCTTTATGCGGGTGTGCGGGAAATGGGGATGCGGGGCAAAGCCCGGGATGGAACGCCGGGCCGGCTTATTTGTCAAGCCGGCGGATTGCGGCTATAGAGGCCTTCGATTCCAACGGGGGCTGCCATGTTTCGGATCGCGCTCGCAGCGGCGTGGCTTTTCGCCATGGCCGCCTGTCCGGCTGTTTCGGCCCTGGCCGCGCCGCCGGGTCCGGCCGACCTGGCCAGGTCCATTGAAACGGCCCGCAAGACCATTGTCGAGTTCGAGAAGGTGCTCCACGAATACGACGTCGAGCTGCGCCGGACCGTGGCCAATGATCCGGCTTCGGCCAAGCGGCGCGAGGAAATCCGCATCATCAAGCGGTACTACACCCAGGAAATCGAGGACCTCAAGGCCAAGATCGTGGAAGATTACAAGAAAATCCAGGAGTTCCGGGCCAGTGGCATACAATGAGGCCGGCTGGGCGGACCAAAACGAAAACGCCTCGCAAAGCGAGGCGTTTTGTTCGGTTGGGTGGTGGGCGATCGGGGATTTGAACCCCGGACTTCCACCGTGTGAAGATGGCACTCTAACCGCTGAGTTAATCGCCCGTCGAAAAAGATAGGGGAATCCCCGGGCTTAGGCAAGCATTTTTTGCGCCGGCCTGGGATATTTTTCTCCACACGGGCTGATACGGCAGCAAAACCTCTCGGAATAAAAGGAAAAAGGACAACCATGCAACTGCTTGTGACCGGCGGCTGCGGCTTTATCGGCTCCAACTTCATCCGCGACATGCTTGCCCGCCACCCCGACCTGACCATCGTCAACCTGGACAAGCTCACCTACGCCGGCAACCGTCAGAGCCTGGCCGACGTGGAGGCCGCCCACGGCGGAAAACGCTACGTCTTTGCCCGGGGCGACATCGCCAATGCCGAACTGGCCCTTTTCCTCTTCGAGGAGCACGCCATCGAGGCCGTGGTCAATTTCGCCGCCGAAACCCACGTGGACCGCTCCATTTCCGATGCCTCGCCCTTTATCAGCACCAACGTGGCCGGCACCCAGAGCCTTTTGGACGCGGCCCGGCTTTACGGCATCAAGCGGTTCGTGCACGTGTCCACGGACGAGGTCTACGGAACCCTGGGGCCGGACGGCAAATTTTCCGAGAAAACGCCGCTGGCTCCCAACAGCCCCTATTCGGCCAGCAAGGCCGGGGCCGACATGCTGGTGCGCTCAGCCCACGAAACCTACGGCATGGACACGGTCATCACCCGCTGCTCCAACAACTACGGCCCGTTCCAGTTCCCGGAAAAGCTCATTCCGCTCATGTTTTCCCGGGCCATGGCCGATGAGCCCCTGCCGGTCTACGGCGACGGGCAAAACGTCCGGGACTGGATCTACGTCACGGACCATTGCCGGGGCGTGGAGCTGGCGCTTTTCAAGGGCCGGCCCGGCGAGGTCTACAACTTCGGCGGGGACGCGGAAAAGCCCAACATCGAGGTGGTGCGCGCCATCCTGGCCGCGCTCGGCAAGCCCGAGAGCCTGATCCGCTTCGTCACGGACCGGCCCGGCCACGACCGCCGCTATGCCATGGATTTCACCAAGGCCCGGCGCGAACTGGGGTTTGAGCCCGAATACGATTTCACCCGGGGCATTCGGGAAACCCTGGCCTGGTACCGCCAAAACGGGCAGTGGCTCCAAAGCGTCCAGAGCGGGGCCTACCGGCAGTTCATGGACAAATGGTACGGAGAGCGGGCATGAGCGGGCAGCATCGGGCCATTGTCCTTGGCGGCAAGACCGGGCTTCTGGGCCGGCCCCTGGCCGAGGCCCTGGAGAGCGTCGGTTTCGCGGTCTGGCCCACCACGCGCATCGAACTCGACCCCTTTGACGCCGATGCCGTGGCCAAGGCCCTGGATGCGTTCGAGGCCAGCCATTTGTTCAACACCGTGGCCTACACGGCCGTGGACAAGGCCGAGGACGAGCCCGGCGAGGCCTACCGCTTAAACCGCGACCTGCCCCGGCTCCTGGGCCGGGCCTGCGGCCGGGCCGGGGCCATGTTCGTGCACTACAGCACGGATTTCGTGTTCAACGACGCCAAGCAAACCCCCTACGCCGAGGAGGACCCACCGGCCCCGCAATCGGTCTACGGGGCCAGCAAGTGGGCCGGGGAGCAGGCCATCCTGGAGCTGGGGCTGCTCAAGTACCAGATTCTGCGCACGGCCTGGCTGTTCGGGCCGGGCAAGAAGAACTTCGTGGCCACCATCCTGGGGCTGGCCCGGAATCGCACGGAATTGCGGGTGGTGGGGGATCAGACCGGCTCGCCCACCTACACCCTGGACCTGGCCGGCTGGTCGGCGGACCTGGCTGTCCGGGGCGTGACCGGGCTTTTCCATGCCGTGGGCTCGGGCCAGGCCAGCTGGTGCGAACTGGCCGCCGAGGCCGTGGCCGCGGCCGGGCTGCACTGCCAGGTGGCGTCCATCCCCTCGGACGAATATCCGCAAAAGGCCAGGCGGCCGCGCTATTCCGTGCTGTCCAACACCAAGCTGGCCGAGGCCATCGGCCGGGTGCCCCGGCCCTGGGTGCAAACCGTGCGGGAGTATGTCTACGGGCAGGAAATCTCGGCCTGATCCGGACGGGAAAGGGGCAGGGTAAAGCAGAAGGCAGCCCCCTGCCCCACTTCGCTTTCCACCCAGATGCGCCCGCCATGGGCCTGCACGATGCCCTCGGCAATGGCCAGGCCCAGGCCCAGGCTTTTTTCGCCGGCCGTGGGCCGGGCCGAAAGCCGCTCAAAGGGCTTGAACAGCCGCTGGCGCTCCTCGGGCAAAATGCCCGGCCCCTGGTCCTGCACCCGGATGACGGCATCGTGGCCCGACAGGCGCAGGCCCAGCCGCACCAGGCTGTTGGGCGGTGAAAATTTGAGGGCGTTGGACAGGAGGTTGTCCAGGAGCCGGGCCACCAGGTCCGGGTCAAAGGCCATGGGCGGCAGGTCTTCCACCTCGGTTTCCAGGCGGATGCCCTTGCCCGCGGCCGTGGCCACGGCCAGGCGCGTCCGCTCCATCACCACTTCGCCCAGGCTGCCCGTTGTCAGGGCCGGATCCAGGCGACCGGTCTCCAGCCGGGTCAGGTCCTGCATGTTGGCGGCCAGGTTGCACAGCCGCCGACCGGCCTGGCTGATGACCGCGGCCATTTCCCGCACCTCGTCCGTGACCTGTCCGCACACCCCGTCGAGAATGAGGTTGGCCGCGCCCACGATGCCGCCGGCCGGGCTTTTGAGGTCATGGGCCAGCATGGACAGAAACATGCGGCGCAGCCGCTCCAGGCGCTTGATCTCCAGCATGCGCTCCACGGCTTCCACGCCGTGCAGCACCCGGCAGTACAGTTCCTCGCGCTCAAAGGGCTTGTGCAGGTAATCGTCGCCGCCGCTTTTGAGAAATTCCGCCGACACCGACCTCGGGGCCTTGCCCGAGATGCCGATGAGGCAGATTTCCCGGTGCCGGAAGCGCCGGCGGATGGAGCGGGTCAGCTCCACGCCGTTTTGGCCGGGCATGTCGTAGTCGATGATGACCGCGGCAATGTCGGGCCGCTGCTCCAGAACGCGCATGGCCATCTCCGGAGAGCCGGCCAGGTGGACCCGGAACTGGTAGCGGCGCAGCTGGCGGCGCAAAAAAACCCGCATGAACGCGGAATCCTCCACCACCAGAATGCGGGCGCAGCGGTTTTTGAGCAGCCGGTCCACGAACCGGGCCACGCCCTGGGGATCGTCGGCGTCGGCCACCACGAAATCAATGGCGTCCAGGACCTCGGCCCGTTCCCGAAAAGCCGGGCTGTAGCGGTCGGCCACGGCCAGCCAGGGAATGCCGTGCTCGCCGGCCAGGGCGACCAGATGCTCCACCGCCACCTCGGGCAACCCCAGGTCCACCACGCACAGCCAGATTCCCTGGCGTCCCCTGTCGGCCAAGACCGCGGCGGCATGGTCCGGATCCTTGGCCCTGATGGTTCCCAAGCCGGAAACGCTGCCGCACTGGCGGACAACGGCCGAGGCCAGGAGCGCATTGTCGGAGGCAAGCAGAATTTGCGAGTCGGCCATGAGCGGGCGCAAGTCTCCCTGTGAAGAATATGGGAAGGTTATCAAAGCGACTGAACCAGGGCAAGGAGGGCTGGCCGTCCCCAGTCCTTTTTCCCGTACGGGGCCGGCTCTTTTTGACAGCCGCCCGGAAACGGCTTAGGTGTCGGGACATGAACAGGCGCACCTCCATACCCCGGGAGCAGACCGCATGACCGCCGCCCTGGCCGCCTCGGGCTGGTCCTGGCAGACCCAGGTCCTCGACGCCTCCAATATCGACGCCGCCCTGGCCGTTGTCTCCGACGCGGCCTACCGCCAGGACGCCGGCCTCATTACCGCCCTTGCGTCCGACGGCCTGACCCAGCTTGCGCTTTCCGGCGACGCCAACGGGACCTATGCGGCCCAAAACGCCGCCTTCGACGCCTGGACCACCGTGGTCAATGGGCAAGCCGCGGCCATCATCGCCTTTCGGGGCACGGATGACATCGACTATTCCCAAAGCGGCCTTACCGCCTTTGAACAAAGCGCCGACGCCGGGTATTGGTTCGACACCCAGGGCTATTACGAACTTCTGGCCGACGGCGTGGCCGCCTTTGACCAGGCCGTGGCCGCGGCCGGCATCAGCCAGGTCTACGCCACCGGGCACAGCCTGGGCGGCGGCGCGGCCCAGGCCTACATGGCCGCCCATCCGGACACGGCCCGAACCGGCTACGACGCCGTGGTCTTCGGCTCCCTGGGGCTTTCGGGCACCAACGGTACGCCAGCCACGGACGCGCGCGTCACCGCCTTTGTCGACAGCGGCGACATCTCCAACCTCCTCGGCACGCAAACCGCCGGCCTGACCATCTCTTTCGAGTCCGGCTCCAGCCAAAGCCCAAGCTCCGGCCTGGACCTGTCCGCGCTCATTGCCGATCCGGCCTCGTTGCTCACCACCCACGGCATCGACGTCTATGCCGACGCGGCCAACCGCTACGACGCGGCCAAGGCCGGCATCCCGGCCACGGACGTGACCACGTTTTTCACGGCCACGGCCAAGGTCCTGGGCATCGACATCGTCGCCTCTCCGCTCTGATTTCTTTTCTACAATTGACGTCTTGAAGCCTCCGGCGGCCAAAGGGCTTGGCCCTTTGGAATCCCCTTCCGAACGGACTGATCAACCATTTGATCGTCTTCCGGCCAGGCGTTGTAACTGGAAAATCCACGCTCTTTTTTCGTCACCCCGGCGAAAGCCGGGGTCCAGTCTGTTCGGGAAGTGCATTCCTTTCGGGCTTCGCTGGACCGACTCATTTCAACTTAATAATTTTAATGAATTTTTTAGAATTCTTGACACTGCGTTGCTTCGGTCCTATGAACCGATCAGGAGATCATCAGACCATGCCTTCCCGACTCAGCCCCGTGCGTTCGCGAAAACTCGGCGACCTGGTCATCCAGCAGATCCAGGAGAAGATTTCCCTGGGGATTTTCGCGCCCGGGACCAAGATCCCCACCGAGCCCGCCCTCATGGCCCAGCTCGGGGTGGGACGGTCCACGGTGCGCGAGGCCATCCGGGTGCTGGTCAATGCCGGACTCCTGGAAGTGCGCCAGGGCGACGGCACCTATGTCCTGGACCGCAAGGCCGGCCACGAACCCCTGGAATACCGCCTGCGCCGGGCCACGGCCCAGGAAATCCGGGAAGTGCGCCGCATCATCGAGGTGGAAACGGCCCGCCTGGCCGCCATAAACCGCACCCCGGCCGACATCGAGATCATGCGGGACTGCCTGGCCAGGAAACGCGACGCCCGCCAAAGCGGCGACACCCACGGCTATGTGGAGGCCGACATCGCCTTTCACTCCACCGTGGCCGCGGCCAGCGGCAACAGCCTCCTCGCCGACCTCTACCGCAGTTTCTGCATGGTGTTTCAGGACTTTCTGGACACCCTCCTGGCCGACCGGGGCGTGAACCAGTACCAGGACCGCATCCACAACGGCCTGCTGACAGCCATTGCCGACCAGGACCCGGATGCGGCCGTGCGCTTCGCCATGGAAGCCCTGGACCAGACCTCCCACGACGCCCAGGCCGCCATGGCCTGACAGGGGGCGGCCAAGCATGCTTATGCGGCGTTTGCAAAACGAGTGGCGTTTGCAAAAAGCGTTGTATCTGAAGCCTTCGGCGACCAAAGGGCTTTGCCCTTTGGAAACCCATAATAGACTGAGGGTGTTACAACAGAACGCCCAGGGCTGTTTCACGGCACGTTTGATTTTTGCAAGAGTCGCTTATTTTTCGTCGGCCAATACATCAGATGATATGATGGCAATACAACCCGCAACCACTGTCGCGCCTGCAAAACCGAACCCTGTTTGCTCACCGTGTCGCCGTCCGCTCGGACGTTCACCTGTGGCCAAAAACATCAGATGATAAGATATTAATTCCTGCAACCCCAACCCAGTGCCTGGAAACGCCACACCGCGCCAGCCTGGAAAGGAACCTGGATACTGCCGTGCGTATTCCCCGATCCGTCATGCTTGCTGTTTTTCCCGTTTTTTTATGCTATTACGGGGTCGTTGCCCACGCCTCCCTGCACGGCCGAAACATGGCCGCCCCCGCCGGCGTTTCCCTGGCCGCCGTGGGCCGGCTTTTTGCGCTCCCATCCCTGCCGCCGGCCGTGACCGAGGCCTTTGACGCCGTGCGGGAGTGTGTGCGCCGCTCCCCGCTCATGCAGGACACGCGGCCTTCGGCCGCCCAGGAACGCCGCGATTTCGTGGCCCTGTGGGCCGATCTGGAGCAGGCTGGCCCGAGCCTGGACCAGGAAGCGCCCGAGACAATCCCCGACTATCCGGTTCTGGTTCCGGGCCAGGATTAAAACCCCCGGCAGCGGCGTCCGCCCGGCTCCCCCCACCGCACCCCAGGCCGGGCGGCGTCGCCTCAAACCCCGAACCGCACGGCCAGCGCCCCGCAGCCTTCGGAAGAATAACGTAATTTCGATAGGTTATCTTCATTTTTCCACGCCATCCCTTGACACCCCCCACTTCGATTGTTACCCGTTTGGCACTCTAGCCATATGAGTGCCAGACGAGGACGCGCCATGCCCCTTCTTGAACGTGAACGGGAAGTTTTGACCACCATCATCGAGGCTTACACCAGCGCGGCCTCGCCCGTGGGGTCTCGCGCCGTGTCCAAGCAAAGCAGGCTTGGCCTGTCGCCGGCCTCCATCCGCAACATCATGGCCGACCTGACCGAGGCGGGCTACCTGGAACAGCCCCATACCTCGGCCGGACGCATGCCCACGGCCAAGGCCTTTCGTCTTTACCTGGACGAGGTCATGCTGGAACGCCCCCTGCCCGAGGACCACAAGCAGCGCATTGCCGCCATAATGGCCACGGCCGGGCTGGACGTGGGGGATCTGTTGCGCCAGGCCCTGCGCCTTCTGTCCAGCCTGTCCCTGCAGGCGGCCATGGTCGTGGCTCCCCGCCAGGCCGAAGTGCGCTGGAAGCGCATCGATTTTTCGCTCTTAAACGCCGGCCTGGTCATGGTCATCCTGGTGTTGCAGGGCGGCCTGGTGCGAAAGCGGGTCATCGAGACCGCGCCCGAGGTCACGGCCGACGATCTGGTCAGCTACGCCAATTATTTGAACCACCTGTTTACCGACATGACCGTCTCCGAGGTCCGCTCCCGGCTGGTGGCCGAACTGCGCCAGGCCGAGCGCACCTTAAATGCCCTGTGCCAGCGGGCCCTGACCCTGGCCCGGGCCGCCTTTGAACGGGAACGCCAGGCCGCCCGCGACGTCATTGTGGACGGCACGGCCAACATCCTGGTCCAGCCGGAATTCACCGACGCCACGCACATGCGGGAGCTGCTGCGCATCCTGGAAGAACGCACGATCCTGCTCGAACTGCTGGACAAAACCGCAAACGAACTTAAAACGGTGATTACCATCGGCGGCGAGGCCGACCTGTGCGATCTGACCGACCTGGGAGTCATCGCCGCTCCGTATGGCCCGGGCGCACATCCCCTGGGCGCCATCGGCCTGATCGGCCCGCTGCGCATGGATTACGCCAAGCTGGTGCCGGTGGTGAATTTCACCGCCAGCACGCTGACGCGGCTGCTGGACCGGCATTTTTAACCGCAACGACTGCATGCGCCGTGGTGCGGTCCGGCCCCTGGCCGGGCCTGATCCGCAGGCGGCGTGATTTCCCGGAGGACCCATGGCCGTGGACGACAACAATACCGATCTGACCCAAGCCCAGGCTCCGGCCGAGCCGGCTGGGGAAACCCAGGAGGCGCCGTCCTTGGAAGCCGAACTCGAACGCCTCAAGGCGGAACTGGCTGCCGAATCCGACAAGCGGCTGCGCGGCCTGGCCGAGGCCGAAAATCTCAAAAAACGCCTGCTCAAGGAAAAGGAGGAGTTCCAGAAATACGCCACCGAGTCCCTGGTGGCGGAGCTGCTGCCGGTCCTGGACCACCTGGACCTGGCCCTGGCCCATGGCCGGGGCAACGAGGCCTGCAAGGACTTTGTGGTCGGCGTGGACATGACCCGCAAGGCGTTCGTGGACATCCTGGCCCGCCATGGCGTGACCGAATTCGGCAAAACAGGCGAGCCGTTCAACCCCGAATCCTACGAGGCCGTGGGCGTGGTCAGCCAGCCGGGATTCGCCGACGAGAGCGTGGCCCAGGTGGTGCAGCGAGGGTATACCCTGCGCGGACGGCTGCTGCGCCCGGCCAAGGTCCTGGTCAATCGGGGAAGTTGAGGCCGTTTTTTGCTTTTTCCCCTTTACTCGAATGAAATTGGCATTATATAGCCAGTCTAATGACCATAATCCGTTGCGACCCGGCGGAATATTCAAGCGATACCACAAGGAGGAAGGGTTATTATGGGTAAAATCATTGGGATCGACCTCGGGACGACCAACTCCTGCGTCTATGTGATGGAGGGGAAAGACCCGAAGTGCATAACCAACCCTGAAGGCGGCCGCACCACCCCGTCCATCGTGGCGTTCACCAAGGAACGGCTCGTGGGCGAAATCGCCAAGCGCCAGGCCGTCACCAACCCTGAGCGCACCATTTTCGCCATCAAGCGCCTCATGGGTCGCAAGTTCGACAGCCCGGAAGTCAATCGGTGGATGGCCCACTGCCCGTACAAGATCGTCGAGGGCACGGGCGGCGACGCCTACATCGCGGTCGAGGACAAGAAATACAGCCCGGCCGAAATTTCGGCCATGATCCTCGGCAAGCTCAAAAAGGACGCCGAAGCCTACCTCGGCGAGACCGTCACCGAGGCGGTCATCACCGTGCCGGCCTATTTCAACGATGCCCAGCGCCAGGCCACCAAGGACGCCGGCCGCATCGCCGGTCTCGACGTCAAGCGCATCATCAACGAGCCCACGGCCGCTTCCCTGGCCTACGGCTTCGACAAGAAGGCCAACGAAAAGATCGCGGTCTTCGACCTCGGCGGCGGCACCTTCGATATTTCCATCCTGGAAGTCGGCGACAACGTCGTGGAAGTGCGGGCCACCAACGGCGACACGTTCCTGGGCGGCGAGGATTTCGACCAGCGCGTCATCAACTACCTGGTGGAAGAGTTCAAGAAGGAAACCGGCATCGACCTGTCCAAGGACCGCATGGCCTTGCAACGCCTCAAGGAAGCCGCCGAAAAGGCCAAGAAGGAACTGTCCACGGCCATGGAGACCGAGGTCAACCTGCCGTTTATCACGGCCGACGCCTCCGGTCCCAAGCACATGATGATCAAGCTCACCCGGGGCAAGCTCGAATCCCTGGTCCACGACCTGGTGCAGCAGACCGTGGAGCCCTGCCGCAAGGCCCTGGCCGACGCCGGGCTCAAGGCTTCGGACATCGACGAGGTGGTGCTGGTGGGCGGCATGACCCGCATGCCCCTGGTCCAGAAGACCGTGCAGGATTTCTTCGGCAAGGAGCCCAACCGCTCGGTCAACCCCGACGAGGTGGTGGCCATGGGCGCGGCCATCCAGGGCGGCATCCTGGCCGGCGACGTCAAGGACGTGCTGCTCCTCGATGTCACCCCGCTGTCTCTTGGCATCGAAACCCTGGGCGGCGTGTTCACCAAGCTCATTGACCGCAACACCACCATCCCCACCCGCAAAAGCCAGGTGTTCACCACGGCCGCCGACAACCAGCCGTCCGTGTCCATCCATGTGTTGCAGGGCGAGCGGCCCATGGCCGGCGACAACATGACCCTCGGCCGCTTCGAGCTGACCGGCATTCCGCCCGCGCCGCGGGGCATCCCCCAGATCGAGGTGACCTTCGACATCGACGCCAACGGGATCGTTCATGTGTCCGCGAAGGACCTCGGGACCGGCAAGGAGCAGAGCATCAAGATCACCGCATCCAGCGGACTGTCCGATGCGGAGATCGAGAAACTGGTTCGGGAAGCGGATGCTCATTCCGAAGAGGACAAGAAGAAGCGGGAGCTCATCGAGGCGCGAAACCAGGCCGATGCGATGGCCTACAGCGTCGAGAAGAACATCAAGGAGTTCGGCGACAAGATCGACGCCTCGGAAAAGGCGAAAATCGAGGATGCCATCGCCCGGGTCAAGAAGGCGATCGAGGGGGACGATGTCGCCGCCATCAAAAAGGCCCAGGACGAGCTGACCAGCGCCTCGCACAAGCTGGCCGAGGCCATGTATTCGAAAACCGCCTCACAGCAGGCGGGCGCCGGACCTCAAGCGGGGCCGGGCGCGGGTGCGCAGGCCGGCGCCGGCAAGAAGGATGAGGACGTCGTCGACGCGGACTTCGAGGAAGTGAAATAACGGCCGATTCACCGGTTAAAGGGCCCGGGAGTCCGGAATGGACTTCCGGGCTTTTTTTTGAGGATGTGGTCCATCCGCCCTTTACCAGTGAACAATGGCCTGGCCGTGGCGCAATGGCTTTTGCGAAAGTCTGAAGAAAGGGTGCGGCCGGGATTCCGGACAACCGATGCTCCTGCTTTCCGGATCGTCAAGGATCTTTAATCCGCCGCGTGGAATCCATTTACCGAAAGCGATGAGGAAAGCTCTCCGCCGCGATTCATGCGCCCATCGAGGATGATGTCGCCGCCTTTTCTCATGATCCGGGGGGCGGACAACGTCAGCGCGTCGTCCATGGTCGCGATGCCGAGGTCCTGAACCGCCTCGACGCCCTTCCCCACGATTTTCGGCGCGATCACGATCACGATCCGGTCCGCCAGTTTTTCCCTCAGGACGGACGTGATCACGGCGGCACCGCCCTCCACGAGGATGGAAGAGACTCTCCGCTTTCCCATCTCGGCAAAAAGTTTCTTCAGGTCGATCCGGTGCTTGGGGTCCTCGCCGCAGCGCAGGATTTCAACCCGCAGCTTTTCGAACAGGGCCGCTTTCTTCATGCTGCCATCCGCCGCTGCCGCGATGATCGTCCTTGCTCGGTCCTGATTTTTCAGGATCTTCGCCTCCGGCCTGGTCTTCAGCCGGGAATCGAGGACGATCCGCAGCGGCTGCCTTCCCCGGACCAGCCGCACGGTCAGCTCCGGGTCGTCCGCGCGCACGGTGCCGCCGCCGACGAGGATTGCGTCGTGGCAGGCGCGAAGGGCATGGGCGAACCGCAGCGACGGCGGGGAACTGATCCAGCGGGAGTGCCCGGTGAACGTGGCGATCCGGCCGTCGACGGTCTGGGCGAACTTCAGCGTGACGAAAGGGATGCCGGTCTGCATGAACTTGACGAACCGCTCGTTGAGCCGCCCGCATTCCGACTCCAGAACCCCCACGGTCGTCGGGATTCCCTCCCGCCGCAGGCGCTCGATGCCGCCGCCGCAGACGAGGGGATTGGGGTCGGACATGCCGATGACGACCCGGGCCGGCCTGCAGGCGATCAGGCTTTCCACGCAGGGCGGGGTCTTGCCGCAGTGACAGCAGGGTTCCAGGGTGATGTAGAACGTCGCCCCCGCGACCGGTTCGGTCGCGCTCCGAATGGCGTTGATTTCGGCGTGGTCTTCCCCGAACCGGCGGTGGTACCCCGTTCCGATGATCCGGTCTTTCTTTACGATTACGGCGCCGACCATCGGATTGGGGCTCACCCAGCCTTCGCCCCGCCGGGCGAGCGCCAGGGCCCTTTTCATGTAGAATGCATCGCTCATGGGACTCTCTTACACCACCCAAACCGGAAATGCAAAGGGCGTCTGGATTCCAAACAATTGTATTGCCCCGCGCCCGGATATGTTGTAGAGAACCCGGAAAAAATTCCCGCCCGTTCAGGGCGCGACGAGGGAGGCTGATGATGATCGAAGGGGTGGTGGTCAAGAATCTGAGGGTCATACCGGATGAACGGGGCCGCCTGATGGAGATCCTGCGCTCGGACGATCCGATGTTCAAGGCGTTCGGCCAGGTCTACATGACAACGGCCTATCCGGGCGTCGTCAAGGGCTGGCATTACCACAAAAAGCAGGAAGACAACATGGCCGTGCTTCGGGGAATGATGAAGATCGTCCTGTATGACGCAAGAAGCGGATCATCCACCTTCGGCCAGGTCGAC
Organism: uncultured Desulfovibrionaceae bacterium; assembly: GCA_964490985.1. Lineage (GTDB taxonomy): Bacteria > Desulfobacterota > Desulfovibrionia > Desulfovibrionales > Desulfovibrionaceae > Solidesulfovibrio. The sequence continues at coordinate 2,718 of CAZBER010000067.1, read as the reverse complement.
GAGATCTTCGCCGGCGAGCACCGTCCCGTCCTCGTCCATATCCCGGCATACGTCTATCACGGCTTCAAATGCGTTTCATCCGAAGAGGCCGTTGTCGTGAATGTCCCCACCGCGTTGTACGATTACCGGGAGCCCGATGAATTCCGGGTCCACCCCCATGACAACGACATCCCCTATGACTGGAACCGCAAGGATGGATAGCGATTTACAGCGTTGTCGCATCCTGAAGATGCAATCCGCATGAAGGGCAGGAAGCTCCCGGCATGACCCTCTTGATGGAGATCTTTTTCACCGTTCTGGGCGCCGCGATCGGCAGCTTTCTCAATGTTCTCATTTACCGGCTGCCGGAGGAGCAGTCCATCGTTTCTCCCGCTTCCCGCTGCCCGCGCTGCGGCAAGGCCATCCGGTTCTATGACAACATACCCGTGATCAGTTACATCCTTCTTCGGGGGCGGTGCCGGGATTGCGGAGAGCGGATCGCTTTCCGCTACCCGCTGGTGGAGGCGATCACCGCCGTCTTCTCCCTCCTGCTCTTCTGGAAATACGGCGTCACATTCCAGTGGCTGGTTTCCTTTGCCTTCGTCTGCGCCCTGATTGTCATCACCTTTATCGATCTGGACCATCAGATCATCCCCGACGTCATCAGCCTGCCGGGCATCCCGATTTTCCTCCTGGCGGCAGTCTTCGTCATGAAGCTCCGCTTTCTGGACGCCTTCCTGGGATTCCTCATCGGCGGCGGGTGCCTCTATGTGATCGCCTTTGTTTACGAGCTCCTGACCAAAAGAGAAGGCATGGGCGGGGGGGACATCAAACTGCTGGCCATGATCGGCGCTTTTCTGGGCTGGCAATCGCTTCTTTTTGTTCTCCTGTTCAGTTCCCTGCTGGGTGCGGTGGTGGGCATCGCGGTGATGCTGGCCAAGGGGCAGGACATGAAATACGCCGTCCCATTCGGCCCCTTTCTTTCGGCCGCCGCCGCCGCCTACATCTTTATCGGGGATGCGGTGATGCGCCTGATCCTTCATGGGGCCTGACGCCTGGCATTCGGGGTGCGGCTTTCTATCGAATGCGCCGCCGAAGGCCCTGCGGATCGCGAATCGTGATCAAGTTCCGCGACGTGCTGAGAATCCCCCGGTCCCGAAGGACCTTCAATTCCTTGTTGACGCTCTCCCGGGTCGCGCCCAGCATGCTGGCCAGTTCCCTCTGCGTCAGCCGCACCGATTGCACTCCGCTCTCCGCCGGTTTTGCCGGGGCCGCCAGCTCCGCCAGCCTTCTGGCAAGCCGGGAAGAGAGGCTGGAAAAGCAGATTTCGGCGAGCAGGTCGTCCGTGTTGCGCAGGCGCATGGAAAGCGCGTGCAGGACGGTTTGCACGGCCCGGGCGTTTTTCGAGAGGAAGGAGAGGAAATCGTTCCGGCTCAGGACGTAGAGCTGCGTTTCGTCCAGGGCTGTCGCGTCCGCCGACCGGGGCATTCCGTCCAGAAGGGCCATCTCGCCGAGAAATTCCCCGTCGTTGAGGATCGCCAGCGTGATCTCGTCACCCAGTTTCGTCCGAATGCCGATCCGGATGCGGCCCCGAAGGATGATGTAGAGCGCCGTGCCCTCGTCCCCTTGGCGGAAGAGAACGGCCCCGCGGCCGACCGATCTTTTCCGGAGCAGGGCGGCCAGTTGCTCCTGGTCCGCCGGTTCCAGCGACGCGAAGATGGGGATCTGTTTCAATAAGGCGACCGGTTGCATCCTGTTCTCCAGACTGAAAATCGATCTGCTTTTTGTTTACAGAACGCGACCTGAAAAGTCAAAACACATTTCGAGCCGGGTCGCAGGGAGAAGCCGAGGGCTGTGTTATGAAAATCACCCGTTCTGTGTGATGCAGATCACACACTTATCCTCGCTTTTTTATTGACAATTCGTTTTGATTGTTTAAGATGGGGCCGTAGGTCGCGGAAGATTTCCCGTTCGTTTGAGCGCACATCCCGATGAACAGGACGCCGGGAAGCGGGTAGCCGGCAGGCAGGCAGCGGAAAAACCGTTAGCGATGTTGTTTCGAATGGAAAGAATGAAAGACAGCCGGAAGGGATTCTCCCTCGTCGAGGTCATGATCGTCATCGCGCTCATCGGCATTGTCGCGACGATCGCGGTGCCTAATTTTCAGAATTACATCCGGAATCGAAACCTGAAGACCGCCGCCCAGGAGATTTCCTCCGAATTTTTCGTAACGCGGGAACGGGCGCTGTCGGAGAGCAGGACCTACCGGCTCGTGTTTGATGTCGGGAACAACCGGTACACCACGGAGGAGGAGACGGCCCCCGGTGTGTGGACGGTCCGTCAGACCAAGCAGGTGGCCGCCTCGGCGGCGGCCAACGATGGGATTTTGATCGATGCGGCGAACACGACGGCGACCAGTTTCACCTTCCAGCCGCGGGGAACCATATCGATCGGCGGGACGGTGAGCATCCAAAACAGCATCAACTCAAGGGCCGACATCACGGTGAATTTTCCGGGCAGGACCTATGTTAGCTATACTCTCCAATAAAAGAGGGATCACCCTGATCGAGGGCCTGGTCTCCATCCTCATCACCTCCGTCGGGCTGATGGCCCTCCTTTCCATGCAGTCACCGGCCTGGCGGCTGTCCGGCAAATCCGACTACATGGGAAGGGGCGCGGGCATCCTCAACAAGGAACTGAGCCGGCAGGAGTTGTTTATCATGAATCCCTGCAATCCGG
>CAZBER010000066.1:0-24987 GCA_964490985.1 uncultured Desulfovibrionaceae bacterium | reverse complement strand
GGGTGGTTTCGGGAGGGGGTCACCCCCTCCCGGCGGGGTTCGGGGCAGCGCCCCGATCTTCTCTTCTCTTTTCTTTTTTTTCTTTATCGAAAGGTCTCGGCCGCGATGCCGAGGCGGCGGAGAATTTTTTGCAGGGACACGCGTTCCAGGCCGGAGATGCGAGCCGCCTCGGACACGTTGCCTCGGGTCTGGGCCAGGAGCCGCTGCACGTAGCGCCGGGTGAAGGCGTCGACCACCCGGGCCTTGGCTTCGAGGTAGGGAGCGGGCGCGTCGTCGGAATCGTCGGGCTGGTTGGGACTGGGGTCGGCGGCGCGCACGGCGGCCAGGTCGATGACGTCGCCCCGGCTGAAGACGGTCAGGCGGCGCACGAAATTGAGCAGTTCCCGCACGTTTCCCGGCCATTCCCGGCCGGTCAGGGCGGCCAGGGCTTCGGGGGAGAATTCCTTTTCGCCGATGCCGGTTTCCCGGCAGGCCCGGGTGAGAAACGCCGTGGCCAGAAGTGCGATGTCCTCCCGGCGCTCCCGCAGCGGCGGCAGGCGCAGGGTCAGGACATTGAGGCGGTAGTAGAGGTCTTCCCGGAAGGTTTTGTCCGCGATGCGGGCCTCCAGGTCCTGGTTGGTGGAGGCCAGGATGCGCACGTCCACGGGCACGGTCTGGGACGAGCCCACGGGCCGCACCTCGCGTTCCTGGAGCACGCGCAGGAGCTTGGTCTGCACGTTCATGGGGATGTCGCCGATTTCGTCCAGCACGATGACGCCGCCGTTGGCGGAGAGAAACAGCCCCGGCCGGTCGCGTTCGGCTCCGGTGAAGGCCCCGCGCACATGGCCGAAGAGTTCGCTTTCGAGCAGCTGGTCCGGGATGGCCGGGCAGTTGACCGAGAGAAACGGCCCTCCGGCCCGGCGGGAGAGGGAGTGGATGGCCCGGGCGGCCAGTTCCTTGCCTGTGCCGGATTCGCCCCGGATCAGCACGGTGTAGTCCGATCCGGCCACGGCGGCGATGGCTTCCTTGACCTGGACCATGGCCGGCGACTGGCCGAGCAGCCCTTCATCGGCCCCGCAGGCCTGGATGACGGCCCGCAGCCGCCGGTTTTCCCGCAGCAGGGCCGAGCGTTCCAGCCCCTTGGCGATGACCCGGGCCAGGTGTTCGGAATCGGCTGGCTTGGTCAGGAAATCGTAGGCCCCGGCCTTGAGCGCCAAGACAGCGGTGTCGATGTCGCCATGGGCCGTCAGGAGCACCACGCCGAGCAGGGGGTCCAGGGCCAGGGCGCGTTCGAGCAGTTCCAGGCCCGACAGGCCGGGCATGCGCAGGTCCGTGACCAGGACCGAGCAGGGGTCGCGGCCCAGTTCGGCCAGGGCGGCCTCGCCGGACAGGGCGAACCCGAAACGGGTGCCGGGAAACTTGGGGGCCAGCAGCCGGGTCAGGCCCCGGGCGAAATCGGGCTGGTCGTCCACGATCAGGACGCGCGGCGTATCATTCATGGCGCATTCTCCAGGCACTGCCGGCCGCAGGCCGGCAAGGTCACGGTAAAGACCGCGCCGCCGCTGTTTTCCACTTCGACCTGCCCTCCCATGTCCCGCAGCAGGCCGTAGACCACGGCCAGCCCCAGTCCCGAGCCCCGGCCGGCCTCCTTGGTGGTGAAAAAGGGGTCGAAAATGCGCGAGGCGTCGTCCGGCGGGATGCCCGGGCCGTTGTCGGCCACGCGGATCACCACGGTTTCGCCCCCTGCGCCGGGAGCGGCTTCCAGGACGATTTCCCCGACTTCCGGGGAGACCGCGTCCAGGGCATTGAGCAGGAGGTTGGAGATGACCTGCTCCAGGGCCGAGGCGTCGGCCTTGGCCAGGGGCAGCGTTTCGGGCAGGCGCATGTGGAGCCGGACCTGGCGGGCCTGGGCCTGGACGTCGAAGATGCGCGTGAGGCTCCCCAGCACCGCGCCCACGTCGCAGGGGCCGGTGGCGGCCGGTCTTGGCCGGGCGAAATCCAGCAGGTCCCGCAGCACTTTTTTGGCCTGGACCGCATGGCGTTCGATGACGGCCAGGTCGTCCAGGGCCTGGGAATCGGTCAGGCCCTGGCGCAGCAGTTCGACGTAGCAGGCGATGACGCCCAGGGGGTTGTTGATCTCGTGGGCCAGTCCGGCGGCCAGCTTGCCCACGGCAATGAGCTTTTCGCTTTGCCGCATCTGTTCCAGCATCCGTCGCTCGGCCGTATTTTCGCGGGCATAGACCACCATGCGTTCGGGCGCGCCGGACGGGCCGGCCAGGGGGTAGCGGGTGACGGCAAAGGTGCGGCCGTCCGGCAGGGAGACCGTGGAAAAGGTCGGCTCCCCCGGCGGCGGGACGGCGTCGAGGTCGGCTTGTCCGGCGTCCGTGGAAGCGTCTCCGAGCAGTTCCGGCGGCAGGCGAAGCGGCTGTCCCGGCCGGATCGGCGCGGCGTCTTCGGCGCTGCGAAGCGCCCTGGCCAGGTCCCGGGCCGATTCGTTGGCCAGGATCACGTTCAGGGAGCCGTCGAGCAGGGCCAGGGGGTCGGAAATGCCTTCGAACAGCGAAGCCATGAGCAGGTTCTGGTTGAGCAGGGAGCTTATGGCGTCGAGGTTTTCCAGGGCAATGCCGAGCTGCTGGCCCACGGCCCGGTACAGGTCCATGGCCTTGGCGTCCGGGCCGGGGCCGTCCGGGGAAAAATACAGGCGAAGCAAGCCCCGGCTCACTTCCGTGGTGCGGACGGGAATGAACGCGGCCTCGGCGGTCAGCCGGCAGCGATCCTCGGCCAGAAGTCCGCGCCAGTCCGCCGGTGGCGGCGGCGAAACCGTGTCCGGCGGCCAGGACACCGAGCCGCCGCCGGAAAATTCGCACTCATAGGCCGCTGCCCGGGCGCCGAACCGGGTGGCGATGCGGCCCAGGGCGCCGGCGAGCAGTTCGGCCCGGGTCTGGGACAGGTTGAGGATGTTGAGCAGATCCACGAACAGGGCCACGTCCGAGCGCCGCTCGTCCGCCTCCCGGGCCAGGGCCGCGGTGCGGGCCTCGACCTTGCGCTCCAGGTTCTGGGCATGGTCCTCGATCTTGCCCCGGGCCTCCTTGAGCCGGGAGGCGAATGCCTCGATGCCGGCGTAGATTTCCTCGATCTCGCCGTCCTTGGTGGCGGGCTGCGGGGCTTCGCCGGCTTCCTGGGGAAAATAGCGGCGCATGACTTCGGTCACCCGGCGCAGGTTGACCACCACCAGGCGGTCGAAAAAGAGTTGCAGCGTCAGGTAGCACACGGCCAGGCCGAAGATGAAAAGGAGAAGGAAGCTGATGGTCGCGCCCTTGATCTGGCCAAGCGCTCCGCCCACGGGCATGGTCACCACGTCCACGCCCACGAGTTCCCCGTCGTGCCGCCAAAAGCCCCGCTTGTCGCCGTAGCGGGCCAAAAGCTCCCGGGGCGCTTCGGCCGGGTCGCCGTGGCAATGCAGGCACGAATCGTCCAGGCGCACCGGCCGGGCGGCCACGAACACCTCCTCGCCGTCTTTGTCGGTGATCTCTTCGATCCGCGTCAGGTTCCGGTCCATGGCGAACCGGTCCATGAGGCCGCGCTCGAAGGAATTGGCTTCGTAGTCCGGATTGCGCGCCCCCAGGGCCACCCGTCGGTAGCGGAACTGCTCGGCCTGGGCGTTTAGGTCGCTCATGACCTTTCGCGTCACGAACGACGTGGACATGGCTTCCAGGATGAAGGCGTCGGCCGGCAGCAGGCGGTACATGGAAGGCCGCAGCACCTGCCGGACATAGGCCTGGACCGCTTCGGCCTGGGTCAGGACCAGGGAGGCCTTGTGTTCGGTGTCGGTCACGAGCTGGTTGCGCAGGTTCATGGAGATGACCACGCCGAAAAACAGGCCGAGCACGGCCATGATGACCGTGAGGCCCACCAGGAAACGGTGCTTGATGGTCTTGGAGTGCAGTCGCGCCATGCCTGACCGTGTTGTGAAGCGGGAAGGGGAAAAAGGCAATGCAACCTTCGGGTTTCGCGGTGCATCCCCGAGTTGGCAGGCGGCGCAATGCTGTTTTGAAAAGATGTTGTAATTTAATAGGATAGTTTGTCCTTCTTCTTGGCCTTGTCCTTGCTAGGGACGGGAAAACCGCCCTGGGCAAAAGCCTGTGGGGCGACCCGCGCTTCGGGAGGGCGCGGGCGTCGCGGCCCTGGCGGCGGACTGTCAACACGAGAGGAGGGACCCATGGCGGAAAAGAAATGGCTTACGGAAGACAAGCTGGCCCTGATCCTGGGCTTGATCCTGTTCGGCTTGTCCCTGCTCAATTTCGGCGGCGTCGATACGCTGGGATGGGCGGTCAAGATCAATGTGTGGACGGATGTGGCCAAGATCTTCAGCCCGGCCACGGAAGCGTACAAGGGCATGCCCGGGATATTGTCCCTGGTTTTGACCTACGTGTTCGTGACGGCCATGCTGGCCTTTGGCGTCAAGGCCCTGGGCGGCAACCCAGGCCGCTTCATCTCCAGCTTCACACTGGTGTTTTTCATCAGCTACTTCTGTTTTGCCCTGGGCAACGTCGCCACCATCGCGGCCACCCCGGACCAGGTCAAGAAGTTCAACCTGACCTGGGCCATGGGGCTTACGGGCGAGGCGGGATTCATTATCGCCCTTTTGGCCGGCATCTTTATCGGCAACTTCATGCCCGGGCTGGCGGGAAAGCTCAAGGAAGCGCTCAAGCCCGAGATGTACGTCAAGATCGCCATCGTGATCCTGGGCGCAGAGCTTGGGGTCAAATCCGTGGACGCGTTGGGCCTGGCTTCCTCGGTCATTTTCCGGGGCCTTTGCGCCATTGTCGAGGCCTATCTCATCTACTGGGCCCTGGTCTATTACATCTCCCGGAAATACTTCAAGTTCAGCCGTGAATGGGCCGCTCCCCTGGCCTCGGGCATCTCGATCTGCGGCGTCTCGGCCGCCATCGCCACGGGCGGGGCCATCCGGGCCCGGCCCATCGTGCCCATCATGGTCTCTTCCCTGGTCGTGGTGTTTACCTGCGTGGAGATGCTCATTCTGCCGTTTGTGGCCCAGCACTGGATGTACGGCGAGCCCATGGTGGCCGGAGCCTGGATGGGCCTGGCCGTCAAGTCCGATGGCGGGGCCATTGCCTCGGGCGTCATCACCGACGCGCTCATCCGGGCCCAGGCCCTGACCGTGGACGGCATCAGGTACCAGGAAGGCTGGGTGACCATGGCGGCCACCACCATCAAGATCTTCATCGACGTCTTTATTGGCGTGTGGGCCTTTGTCCTGGCGTTTATCTGGTGCACGATCATCGAGTGCAAGCCCGGCGAGCGCATGAAGTTCAGCGCCATCATCGACCGGTTCCCGCGTTTCGTGCTCGGCTATGTCATCACCTTTGTCATCATGCTGATTCTTTGCGCCAAGGGCGGCGACCTGCTCAAGATCGGCAAGACGGCCATTGCCGACACCGGCCCGTTCCGCATGATTTTCTTCATCCTGACCTTTTTCACCATCGGCGTGGTGTCCAACTTCAAGAAGCTGTGGGAGGAGGGCATCGGCCGGCTGGCCCTGGTCTACGTCGTGAGCCTGTTCGGATTCATCATCTGGATCGGCCTGTTTATTTCCTGGCTCTTCTTCCACGGGGTCAAGCCGCCCCTGGCCTCGTAGGGCCAAGCCACATGCAAGGAGGAACGCATGCGAGACAATGACGAACCCAAGCCCGCTTGCGAAGCGCGCATAGCCAAGGAACTCGAAACCATGGAATGGGAGCCGTTGCTCCCGGTGGAAAAAAAGCTCGTCGGCTGGAGCATCGGCCTCGGTATCGTGCTGCTTTTTGTCCTGTACTGGGTCAGCGGCGTCTTCTTCCCGGGCGCCCATTCCTAGTCTGGCGTCGAAAAAGGGAAGACGAAACGGGCGGTCCGTGCGGGCCGCCCGTTTCGGTTTTTTGCCGTTGCTTGACGGCCGGCATTTGCTTGGGCATGGTCGCTACATGCTGACGTATGAGCAAATCAAGGCCATCGAGACCGCCCTGGGACCTGAAGCCGCCAAGCCGGTGGTTGAAGCGATCCAATCCACGGATAGCCGGGTGATGTTGTCCCTGATGGCGGAGATCGCCACCAAGGCCGACCTGGAGAAGCTGCGGGGCGAGACGCGCGAGGAGCAGGCCAAGCTGCGCGAGGAAATGGCCGCGTTGCGCGGGGAGCTCCATACCGAGGTCACGGCGGTGCGGGGCGACATCAAGCGGCTTGATCTGCAAATGAAGCTTTTAATCGGCCTGGCCATCTTGGCCATAGCCATGTTCAGCCCCAATCTGGCCGCGTTGGTCAAGTTCGCCAAGTAGCAACGGTGTGGCTTGATAGCCGTAAGACAGCCGGTTGCGTTGTCGCCATATTCCGTGAATTCGATGCGGCGAGGGGCTCCATGCCCCGACCCTCCGTCGGGCTTGCCAAACGCTGTTCCACGCATTATCTCACTCCCTCCTCATTTTAACCCTCGCCGGAAGCGCCCACTATGCCGGAGCGAACGCCCCATATTTCCCTGCCCCTGGATCGACTCGTGCCTCGGGTTCTGGATATCCCGTCCGAGGAACTGGAGCTGTGGCCCGAGGATGCCAAGAACCTCGCCGTGGCCGTGGCTTCCGAGTTGTTCCTGGTCCGCTCGAATCCGTTCATCAGCCCTTCGGATGTCAAGGATTCGGTGGAAAATCGCCTGGCTGCCGCCAATCCCAAGGCCTGGGGCGATTATCCCCGCACCATCCGCAAGGCCTACAAGGCCTTCTGGGACGTTTTCGAATCCGACAAGCGCTTCCGCGACAACCTCGTGGAACGCCTGCGCCAGATCATGCCGGCCGAGGACGTGATCACGTCCCCCAATGCCCTGGTCGAGTGCTCCACCGACGCCACGGACCTGCGCATGGAGATGCCGCTTTGCGTGCTCATGCCCGAGTCCACGGATCACATCCGCCATATCCTGCGCCTGGCCTATGAGCTGGAATTCGCCATCATTCCCCGGGGCGGCGGCTCGGGCCTGACCGGCGGGGCCGTGCCGGCCCATCGGCGCTCGGTCATCCTCAGCCTGGCCAAGATGAAAAACATCCTGGCCATTGACCCCGAAGCCAAGACGCTGTGCGCCCAGACCGGGGTCATCACCCTGGCCGCCATCAAGGCCGCCGCGGCCAAGGGCCTTTTATTCACCGTGGACCCGGCCTCCAAGGCGGCCTCGTCCCTTGGCGGCAACATCGCCGAGAACGCCGGCGGCCCCTTTGCCTTTGAATACGGCACCACCCTGGACAACATCATCAGCTACAAGATGGTGGAAGCCACGGGCGAGGTCATCGAGGTGCGCCGGATCGACCACCCGCGCCACAAGATCCGCCCCGACGAGACCGCGACCTTCGAAATCGTGGACGAGGACGGGGCCGTGCGCGATGTGGTGAAACTGGCCGGCGACGAAATCCGGGGCAAAAACCTGGGCAAGGACGTCTCCAACAAGTACCTCGGCGGGCTGCCCGGCGTGCAAAAGGAAGGCGTGGACGGCATCATCACCGAGGCCTGCTTCGCCATCTACAATATCCCGAAGTATTCCCGGACGCTGTGCCTGGAGTTTTTCGGCCGGTCCATGAAAAACGCCATGTTCGTCATCCGCGACGTGGTGGGGCTGCGAAACCGCATCCGGGAAGAGGGCGACGCGGTCAAGATTTCGGCCCTGGAGGAATTCAACTCCAAATACGTCCGGGCCATCAATTACGTCAAAAAATCCACTACCTACGAAGGTGAGCCCATCTCGGTGTTGCTGTTGCAGCTCGATTCCGACGACGAGGACGCGCTGCTGCGCGCCGCGGCCGACATCGTGGACATCGTGGACCCCTACGACAACGTGGACGTGTTCGAGGCCCGGGACGCCAAGACCGCCGAACTCTACTGGGAGGACCGGCACAAGCTCTCGGCCATCTCCAAGCGCACCTCGGGGTTTAAAATCAACGAGGACGTGGTCATTCCCCTGTCCGTGGTGCCGCAGTTCGCCGAATTCCTGGAAGACTTGAACCTCCACTGCATGGCCCGGGCCTACCGGACCGCCCTGCAAAACGCCAGCCGGCTCCCGGGCATTCCGGCCTCGGACGAATTCATCGCCATGGAGCTGGAGTTCTGCGACCGGGCCTTGCGGGGGAAAATCACGGCCCGGGACCTGTCCGACTCCGAAGTGGAGGTCCAGACCCACTATTTCTTCACCGACCTGGCCTCGCGCTACCCCAAGCTCAAGGAACGCCTGGCCGCCATCCACGCCGAAATGACCGCCACCCGCATCGAGGTGGCCAGCCACATGCACGCCGGCGACGGCAACTGCCACGTCAACATCCCGGTCAATTCCAATGACCCGGAAATGATGCGCCAGGCCTGGGAAGCGGCCGAAAAGGTCTTCGAGAAGGTCACCGCCCTGGGCGGGGCCGTCTCGGGCGAGCACGGCATCGGCATCACCAAGATCGCCTTCCTGGAGCAGGCCAAGATCGACGCCCTGCGCGCCTACAAGAAGCGGGTGGACCCCAAGAACATCATCAATCCCGGCAAATTGACCACCCGCACCCTGGACGCGGAGCCCTACACCTTCTCGTTTAACCGCCTCATCCGGGACCTGGAAAAAACCGCCCTGCCGGACAAGGACACCCTCATTTCCATCCTGGCCGGCATCCAGTTCTGCAACCGCTGCGGCAAGTGCAAGCAGGTCTGCCCCATGTACGCGCCGGAGCACGGCATGCTCTACCATCCGCGCAACAAGAACATCAGTCTCGGGGCGCTCATCGAGGCCATTTATTATTCCCAGATTTCCCGGGGCGAGCCGGACCAAGCTCTGCTGGAGCGGCTGCGCAGCCTGACCGACCACTGCACGGCCTGCGGCAAATGCACCGGGGCCTGCTCGGTCAAGATCCAGTCCGGCCAGGTGGCCCTTGCCCTGCGCAATTTCCTGGACCAGCAGGGCTGCGGCGGCCATCCCATCAAGACCAGGATTCTGTCCTACCTGGCCGAGGACCCGCAAAAGCGCCTGCCCCAGGCAGCCAAGGTCATGGCCTACGGCCAGCAGTTCCACGGCCACGCCATGGGCCTTTTGCCCAGATTCTGGCGCAACCGCATCGAAAACCCGAGCCTGCGCGGCCCCAACCCGTCCCTTGGCCTGCGCAACCTGGCCGAACGCCTGGAACTGTCCAAAGGCTCCATCTTCATTCCCCAGGAAGGCCGCGAAGCCCCGGAAACCGTGCTCTACTTCCCGGGCTGCGGCGCGTCGCTTTTTTCCAGCACCATCGGCATGGCCGCCGTACACCTGCTCCTGCGGGCCGAAGTGGCGGTGCTCATCCCGCACCAGCACCTGTGCTGCGGCTATCCGCTCCTGGCTTCGGGCATGGGCGAGGCCTACCGCGCCAACCGCGAGCAAAACCGCGCCGCCCTGGCCGCGCTTTTAAGCGAAGCCGAAGCTCTGGGCCTCAACCCCAGCCACGCCCTGACCAGTTGCGGCACCTGCCGGGAAGCCCTGGAGGAACACGAGCTCAAGACCCTGCGGCCGGGCCTCGTCCACATGGACGTGACCCAATACCTCATGGGACGCCTGGACCTGCCGCCGGCCGACGACGCGACTCCCATCCTCTACCACGCCGCCTGCCACAGCGAATGGGCCGATGTGCCCAAGGCCAAGGCCGCCGAGGCCTACCGCGCCGCCCTGTCCCAAACCACGGGCCGGCCCGTTTTCATCTCGCCCAACTGCTGCGGCGAATCGGGCCTGGGCGCCATGACCACCCCGGCCATCTACAACCGCCTGCGCGACCGCAAACGCGTCACCCTGGCCGGCGAACTGGCCGACGCCCCGGAAACCATGCCCATCCTGGTCGGCTGCCCGTCCTGCAAAATGGGCATCTCCCGAATCCTCATGGAAATGCGGGACAAGCACCCGGTCATGCATACCCTGGAATACCTGGCCGAAGCCCTCGACGGCCCGAAATGGAAAAAGAACCTCAAAAAAGCCCTCAAAGCTGCCCGCGTTCGCGGGTAAACTGGGGCTCCGCCCCAGGCCCGGCCGGGACGCTGTCCCGGACCCTGCCAGGGCTCTGCCCTGGACCCGCCGGGGGGAGTCACTCCCCCCGGACCCCCCGACCGGCTTGGCTGGGTGGGAGGGCGTAGCTGGGATGTGGGGCCGGAATTGGGCTGGCGGCACAAGGCGCAAAGCCGCCTTGACGCCAGCCCAATCCCGGCCCCACCAGGCCGTCGCCCTTCGGGCGAGAGGAAGTGTTTTCCTGGGGAAAAAGCGGTGGTAGAAGAGATCGTCAGACCACAGGCCGGCTGTCTGGGACAGCTGGCAAGGAAGGTGGCTCATGGGCATCCAATACCAGACTGACGAACAGGGCAACCGCGTCGCCGTGGTCGTTCCCCTTGCCGAATGGGAGGCCATCCAGGAGCGCCTCAAGGAGCCGAACGAGGAGACCGCCCAGGCCATGGAGGAAGGGCGTCATCCTGAAAAGCTCAGCGGATATGCCTCCACGGAAGCCCTGTGGGCGGATCTGGAGCAGGGCGAGTGAGCCGGGAAATCATTCCCACAGGAGCGTTTCGCCGGGACTTCAAACGCTTGTCCAAATCGGGCCGCCATGACATGGGAGCCCTGAAAGCGGTGGTGGAAGCCCTCGCCAACGACCAGGAGCTGGATTTCAAGTATCGTGACCATTCCCTGACCGGAAACTGGCTGGATCATCGGGAATGCCATATCCGGCCGGATTGGCTTCTGGTCTACCGACTGGAGCCGGGAAAACTGATTCTTGTGCGTTCCGGGTCGCACAGTGAGCTGTTTCGATAAAAGCGTGTGGCGTAAAACAGGCTCCCACGCATTCCATTCCGTGCGCACCATCATGCCCCGCATCCTTGCCATTGACTACGGACAGGCCCGGGTGGGCTTGGCTGTGACCGATCCGGGCGGCACGGTCGTCTTTCCGCTGTGCGCCGTATCCTGGAAAACCCGGGACGACTTGTTTCGCGAACTGCTTGGCGTTATCGAGGCACAAGGAGTCGAGCGCATCGTGCTGGGCTATCCCGAGCGGGCAGGCGGCGACGAAAGCCTTACGGGCCGGCAGGTGCGCAAGTTCGCCGCCCGACTGGGGAGAAGGACCATGGTGCCCATTGTGTTCGCGGACGAAGCCCATTCCAGCGAAGAGGCGGCCGAGCGGCTGCGGGACTCGGGAATTTCGGGCCAGGCCTTGCTTGCGCGCCTGGACGCCCAGGCGGCGGCGGTCATTTTGGAGCGCTATCTGCGCGGCGGCGAGCTATGTTTCGAGCCATAATCCTGGGGACCCTGCTGGTGGCCCTGGCCCTGGCCGGGGTGCTCGGCTACCGCGCCTACGAATTCCTGGCCGTGCCGCCGCAGTCGCCGGGCCAGACCAAGGTGGTGGTCATCGAGCCGGGCCAGTCGTTCGACGCCGTGGCCGCCATGCTCGTGGCCGAGGGCGTGGTGCGCGACGCCGCGGCCTTCCGGCTGCTGGCCAAGGCCACGGACAAGGGCAATCGCATCAAGGCCGGGGAATTCGAGGTGAGCACGGGCTGGACGCCCATGCGCCTGCTGGACTACCTGACCACGGCCAAGGGCATCCAGCACAAGCTGGCCGCGCCCGAGGGCCTGACCATGCGCCAGATCGCCCGCCTGGCCGAGGAGGCCGGGCTGTGTTCGGCCGAGGCCTTTTTGCGGGCGGCCCGGGACCCCGAGCTGCTTAAAAAGTACAACATCCCGGCCCCAAGCGCCGAAGGCTTCCTTTTTCCCAATACCTACCTCTTTACCCGCAAGCGCGGGGACGACGGCGCGTATGTGGTGGAGGCCATGCTCAAGGAATTCTGGCGCCAGGCCGACGCTGTGTGGCCCACGGCCAAGCCCGCGGGCAAGCAGCTTGTCCAGGCCGTGACTCTGGCTTCCATTGTGGAAAAGGAGACCGGCATAGACGGCGAGCGGGCCCGGGTGGCCGGCGTGTTTTTAAACCGCATGGCCAAGGGCATGCCGCTGCAGACCGACCCCACCATCATTTACGGCCTGGGGGACCGCTATGCCGGCAACATCACCCGGGCGCATCTCGAAGACCCCACCAACCTGTACAACACCTACGTCCATCCCGGCCTGCCGCCGGGCCCCATCTGCTCGCCGGGCCTCAAATCCCTACAGGCCGTGGCGGCCCCGGAAATACACGACTACCTGTATTTCGTGGCCAATGGCGAGGGCGAGCACAAGTTCAGCAAGACTCTGGAAGAGCACGTGGACGCCGTCAACAAATACCAGAAGAATCGCGGCAAGAAGTAATGCTGTTTTTTCTTTCCGTGTCTGTGGCGGGTCTGCGCCGGCATGTCCATTTCACCGGCGCATGAGAGATGCTATGGTGGCGGGCGCGGCGTTTACAGCGTGGCGCACTTGTGCTTGTAGTCGATGCCCTTGCGGATAAATATCGTCGATTCGGCGATGTTGGCGCATTGGTCGCAGATGCGTTTGAGGCTGTGGGCCACGAAGGATTGCTGCACGGCCCGTTCCACGGGCCGGGATTCCCGAATCATGTCATTGGTGACTTCGCGGAAAATGCGGACATTGAGGTCCAGGGCGGCGGCGTTTTGCTCGATGATGCGAAGCGCCTGGTCGCTGTCGAGCTCCATGTAGCAGCCGATGCTTTCGCGCAAAAGCTCCAGGGCCAGGTCAGCCAGCTGGCGCAGGTTGTCGTGCATGGGTTCCCGCCATTCGCTGGTCAGGACCAGCACGCGTTCGGCGATGTTGGCGGCCTCATCGCCCAGGCGCTCGATATTGACCAGCATGCGCATGGAGCCCACGATAAAGCGCAGGTCCTTGGCCACGGGGTGGTGCAGGGCCAGTATCTTGAGGCTTTCGGAGTCAATGCGGCATTCGTAGAGATTGATTTCCCGGTCCGCGTCAATGACCTCGCGGGCCTTGGCGGCATCATGCTCCAGCAGGCTGGCCACGGCCTTGCGTACGGCCTCCTGGGCCAGGAGCATCATTTGCAGGACATCCACCTTGAGCTTGTGGATGGCCTGGTCGAGCGGGGTTTCCAAGGGAGTCTCCTCGGGTTTGTGGCGGGCCTGCAAACGCCCGCTGTCGTGGACGGCAACCCCTAGCGGAAAACGTTTTGCGTCACGGGCCTATGTCGAAACTGTGACAATTGCGGAGGGGGCTGTCAACCGCCCCAGGCCTGTTGCGAAGGGAAGGCGCGGGTTACGAAAGGGTGTCGCGATCGCGCACGCCCACGAGATAGAGGATGCTGTCCAGGCCCAGGGTGGAGATGGACTGGCCGGCTCCCTTTTTGACCACAGGCTTGGCGTGGTAGGCGATGCCCAGGCCCGCGATGCCGAGCATGGGCAGGTCGTTGGCCCCGTCGCCCACGGCAATGACCTGTTGCAGGCTCAGGCATTCCTTCTCGGCGATCATGCGCAGCAGCTCGGCCTTTTTGGCCGCGTCCACGATCTCGCCCACCACCTCGCCGGTCAGCTTGCCGTCCACGATTTCCAGCTCGTTGGCGAACACGTAATCAATGCCCAGGCGTTTTTGCAGGCGCTTGCCGAAGTAGGTGAACCCGCCGGAGATGATGGCGATCTTGTAGCCGAAGCGCTTGAGGTTGGCGATGAGCCGCTGCGCGCCGTCGTTTAGGGGGATGCGTTCGGCCACGGTCTCCAGCACGTCGGCGGGAAGTCCCTTCAGTTGCCGCAGGCGGCGGCGCAGGCTTTCCTTGAAGTCGATTTCGCCGCGCATGGCCGATTCGGTGATGGCGGAAACGGCCGCGCCCACGCCGGCGGCCTTGGCCAACTCGTCGATGACCTCGGCGGCGATGAGGGTGGAGTCCATGTCAAAGGCCACCAGCCGGCGGTTGCGGCGAAAGGCGTTGTCTTCCTGGATGGCGATGTCCACGTCCATGGTGCCGGCGATATTCAAAAATTCGCTTTTGAGGGCAGTCAGGTCGGCGGGCGTGCCGCGCACGGAAAATTCCACGCAGGCGGTTTTGGGCGCATGGTCCGCGTCCAGGGAGGCGCGGCCGGAAAGCCGGGTGATGACGTCGATATTGAGCCCGTTTTGGGCGATGACGCCAGTGACCGCGGCCACGTGTTCGGCGTTGAGGCGTCTGGCCAAAAGCGTGACGATGTGGCGGTCCTTGCCCTGGGCGTCCACCCAGGTCTCGTAGCTGTCGGCGTTTACCGGAGTAAACGACAGGTTCACGCCGAGCTTGTGGGCGCAAAAGAGCAGGTCCTTGAGAAACGGCGTGCATTCGTCGCCGGTGGGCACCTTGACCAGGATGCCCAGGGACAGGGTGTCGTGGATGACGGACTGGCCGATGTCCAGGACATCGGCCCTGTATTTGGCCAGCTCGGCGGTGATGGCGGCGGTGAGGCCGGGCTTGTCCTCGCCGGAGACGCGAATGAGGATGATTTCAGGCTCATGCATGGGGCGGTGTATAGCGCCGGCCGCAGTCGGGGGCAAGACGGGCGGGGCGGGAGCTTGATTCCCTCTTTGCTTGCCTAATACCCCTATTTGGGGTAATCGCTACCCATGAAATGGGAAGTCAAGGTCAAACGGAAACTCGCCCGCCGCATCGAAGCCTTGCCTGCCCCGGTTCGCGCCGCCCTGGATTTCCTCAAGGCTGACTTGGCCCTGAGAGGGCCGGTTCGGGGGGATTGGCCCAATTATTCGGCCCTGGGCAAGGAAACGCACCATTGCCATCTGAAGCGAGGCCACCCCACCTATGTCGCCGTTTGGCGGGTGATTGACGATGAAACCGTGGAGATTGTCTATGCGGGTACGCACGAGGGAGCACCCTACTGAAGGGCTCACCGAGATTATAATCGAGGCCCCGGAGGCCGTGGCTGCGCGTCTTAAGGAAGCCGTGGAGAAGATCGTCACCCTGATCGACGCCTTGCCGGTCAAGGACGAAGAGGTCATTCCCTGGGACGAAGCTTTCCCCGATCGCCACCCCGGCCATATCCTGGCCGGCGTGCGCTATCGGGAAGGACTGACCCAAAAACAATTGGCGGAAAAAGTCGGGGTGCGGCCGTCGCATGTCTCGGATATGGAGCGCGGCAAGCGGCCTATCGGCAGGGACATGGCCAAACGCTTGGGCCAAGCCCTGGGCGTGGATTACCGGGTGTTTCTGTTTTGAAGAAGGCCGGCTATGCTTCTCTCATGCCGCCGAAACTCCTGTTCCGCGCCATCCTGTATTGGCTCGTCCTCCTGGCCTGCGCCATTGGCCTGGGAGCGTTGCGCCAGGGCGTTCTCGTTGCGGTCCTTGGGGACATGTTGGCCCGGGCCGTGGGCACCCTGGCCCTGTGCGCCGTGATCGCCGTCCTGGCGGTTCGTTTCATGCGGCGAAATCCCCTTGCCGCCAGCGTGCGCTGGCGCGTGGGCCTCATGTGGTGCGCCTTGACCCTGGCTTTTGAATTTCTGGCCGGGCATTACCTCATGGGCGCGTCCTGGGCGGCGCTTTGGGCCGATTGGAACCTGGCCGCCGGCCACCTCTGGCCCCTGGTCCCGGCCACGGCCCTGCTGGCCCCGGTCCTGGCCGGGCAGCGGAGCAATGAATCATAGTCAGGCGTCCCGAGTTGCTGCGGACTGGAGCACAGCGGCATACAGCGCATGCAGCTCATGATGAAGCCTCGGGATGTCGTTTTGGACCGTATCCCAAACGACGTTGTAATCAATGCCAAAGTATTCGTGGGCAATGATGTTTCGCATGCCGGAAAGGCTGCGCCATGGTATTTGCGGATACTGGTGCTCTATGAAGGGATCTTTTTTCAAGAGGCCGCTTGCAGCCTCGCCAAGGGCGAGCAGACGCAGGCAAATGGCATCCTTGGTGCGCGCGTCACGGATGAAGGCATCCTTGTCCAAGCCTTTTGCATAGGCCTTTATGGCCTCGGTGCATTCAAGCATTTGCGATACAAAAAGCGCGCTATCTTTTTTCATAAAACGGTATCGTGTCATTCAGGATGCGTGTCGCCAGATGCGGATGGATTCCGCCTTTCGACACGACATCCACCTTTTTGTGCAGAATTTGCCGCAAGTCCAGAATCAGTCCGGACAGGTCCAACAGGCTCGTGCCTGCGGCCAGCTCCACGAGAAAATCCACGTCGCTCTCCGGCGTCTCCTCGCCCCGGGCAAAGGAGCCGAACAGCGATGCGGACAGGACAAAGCCGCTTTTCTGAAAAAGGGGCAGCGTCTTGCGGATGACCTCTTCCTTGTTCACGGCAATCTCCAGGTTTCGGTGGACCCTGTAACCTATTCCGGCCTAGGCATACTCTATCCTGTCCAACAGGGCCATGCCAAGCGGCGAATGGGGGCGAGGAGTCTGGCCGGATAAGTACCGTTCGGCGGCCGGTTCAGGTTGCAAAAAAGGAATGGCTTGCCCGGGCAAGCTACGGCGCGGAGTCGGGTTCCTGCGCCTCGGCGGCCAGCACGCCGCCCAGCTTCTCGGCCACCACAGCGGCAGCGGCTCGGATGCCCTCGGGGTTCCAGTGCGTGTCGTCGCGCCAGAACACGTAGCGGCCCTGGGGCAGGAGCCTGGCCGCCGCCTGGGTCAGGGCCGGGGTCAGGTCATAGGCCGCAATACCCCGGGCCTGGCAGTAGTCCCGCAAGGACGCAAATCCCGAGGCCGGCGACGGCAGGCGGCGGTCGCCCTGGTCCTTGAGGAAGTCGAAATAGACCCGGTACTTGGTGGGAATGAAAAAGACCATGGCTACCCGGGACAAGACCTCCTCGTCCGGTTGGTGGAGCTCGAAGCTGCAATGCTCGAAAAGGGCGGCGTCGATGTAGGGCCCGTAAAAGCCGACATAGTGCGGCCCCACCTTGTAGGTTTCGGAAAAGGCGTCGGTGTCGGCGCGAAACATCCGCCGGACCTGGCTGGCCATGTTGAACACGGTCAGGGGCAGGCCGAAGGCCGCGTGCACGACCGTGGCATAGCGCAGCTTGACCTGGTCGTACCAAGGCAGGTCAGAGGGCTGCATCTTTTTGCGCTGCCTGGAGCTGCACGACAGGTCATTGCCTTCGAACACGAACAGCACGAAGCGCACGTCCCTGGATTTCTCATGGAGGAAGCGGGAGCAGGCCCGCACATAGTCGTCGGGATTGCCGGGAAAGCCCAGGCTGTAGGTGGCAAGGCCGAAATCGCGCGCAAGCACGTTGCCCAGGGTGTCGGCCTGGTCCGAATCCGTAGCGGCCACAAAGGAATCCCCGACCAGGATGCAGCGTTGGCCGGCATAGTTGTGGTCGTTTCGGAAGCCGAAGTCATCGGTGGCGAAACGCACCTGCCGCGTCTCCCGGATGGCCAGGGGGGCCAGGGGGTCCATGGCCGAAATGTCGCCGAACGTCATGCGCATGGAGTCCTGGACGTTTGGCGTGTAATGGCCCTGGCCGAAATACTTGTCATCCATGCGGTAGGCGGTCTGCATCACGTTGCTTCGGGTCATGACGCGAAGGCTCGCCTCGGCAATGCCCATGGAAACGATCACGGAACACAGCAAAATGGCGCTGTTTCGTTCCTGGACCAGTACGGCCACCAGAAGCATCAGGACAACAAGTATCGCATCAACGGATAACGGCAAGCCAAGCCCCCAGACGGCCAGGGCAAGACAGAGGAATAGAAGAGATCGGGTGAGCGTCGCCTTGGCCAAAGCCCGCATGGAAGTGTCGTCCTTTCTGTTGGGCGGCCCGGGGCGCCGCGGACTTGCGTGGATTTGGCTATAAACCGTGCCTGCCTGTTTGCAAAGAGACAGTGGCCGGGATTTTATCTCAGGGACACGCCAGGACCGGGTGCTTTGCCGATACGGTCAACCCCTGCCCGGGTTGGGCGACCCGGGTCTTTTTGGCGCTTCGGGCCGAAGGGGCAGGGGCGGCTGCGGTTTTTTCGCCGGATTTTCCCTTCTCCCCGAAGCCTTCTTCGGCTATCCTGGAAAGGAAACGCTTGCGTCTTTGTCATGCTGTTGTCGTTTGTTTTCGTCCGGCGACTGCCTTTTGGAAGGCAAGCCCGCCGCAACCCATACAGCCCCCTCATGGAGGACAAGTGGCCAAAAACGCCTATACTTTCGCCAAGCGGTCCAAGGAACTGGCCAAAAAGAAAAAGAAGGAAGAAAAACAGCAGCGCAAGGCCCAGCGCGACGACATCGGGCCCGGGGAAGGCCCGGTCTACGACGAGGCCACGGGACAGATCATCATGCCCGACGGCGCCGTGGTCACCGAACTGCCGGCCAAGCCCGCCGAGGATGACGACGAGTCGGAAGAGCCTGCTTCCTAAGCCGTTTCAGCTGCTTTGCAGTGTCGCCTGCCCCGGCGGCAGATGTTTCCGACTCCCTTTCTCGCTGTTTTTCACGCGTCGGTCCCGGCCGGTTCCCTTAGGATGCTTGCAGCTTCCTTTGGTCTTGCCCGGTTCCGGGACCGCCCGCGCGCTCTGTGGCTTATCCCATTGCAGGATTCCAAAAGGGCGCAGCCCTTTGGTCGCCGAAGGCTTCGAAAACGACACTTGAGTGGAATCAGCCCTGTTCCCCCAGAAAGGGCAGCCGCCGCAGCCGCCGACCCGTGGCCGCGAACAGGGCATTGGCCACGGCCGGGGCAATGGGCGGCACGCCGGGCTCGCCCACGCCTGTGGGGGCTTCGCCGGAATCCACAATGACCACATCCACCTTGGGCATGCGGTCGAATCGCAGCACCGGGTAGCCGTCGAAATTTTCCGGTGTGGGCCGTCCCTCGTCCAGGGGCACGGTCTCGCCCAGGGCGGCCGAGAGCCCGAAGGCCACGCCGCCTTCCATCTGGGCCCGCACAATGTCCGGGTTGACCACCAGGCCGCAGTCCACGGCGCACGCCACCCGGGTTACGGCAAAACTGCCGTCCGCCTCGGCCGCCACCTCGGCCACATGGGCCACATAGGTGTCGAAGGACTTGTGCACGGCCACGCCCCGGCCGTGCCCGGCCGGCAGCGGTTCGCCCCAGCCTGCCAGATGGGCCGCCGCGTCCAGGACGGCCAGCCGGCGGGGATCATTCGCCAAAAGCTGCCGCCGCAGCTCCACCGGGTCCTTGCCCGCGGCATGGGCCACTTCGTCCATGAAGCTCTCCAGGACAAAGGCCGAGTGGGAATGGCCCACCGAGCGCCACCACAGGATCGGCACGCCGACGTCCGCGGACTTGAGTTCCACGGCCAGGTTGGGGATGGCGTACGTCATGTCCATGACGCCTTCCACGGACGTGCTGTCCACCCCGTCCTTGATCATGGCTCCCTCGAAAGGCGTGTTGAGCATGAGCGATTGCCCGACTATGCGGTGTTTCCAGGCGGCAAGGCCACCCTGGTCATCCAGGCCGGCCTCGACCTTGTGGAACATCATGGGCCGATAGCGGCCGCCGCGCAGGTCGTCGGTGCGGTCCCAGACCAGGTGGACGGGAACCTTGCCGCCCAGGGCCTTGGCCACGGACACGGCCTCCACAATGTAGTCCGAGCCGGGATTGGCCCGGCGGCCGAAGCTGCCGCCGGAATAGAGGGTGTGGATGCGAACGGCCCGCTTGTCGGCAAGCCCGGCCGCGGCCGCGGCGTTTTCCTGGTCCACGGTCTGGAACTGGTCCCCGGCCCAGATGTCGCAGCCGTCGGCGTGCAGCCGCGCCACGCAGTTGAGCGGCTCCAGGGGCGCATGGGCCAGGTACGGGGTCTCGTACACGGCCGACAGGGTGCGCTTGGCCGAGCCCAGGGCCGCATCCGCGTCGCCCTCCTGGCGCACGGGCATGGCCGGTTTTTCGAGCCAGTCCAGGTACTGCCCGCGCAGTTCCGGCGTGCCGCGCTTTTCGGCCGCGTTTTCGTCCCATTGGACGGACAGGGCGGCCCGGCCTTGCAGGGCGGCCCAGGTGTTTTCGGCCACCACGGCCACGCCCGAGGGGATCTCCACCACATCCGTGACGCCGGGCACGGCCAGGGCCGGGGCCGGATCAAAGGAGGCGGTCTTGCCGCCGAAACGCGGCGGCCGGGCCACCACAGCCGTGCGCATGTCCGGCAGGCGCATGTCCAGGGCAAAGCGGGCCGTGCCCGCCACCTTGTCGGGAATGTCGAGCCGGGGCAGGGTTGCGCCGATATATTCAAAGGCGTCGGACGCCTTGAGCGTCGGCTCGGACGGCGGGGTCTGGCCGGCCGCCTCCTGGGCCAGCTCGCCGAAGGCAGCCTGCCTGCCCGAGGCTTCGTGGCGCAACATTCCCTTGGCCACCTGGATTTCCCCGGCCGGCACGCCCCATTTGGCGGCAGCGGCGGCCGTGAGCATGGCCCGGGCCGCGGCTCCGGCCTGGCGGTACTGGGTGAAGGAGTTGGCAATGGCCGTGCTGCCGCCCGTGCCCTGCAGCGGACCGAAAAACAGGTTGTTGTAGATGCGCTCGTCGGCGGGCGCATCCACGGCGCGCATCTGGCTCCAGTCGGCCCCCAGTTCCTCGGCCACCAGGGTGGCCAGGCCCGTATGCGCGCCCTGGCCGGTCTCCAGGTGCTTGGACTGGATGAGCACCGTGTTGTCCGTTGTCAGGCTGACAAAGGCATTGAGGTCAAAGACTTCCACCGGCGCTTCGGGCTCCGGACGGCTGGCGCTGGTCGTGGCGGCGGCCGCCTCGCGCCGGGAGGCGGCGCGCAGGATGGCGGACTTGATGCGCTGGTAGGTGCCGCACCGGCAGATGTGGCGGCGCATGGCCTTGGCGATGTCCGCCTCGGACGGGCTGGGATTTTCCTCCAGCAGGGCTACGGCGCGAAGGATTTGGCCCGGCTGGCAATAGCCGCACTGGGGCACCTGTTCGGCCCGCCAGGCCTCCTTGACCGGATGGTCTTCGGGAATGCCCTCGATGGTGGTGATGGGGGCATTGCCCACGGTATTGATCTTGACCCCGCAGGAGGCCCGGGGCTTGCCGTCGAGCAGCACGGTGCAGCCCCAGCATTGGCCGATGCCGCAACCGAACTTGGGGCCGGTGATGTCCAAAACGTCGCGCAACACCCACAAAAGCGGCATATCGTCCGGGACATCGACCTCATGGGCCTTCCCGTTGACGGTCAAGTGCATCATGACGCGATCCTCCGGGTAAAGGGATTGAGCTAGTATCCCCTCTAGGAGGTCGGTGGGGGCAGGTCAAGCGAAAACCGGCTGGCGCGCGGGCCGCTTGGAGCCCGGACAACACGGGCCGTATCCTCGAATACGTCGGAGTTTCGTGGTAAGGTGCTGCAATACAATATTTGTTTTTGCGAAAAATAAAATCGTGATTTTGAAGGGACAAGGCTACGGCAGCAGGAAGGACGGCGTTTTTTGCCGGAAGGTGCGAAAATCCTGCCGGCCCTGAATCTGGGTCAGGGCATCGTTGTTGTCCCGGTTGTACAGGCGTTCGAGCTCCCCGTTGGCCACCGGGGCGCAGGCGGCAAGCAGGGTCGCAAGCAAGACGGCGATCAGGCGGAGCATGGCAAAGCCTCCCTGGGAGTGTCCGGAAATTGTCCGACAACCTGGCTTGTTGCAGATTCCATGCCTGCGGCTTGGGTTCTTGTCCGGTCCGATTGATCGGGACCTGATTTTGCCGTAGGGTGCGCCCCAACGTTTTGGGGGGAGTTTTGCCATGTCCGATGCGCCGTTTCCCGATCTCAAGCTGTTCATCACCGGTCCCACCTACCTGCGGCCGGAAACGCGCGCCGCCGGCGCCTGGCCCGAATTCGGGCACCGCGACGCCGAAAACGCCAAGCGCTTCAAGCCCATCTTCGAGAACCTGCGGCGTATTGCCGAATTGCCCGACGATTACAAGACCATTCTGTTCCTCGGTTCCGGCTCCACAGCCATGGAAGCCTCCATCCGATCCTTGGTGGCCGAGGGCGAGACCGTGCTCAACGTGTCTGTGGGGGCCTTTGGCGACCTGTACCACAAGATGGCCGAGGAAAACGGCAAAAAGGCCGTGCAACTGCGGTTCGCGGCCGGCCAGGCCGCCGATCCGGCGGCCCTGGAAGCGGCCATGGCCGAACACAAGCCCGCCGTGGTCACCCTCACCCACAACGAAACCTCCACGGGCGTGGAAAACGACGTCACGGCCCTGTGCCGGGTGGTCAAGGCCCACGGCGCCCTGGCCCTGGTGGACGGGGTGAGCATTTTCGGCGGCGCGCCCACGCGCATCGCGCAGTCGGGCTGCGACATGTACTCCACGGCCACCCAGAAATCCCTGGGCCTGCACGCGGGCTTCGGCATCGGCTTCGTGGGGCCGGCGGCTCTGGAAAAGGCCAGGCATGTCACCGCCCGGGGCCATGCCACGGACATCCTGGCCCATCTGGGCCGGGCCGAAAAATACCAGACCCAGTCCACGCCCAACGGGGCGCTGGGCAACCAGATGTACGTGCAGCTCGAATACATCGTGAAGGAGGAAGGCGTGGCCGTCCGGTTCGCCCGCCACGCGGCCATGCGCGAGATGGCCGTGGCCTTTGTGCGCTCCTTGCCCGGATTCGAGCTGTTTGCGCCCGAGGGCTTCCGCTCGCCCACGGTGACCACGGCCGTGGTGCCGCCGGGCGTGACCTTTGCCGACCTCAAGGCCGTCAAGGAGGCCATGCGGGCGCGCGGCTACCTGTTCGACCCAGGCTATGCCAAGCTCAACGAGGACCTGGAAAAACAGGGAAAACGCCCGATTTTCCGCATCGGCCACATGGGGGACATTACCCCGGCCATGCTCGAAGTCTTTCTGGGAGACTTGCGCGCGGTGCTGACTTCCTGACCCTCCAAGGAGTTCCCCATGCGGATCCTGGCCAACGACGGGCTGGTGGAAGACGCGGTCGCCTTCCTGCAACGGGAAGGCTTCGTGGTGGATACCGTCAAGCGGGACCAGGAAGACCTGGCCGGGGAGATGGCGGATTTCGACGCCCTGCTCGTGCGCAGCGCCACCAAGGTGACCCGGGCGATTCTCGAGGCCGGCACCGGCGACGGGGGCCGGCTCAAGATCGTGGGCCGGGCCGGGGTGGGCACGGACAACATCGACCTGGACGCGGCCCGGGAGCGCGGGGTCATCGTCAAGTTCGCGCCCAACGGCAACACCAATGCCGCGGCCGAGCTGGCCCTGGGCCTCATGTTCGCCGTGGCCCGCAAAATCCCCTTTGCCCACTGCACGCTCAAATCCGGGGTGTGGCGCAAGAAGCGCTTCCTTGGCAACGAGCTGGCCGGCAAGACGCTGGGCATCATCGGCTGCGGCCGCATCGGCCAGGCCCTGGCCTACAAGGCCCGGGGACTGGGCATGAAAGTGGTGGGGTACGATCCCCGGCCGATCCTGGATTCGCCGATCGAATACCAGGACAGCCTGGAGGCGGTGCTGGCCGCGGCCGATTTCGTGAGCCTGCACACCGGCGGCGAGGCCCGGGTGATCGGGGAGCGGGAGTTGGCCCTCATGAAGCCCACGGCCTACCTCATAAACGCCTCCCGGGGCCGCAACGTGGCCGAGGACGCCCTGTGCGCGACTCTGCAAAGCGGACGGCTGGCCGGGGCGGCCCTGGACACCTACGAAAACGAGCCCAAGCGGGAAGGCGAGGTCTTTGGAAGCCGGCTGACCGAATGCGACAACGTGGTCCTAAGCGCCCATCTCGGGGCCTCCACCAGCAGCGCCCTTCGCCGCACGGGCCTGGAAATCGCCGAAGTGGTGTCCAAGTACCTCAAGTTCGGGGATTTCAGCCAATCGGTCAATGCCGGGGAGACCGTGGAGGAGGAGGGCCGGGCCATTTTCAGCATCTTCATCACCCACGCGGACACGCCGGGCATGTTCGGCAAATTCGGCACGGCCTTCGGCGAAATGGGCGTGAATATCCGGGAATACAATTCCCGCAAATTGAACGCCCACGTCCAGACCGTGGCCACCATCCACCAGAAGCCCGACGAAGCCATGTGCCAGCGCCTGCGGGGTATCCCGGGCGTGACACGGGTGGTCTTTTAGTGTCGCATCCTCGAAATCCGGATAGAGAGAATTTGAGGTAACAGATTATTTTTCCTTAAAAAACATTGTCATGTTTTTTAAGGGCGCAACGCTAGCCGGCCGCCTTTTCCACCTGGGCGCGCACCCGGCACACGCCGCACACCTCGCCGGACGACGGATAGCCGCACTCCGAGCAGGCAAAAAGCGTGTCCACGCCGGCCTTGGACGTGGCCGCGAAGTGCGGCTTGCCGCGTTCCAGAAACGCCTCGTAAAAGGCGACCTTCTGGCCCGGGCTGCGGTATTCCAGGTCGGCGAAGAGCTTTTTGTGGCCCGTGAAGCTGGCCCCGCCGCTGTACGGGCAGGCCGCCTTCCAGTGGTCGATGCCCTTTAAAAAGCAGTAGGTCGCGGTCTCGAACTCGGTCAGGCGATACAGCGGCTTGATCTTGCGGGCAAATTTGCCCTCGGCCGGCAGCACCGGCCCCTGGCCGCCGAGATAGGCCCCGTCCCAGCGCAGCACGTTGGCGAACAGCCGGGCCACCTCGTCGTCCAGGTTGTGCCCCGTGGCCAGAGCGGCAAAGCCGTTTTCATAGGCAAAGCGGTTGAAATAATGCCGCTTGATCTTGCCGCACACCGCGCACACGGGCCGCTTCACCGCCGCCTTGACCCGGGGAATGGCCAGACCCACGTCCTCCATGCGCAAGACATGCAGCCGAAAGCCGTTTTCCCGGCAATAGGCCTCGGTGCGCTCGCACACCGGGTCCGAGGAATCCGGAATGCCCAAGTGCACATGCAGCCCTTCCACGTCATGCCCCAGGTCCGTCAGCACCCGCATGAGCGCCAGCGAATCCTTGCCGCCGGATACGGCCACCAGCACCTTGTCCCCGGGGCCGATCATGGCATGGCGACGCACGGCCTTCTCCACCTGGCCCTGGAAAAAACGCTCGAAACATTCCGGGCAAAACCCCGCATGGTGGCTCGGCAGCTTCACCGCCGCCATCTCGCCGCATCGCTTACATTTCATTGAGGCAACTCCTTGCGGAGGAGGGGAGAACCGGGGGGCGGAAACCCCCTTTTTTGAAAAAAAGGGGGTTTCCGCCCCC
>CAZBER010000065.1:0-25052 GCA_964490985.1 uncultured Desulfovibrionaceae bacterium | reverse complement strand
AAGAGTCGTTTTTGAAGCCTTCGGCGACCAAAGGGCTCTGCCCTTTGGAAACCCATAAGGGATTGAGGGTATTGCGAGGAATGCCGGAAACCGGGGCGGCCGGGAACAGCGGCCGGGCCGCAAAATGGGGAGGCCAGGGGCGCGGTCCGAAAACCGCGCCCCTGGCCTCCCGTTCCTCGAGGACTGCGCCGGGTCCACCGGCCGCCCGACGCCGCGGAAACGCCGGTCCGCCCTCCGGTGGGCGGTGCGGCCGGTAGGATCTTCAACGTTTTTTCAGGCTGCTGTTCTAGACGTCCAGTATCTCCAGATACACCAGGGTCTGGTTCAGCAACTGATAGGCGATTTCGCCGAACGTGACCGGGCCGGTGAAGGGGTCGGTCTTTTTGCCTTCCAACTCGGAGTACAGGTAGTTGAGGATGCAGTTGCAGGAAAAGGCTATGCGGCTGCTCTCCACCGAGCATTCCTTGGCCAGGCGGTCCTGGAAGGTCTTGACGTAGTCGGCCACGGGGCGGGCATGCTTGTAGCGGATGCCGGAGAAGACCGGGGCGTAGAACTTCACCTGGCCTTCCACTTCGTCCACGTCCTGGAAGCTGATGTTGACCATGGCCCCGTAATAGTCGGCCACCAGGGGCAGCTTGGTGTCGAGCTTGTTTTTCACGATGTAGGCGGCGAAATTGCGCTTTTCGCCGTTGACCATGACGTCCTTGGCGGCGAAGCCGTCGGAGTTGAAGGTCAGGATGTCGCCGTCGCCCTGCTCGAAGAGGTTGACGATGCCGATCTCGGCCGCCTTGCCCTCGGGAAGCTGGGCCTGGAGCACCAGGGCGCCTTCCTCAAGCACGTCGCCGGTCTGGCCGTTGATGACTTTGGGGGTCTTCTTGCCCAGATCGCTCAGATGCACGCCCGCGACCCAGCCGATCAGCGGCCGGACGCCGAAGTCCTTGTAGTTGGGGGCGTTTAAGGCAAAAGACAGATGGGTTTTGCTGGCAGCCGGGATGATAATGAAGCTGAATCCGTGCTTGGGGCCCTCGGTGTAGATCCGGGCCAGGGAATTCTGGTCGTAGTGCACGATTTCCACGCCGGCGGCGACATCGGTGATGTCGGTGGCGCAGATCATTTCGCGGCTGACCATGCCGCCCTGATCGCTGGAAATGAAATACGGAATGGTGCCGCCGATCCAGTCGCCCTTGGGCAGTTGGCGCAAGGCATCCTCATCCCCGGCAAGAAGGAGCTTCCGACCAGCTTCGATCTTCTGCTTGACATCCGCAACGTTGGAAATGATCTGTCGCATGGTTCCTCCTACCCGAAGATAGTTTTCAGATCTTCCTGAACACTGGGCATATTTACGTTGTTCGCGAAGATAGCATAGAGCTGATCCACGCTGGCGTTGATATTTTCAGGCGAAGGATCTTCCTTGACCGAGCGAGTCAGACGGCCAAGCAGAATTTTAGCGGCAAGAAACTTGAGTTGATACGCTTTTTTGCCGGTCACGATGTCTTGCCACGCTTTGTTGCTCTTGCTGGGTACATCCATATTTCGCCTCCTTCTTTATAGACAGCGCGATCTTGCATCAATGAAGCATCTTCGCCTCATCCCGCCCAGCGACGCTTTCGACTGGGGCAGAGTCTGGCACACAGGCTACTGCGCGGAACTTTCAAGATACTGCCACAAAAGCAAAGATCGCACCATGAAAAAAAACATGACAAACCGTATGGTTACCCTTAGGTCTTGAAATTTTTCCGCCTTTTTTAAGACAAAAAAACGCAACCCCGATACGACCGACCCGGTCCAGGGCAACCGGTTATTATAATAGATAATATATTTCAATGTGTTGGTAAGTTCGGGAAGAAAGGAGGCGACTTGGGACAGTTTTGAGTCAAAAAGAAACAACAGGAATCCGAAGACGATCCGGTTCCGGACTCCAGGATTCGATTTTTTTTACGAAAATTCCAGAATTCAGCCGTCTTCGTTACAGGCACGGTCACGGTGCCAGACGACACCGCATTCGTTATGTCCAACAAGACATATTAAGTTTAGCATAAGTAGCGGGCCACGACGGCCAAGGCGTCAGCGCACGGTCTTTTGCAACAGCCACAGGTCGGCCAGGGTCAACAGGGCCATGGCCCGCAGCACCGGCACCACCCGGGGGATGGCGCTGCGGTCGTGGCGGCCGCCCACGGTGATGGCCGCCGGCGCGCCCGTGACGTCGCTGGTGCGCTGCTCCCGGGCAATGGACGGGATGGGCTTGACGGCCGCCCGAATGACTATGGGCTGGCCATTGCTGATGCCGCCCAGGATGCCGCCGGCGTTGTTGGATTCGGGCGGGGTGACGATGGGGTCGTTGTTCTGGGACCCGAGCAGGCGCGCGGCCATAAATCCGCTGCCGATCTCCACGCCCTTGACCGCGCCCACGCCCATGAGGGCATAGGCCAGCCGCGCGTCGAGCTTGTCGAAAACCGGCTCGCCGAGCCCGGCCGGCACGCCCAGGGCGCACACCTCCACAATGCCGCCCAGGCTGTCGCCCGTGGCCATGACCGCCTTGGCCCGGGCCTCCCAGGCCGGGATCACGTCCGGGTCGGGCGCGCAAAAGGCGCGATCGGCCGCGCCGGCCGGGTCCTTGATTGCTGCCGCAATGCCGCCGAATTCCACGGTATAGGCCAAAACCGTCACTCCGGCCCGGGCCAGGACCGCTCCGGCCACGGCCCCGCCGGCCACCCGGGCCGCGGTTTCCCGGGCCGAGGCCCGCCCGCCCCCGCGGTAGTCGCGCCGGCCGTACTTGGCCAGATAGGTGCCGTCGGCATGGCCCGGCCGCAACAGCGTCTTGGCCGCCTCGTAGTCCCGGGAGCGCTGGTCCGTGTTCTCGATGACAAAGCCGATGGGCGTGCCTGTGGTGGCCCCTTCGAACACGCCCGACAGCAGGCGCACGGCATCCGGCTCCTGACGGGCCGTGCCGGTCAGGCCTCCCCCTGGCCGGCGGCGGTCCAGGTCGCGCTGGATGTCGGCTTCGGACAGGGGAATGCCTGGCGGGCAGCCGTCAATGACGCCGCCCAGGGCCGGGCCGTGGGATTCGCCGTAGGTGGTCAGGCGGAAGACGCGCCCAAAGGTGTTGCCGCTCATGATGTCCCCTCTCGTGTCCTTGAATTTCGAGTATGCAAATTATGAGGACAATAGACCAAGATAATTTATTTTTTCTTAAAAAATACTATCGTATTTTTTAAGGGACGCCACTATCTCATTTGGCCGCGTCGCGCACGGCCTCGATGACGTAGTCGATCTGGGCTTCGGTCAGTTTCGGATACAGGGGCAGGGTGATGGTGGAGCGGCCGATGCGGTAGGCCTCGGGGAAATCCTCGGGCGCGTGGCCCAGGGCCTTTTGCAGATAGGTCAGGGTGTGGATGGCCCGGTAGTTGACGACCACGCCCACGCCGCGCCCCTTGAGTTCGTGCAGGATGGCGTCGCGGCGATCCGGGTCCACCCAGAGCGTATAGAGATGGTGGGCGGACTTGCCCGGCGCCCGGGGCCGAAAAATGCCCGGAGCATCGGCGAATCCCGCGTCGTAGCGGTCGACGATGGCCTGGCGGCGCTGCCACAGGCCGTCCAGGCGGTCGAGCTGGTCGACTAAAAGCGCGGCCCGGATGTCGTCCAGGTTGTATTTCCAGCCTTCGGCCACCATGTCCCAGTGCTCGTAGCGGCCGTGGTAGCGGCCCGAGGCGTTCTTGCTCATGCCGTGGTTGGCCAACTGCCGCGTCAGCCGGGCCAGGTCCTCGTCCGGGCAGGCCAAAGCCCCGCCCTCGCCGCAGGTGAGGTTTTTGGTGGCGTAGAAGCTGTAGCAGGCGGCCTCGGACAACTGACCCGGCCGCACGCCGTCGCGCTTAGGCTCGATGGCGTGGGCGCAGTCCTCGACAATAAAAAGCTTGTGGGCGTCGGCCACCTCCCGCAGGGCCTTCATGTCGGCCATGGCCCCGTACAGGTGCACCGGCAAAATGCCCTTGGTGCGCGGGGTCACGGCCGCGGCCACTTGGGCGGCGTCGATAAGGCCGGTGTCAGACTCCACGTCCACGTACACGGGCCTGGCCCCGCAGTGCATGATGACCGTGGAGGTGGCGATAAAGGTCATGGGCGTGGTGATGACCTCATCCCCCGGGCCGAGGCCCAGGGCGAGCAGGGCCAGGTGCATGGCCCCGGAGCACGAGGACAGGCCCACCACATGGGGGATGCCGGTATAGGCGGCGAACTTGGACTCGAAGGCGGCCCCCACCGGGCCCGAGGTCAGAAACACCGAGCGCAGGACGCTCATGACATTCTGGAGGTCTTTTTCCTCGAGATTGTGGCGATAGAATTCAACCTGCATGGGACGTTTCCTCTCCGTGGCGGGCGCGCACCCGGACCAGGAGCCAGCCCAGGGAGCCCGCCAGCATGACGCTGATTCCGAGAAAAAGGAGCCAGGCCACGGTCATGGGCGTGTCGTGAAAGACCATGACCAGGCCCAGGAAAAGAGCCACTCCGGCGGCCTGGAACCAGACAAAGCCGAATTCCGAGCGGGCCTGGAAATAGACGAACAGGATGTTGGCCACGGCCAGAAGGGCCATGGCCGCGCTGATGACGGTCAGAAGCGGGCCGGCGGCCGTGTACTGGGCGCCGAAGAGAATCGTGACCACGAATTTCGAGCCCACCAGGCAAAAAAGCGCGAACCCGCCGCCCAGAAGCGCGGTCATGCCCATGGACAGCCACAGCGACGACAGGGTGTCGCGGCCGGATTCCTTGGCCGAGGCCGCTTCGGTGAAAAGCACGCTCATGAGCACGGAGGGCAGGTAAAAGGCGATGCGGCCCAGGATGGCGGCCGTGGCGTAGAGCCCGGCCCCTTGCGGGTCGCAGTAGTGGCGCACCAGCACCAGGTCCAGGTTGCCGAGGATCATGACAATGACCGAGGACAGCAGCATGCCCACGGAATACGTGCCCACTTCCTTGAGCAGTCCCGGCGGCAGCGGGCTTTTGGGGCGGGGAAAGACGTCGCGCAAAAAGACGAGGTTCACGAGCAATGCGGCCAGGATGCCGGCGAGGCTCGAAAGCAGCGCGCCGTTTATGCCCCAGGGCAGGAAGACCACGAACAGCAAGGCCCCGAGCAGACGGAAGAGGGCGTTGGAGGCCCCGGCAATGCCGTAGCCGGTAAAACGCTGCAACCCCTGGAGCATGCCCCAGGGCACGGGCAGCACAAAGGAGCCGGCCATGACCCCGAGCATCAAAAGCACCGGGGAGGCGGATTCGATGTGCAGAAACGACTGGAGCCAGGGCAGGCAGGCCGCGCCCAGGCCGTAGGCCACGGCGGCGAGCCCCGTGGCCAGGGCCAGGCCGCGCGAGAGCAGGGCGCGCACCAGGCCCATGTCGGTCAGCACGAACCGGGCCGTGAACCGGGCCATGATCAAGGGCACGATGGCCAGCGGCGCGGCAAAGATGACCATGGTGGAATTGAGGGCATTAAATCCCCCGAAATCGGCCGGGCTCATGGACCGGCCCACCACCAGCTGGAACAGGTAGTTGAACAGGTTCCCGGAGTTGAGCAGCACCAGGATGACGATGTTTTGGCGCAAAAAACGCTTCACGATAATAAATCCTTGCGGGATTGCGCCGACATCCCGGCGGCAGGGGCGATTTCCAGGAAAAGGCCGGCCGCCAGCAGGCACAGCCCGGCCTGGGCCAGGAATTCCGATGGTCGGGCCAGGTTCAGGGTGCGAAGCAGCGCGGCCAGGACCAGGGCCAGGGCAAAGCCCAGGAAATAGGAGCGCCCGGCATCGGCTCCGACCCAGGAGCCCAGGGCCGGAACGAGCCTGGCGCAGCGCTGCCGTGCGCTTACGGCGAGCACCCGCCATACCGGAACCAGGGCCGCTCCGGCAAGGCCGAAGAGGATGCGGCCCGAAACCGTGCCCAGAAGCCCGCCGCCAAGGATCAGGGCCAGGGCTGCGCCCAGCCAGGCCAGGGCCTGGCGGCGGCGTACGGCGGGATCGGCCGGGGGTGTGGCCAGCCAGCGGGCCGGGGACACAAGCACCCGGTCCCAGGCGGCGCGCCGGGCCAGGCGCACGGCCAGGAGCAGGACAACCAGGCCGGCCAGGGCGGCCAAGGCCCGCAGGAGCGTGGCCGAGCCGGCCGTCCCGGCCTTGGCCGGGGTCGCGAACCGGGCCAGGTCCAGGCCCTGGCTGGTTTCGAAACACAGGGTGCGCACGCTCAGCCAGGGATTTTCGAAAAACCGGGCCTGGGCCTGGCCGGCCGGAAGCGCGGCCGGGCCGAGGTTCAGCCAGTCGTCGGCCTGGTGCAGGCGCTGGGCGGTTTCCTCGGAAACCGGGCTCGATCGGTAGACGTGCCGGTCCAGGGCGACCAGGGGGGGGGCGGTAAAAAGCTCCCGCCAGTCGGCCGAAACCTGGCCGGTGAATGTCCCGTCCGTCAGCTCCAGGCGTCCTGCCTCGGCGCTTTGGGCCGGGGACAGGTCCAGGCGCAGGGGGCTGACAGGCGCGCCCGTTGGCAGCAGCGCGGCCAGAAAGCCGGAGCGGGTCTGGGGAACCACGGCTGGGCCACCGGCAACCGCCACGCGCACGGCCTCACCGGTCAGGCTGTAGGCAGCGGTGAACCAGGAAAAGCGGCCCAGGGGCGTGACCGGGGCAAAGGCCAAAGCCGCGCCGTCCATGCCTTCCGTAACCGGTCTGGCGGCCGTGGTCAGGCTCCAGGGCAGGCGGGCCGAGTAGAGGCCCTCCTTGGGTCTGGCCCGGGGCACGGCAGCCAGCATGGCCCGGGTCAGCGGCAGGGAAAAATCGCGGCCGGTAAAGGCAAAGCGCAGTATGGCCCGGGTCACGCGCGGGGGCAGGCCGTCCAGGGGCGTGGGCGCGCCGGGGCGCAGGGCATAG
This sequence comes from uncultured Desulfovibrionaceae bacterium, assembly GCA_964490985.1. GTDB lineage: Bacteria > Desulfobacterota > Desulfovibrionia > Desulfovibrionales > Desulfovibrionaceae > Solidesulfovibrio. Next base: position 18,162 of record CAZBER010000065.1, on the reverse strand, counting down.
GTCCTGGGGCCGCCGTCCCCGTCCACATCCAGGAAAACGCCCGCAAGCCCGGCGGCCTGGCCGCAGTCCAGGCGGAAAAAATAGGACCTGTCCGGCTGTGGCGAAAAGGCGACATCCACGGGAACGGTCAGGCGCGGCCCCTGGCCTTCCACGACCAGCCCGCCCGGGACGCGGTAGAGGCGCACGCCGCCGTCGGCGGCAAACAGCCCGTCCAGGCCGGCGGGCCAGACGGGCTTGGCCTCCGTGTCCCGGCCCGCGCGTCCCGGACCGGGGGCAAAGGGCAGGGGCAGGCTCCACAGCGGGGTGACGGAAACGCCGCCGTCGGCCCGGTCGATGTCCATGGCCGCGCCCAGGCTGGAAGCCAGTTCGTCGGCCGCGGCCAGGAAGGCCGGGGTGTCCTGGCGCGGAGAGACCAGGGCCAGGGCCGCGCCTTCCAGGGTGGCCCCGCCCGGGGCGTTCGGGGCCATGGCCGACAGGCGGAGTTCGGCCGTGGCCCGGCCATCTTGACCCAAGGCCGCGGCAGCGGGCGCGATGTTGACGAACACGCGCTTGCGGCCGGCAAAGGGCTCGCGCACCCGGGTGGGCAGCCGGCCGGGCAGGCCGTCCCGGCGAAGGATTTCGGGATCGAGGCCCGAGGGCGTAAAGACCAGCCGTTCCACCAGCCGGTCCCGGGCCACCTCGGGCAGGCCCTGGCGGAAGAACATCAGGCTGATTTCCTTGAGCCGCGCCGACTTGAGCCCGGGATAGTGCTCGCGCAAATAGCGGCCCACGTAGACCCGCAGCACGGTGCGGCCGTCGGGCAGCTCGAAGGTGCGCTTGGCCAGGCCGTACCAGTCCAGCACCGTGCGCTGCCGGGGATGGTGAGGGTCCAGGGCGGCCACCAGGTTGACCTGGACCGGGGCCGGGCGGCGCAGGATCAGGTCCACGGCCCCCAGGTCCAGCATGTCCTGGTCGAAGCGGCGCTGCAAAAAGGTGGACGGCCCATCCTCGGCCGTGCGCCAGGCGTCGTCAAAGGGCAGGTCCAGGAGGCGGCGGATGAGGTACAGGGGCGTCTTCTCGGTCCACTCGGCCTTGGCCACGGCCACGCCGTCCATGGCCGCGTCCAGGTAGGTTTCGCCCAGGCGCTCCACGCATTCCAGGGGATCGCTGGCAAAGGTCCGGCCGTCCGGGGTGCGCACGGTCAGGGCCAGGATGGTGGGGTTGTCCGGGTTGGCGTCCAGGGCGTCCACAGCCACTTCGTTGAAGCGGCCGAACGCCAATTCCGCAGCGCCCGCAGCCGGGGCCAGGGCCAGGCTGGCGGCCGGACCGCCCGGGGCATGGGCAAAATGCGGCGAACCCTGGGCAAAGCGCAGGGCTTCGGTCTCCAGCACCCGGGAATACTTCACCTTCTTGACGCCGATCTTGACCCAGAGACTGCCCGGGGTCTCGGCCTGGCCCGCAAAGAGGTCGTCGGGCAGGCGCACGGGCGTGCGCTCGGGCCTGGGGTCCAGGGTCAGGGCTTGGGCCGGGGCAACGGTCCAGACGATCAGGCCGGCCAGGAGCAGGAGCCAGGGCTTACGGGGCAGGCGCATCGTCGCCTCCCTGAGGGGCCGGAGCAGGGGTCGGGGCCGGGGCCGGAATGATTTGCGGGGGGCGGCGCTTGAGGATGAGGAAGCCGCCCTGGTCGTAGACCGCCTCCATCTCCTGCCGGGCCTGGATGACCAGGGTATTGAACTCCCGGGCCACGTCCTGGTCCTGGCAGGCGCCGTGGGTGAATTCGCAGCCCTTGTCCAGGATGAACCAGGGCCGGGTCATGTCCAGCAGCACGTATTCGGCCTGCCAGGACCGCACGGGCAGGTTCGGAGTCTGGCCGGTGCGCACAAAGGTCCAGAAATCTTGCCAGGTGGCCCCGGACAGGTCGCGCACGGGATGGGGCGTGAAAACGCCCAGGGGAAAGCTGTTGTACTGGAGCCGTTCGGCCAGGGCCCCCCAGTTGAGTGTGTTCTGGGACACCACGGCCACTGTGGGGTCGTCGGGCACGGAACGCAGGATTTCGGCCAGAATGGCCGCGTCCCGGGCCGTGGGCTCGTAGGCGTTCACGGAAAAGGCGAAGTTGTCGGTGGTCAAAAACAGGCGCGAGATTGGAGAGGGAGCCAGAAGCACGTGGAGCAGGGCCAGGCTCAAGAAAACGGCCAGGCCGAAGCGCCGCGGCCCGATCCCGGATTGGCGGGCCAGGATGCGCACCGGCCCGAGCACCTCGCAAAAGGCGAAAAAGAGCACGCCAGCCGCGCCGGCCGTGTAGTGGTTGGCCCAGCCGTAGTAGTTGGGCAGGGTCGACAGCAGGGGCAGGGCCAGGGCGGGCACGGCCGGCAGCAGGTGCTTGGGCCGGAAAAGCGGAAAGAACAGCAGGGCCCCGAACAAAAAGCCCAGGAATTTCCACTTGCCGGCCACGCCGAAGACCACGGTCAGGGCCTGGATGGGATGGCTGACCAGGGTGAGGAGGGCGGACCCGGGACCGCCGCCGAGCCAGGCATAGGCCCCGCTCGAAGCCCCGAGACCGTTGTCGGCCGTGCAAAAGGGAATGACCCAGCCGGTCGTTGCATAAAAATACAGGCCGCCGAAGAGCATGAGCCCCAGGCCGGCCCGGCGCCGGCCGTGCACGGCCAGCAGGTACAGGCCGCAAAAGACCGTGGTCAGGGCATACGGCTCCTTGATCAGGGCCGGCAGGAGCCCGAGAACGGCGGCCAGGCGGAACCGACCCGACACGGCGGCCACCAGGAAGCCGAACAGGATCGGGATGAGCAGATGGTCCAGGTGGAAATCGAACAGGGCATTGGTCCAGACCGGAAAATACAGGGCATAGGCCAGGGCGGCCAGCAGGCCGTAGCGCCGGGCCGTGACCAGGGCCGGCAGGGCCAGGGCCAGGGCCTGAACGGCCAACAGGACCAGGGGCGCGGCCTGGTCCGGAACCAGGCGGTAGACCTGGGCGTAGACGGACAAAAGCGGCTGGGCGTGGCCCAGAAAGACCCGCCACCACTGCCCGGCGGTGTGGAAGGCATACAGGTTGGACAGGAAAACGCCCAGGTCGAACACCGTGGAGTGCAGGGCCAGGTATTTGAAGCAGGCCATGGCGGCCAGCACCAGGAAAAGAACCGGGAACACCAGCCCGCCGAAGCCGCTTCCCCCGGGTTGGGGCAAAAGGACCGGAGCGTGCAGCCTAGGCATGGTCCGCCCCCTTGGCCGCCTGCCGGACTTTCCCCAGCGCGGCCCCGGCCAGCAGGTACAGGCCGGCGGCGGCAAAGACCGTGGCGCTGCCGGCCAGGCCGAGCAGGTAGGAGGTCTGGGGGGCGAACGACAGCAGCACCTCGAAATCCATGCCGCCATCCGGACGGCGCAGGAAATAGCCGGGCCGGCCGGGCTTGGCCTCGGGCAAAAGGCCCACCAGCGCCGGGTCGAGCCACCAGGCATTGGCAAAGCCGTAGGCTTCCACGTGGAGCAGGTCGGGCCAGGCCATGGGTTTGCCGCTGTGGTTGTCGACGCTCCAGACATCCGGGTCCAGGGGGTCCGGGGCCACGGCGGCAAGACCGCCGCCGGCGGTTACGGCGGCTACGCGCTTGCGCTCGAAGCGGCTCGGAAAAAAGGCCTCGGTCAGGGAACCGGCCGGCAGGTTGTCGTTCTGGATAGCCCCGGCGCTCAGGCGCGACACATAATCAACGGTAAAAGTTTTGGTTTTTTCGCCCACCACCCGGCCGCCCGGGCCGTAGGTGAACACGCGGCGGGTTTTGGGCCAGCCGTCTCCCAGGGTGGAGACAAAGCCATCGCCGACGTAGCGGCGCAGTTCCTCGGGGTCGGCCTGGTCCTGGCCCTGGTCCGGGAAGTGCTGGGCGGCCCTGGCCAGATCGGCCGTGGCCTGGGTGCGGCCCAGCAGCTCCTCGGCCGTGCGGGGCATGACCAGGGCCTTCCAGCCGGCATGGAACGTTTCCTGAAAGACCAGGGGAAAGGCCTGGCTGGCCCCGTGCACCCGGACCCGGACCCTGGTCGGCCCCAGGCGGCGAAATTCCACCACCGGAACGCGGCGCTTGTCCCGGGGCGTGACCACCAGCAGCTTGCGGCCGGCCTCGCGGTCCCGGTCCAGGATGAGCCGGGTGTCCTTGGGGCCGTCGCCGAGGATGCGGGCCAGAAAGGCCAGAAAGACCGAGTCCCGGCCGGCCCGCAGATAGACCGTGCCCGGGTCGTAGCCGGGCAGGCCCACCACTTCGGCCAGGGCGGCCGGCACCAGGTTGCCCGAGGCATTGCCGCCGGCGCTTTCCACGGCCGCCACCCGATCCCCGGGCCGCACCAGGGGCAGGAACTCCTCGTTTTCGTAGAGGTCCACGCTGGAAAAACGGGGCAGGGCCTTGAGCCCCTGCTGTTTGGCCAGGTTGGCGTCGAGCACGGGCTTGTAGTCCTTGTAGCCGTCAACCATGCTCGGAGCGGTGTATGACGGCTGGAAATCGTCATAGGTATAGGCGGCCCGGTAGTGGGGGTAGACCAGGAAGCGGCACGAGGCCAGACCCATGAGCCGGGCCAGGCGGGTATTGGGGTGCTCGGCGTAGAGCCCCTGGAAAATGGTCTCGGCCAGGGGATGGGTCTTGAAGGCCATGAAAAAGGGCTTGGGCGAATAGGCCGAGGTCCACTCGTAGGTAAAGGGCGTGTTGCCGGGCCAGGTGATGCCGATGGGCGGCAGGTAGGCCACCCGGAAGTCGTCGCGCCGGTCGCGCAAAAAGCCGTAGACCGCCGCGTCTTCCGGGGCCATGGGCGTCTGCTTGAGGGTCAGCGGCTGGATGTCCGTGTCCGGATTGAAGGGCCGGGTCAACCCGCCGGCCAGAAAGGGCGACACGAAAATCAGGATAACTGCGGCGGACAGGGCCATGCCGGTCCGGGGACGCCAGGCCGCAGCCCCGGCCTGGGCCGCGTGGGCGGCCAGCACGGCATAGGGCAGGACCACCAGGGGCAGCCAGCGGGTGGTGTTGGAAAAGGCGGCGAATAGAATCGGCAAGGTCTTTTTGAGGATGAGCTGGTAAAAGACCAGGCCCGGCAGGGTCCGGGAGCCGGCCACCAGAAGCACGCCGATGATGGCCGTGACGAAAAGGGCCGAAAGCTCGGGCGTTTTGCGGGAGCGGAAGGGATAGGCGAACACGGCCAGGGACACGGCCAGGGCGGCCAGGTTCCAGAGGGGCGTGAAGCCGTCCGGCACCGGATAGACGTATTCCGTGTCCATGCCCGGCCGCAGGCGCAGGAAGGTGGCGGCGTCGGCCGGCTGGCTGGTGGATTCGTGGTAGGCCTCGCGTCGGGGCAGCTCCGTGTCCACGGTGACGTCGCCCTCGGCCGAAACCGACAGGCCCCAGCCGTGGCGGATGGCCCCCTTGCCGAAATAGTCGCCCACAAACGGGGCCATGAAGTGGATGTTCATGGCCACGGCCAAAAGCCCCAGGCCCGCAAAGGCTGCGGCCAGGGCCTTCTTGCGCCTCGATCCGAGCAAGCGCCAGGCAAAGGCGATGGCCAGCATGGCCGCGGCGCTCATGCCCACGCCCGGGTGCAGGGACGTGAGGCCCAGGAGAAAGCCGGTGAGCACGATATGGTAGAAGACGCCGGGTTGGCGTCCTTCAATGCGTTCGATGAGCCGCTCGCCAGAAAGCACCACCAAGGGCAGCAGGGCGTAGCCGGCCAGCATGGGCATGTGCCCGGCCACCACCCGGCTTAAGGCGTAGGGCGAGAAGGCATAGAAAATGGCGGCCAGGGTGGCGAAAAAGGGCGACAGCTTGTGGCGGCGGGCCAGGGGATAGCAGGCCGCGCCGGCGCAAAAGACCAGCACCAGGGGCAGCCACTTGGACACGATCTCCCCGCCGAGCACGGACACGGGCCACAAAAGCAGCCAGTAGAGCAGTTCGAGCTTGAAATAATGGTAGCGGCCGGTCTCGAAGTAGGCGTCCCAGGTGGAGAAATGGTGGCGGGCCATGGACCGGAACTGCTCGGCGAAATTGGGCACGCCCCAGTCCCAGGTATGGCCCACGATGCCGGGCCGGGCCAGAACCCCGGCAAAGGCCAGGGCAGCCAGGGCGGCCAGCACGGCCATGGGCAAAAGCGCGCTTCCCGTGGTTCGCCGCATGATTCCCCTACTCTATGCTGACGCGCCCAGGGGCGCGACGGGTTACGACCGGGCCGGCGGGGCCAGGGCCGCGGTAAAGGCGTCGTCGAAAATGGCCGACCAGCGGTAGCGCCCCATGTACTCCACCGCCGCCCGGCGCATGGCCCGCCAGGCGTCGGGATCGGCCACCATGGCGGCCACGGCCGCCTCCAGGGCGTCCACCGTATAATCCGCCACGATGCCGGCCCGGCAAGCGGCCACGTCCTTGGCGATCTCGGGCACGTCGGTGATGACCACAGGCAGGCCGCAGGCCAGGTAGTCCTTGACCCGGCTGGGGTCGGCCCAGCGCGACAGGTTGTTGTCCGTGGGCCGGTACAGGGCCAGGCTGACGTCAAAGCCCGGCAAGGTCTCCAGCACCCTATCGTGGTTCATGACCCCGTGCAGGATCACGGCATCGCCCAGGGCCGTCAGGCGCGGCTCGTACGGGGCGTAGACCACCCCGTCCTCCACGGCGTTGTTGGGCGTCTTGCCGATGACGTGCAGCCGCAGCTCCGGAAATCGGGCTTTGAGCCTGGGCCAGGCCTCGATGACCAGGTCCACGCCCTTGGACGGACTCAGGGCTCCCAAGAGCACCAGGTCCCGGGGCGAGGCGTCCGATTTGTCCGGAAGCTCGATTTTTTCCAGGTCCACGCCCACGGGCACGAGCACGTTGCGGTCGTCGGGCAGGCCCTGGCTGCGGCGGATCTCCACGATGCGCGGGGAGATGTTCCAGGCCGCGTCGCAGTGACGCACGCAGAAGCGGTCCAGGGCGTGGTACACGGCATTGAGCGCGGGATTGGCGAAACGGCCGGGCATCCAGTCGATGGTGTAAAAGATGACCCGGCCGATCCGCCCGCATTTTTTGAGGATGATGGCCACCACGGCGTTTAAGGGGTCGCAGGCCACGCAGGTGTCGAATTTGCCGCCCAGGCCGAAAAAGAAGAGCACCGAAAAAAGGGCATCCTTCATATAGGTGAGCAGGTTGGGCAGGGCCGCGCCGCAGCGGCGCTTTTCCGAGGTCAGGCGGCCGTTTTCGTAGCGCCGGGCAATGGAGCGGCGGTCGGCGCAGTAGTGGAAGGGGTGGTAGATGACCCCCAGCAGATCGCTTCGCTGGCGCAGGTAGTTTTCCAGGGCTTCCGAGGGGCCGGCCAGGTCGGTGATGTGGCTTACGAGCAGGGCTTTGGCAAAGCGCATGGGGGTCCTGTTTTTTGGGATGCGGCAGTGAAGCCTTCGGTCGGGGCTTGAGGTAGCCGCATCCATCAAGGAAATCAAGGCGGCCGGCGACCGGCTTGGGACCGCGATTGCCAAGAACCGGCCCCTGGGCTACGACAGGGGCGAAAGCCGCGAGAGGAGGCCTATGCTCGAATATCCCCGGGCCAGGCACGACCTGGAGTTCATTCCCCTGGACCACCAGGGACAACGCATGATCCTGGTGCGCGACCGGCTGGAGCTGGTCGAGCCGGGCACGGGCGTGCGGCCGGAACTCATGCCCGCGCTCCAGCTTCTGGACGGCAGCCGCTCCCTGGCCGACCTTCAGGTCGAGCTCACGGCCCTGCAGGGCGGGGAGGCGGTGACCCGGGACGATCTGCTCGCGTTTCTCTCCGAGCTGGATGCGGCCGGGCTCCTGGATTCGCCCCGCTACCAGGCCAAAAAGACGACGGCGGCCGCCGCTTTTGCCGCCAGCCCGGTACGCGAGCCGGCCTTTGCCGGCCAGGCCTATCCCCAAGACCTCGAAGAACTGGCCCAGGCCCTGGACGACATCCTGGCCGAGGCCCCCGAGGTTTCGCCCGGGAAACCGCCCCTGGCCGTGGTGGCTCCGCACATCGATCCGGCCGCCGGCCGATCCGGCTATGCCGCCGCCTACGCCGCCCTGCGCGGGACCCGGCCCGGCCGGGTCATTGTGCTCGGCGTCGGGCACCAGCTTTTGCAAGGGCTTTTCTGCCTGACCGACAAGGCCTTTGCCACGCCTCTGGGGAATATCCCGGCCGACAGCGCGGCCGTGGCCCGGCTGCGCCAGGCCAAAGCCCTGGTCGACCCGGACGACCTGCCCCACCGGGCCGAGCATTCCGTGGAATTCCAGGCTATTTTCCTGCGCCATGTCCTTGGCGATGCGGCCTTTAGCCTGGTCCCCATCCTGTGCGGCGCGCCCCAGGGCGTGTTGCCCGAATATTCGCGCCAGGCCTTTCTGGAAGCGGCCGGCCCGTTTCTGGCCGCGCTTCGGGAGCTGGCCGCCGAGCCGGGCACGCTCATGGTGGCCGGCGTGGATTTCTGCCACATCGGGCTCAAATTCGGCCATTCCAAGCCCGCCACCCATCTGGAGGCCGAGGCCATGGCCCATGACCGGGCCTTGTTGCGCTGCCTCTGCGCCGGCGACGCCACAGGCTTCTGGGCCGAATCGGCCCGGGTGGAGGATGGCTACAACGTGTGCGGCTTCACCGCCCTGGCCACGCTCCTGGAAAGCCTGCCCCCGGGCCAGGGAAAGGTGCTGTGCCACGACATCATGCGCGAGCCGCCCACACGCTCGGCCGTGACCTTCGCGGCGGCAGCCTTCACCCGTCCATGACCGCCCCGCCCCTGGTGCTCGAGCGCCTGCACATCGAGGCCTCCTCCCGCATCCGGGCCGAAACCGGCCATCTTCCGGCCACGGACCGCAAAAAGCACCGCTTGGACTGCGACCTGCCCCTGTCCCTGGTCACGACGCTTCTGGCCAGCCTGTCCGCCGTAAACGAAATCCGCTTCCACGGCTGGGGCGATCCCCTGGCCAATCCCGACATCCTGCCCATGCTGGCCGCGGCCAAACGAACCGGGGCCACGGTGGTCCTGGTCACCGACGCCGGCCGCTTCACGGACCTCACGGCCAACGCCCTGGTGCGCGACGCCATCGACATTGTCCTTTTCCCCATCGCCGGCCTGACCGAGGAAACCAACTTCCGCCGGCGCGGCACGAGCCTCTTCGCGGCCCTGGCCGCCATCGAACGTCTGCGCACCGTGCGGGCCGTGCACCAGTCCGCGCTCCCCCAGATCGCGATCCGCTATACCCTGACCCGCTCCGGCCTGGCCGCCGAACTCGACCGGCTGCCGGAATTCCTGACCCGCTCCGGCATCGAATCCGCGCTCGTGCGCCCCCTGTCCTACGCCACCCGGCCGGAAACCGAATGCGATACCCTGGTGCCGGCCACCCAGGAGGAATACGACCGGCTGGCCGCGCGCCTGCAAGCCCTGGCCCACGCCTGCGCCGCGCGCGGCATCCATCTGGGCAGCCGCCTCGTCCACGGCGGCCAGACCCGCTTCCACTGCCCGGATGCGCCGGGCGGCTCCCTGTTCGTGGCCGCCGACGGCTCGGTCAGCCCCTGCCCCCTGCGGGGCGTGCCCGCCGCCTCGCCGGCCGCCTACCGCTTCCACGGCCGGGACCTGCCCTTTGTCCGCGACATCCGGGGCAACCTGCACAACCAATCCCTGGCCGCCATCTGGAACGACCCCGATTACCGCGAATTCAGGTACTGCCACGACACCGACACCCCGCCCCCCGGCTGCGCCGGCTGCTGGCGGTCGTTTTTGGCTAAAGTGTAAGGTGAGAGGTGAGGTGTAGTGGGGCGAGGAATGCCTCCGGCGGCCGGGGCGCTGCCCCGGACCCTGCTGGGGCGCTGCCCCAGACCCCGCCGGGACGCTGTCCCGGACCCTGCCAGGGCTCTGCCCTGGACCCGCCGGGGAGCGAGGCCCCCCGGACCCCCGTTACCGTTTGGCCGGGCGGGACGGTGGGTGGTGGGCGGGTGACCGTCGGTGGGGCCGGAATCGGGCCGGCGTGCTCGCCGGCCCGATTCCGGCCCCACGAGCCCGTCGCCCTTCGGGCGAAGGGAACGGCTTTTCTTTGTCCCCGCCCTCGGCTAGAAAGAAATAGCGTTCAGAAGAAAAAGGGGAGCGCGACCCTCGCCGCCTGCCGGGAGAAGGCCATGACCAAGTCCTATCTGCTCTACAAGTGCGGCGGAAGCGGCCGCAAGCCCCTGCTGTTTTTCAGCGCCGACAGCGCCACCGAGGCCCGGGAAGCGCCGACCTGGCTGCGGCGCAAGCATCCGGACAAACAGGACCTGCATCTCGAACCCGGCGAGTTTTTCGAGATCCTCGAAAAAGACCAATGCCCGCCCGAGGAATGGGAGCAGGCCGCCCGAGTCATCGGCACGGAATCCGCAACCGTCAAAGCCGGTTGATCAGGTCCTGCCCGGACCCCGGCTTTCGCCGGGGTGGCGAGAAGAAGTCTCCCAAGTCCTTATAATTCTCACCCAGCCCCTGCCTCTTCGCGTCCTCCGCGAAGCCCGCTAAAAGTTTTTTTCGGGGGAAGGTGGGGGTCCGGGGGAGGGAACCCCCCTTTTTTTGAAAAAAAAGGGGGGTTCCCTCCCCCGGTTCTCCGCTCTCTACCCTATCTCTTCCAGTATGGCGCGAGCAGCGGCGGCGGGGTCGGGGCTTTTGGTGATGGGGCGGCCGACGATGATGTGGTTGGCTCCGGCCGTGATGGCGGCCTTGGGTGTGGCCGTGCGGGTCTGGTCGTCCCTGGCGCTGTCCGGCGGCCGGATGCCCGGGGTCAGGATCAGCGGTTTCGCGCCCAGGTGTTTGCGCAGGATGGCGATTTCCAGGGGCGAGCAGACCAGGCCGTCGGCCCCGGCCGCCAGCGACGTCACGGCCCGCAGCCGCACCAGGTCGGCCAGGGTGCCGGCGAATCCGGTCTGTTGCAGTTCTTCCTGGCCCAGGCTGGTGAGCACGGTGACGGCCAGGATTTTGGTCTTGCCTTTGGCTTTGGCCGCTGCTTCCACCACCTGGGGATAGCCGTGCACCGTGGCCAGAGCGATGTCGTGGCCGGCGAACTGGGCCGTGGCCAGGGCCACGGTCTGGGGGATGTCGTGGAATTTGAGGTCGAGCATGACCTTGTGTCCGCGCGCGGCAATGGCGTCGCACACGGCAAACCCCGCCTCGAGGAAAAGTTGCAGGCCGACCTTGAAGAAGCGGACATGGGGTTCCAGGCGCGCCACCAGGTCCAGGGCCGCATCTGCCGTGGGCACGTCCAGGGCCACGATGAGCCGTTCGGCGGGATGGATTTCGGGCATGGCGTCTTGTGGGGTTAGAGATTGGCGTAGCGTTCGATGCGTTTCTTGTAGGCCAGGATGCCGCCGGCCATGCCTTCGGCTAAGCTCCGCAGATAGGAATCCGAGGCCAGGCGTTTGGCTTCCGTGGGGTTGGTGATGTAGCCCAGTTCCACCAGCACGGCCGGCATGTTGGCCCCGATGAGCACGAAAAACGGCGCTTCGTGGGGACCCCGGTCGCGGGTGTCGTATTTGTCGCGCAGGCCGCTCACGGTCCGTTTCTGCACGTTCCTGGCCAGGTCGAGGGATTCGGCGGTCTTGGCCGAAAGCATGAGGTCCGTGAGGATGGCCTGCAGGTCGCTGATGGTTTTGGAGGAGGCGGCGTTTTCCCGGGCCGCCACGCGCACCGCGTCCTGGGAGCTGGCCAGGTTCAGGGAATAGGTTTCCAGGCCCGAGGTGCCGGAGTCGCCATGGGCGTTGCAGTGGATGGAGACGAACAGGTCCGCGCCCTTGGTGTTGGCCATTTCCGTGCGCTCCTCCAGGGGGATGAACACATCCGTGGTCCGGGTGTAGAGGACCTTGAAGCCCTTTTGGCGCAGGACCTCGCCGAGAATCCGGGCAAAGCGCAGGTTCACGTCTTTTTCCACCACCCCGTAAAGCCCCTGGGCCCCGGGGTCTTTGCCGCCGTGGCCGGGGTCGATCATGATGGTGCGGATGGTGAGCCCCAGCTGTTCGACCAGGCTCCCCATGTGTTTGCGGCCGTCCTTGGACGGCTTGAGTTCCAGGCGCGGTTCGGCCGGGGGAGAGGCCACGGCCAGGCGTTTTTCCCGGGCCGCTTCGGTCGGGGCCGGGCTTGCCTTGGCGGCCCGGGGGGCCGGACCGGGATCGACGATTTTGTCCGACTGAAAGAGGTTGCCCAACCAGTGGGAAAATTTCGAGGTCTTGGCTCCGTCCGTGGCGGCTGCGGGCACGGCCGCGGCCCGGTATTCCGAGGCGTCGTCCTTTTTCGCGGCAGCCGCGGCCCCGGCCTTGGCCGTGATGTCCAGGACGATCCGGAAGGGGGAGGTCTCGCTGCGCAGCTCGTAGGTTTGGGCGTCCTTGAGTTCCATGACCACGCGCACGGTTTCGGGCGTGTAGTAGCCGGCGCGCAGGCGGCTGACGTTGCCGGCGTCGTAGCGCCGCTCCGAGGAAATGTCCGGCCCGGTGCGGGTGTTGTCCAGGTCGACGTACAGGAGTTTGACCGTCTCGCCGTTCGCCCGGGCCTGCTCCAGGAGCTGGTAGCGGTAGGAGGTTTCCCTATCCAGGGTCAGGGTCAGCCGGTTGCCTGACGCGGTCTTGTCCACGGCCAGGCGCTGCAGGGTGGCGGGGCGATTCGAGGTGGCCGCCGGCGCGGATGGTTGCGCCGCCCGGGCCTCTTCCTTGGCCGGGGATTTCGCCGGCTGGGCCTGGCTGTCGAGCCCGGCCAGCAGGGTCCTGGCCCGGGCGGCCATGTCGCCCTTGGCATGGCGGCGCAGGATTTCTTCCAGGTCGCTTCTGGCCGCATCCGGCCGCTTGAGGGCTTCGATCAGGATGGAGGCACGGCGAAGTAGCGCGTCGTCGGCCCAGGCATGGTCGGGATAGTCCCGGGCCACGGTTTGGAACAGATCGACGGCGGCCTGGTGGTCCGCATTGCGAAAGGAGCGCTTGGCCATCTCCTCGTTGGTCCAGGCCTGGTAATAGAGGATTTTGGCCCGAAGCGGGCTCTTTCCGGCGGACGCGGCCAGCTTGGCCAGTTGGGCGTCCAGGGCCTTCCACAGGTCGCGGCGGTTGGCCGAGGCCGGGTCATCCCGCAGTTTTTTGAAGGATTTCACCGCGTCCTGGTAGCGTGCATCGAGAGTGGCGGCCCGGGAATCCACGGGAACAGCCAAAAAGGCGGCGGCCCAAGCGGCCGCCGCCCAAAGCAGTATCAAGGGGAAAGCGCGCCTCACGCCGTTACATTACTCAACTGTGACGCTCTTGGCCAGATTGCGCGGCTGGTCCACGTCCTTGCCCAGGTAGTCGGCCATTTCATAGGCAAAAAGCTGCAATGCCGGCAGCATAAGGAAGGTCGAAAGCGGTCCCCAGGCCTGGGGCGTCTCCCACAAATGGTCCACGTCCAGGTTCGCGCCGGACTGGGTCAGGGCAATGATCTTGCCGCCGCGGGCCTGGACTTCCTGGAGGTTGGATTTGACCTTGGGGAACAGCTCGTCCAGGGGGGCCAGGGCGAAGGTGGGGAATTTCGGGTCAATGAGCGCAATGGGGCCGTGCTTCATCTCGCCCGAGGCATAGCCCTCGGCGTGGATGTAGGAGATTTCCTTGAGCTTGAGCGCTCCTTCCAGGGCCAGGGGGAAGCAGTGCCCGCGTCCGAGGTAGAGGAAGCTCCTGGCCTCGGCGTAGATGCGGCACAGTTCCCTGGCCCGGTTGCGCATGGCCGGCAGGGCCGCTTCCAGGGTTTCGGGCAGCCGCTCCAGGGCCGGGACGCACTGGGTGGCCGCGTCCTCGGGCAGCACGCCTTTCTTGCGGCCATAGGCCAGGGCCATGAGCGTGAGCAGGGTGAGCTGGCTGCACATGGCCTTGGTGGAGGCCACCGAGATTTCCGGGCCGGCCTGGGTGTAGACCACGGTGTCCGATTCCCGGGCCACGCTCGAGCCCACCACGTTGCAAAGGCCGATGACCTGGGCTCCCCGGGCCTTGGCCTGATGCATGCCGGCCAGGGTGTCGGCGGTCTCGCCCGACTGGCTGATGGCCAGCACGGTGTCGCCCGGGCCGAGCAGGGGCTCGCGGTAGCGGAATTCCGAGGCGATTTCCACCCGGGTGGGGATGCCGGCCCATTTCTCCATGAGGTACATGCCCCACAGGCCGGCGTGGTAGGAGGTGCCGCAGGCCACGATAAAAAGGCGCTCGGGCACGGGCGCGGCCTCGAGCTCCGGCAGCACGACCCCGCCGTTGGCCCGGTCCAGGCGGCCGGTCAGGCAATCGGTCACCACCCGGGGCTGCTCGAAGATTTCCTTGAGCATGAAATGCTTGTACCCGCCCTTCTGGGCCGCGGCCACGTCCCAGGCGATGTGCTTGACCTCCTTTTCCTTGGGGACCAGCGTGGCGGCGTCCAAGACCTGCCAGGAGCCGGCGTCGATGCGCACCATCTCCCCGTCTTCGAGAAAGACCACTTCCCGGGTGTAGGGTAAAAAGGCCGGGATGTCCGAGGCCAGAAAGTTCTCGCCCACGCCCACGCCCATGACCAGGGGCGAGTGCTTGCGGGCGGCGTAGAGCATGCCCGGATTGTCCCGGCTGACCACCACAATGGCGTAGGAGCCTTCCACCCGGGACAGGGCGGCCGAGATGGCCTCGGCCAGGGAGCCTTTTTCCTTCAGGTAATGGCCCACGAGTTGGGCCAGGACCTCGGTGTCGGTCTCCGAGACGCAGCGCACGCCGCAATCGGCCAGCTCTTTTTTCAGTTCCTGATAATTTTCGATGATGCCGTTGTGGACCAGGGCGATGGACCGGGAGGCGTCCGTGTGGGGATGGGCGTTTTTTTCCGTAGGCAGGCCGTGGGTGGCCCAACGGGTGTGGCCCACGCCCGAGGTGGCCAGCAAGGCGTTTTGGGCCGTCAGCTTGTTTTCCAGGTTGGAGAGCTTTCCTTCGGCCCGGACCAGAGCCAGGTCCCGGCCCTGGAGATACGCCACTCCCGCCGAATCATAGCCACGGTATTCCAGGCGCTTGAGTCCTTCGACGATGACCGGAACGGCTGGCCGGTGCCCGCAGTAACCGATGATGCCGCACATAGCGTTGACTCCCTGCCGCACGAGAAGCGGAAATGGTTTCGGGCAGCCTGACCGCCGGGCGCCCTTCGTCCGGTTTCGGCCACATGCCGCGTTGTGACCAGCTTTAGCCGGTCATGGCGGACCTGACAACAGGTTCGACGAAAATGGCAATTTCGCCCTGGAAAAAAAGGAAATATTGCCTTGAAAAAAGATGGGCGTCCGGTGCCTGGGACATTTTGTCCCAGGTGCGCCAAATGGGAAAAAATGACCCAATTGTCGCCGGGTATTGGTCAAAGTGTCCCACGTATTATAATTCGGTAATATAATTTAACTAAGTCGGCACATTCAGCCCGTGGGCGCGGTTTCGACAACCGAAATTGTGCGCCCGTGCCCCATGAAAGCCTGAAAGACATCGGGCTCTTTTTGTTAATTTCCTTGAATATATGACTTTTTTCGTGGGACCGGTATTTGCCAAGGGAAGGAAGCATCCTGGTGCATCCTGGAATGTTTTCCGTTTCCCCAAGAAGTGCGGCAACGGGCGAGACACAGCGGCTCGTGTCCCTGTCCGTACCGGTCTTTTCGGAAACGGAACGGCATGGTCCTGTGCCGGCGGCCGGCACGGGGAGGGCTCCTTGGCGTAAACGCATGGCGTGACATGGGAGGTTTTCGAGAAAAATCAACCAGAAACGGTGGGGGGATGTAATGACGCTGGTCCTTCTTGTTACAATCAGCATGTTGTGGTTTCCGATCGGCTTGTTTTATCTGGGACAGGGCGACGCCAAAACCTGCGGCGCCATTGCCGGCTTCGTTGGGGTCATAACTGTCGTGGGCGGCATCATTCATGCAACGCCGCTTTTCGGTAGCGATGCGTTTACGGCTACCTTGCTCATTCCCTTTGGCATTGTTTACCTGACGATCTCGTATGCCATCCTGGCCGGTGTACAAGACCTGCGCTCGCTGGGCAATTTGAGCTTGATGATGGCCATCATCCTGGCCATTGCGGCTTATTTCTTTTTCACCGGCGGCGGCGTCAAGCCGGATGGAACGGCGTTTATCCCGAAAAGCCTGTACCTGGGCCTGATGATGGTCGCTTTCGTGATTCTGACGCTGGTGGTGTGGGCGGTCACTTACGGCAAGATGTCGCCGAAAGTGCTGGGCGTTTTGCTCATCATCCTCACATTCTTGGGTCTTATCATACCGGCGTATGATCTGATCGGCTTTGGCAAGCTCCCGTTATAATTGCAGTATTGGTTTGCGTGTAGACTTTTGTCCCACAATGCCGGAAAAGATGGTCCGGAATGCGAGCATCTTTTCCGGTAGATCAAGGCGCGGCGTTGCGATGGAGGCATCGTGCTTGCAAAAATACGTGGGCAATTCTATTTGAGGACATCTGGCATGGCTGGAGTGACAGCGCATGGAAAAACGTCGAAGCCGTGCCGACGTCTTTTCCAGAGCGCCGCATCCGGCTAGCCGTTTGGACAAGCGTCGGTTGTGGTTAGGGGAACAATGCTTAAGGAGGAGGGATTCATGAAACGTTTTGTTGTAAGCGTCCTCGCGGCTGTCCTGGTGATGGCGGCCGCCCTCAGCGCCCAGGCAGCCACCGAGGTGCGGATGACGGGCGACGCGTTGGTGTATGGAAATTTCTTCGCCAACCGCAACTTCACCGGCTGGAACGATGCCTACTGGACCAGCGAAGCCGCTACCATCCAGCACGCCGGCACCCGGACCGAAGACCAGTTCGAAATCTGGGAGCGCTTCCGCCTGCGCACGGACTTCATCGCCAATGAAGCCGTGAAGTTCAGACTGGGCATCAAGGTCCAGGACACCTGGGGCCACGGCACGTTTACCGCCGCCAACCCCACGGTCTCGGTAGCGGTCTACCAGGCCTACCTGCAGTTCAAATGGCCTGGCTGCGACATCGAGATCTCGGCCGGCCTCCAGCCCGCGGCCCTGCCCCAAAGCTCGTTTTTCGCCGGCAGCATCGTGTATGACGAAAACCTGAGCGCGCTGTTCATCACCGCGCCCCTGATCCAGGACCGCCTGAGCATGCTGCTGGGCTACGTGCGCACCATCTCCAGCGACCGCACCTACGCGCCCACCACCACGGCCGTCTACAGCAACGAAGAAGGCTACGTCCTGGCCCTGCCCATCACCCTGCCCGGCTTCAAGGCCACGCCTTGGGCCCTGTTCGGCGTGGGCGGCAAAGGCGGCCACTACTTCACCGAGGCCGGCTGGGCCGAAGGCCTGATCTCCGCCGGCATCCTGACCGTGGCCCCGGCCGGCTGGCGCAACAACTTCATCACCGCCCTGTGGGCCGGCACCACCCTGGAGCTGACCACCTTCGATCCGTTCAAGTTCTACGGCGACATCATCTGGGGCCGCCACGGCATGAACGAGGCCCAGAAAAACATGCGTGACGGCTGGTTCATCGACGCCGCCGCCGAATACACGGGCTGGGAAGTCCTGACCCCCCAGGTCTTCGGCTTCTGGTCCACCGGTGAAGACGGCTCCACCCGCAACGGCTCCGAGCGCATGCCCTTCTTCTTCCCGGGCCGGTTCTCGGAAAGCGGCATCGGCGGCGCCACCTACGCCTCCGGCACCCAGTCCTGGAACGCCGGCAACAGCTTCCTGTTCGACGGCGGCCAGGAACTGGTCAAAGGCTCCAACATGGGCGTCAGCCCGGTCGGCAACTGGGGCTTCGGCGCTTCGCTCAACAACATCTCGCTCATGGAGAAGCTCTCCCACCGCCTGACCGTCGCCTACGTCCACGGCAACAACTCGCCCACGGCCATCCGCGACGCCAACCTGGTCCTGGGCAGCAACCCCATCTTCGTCATGGGCCGCGACCTGACCATCAACGAGTGGATCATCGGCGCCAACTTCGACACCAAGTACCAGATCTACGACAGCCTGGCCTTTATCGTGGAAACCGGCTGGGCCCACCCCAGCGAGTTCCAGAAAGGCGTCTGGGGCCGCCGCCTGGTCAACAAAGCCGAAGATGCCTGGAAGGTGGCCTTTGGCCTGAAGTACACGTTCTAAAAAAAGGCCACGCCAATCAACCGACGCCAGCCGGGGACCCGTTCGGGTCCCCGGCTTTTTTATGCCGGCTCCGCCTGATGCCTCCGGCGGCCAGGGCTCTGCCCTGGACCCGCTGGGGCGCTGCCCC
>CAZBER010000064.1:13247-25157 GCA_964490985.1 uncultured Desulfovibrionaceae bacterium | reverse complement strand
GGGGCCGGAATCGGGCCGGCGTGCTCGCCGGCTTTGCGGCGTGCGTCGCCGGCCCATTTCCGGCCCCACCGACGGTTGCGCGCCAGCCACCCACCGCCCCGCCCGGCCAAGCGGTAACGGGGGTCCGGGGGGCCTCGCTCCCCGGCGGGTCCAGGGCAGAGCCCTGGCAGGGTCCGGGACAGCGTCCCGGCGGGGCCTGGGGCAGCGCCCCAGCGGGGTCCGGGGCAGCGCCCCGGCCGCCGGAGGCATCTCCCGCAGCAGTCCGCTCCCCCGCTTCCCCGCTACAACACCCGAAAGTGCACGGTGCCTGGTTTGATAAACGGCATGGCGGCGGTGTCGGTCAGCACGCTTTTGACGGCCCGGGTGGGGGCGTCGTGGGTCAGGAACACGATGGGCACGTAGCCGTCTTCGGGTTCGCCTTTTTGCACGGCCTGGCGGATGCTCACGCCGTGGACGCCCATGGATTTGGAGATGGCGGCCATGACGCCGGCCTGGTCCTTGACCGTAAAATGGATGTAGTGCGGGCTGACGGCCTCGTCCGGGTCCAGGACCTGGGCGTCGGGCAGGGGTTCTTCCAGGAAGCCGGTGTTATTGGGCATGGCTCCGTTGCGGGCCAGGGCCATGATGTCGGCCAGCACGGCGCTGCCCGTGGGCAGGTCGCCGGCGCCCTTGCCGTGGAGGATGATGGGGCCGCTGGCGTCGCCTTCCACGCGGATGGCGTTGAACGCGCCCTGGACATTGGCCAGGAGGAAATGCTTGTGCACGAGCATGGGGAACACGCCGGCGGCCAGCTTGCCGTCCACGCTTTTGACCTGGCCGATGAGCTTTATGGTGTAGCCGAATTCGCCCGCGAAGCGGATGTCTTCGGGGGTGACGCGGGTGATGCCTTCCACGGGCAGTTTGTGCAGGGGCAGGTTCTGGCCGTAGGCCAGGCGGATGAGGAGCACGAGCTTGTGGGCCGCGTCCATGCCCTCGATGTCCAGGGTGGGATCGGCCTCGGCGTAGCCTTTTTCCTGGGCCTTGCGCAGGGCGTCGGCAAAGGACAGCCCCTTGTCGCTCATCTTGGTCAGGATGTAGTTGGCCGTGCCGTTCAGGATGCCGAGGATGCTGTGGATGCGGTTGCCGGCCAGGGATTCCTTGAGCGTCTCCACAATGGGCACGGCTCCGGCGCAGCTGGCCTCGTAGTAAAGGCCAAGACCCTTCTCGGCGGCCAGGGCGAAGAGTTCGGGGCCGCAATGGGCCAGGAGCGCCTTGTTGGCCGTGACCACGTGCTTGCCGGCGGACAGGGCCTTGTGGATGAGCGAAAAGGCGGCGTCCAGGCCGCCCATGAGTTCCACCACGATATCGATATCCGGATCGGCCACCAGTTCGTCGGGATCGGTGGTGAAGACCGCGCCCGGGGCGGGCATGGCGGCCCGTGGCTTGGCCAGGTCGCGCACCAGCACCTTGCGCACGACAATGGTCCGCCCCAGCCGCCGCTCGATCCAGTCGACGTTGCGGTCCAGGATCGCCACCAGGCCGGACCCGACAGTGCCGAGCCCGGCCAGCCCGATGCGAACAGGGGAAGCTGGATTGGCGTTCATCCGGAGAGCACCTTTTTTATGCCGCGCATGGCCTGGTTGATGCGGTGTCTGTTTTCCACCAGGGCGAAGCGGACGTGGTTGTCGCCGAAGTGGCCGAAGCCGAGCCCCGGGGACACGGCCACCCCGGCTTCGCGCAGGAGCAGCTTGGAGAATTCCACGGACTTGAGGTGGGCGAACGCCTCGGGAATCTTGGCCCACACGAACATGGTGGCCTTGGGCGCGGGCACGTCCCAACCGGCCCGGGCCAGGCCTTCGATGAGGGCGTCGCGGCGGTCCTGGTGGACGTCCATGATCTCGCGCACGCACTCCTGGGGGCCGTTTAGGGCCACGGTGGCGGCGATCTGGATGGGCTGGAAGATGCCGTAGTCCAGGTAGCTCTTGATGCGGGTCAGGGCATGGACCATTTCCGGGTTGCCGCAGCAAAAGCCCACGCGCCAGCCGGCCATGGAATAGCTTTTGGTCAGGGAGAAGAACTCCACGCCCACGTCCTTGGCGCCCTTGGCCTGGAGGAAGCTCGGCGGTTGGTAGCCGTCGAAGCCGAAGTCGGCGTAGGCGAAATCGTGGATGACCATGAGGTCGTGTTCCTTGGCGAACTCCACGATGCGCTCGAAAAAGGCCAGATCGGCGGTGGCCGTGGTCGGGTTGTGGGGATAGGACAGGATCAGGAGCTTGGGCTGCGGCCAAGTCTGCCGGGTGGCATTGAGCAGGTCCTCGAAGAAATCGCGGTCGCAGCTGATGGGAATGCGCCGCACGTCCGCCCCGGCGATGATGCAGGAATAGGGGTGGATGGGATAGGACGGGTCCGTGGCAAAGACCACGTCGCCCGGGGAAAGCATGACCAGGGCCAGGTGGGCCAGGCCTTCCTTGGCCCCCATGGTGACCACGGCCTCGGTTTCAGGGTCGATGTCCACGTCGAAGCGGCGCTTGTACCAGGCGGAAATGGCGTTTCGCAGGCCCTTGATGCCCCGGGATGCGGAATACCGGTGGTTGATGGGCTTTTGGGCGGCTTCGACGAGTTTTTCGACGATGTGCGGGGGCGTGGGCAGGTCGGGGTTGCCCATACCGAGGTCGATGACGTCCTCGTTGCGCCGCCGCATCTGCATTTTGAGCTCATTGACCGTGGCAAAGACGTATGGGGGCAGGCGCTCCATACGCGCGAACTTTTTCATGCCCTGGACTCCTTTTGCGGGGGCTTGATTGAGCCGGAAAGACAAACATATCCACGGGGCCGGGGCTCTGTAAAGGGTGTGAACGGCTTGGGGGCGGATTTGGCTGGAGTTTTTCCCTTGACCAGGGGGTGGCCAGGGTTTATGTGACCGTTTTGCGGAGAGGTGGCCGAGTTGGCCGAAGGCGCTCGCCTGCTAAGCGGGTAACGGAGCTAAAACTCTGTTCGAGGGTTCAAATCCCTCCCTCTCCGCCAGAAATTTCGATTTTGCGGGGAAAGCCGTCCAGTGATGGGCGGCTTTCATTTTTGCGGGCTTGCTCCACGCATCCGACTGAGCTGGCTTGTTTTCCAACCGGCTCTTTTTTATAAATCGCCATGTTTCGCGCTTGTCCGGAACAGGGGCGATTCGCTGGAAATTCCGGGCGAGATTGCCGCTTTGAATGCGGAAAGCGCCGAATTGCTGGGGTCCATTCGCTTGCTTCTCGGGGCATTAAGGAGATTGAGCCATGCCGGAGGACATCCGCTGGAAGCAACGCTTTGAAAACTACCTGAAGGCGCTCCAGACGCTTACCGACGCCGCCACGCTGGCCGGGGAGCGGGAGCTCTCGAAGCTGGAAGAACAGGGAGTCATCCAGTTCTTCGAATTTACGCACGAACTGGCCTGGAATGTCCTCAAGGACTACCTCGAATATCAGGGGGTCGGGAACATTGTCGGTTCGCGGGGAGCCGTGCGCGAGGCGTTCAGAAACGGGCTGATTGAAGACGGCGAAACGTGGATGGCGATGATCCGGGACAGGAATCTCTCGTCCCATACCTACGACCAGGAGACCGCCCGGGAGATTGTCGGCAGAATCCTGGGGGAGCATCATCCCGCATTTCTGAAAATGGCCAGGAAGTTTAGCGCGCTCTACGAGCGGCCCGAGAACGAATGATGCGTTACGGGCTCAGCGAACAGACCATTGGGAAGATCAATTCGGTCTTCGCGAGACACCCCGTCGTCGAGAAGGCGATGCTGTACGGGTCGCGGGCCAAAGGCAATTACAAGCCCGGCTCGGATATTGACCTGACCCTTTATGGCTCGGACATTTCCTTGAAGGAAAAAGACCGGATTCTCGACGAGCTCGACGCGCTTGATCTGCCGTACACCATTGACCTCTCGGTGTTCAGCCGACTGACCCACGCGAAATTGCGGGAGCATATCGAACGCGTGGGTATCGTATTTTACCAGCGTTCCGGCGAGAGCCCCACCGCGCGGGCTGTCGGAAGGGACGGGAGCGGGGGCCACGCTGGACACGAAGAGCCCGGGGGTGCTGGAAGGGATCGGAGGGTGCTGTGAAACGAGGATGGCGGCAGACTCCAGCGACGGCACGGAAAGCCGCCCCTTTCCGGGCGGCTTTCCGCTCCCATATTGGGAAGCAAAGGCATGCCGTGTCCTGATAAGCCTTTCCAACAAAACTATCGGAAAAAGCTTCTTGGTGTCCAATATCTTACCGCAACAATAGAAAATACCGGCTGTTGCGGTCAATCAGCCCCCCACCGCCATTGTCTTTCTCCAACCAAACGACTATCCCAAAAACGGCGACCGCAGCTTCGCCCCAACGCCATGCCCAATCCGCGCCACATCCTCAAGCAGGTCTTTGGCCACGACCATTTTCTCGGGCCTCAAGAACGTATCATCGACCATGTGCTGGCCGGCGGCGACGCCCTGATCCTCATGCCTACGGGCGGCGGCAAATCCCTGTGCTATCAGATTCCCGCCCTGCTGCGGCCGGGCACGGCCCTGGTCATTTCCCCGCTCATTGCCCTCATGCGCGATCAGGTGCGCGCCCTGTCCGCCCTGGGCGTGCGGGCCGAGTGCCTGCATTCGGCCCTGCCTCCCGGTGCCGGCCGCGAGATCGTGGACCGGCTTCGCGCCGGGGACCTGGACATTCTCTACACCGCCCCGGAACGCTTCATGACCCCGGCCTTCCAGCAACTGCTGGAAGATATCCCCCTGGCTCTCTTCGCCATTGACGAGGCCCATTGCGTATCCCAATGGGGCCATGATTTCCGGCCGGAATACCTGCAACTGGCCGTCATTGCCGAGCGCTTCCCGGGCGTGCCGCGCCTGGCCCTGACCGCTACGGCCGACGGCCCTACCCGGGCCGACATCCGCACCCGGCTTTGCCTGGAAAACGCCCGCATCTTCGCCACGGGCTTCGACCGTCCCAACATCCGCTACACCGTGGAGCCCAAGGACCACCCCAGGCGTCGGCTGCTGCGCTGCATCACCGAGGAGCATGCCGGGGAATCGGGCATTGTCTACCGATTGTCCCGCAAAAAGGTCGAGGACCTGGCCGAGTGGCTCACGGCCCACGGCGTTTCGGCCCTGGCCTACCACGCCGGCCTGCCCGCGGCCGAGCGGGACCACCGCCAGGACCGGTTCATGCGTGAGGAAGGTCTGGTCATGGTGGCCACCGTGGCCTTTGGCATGGGCGTGGACAAGCCCGACGTGCGCTTCGTGGCCCACCTCGATCCGCCCAAGTCCCTGGAGGCCTATCACCAGGAAACCGGCCGCGCCGGCCGGGACAATGCCCCGGCCGAGGCCCTGATGCTCTATGACGCGGCGGATTTTGCCGTCCTGCGCCGACTTATCGTTCCCGAGGACGGCGAAGGACCGCGCACCCGCATCGAGCTGGCCAAACTCGACGCCCTGGCCGGGTACTGCGAATCCGACGCCTGCCGCCGCCAGACCCTGCTCGGCTATTTCGGCCAGGACCTGGCCGAGCCCTGCGGCAACTGCGACGTGTGCCTGGACCCCACCGAGCCCGTGGACGCCACCATTCCGGCCCAAAAGGCCTTGTCCTGCGTGTTTCGCACCGGCCAATGCTTCGGGGCCGGGCACCTTATCGACGTGCTCCTCGGCAAGACAACGGCCCGGATGGAGCGCTTCGGCCACCAGTCGGTCAGTACGTTCGGCATCGGCACCGAGCTGTCGGCCCGGGGCTGGCGGGCCGTCTACCGCAGGCTTTCGGCCATGGGCGCGCTGGCCCCGGACCCCGAGGGCCATGGCGGACTGGTGCTGACGCAAACAGCCTGGGACATCCTCAAGGGCCGGCGCACCTTCACCATGCGCCTGCCGGCCGATCCCGAACCCGGGTCCGGCCGTCGCGCCCGGGGATCCCGGGAATCAGGGACGCGCAGAACCTGGGTGCAGGAGCACCTGCGCACGCCCGAGGAGTCCTTGCTGTGGGAACGTTTGCGCACCTGGCGCGCCCAGACGGCCCGGGAGGCCGGAGTGCCGCCCTATGTGGTCTTTCACGACCGCACGCTCTTGGACCTGGTGCAGCTCAAGCCCCGGGACGAGGCCGGCATGGCTGAGGCCGGGGGCATGGGCCGGGCCAAGCTGGACAAATACGGCCCGGCCCTGCTGGCCATCCTGGACGAACACTATGCCGCCCATGGCCGGGGCGAGTCCCGGCCCGGACTGCCGGCCGAGGCCCTGCCCTCGGCCATCCGGGAGCCGGGCGAAACAGCCGGCCAGAGCCTGGCCCTTTTCCGGGAGCTTACGTCCGTGGCGGCCGTGGCCAAGCAACGCGGCCTCAAACCCACCACGGTCTATTCCCATCTGCTGCCGTTCGTGCGGCGGGGTGAGCTTTCGGCCCGCCTGGTCTGCGGACTTTCGGAGACGGCCCAGGCCCGAGCCGAGGAAACCATTCTGGCTCTGCGCCGCGCCGGCGTGACCGGACTGGTGCCCATTTACGAGGCCCTGGAAGGGGAAATCGACTACAACGTCCTGCGCTGCCTGGAGATGGGCCTGTGGGCCGAGGGCCGGCTTGGCCGAAGCGGGACGGACTGAGCCGGACGCCAGCCAAGCCCTTGAAATCGAAAAGCCCTGTCAAAATTCCGGCTGCCCTGCGGCCCTCCGGGCGCCAAGCCATGGCCGCCAATCCCTGGCACAATGCATGCATAACGACGAACGCGTCCCGCCGGATGGCGTTGCCTGCCGCCGTGGCGACCATAAAGCGCCGGAAACCGCCTGTCCGGGCATCGCGATGCGGCCTTTGCGTACAGCAGCCGCAATGAAAGGCGCTTCAGGGGTAATGTTTGCCTGGTAATGGCCGATAATGTTAGGGACGCGAACAATTCAGCCCGATCAGCGAGACAGCCATGCCAGACGAGTCCGCCGCTAGCCCTCCCCCGGAAAAGCCGGCGTTCACCGCGTTTCCCGCTTTTCAAGACGCGACTTGTGCTGCCGGAAAGCACCTGCTAAACCGGCCTGACGCAAGCCATTATGGTCGCCCCGTGAACACGCTCACCGTCTTGCCCCTGGGCAAGCAGTACTATGCCCCCAGCAAGGAAACCTGGGTGCTGGCCATCCTGGACGCCCTGTCCCGGGAAAGCGAGCTGTCCCAGCGGGACCTGGCCAGGCTGCTCGGCATCAGCGGCGCCGTGGTCAACCAGCATTTGCGGGAGTTGCAGGCGCGCGGGTTTCTGGTCTTCGAAGCCCGCAACGCCAAGAGCTACCGCTACGTGCTCACACCCGAGGGAGAAAGCCTGCGCGGGGAGATGGTCTCCCGGTGCTCCAGCGAGGCCATCCATATTTATACGGCCCTCAAGCGGCATGTGGGAGAGCGCCTGCACAGCCTGCGCGACCGGGGAATTTCGAAGATCGCCATGTTCGGCGCTTCCGAAACCTGTGAAGTGGTCCTGTCGGCCCTGTGCGACATGCCGTTTAAGGTCATGGCCCTGGTGGACAACAATGCCGAGAAACACGGAACGCTCTTTCACGGTCATGTCGTGTCGCCCCCCCGCATTCTGGAGTCCCTGGATTGCCAGGCCGTGCTGATCACCTCTTTCGGTCGGCAAGGCGAGATCCGAGAACAGCTACTGCCCCTGTGCCGCGCCAGGGGGATGGAGATTGTGAGCCTATGAGCACCGGCAACGGCATCCAACTGGCATCGGGCAGGCGGATCGGCCATGGGGAACCCTGTTTCATCGTGGCCGAGATCGGCAACAACCACCAGGGCGACCTGAGCATCGCCCGGGACATGGTGCATGCCGCGGCCGCCGCCGGCGCGGACGCGGTCAAGTTCCAGAAGCGCAACATGGACAGCCTGTTCACCCGGTCCGGCCGGGAAACGCCTTACACCGGCAAGAACAGCTTCGGCCCCACCTACGGCGAGCACCGCCTGGCCCTGGAACTGAACATGGACGCCATGGCTGAGCTCAAGGCCCTGTCCGAAAAGCTGGGCCTGGTCTTTTTCGCCTCGGCCTGGGACCTGGTCAGCGCCCAGGAGATGCTGGGCCTCGGCATGGAGCTCTTCAAGGTCTGCTCGGCCGATCTGGTCAACATTCCCCTGCTGCGCCTGGTCGGCCGGTCCGGGGTTCCGGTGGTCATGTCCACGGGCATGAGCGACTGGCACGACGTGGACGTGGCTGTGGCCGAGATGCGCCGGTTCAGCGACCGCATGGTGCTGCTGCATTGCAACAGCTCCTACCCCTGCCCGGACGAACTGGTGGGCCTGCCCGTGATCACGGCCCTGGCCCGGCGCTACGGCCTGCCCGTGGGCTATTCGGGCCACGAATCCGGCCTGGGGCCAAGCGTGGCTTCCGTGGCCCTGGGCGCATGCGTGGTGGAACGCCACTTCACCCTGGACCGCTCCCAGCGCGGCACCGACCACCAGGCCTCCCTGGAACCTGGCCATTTTGCCGCATTGTGCGCCATGATCCGCGAGACCGAGGCAGCCATGCGCCTGCGCAAAAAACAGGTCTGCCCCACCGAGCGGGCCTCGGCGGCCAAGCTGCGCAAGAGCATCGTCTTTGCCCGGGACCTTCCGGCCGGCCATGTGCTGAGTGCGGCCGACATCACGGTCAAATGCCCGGGCACCGGCATTTCCCCGGTGCATTGGGACGAGGTGCTGGGCGCAAGGCTTGCGCGCAGTGTGCTGTGCGAGGAGCTTTTGGATTGGGACGTGCTGGGGACGGTGGAGCCGGCCGTGGACCTGCCCGTGCGGCCCGGTCGGGAAGCCCTGCTGCGCCGGGAAGGAGCCACCGGGGTCGTTTCCTGACCGGCCCCCGCCTACGGCGGAGCCACCCATGCGCATTGTCATGATCGCGGAAAACGACCCGGCCGGTGTGGGGTCGCTTTTGCGAACCGCCCTGCACCGGCACACCGGGCATACCTGCCGGCTGGTCACCACCCAGCTGCGCTACAACCATCTCTACGAAAAAGACCTGCACGTGCCCTGGCTGGACGCGGCCGGGCTGGAGGAACTGGCCGATGTTTTAAACGAGGCCGATGTCTTCCATTTCCACATGCTGGCCGACGAACACATGCCTCTGGGTCCGCTTACGGCCGCGCCGTTTCTGCCCGGCAAGGCCATTGTGCACCATCACCACGGCCATCACGTCTTTCGGGCCAATCCGGAAATCTTTCAGAAAAAATACCGGGACCTGGGACGCAAAAACCTGCTGGTCAGCACCCCGGACCTGCTGCGAAAGCTCCCGGGCGCGCGCTGGCAGCCAAACCTGGTGCCCCAGGACGATCCGGCCTACCGGCCGCATCCCCGCCAGCCCGACGGCCGGGTGCGGCTGGGCCATTCCCCCACCCGCAAGGACCTCAAAAACACCGACGATCTGCTGGCCGTGCACGCCAAGCTGCAACGGGAACGGCCCGACCTGAACCTGGACCTGGACGTCATCGACGACGCCACCCATGCCCGGTGCCTGGCCCGCAAGCAGGCCTGCGACATGGTCTTCGACCACATGCAGGGCTACTACGGCATGTCCTCCCTGGAGGCCCTGTCCCAGGGCCTGCCCGCCATTGCCGGGCTGGACGACTGGAATAGGGCCACGATCCGGGAATTTTTCGGGTGCCACGATCTGCCCTGGGTGCTGGCCCGCACCCCCGAAGAACTGGAAGCCGTGCTGGTGCGACTGGCCCAGGACCCGGACGAGCGCCGGACCATTGGCGCCGCCTCCCGCGCCTTCATGGAAACCGTGTGGAGCGAGAAGCGCCTGGTTACGGCCTTGGCCGATTTCTACGAAAACCTGCAGTAGGTTTCGGCTCTTCCGGACGTTAGCCTCTTAGAATTCCGGCACATACCGAGTCGGATCGGCAACCCCGGCTTCCACGAACCCCTTTTTGCGCAGGAGGCAGCTGTCGCAGTGGCCGCAGGCCCGCCCTTTGGCGTCCGGGTCGTAGCAGGAATGGGTCAGGCCGTAGTCCACGCCGAGCCTGGCGCCCAGGCGGATGATGTCGGCCTTGGACAAGGTCAAAAGCGGCGTGTGCACGGTGACGCGCAACCGCCCCTCCACCGCCTCCTTGACGGCCAAGTTGGCCATGGCCTCGAAGGCGGCGATAAATTCGGGCCGGCAATCCGGGTAGCCCGAATAGTCCAGGGCATTGACCCCGATAAAGATGTCCCCCGCGCCCAGCACCTCGGCCCAGCCCAGGGCTATGGCCAGAAAGATGGTGTTGCGCGCCGGCACGTAGGTGGCCGGAATTTCGGACTCCATGTCCCCCACGGGCCGGTCCTTGGGCACCGGGATGTCGGCGGTCAGGGCCGAACCGCCGATGGCCCCCAAGGGCAGGGGCAGCACCAGATGGGCGGCCACGCCCATGACCCGGGCCACGCGCTTGGCTGCCTCGATCTCCACGCCGTGGCGCTGACCGTAGGCAAAGCTCAAGGCGCACGGCGCAAACCCCTGGCTCTTGGCCACGGCCAGGCAGGTGGTGGAATCGAGCCCGCCGGAAAAAAGCACCACAGCCTTCTTGGCTTCCTTCATGGCCGCTGCTCCTTTGTTGTTTCCTTGAAAAACATGGGGGCTTGCGAAAAGCGCCGTTTTTGAAGCCCTTGGCGACCAAAGGGCTTGGCCCTTTGGAAACCCGTAACGGGTTTGCGGCATTGCGATATGAGTCCGCTATGCCCAAAGGCCGCGTTTGGTTTTGCAAAAACTTCATGACCACGTTTTTCAAGAAAAAGATAGCCGTTCAAAATTGTTATCCGCCTTACACGCCCCGGGCCTCAGGGCTCCAGATGTATTTGTGCAGTTGCAGGTTGAGCCGCGCCCGGGCCTTGTCCGCCACCAGCCAGCCGGCCAGCTCGGCCGGGTCGAGTTTCCCGGCCACGGGCGAAAAAAGCGCGGCGTTGCGGTCCCATATCCGCCGGGCCACGTCCAGGGCAAAGCGGTAATCCTCGCGGTTGGCCAGCACGAATTTCACCTCGTCCCGGGGCCGTAGACGGTCCAGGTTGGCGTAGTCGTTTTCCCGCTCCATGCCGCTGGCCGGGCATTTCACGTCCATGATGGCGGCTGCGCGGCCGTCGAGCAGGCCGATGTTGCGGCTGCCGTTGGTCTCCACCAGCACCGTAAACCCGGCATCGGCCAGGGCCGCGGCCAGGGCCGGGGTTTCGGGCTGCAACAGCGGCTCGCCGCCGGTCAGCTCCACCAGGGGCAGGCCATAGGCAGCCAAAGCGTCCACGGCCTCGGCCACGGTCATCTCGAAAAAGGTGTCCGAGGCATAACGCGTATCGCACCAGGAGCAGGCCAGGTTGCAGCCCGAAAGCCGCAGAAAGGCGCACGGCAGCCCGGCGAACGTGGATTCGCCCTGGATGCTGGCAAAGATTTCGTGCACCCGAAGGCTCATGCCTCCTCCGCATAGCTGGCCGAAAGCCCGGGGCTTTCCACCACGGTCACCCGGCGCACCCGCACGCGCTCGTCTTGCAGGGCCTCCCGCAGGCGCGCAAATATCCAGGCGGCCAGGACCTCGGCCGTGGGCGGGGACAGCTCGGGCACGTCGTTGAGGCAGGTATGGTCGAGCCGGGCCAGGGCGTTCTTGAGGGCGGCGCGCACGTCGCCGAAATCCGCCACCATGCCGGAAGCCAGGGTCGTTGCCGCCAGCTCGGCCGTGACCTCGAAATTGTGGCCGTGCATGGCCGCGCACGGGCCGGGATGGCCGGGCAGCCGGTGGGCCGCGCTGAATGCATCGGAAACGGATATGGTGTAGGGAGCGGGCATGGGTTTGTCCTTGTCGTTGAACATTGGGGCCGGGAAGCGTAGGAAGGCCCCCCTGCCCGTGTCAATGCATACCGATTATTCGAGGAGGCTGCCATGGCCGCGACCCAAACACCGCCGCGAGACGACATCCGGGGCCTCAGGACCCTGGGCCAGGGCGCCACG
>CAZBER010000064.1:0-13220 GCA_964490985.1 uncultured Desulfovibrionaceae bacterium | reverse complement strand
ACCTATCCCAAGACCGTGACCCCGGAGCTGCTGGAGACCTTTCCCAACGCCTTTCCCGGCCGGCGCTACACCGTCACCTTTTGCAGCGAGGAATTCACCAGCCTGTGTCCCAAGACCGGCCAACCCGACTTCGGCACCATCACCATCCGCTACGTGCCCGGGGAGCGCTGCATCGAATCCAAGTCCCTCAAGCTGTATCTGTTCAGCTACCGGGACGAAGGCACGTTCATGGAGACGCTGACCAACCGCATCCTCGACGACCTGACCGCGGCCTGCGATCCCCTGGAAATGGAAGTGACCGGCGACTTCGCGGCCCGTGGCGGCATCACCATTTCGGTAACCGCGACGTATAAGAAATAATGGTCTGGAGGACACCGCTTTGCAAGCGGTGTCCTCCAGACCATTACCCCAACAATAAGGTGCGTAAGCGCCTTGTCTTATTTGGCCCTCGGACGGTGCGCCTCCACATAGGCTTTCAGGACCGCCTGCATCTTGGAGATATGTCCCTTGCCTTGAGACCTGAAAAACTCCACGACCTCGCGCTCAAGCCGCAGATGGACGGATTGCTTCGGTTCCGGCATGACCAGCTTTGCCCGCCGCCAATCAAGACACATGTCCTGTTCGCCCGCATCCTCGGCAATACGCCGCTCAAGCTCCGCATCCGACATTGCGTCAAGCTTTTCAAGATCAGTACGGCTTTGCGCCCGCTTGGCCCGCAGTTCAGCCGCCGTATAATGCTTGATATTTTCGTCGCTCTTCATGGCGCGCCCTCCGGAAGGAAATAATCCTGACCGCTTCGTTCCTTTGGGTATAAACAACGGTCACATAACGGCCTTCGAGCATTCCAACAGCCAGGAATCGCTCTTCTTCGCCGCCGTAAACCGACGGGACTACCATATGCGGCGCATCAAAAACCGCCACAACATCGAAAAAATCGAGATGATGCTTTTCGAGATTGGAAAGCCGCTTGCGTTCATCCCATTCATACCGCATGTATTTTATGTACACATTTTGTGGATATAATCAAGACGGCGCAATGCCTTTCGCCCATTTTTAAACATTAAATATACAACTATTATAAATAGTTGTAATAAAATTTTCGCCCCCCGTCATCTTGCCTTGACCGTCGAAGACGTGCGCCGCCACAACCGCACCCGCCGCAGCCAGCCCGCCACGGCCAGGCGCCGGTTCGGCCGCGACACGGCGTGGTCGCGCTGCCATACCCGCAGAAACCAGCCGCCCCACAGCACCAGCATGGCGTTGTAATCGAGCCACAGCAAAAACAGCACGGCCCCGGTCAGGGAGCCGTAGACCAGGTGATACCGGGGAAGCCCGGCCAGAAGGTCCTCGAACAGGGAGCTCACGCCCCAGGCGGCCACGGCCAGGGCCGCGGACAGGCCGAGCATGGCCCGAAACGGCCGCCGCCGGGGCAAAAAAAGCGCGTACACGGCCACAAGCAGTCCGGTCAGGCAGGCTATGCCCCAGGCCGGGGAAAGCTGGCGCAAGAGGCTCTCCGGCGGTTGCAGTCGGGGCAGATGGGCCAGGGCCAGCCCGCCGGTGACCGCTCCCACGAATAAAAACCCCGCCACCGGACCCCACAGCAGGCTTCCCAGCCGGCGACGCCAGACCGGCGCGTCTTCGACCCCAGGGGCCTCGCGCCAGGGCAGGGCCAGATGGCGGCGCAATGCCCCCACCAAAAGCCACGACGACCAGAGGATAAAGGCCAGGCTCTGCCAGGTCAGGGCCGGGCCGGCCCAGATGAGCCGGCGCACCCGGGAGAAAAGCTCGTCGTCGAAAAAAGGAGCCATGTCGGCCAGCTCGCGCCGCAGGAGCACCTGGGCCGCCCAGCTGTCCCCGGCCACGGCTCCGTAAAAGGACGCGACCAGAAAAAAAAGCGGAATGATGGACAGCAGGGCGTAAAACGCCAGGGCCGCGGCCTGGCCCGGCCCGCCGGCGCGGCAAAAGGCGGCCAGGGAATCCACGCCCGCCTTGAGGACGGCCCCCATGACATGGCGCACGCCCTGCCCGGCGCGGCGCATCACGGCGCGCCCCCCAACGGCGGCGGACAGGGAATCGATTCGGCCCGGCCCGGGCTGGCCGGTAACCGAACGGCGTTCCGCAGCGTCACAATCAGTGGAACGCAACGCTTCATGGCCGGTCGATACTCCATTGGCCTGGCCAGGGGAAGGCTCGAGTCCGGTGGAATGAAACTTGTTAGAGGAGAGTCAAACGCTTTGGAGGATGCCATGTTCGCACCGGACATTCGTGTGGAATGCCTGAGCTTTTTCGAGCCCAAGGAAGGCGTTTGGCGCAGCGCCAGCGTCGAGACGCCGACGCGGGAAACGTCGAAATCCCGCCAGGAACCCGACGAGGAGGACTTCGAGGCCTTTTGCCGCCGCTCCCTGCTCTAGTGTCGCGTCCTCGAAAAGAGGGTATGGAAATTCCAGAGCCAACGCACTTGAATGGTTATTTTTTTCTTAAAAAATACTGACGTATTGAGGCTCTTGCCAAAAAGAGTCGTTTTTGAAGCCTTCGGCGACCAAAGGGCTTGGCCCTTTGGAAACCCGTAATGAAGTTGGAGCGTTACAACTTAACATCCATTGCTGTTGCACGGCGCGTTTGATTTTTGCAAAAGCCTCATATTTTTTAAGGGACGCAACACGAGGCGTAAAATCGCCCCCTTGCCTTGGCAGGTCCGTGCTTTCCGGTTAGGACAGGGGAAGGTCGTCTTCCGGCCCGGCAGTTCGGGCAGAAGAAACGGCCGCCTGTCCAACCTGGGAGGCCCGCATGAAACGACTGCTTTGCCTGCTTGTGCTTGCCGCGTTCAGCCTGACGGCTTTTGCCTGCTATCCGCCGCGACGCCACGGCCCGCCTCCGGGGCCGCCCGGGCCGGGTGTCCCGCCCCCGCCGGGACCGGTCGCCCCGCCGCCTCCGCCCGGCCCGCCGGGTCCGCCGCCGCCGGTTGGCCCGGTCTATTAAGCGACAGCCCAACCCCAAAAGGGTCCGGCTTTTGGCCGGACCCTTTTCATTACTGGACGTTACGTTGTAACGCTCTCAATTGATTATGGGTTTCCAAAGGGCCAAGCCCTTTGGTCGCCGAAGGCGTCAAAAACGACAATTATACAAAAGCCTCAAGCCGTCTGGAGGCGCGGCAGGGCCAGCCCGCGCTCTTGGACCAGGGCGGCGGCCAGGTCCCCGCAGTAGCCGCATTCCCGGCACAGCCTGGAGCAACCGTTGACGCGCTCGAAGAAGTCCTCGGGCAGATCATTGTTTTCCAAACTGAGCCGGCCGGACAGGATCTCCGGGGTATCGAGCAGCCACAGCAGGTTGCCGGCAAACGCTCCGGCCAGATAGGCGGACACCACGCCGGTCAGGTCGGCCGCCGGCCGGGTGCGGCCGCAGATTTTCACGAAATCCGCCACCCCTTCCAGACGGGGCACGTCCTCGGGCCGCACGAACGGCAAGGCCAAAAGCCGCCCCGGCGTCCGGACAAAGGCCCGCAGGCAGCCGATCTCCCGGTTGACGTCCGGATCCATGGAGCAGGCGGCCAGCCGGGACAAGGCGATATGGGCGTCATGGGCCGTCTTGTAGGGGCAGGCGTACAGGCACCCTTCGTTGACCATAAGTCCGATCTGCAGGCCCGAAAACGACCGGCGGACCCTGCCCGCCAGCTCCGACAGACGGTCCGGGTCGCGATTGAGGTCCCGGTCCAGGAGCAGGGCGTCGGGCAGGGCGAAATGCGTGTCGGCAATGGCTTCGAGAATGGCGGCAACCCGTTCGAACCGGTCCAGCCGGAAATTGATGCTGGGATAGGCCATAAGCGCGCCGGCCACGTCCGGAGCCGCGTCGGAAAGGGCTGTCAGCAGGTACTGGTCGGCATAGACAATGCCGGTGACGGTCCCAGCCGCCAGGTAGCCCTCCAAAAGCAGAATCAGGTCCCGCAGGCCGTCGCCGGACAGGACATCCGGGGCATGGAAGGCGGCATTGAGGAGCCCGAGCCGGGGCACGTCGGGCAAGGCGGCCAGGCCTTCGGCCAGCTCCTGGGGCGAGACGTCGCCGCATCCGGGCAGGCGGGCGTCAGGGGTTTGGGGGCCGAGGCGGAAATAGACCGCCGACACGTCCGCCACATGCTCGGAGAGCAGGGACGCGTACGCCGTATCCGGAATGAACGGGACCTCATAACGCATGGTCCCTCCTTGTGAGTGTCGTGTCCTCGAAACAGGGAACGATCATTTTTTTCTTAAAAAATACGGACGTATTTTTTAAGGAATGCAACATCAGCCGTCTTCTCTGACCATATGGTTCCCATTGGCGGCGCTCCCGTGTCCGACGCGCCCCACGGGCATGAGTAAAAGGGGCCGCTCTTCCTTGGGCGCGCCCAGGATGCCCCACACGTTCTCGTCCTCGAAGGCCCCCACCACCACGGTGCCCAGATCCAGGGCCGCGGCGGCCAGGGCCAGGTTCTGGCTGGCGCAGCCCGCCTCGATCTCCACGTAGCGCACCCCGCGTTCGCCGTACTTGGCCATGGTGCGCGTATACACGCCGCAAAAGGCCACCGTGACCGCGGCCTTGGCCATCCAGGCCTGGCCCAGGCAGGCCCGGGCCAGATCGGCCCGGCGGTCGCCGGCCACGGACAGGAAAAGCTCTCCGCCCTGGGGAATGTATTTGTAGATGCCGGGAGCCAGCCCCGTGACCTGGCCGGCCACCAGGTAGAGTTCCAAGGGATACAGCGCCCCGGCCGAAGGCGCGGTGCGAAAGCCCCGGCGGTCCACCACGCCCTGGGCCGCGAAGAGAAGCCGCCCCGCCTCCTCCAGGGTCAGGGCCTCGGGCGTGAAAAGCCGCCGGGAGCGGCGTTTGAACAGGAGCCCCTCCAAAGTGGCGGGCGGCCCGGACTCCTGGCGCGGCAGGCTGATCACGCCTTCGCCCTTGGGGAATTCGTTTTCGGCCATGGCCATGCCTCGCAGTCCCAACGGGGCCAGGGCGGCCGCCCATGCGGCCGCCAGGGAACGCATGAATGCCCGGCGGGTCATTTCCATACTATTCTGTTTGCCGCCGGGAGCGGTAAAAGTCAAACACTCTTGCCTTTCGTGCGATTCGCCTTATTTTCCCACCTTGCCGTCAGGCTCCGGAGGCATTGATGACCGAGGCTCCCAAGATTCATATTGAAGGCGCGCGCCAGCACAATCTCAAAAACCTCACCCTGGACATTCCCCGCGACAAGCTGGTGGTGGTGTGCGGCCCTTCGGGGTCGGGCAAGTCCACCCTGGCCTTTGACATCGTCTACGCCGAGGGCCAGCGTCGCTACGTGGAGTCCCTGTCGGCCTACGCCCGCCAGTTTCTGCCCCAGATGAACAAGCCCCAGGTGGACAAGATCGAGGGACTTTCCCCGGCCATTTCCCTGGAACAGCAAACCGCCACCCGAAATCCCCGGTCCACCGTGGGCACGGTGACGGAAATCTACGACTTTCTGCGGGTCTTTTTCGCCCGCCTGGGCCGGTCCCACTGCCCGTCCTGCGGCCGGCCCATCCAGGCCCGCACCGCCGACGAGATCATTGCCGACATCCTGGCCCTGCCCGCGGGCTCGAAGCTGCTCCTTCTGGCCCCCCTGGTGGAGCACCAGAAAGGCACCCACGCCGACCGCCTCAAGAAACTCAAGGGCCAGGGCTTTGCCCGGGTGCGCGTGGGCGGAGCGGTGGTCCCCCTGGACCCCATGCCGGAACTGGAAAAAAACAAGCGCCACTCCATCGACCTGGTGGTGGACCGGCTGGTGGTCAAGGACGGCATCCGCTCGCGCCTGTCCGATTCCGTGGAACTGGGCCTGGCCCAGGGCGACGGCCGCATCATCGTGGCCGACCACGAGGGCAAGGCCCCGGACCGGATTTTTTCCACGGCCTCGTCCTGCCCGGTCTGCAAGGTGAGCGTGCCCAAGCCCACGCCCCAGCTCTTTTCCTTCAACAGCCCCCAGGGGGCCTGCCCGGCCTGCTCCGGCATCGGCGCGGTGGAATATTTCGAGCCGGCCCTGCTGGCGCCCAACAAGGGCCTGTCTCTGGCCCAGGGCGGCATTTTGCCCTGGAAAGGCGAACGGGCGCTTGGCCGTTACAAGCCGCGCCTGGAGGGCCTGGGCAAGCGGTACGGATTCACCCTGGCCACGCCTCTGGCCGAGCTGTCCGAGGCCGCCTGGCAGGCGCTTTTTTTCGGGGACAAGGCCTTTGGCTGGGAAGGCGTGGTGGAGCTGCTCGAATACGGCCAGTCCTTCGGCCCGCTGTGGCGCGACGAGCTGGCCCGCTACCGCCAGTCCCGGCCCTGTCCGACCTGTCAGGGGGCCAGGCTGCGGCCCGAGGCCCTGGCCGTGCGGGTGGAAGGGCAAAACATCTTCGAATTCTGCTCCATGTCCATTGACCGGACCCTGTCCTGGCTGTCGTGCCTGAACTTTTCCGGGTCCGAGGTCCTCATTGCCGAGCCCCTGCTCAAGGAGCTGGGCCACCGCCTGAAATTCCTGTCCGGCGTGGGCCTGGAATACCTGTCCCTGTCGCGCAACATGGCCACGCTCTCCGGCGGCGAGGCCCAGCGCATCCGCCTGGCCGGCCAGCTCGGCTCGGGCCTGGTGGGCGTGACCTATGTGCTCGACGAGCCGAGCATCGGCCTGCATCCCCGGGACAACGACCGGCTGCTCGGCACCCTGCGCAAGCTCCAGGGCCGGGGCAACACCGTGCTGGTGGTGGAACACGACGAGGCCACCATCCGCCACGCCGACCACTTGATCGAGCTGGGGCCGGGCTCGGGCCGGCTTGGCGGCGAGGTGGTCTACCAGGGCGGCCTGGACGGCATGCTCACCTCGCCTGCGTCCCTGACCGGCAAGTACCTGCGCGGCGAGGCCAGCCTTCCCCGGCCGGAAACCCGCCGCCAGCCCAAGGGCGAGCTGGTGCTGCGGGGCGTGACCACCAACAATCTCCGCAACATCGACGCCTCCATACCGCTGGGGTGCCTGGTGTGCGTCACGGGCGTGTCCGGCTCGGGCAAAAGCTCCCTGGTCATGGACACCTTGTACAAGCACCTGGCCCTGGCCCAGGGCATCAAGGTGGAGGCCCCGGGGACCATTGCCGGCATCGAGGGGGCCGGGCAGATCGAAAAGATCGTCAGCATCGACCAGACCCCCATCGGCCGCACCCCGCGCTCCAACCCGGCCACCTACACCAAGGTCTTCGACGAGATCCGCGACATCTTCGCCACCACCCCGGACGCCAGGCGGCGCGGCTTCAAGCCCGGCCGCTTCAGCTTCAACGTCAAGGGCGGGCGCTGCGAGGCCTGCGGCGGCGACGGCCAGATTCGGGTGGAGATGCACTTTCTGCCGGACATCTACGTGACCTGCGAGGTCTGCGGCGGGCTGCGCTACAACCGCGAGACCCTGGACGTGCGCTACAAGGGCTTAAACATCGCCGAGGTGCTGGATTTGACCGTGCGCCAGGCCCGGGATTTCTTCGAGAACTATCCCGTGCTCGACCGCAGGCTCCAGGTGCTGGAGGAAGTGGGCCTGGATTACCTGCACCTGGGCCAGCCGGCCACCACCCTGTCCGGCGGCGAGGCCCAGCGCATCAAGATTTCCCGGGAACTGGGCAAGCGCAGCCTGCCCGGGGCGCTGTACATCCTCGACGAGCCCACCACGGGCCTGCACATGCAGGAGGTGGGCCGGCTCATCCTGGTCCTGCACAAGCTGGTGGACAAGGGCGCCAGCGTGGTGGTCATCGAGCACAATACCGACGTGGTGGCCGCCTCGGACCACGTCATCGACCTGGGGCCGGGCGGCGGCGAGGCGGGCGGGCGCATCGTGGCCCAGGGCACGCCCGAGGAGCTCAAGCTGGACCCGAACTCGGTGACAGGCCGTTTTCTGTCCTAGTGTTGCGTCCCTTAAAAAATACGCCAGTATTTTTTAAGAAAAAAACCGGTTAAGTAAATTGGCTCTGGAATTTCCATACCCTCTTTTCGAGGACACGACATTAGCCGCAACCTACAGGTCGTCGTCCTTGTCGTCCTTTCCGGTCAGCCACCGGGTGATGGGATTTTTTTCGCCCGGATGCCGCTCCCGAAAATTCTTGGCCCGGCGGTTGAAATAGAGCAAAAAAGCGAAACCCAAGGCGACAAGGACCAGAAGAAACGCGCCGTTGCTCATGGAAACCTCCTCGAAGTCGCAAAGGCCATGGCCAACCGGGGCCGCTCCCCATGATTTCCGGATACGCCGGGAACGCCCTCTTTGTACAGGCCCACGGACCTGTCCCTCCCTTCCATCCGCTGCTCCCGGATTTGCCGCGTCGCGCGGTTGCCGCTTGCTGGCCTGACGATCGTTTTGCAGAACCGGGGCAGGCCGCAGCAGACCCCGCGAAAAGTATCAGGAAAGCCCCAGGCCCTGCCCGCAGCCGCCCGATGCCCGCGCCAATACCGGCTTGCGCATTCCCTATTTTACCCGTATTGAATCTGCGTTGCCGCGAGCGGCAACGGGACGGAGGTGTTGCCGCGTGGCGCGAACAGCCCCGCTGCAATCTGCCGCCCGTTTTTTACCCTATGCCATCCCGGAATGCCCCTTTTCCAACAGGCTGTTTTTTGTTGTGTCCCGGCCAGCACGGCGGACCGGCAATGGATCA
Organism: uncultured Desulfovibrionaceae bacterium; assembly: GCA_964490985.1. GTDB lineage: Bacteria > Desulfobacterota > Desulfovibrionia > Desulfovibrionales > Desulfovibrionaceae > Solidesulfovibrio. Next base: position 4,584 of record CAZBER010000064.1, on the reverse strand, counting down.
GGTCGGCGGATCCAGGAGGATCGCTTACGTCCAAGGCCATTGTGTTCCCCCCCACGCTCACCCAGGATACCTGCCATGCGCAACACCAGCATCAACACCATTCTGACGGTTTCCGTCTCTGTTTCCATTCTGGCCGGCATCGCCGCCCTGATCCTGTATGTCTCCTCGTCCTCCTACCACATGGCCGAAAGCATGCAGCGGGACGCCCTGACGCAAGCGGCCAAGTCCACGGCCCGGGCTTCTGAAATCTATATCCGCAATACCCTGGAAGTGGCCGAATCCCTGGCCAGCCAGGACGCCATCAAGGAGGCCTTTGCCGGCAATCCGGCCAGGGCCCAGGAACGGCTGCGCAATTATACCTCCGGCTTCCGCGACTACTGGTCCTTTTTCATCTTCGACACCCAGGGCAGGATCGTGGCCGGCTACAATGCCGAAAAACAGGACCTGACCGGAGGCGATCGGGCCGACCGGGATTACGTCAAAGCCATCCTGTCCGGCCAGGATGTGGTGTTCAGCCGGACGGTCTTCAAGGCCACGACCGGCAACGCCCTCATCTATGTGGTGGCCAAGGCCGTGCGCGGCCCGGACGGCAAGCTGCTCGGCGGCGTGGCGGCCTGTCCCCTGTGGAGCATGTTCACGGAGTCCACCATTGACCCGGTCACCTTTGGCCAGCGCGGCTACGGCTTCATTCTGGACGGCGCGGGCCGCGTCATTGCCCATGCCAAGGACAAGAGCCTCATTTTGCGCGACGTCTCCCAGGAGGACTTCATCCAGCAGGTCCTGCGCACCGGGGAAGGCGCCTTTGCCTACACCTGGAAGGGCGAAGACAAGTTCATGGCCGTGTCCCGGATTCCTTCCACGGGCTGGCTGGTGTGCATGACCTTTTACAATGAGGAGATGACGCGCCTGGCCGCGCACCAGCGCACCGTCCTGGCCCTGATCGGGCTGGCCGTGGCCGCGGCCGTGGCCGCCGTCATCACGCTGATAAACCGCCGCCTGGTGTTGCGGCCGCTTCTGCGCTTAAGCGCCTTTACCGAAAAAATCGCCTCCGGCGACTTCAAGGCCCGCCTCGACGATACGTATCGGGCCGAACTCGGCATCCTGGCCAAAAACCTCCTGAACATGGTGGAGCAGCTCAAAAACAGGCTCGGCTTTGCCCAGGGCGTGCTGGCCGGCATCCCCACGCCCTGCGGCATTGTGGGGCCGGACTTCAAAATGTTGTGGCAAAACGAGCACATCCTGAAACTGCTGGAGAAAAACGATCCTCCGGAGTCGTACCGGGGCATGCCATCCGGCGCGTTTTTCCTGAACGATCCCAACCGGGAGACCCTTTCGGACCGGGCCATCCGGGAACGCCGGATGCTGGCCTCCGAAATCGATTACGCCACGCCCTCGGGCAGGAATCTGCACATCACCATCTGCACGACGCCCTTTTACGACATGGACGGCGCGCTTCTGGGCTCCATCACCTTTTGGACCGATATCACGGCCCTCCACGAGCAAAAGCGCCGCATCGAGGAACAAAACGCGGTCATTGCCCGCACCGCGGCCCAGGCCACGAGCGTGGCCGACCGCATGGCCTCGGCCGCCGAGGAGCTCTCGGCCCAGATCGAGCAGTGCAGCCGGGGGGTGGAGGAACAGCACCACCGGGTCCAGGAAACGGCCGCGGCCGTGGAAGAGATGAACGCCACCATCCTGGAGGTGGCCCAAAACGCCGGCAGCACGGCCCAAAGCGCCGAAACCGCCCGGGCCAAGGCCCAGGAAGGGGCCGACCTGGTGGGATCGGTGGTGACGGCCGTGGCCACGGTGCGCGACGAGGCCAATGCCCTCAAGGAAAATATGCGGGACCTGGGGGAACAGGCCCAGGGCATCGGGGCCATCATGAGCGTGATTTCCGACATCGCCGACCAGACCAATCTCCTGGCCCTCAACGCCGCCATCGAAGCGGCCCGGGCCGGCGAGGCCGGACGCGGCTTTGCCGTGGTGGCCGACGAGGTCCGCAAACTGGCCGAGAAGACCATGCACGCCACCAAGGAAGTGGGCGCGGCCATTGCCGGCATCCAGCAGGGCACCACCGACACCGTGGCCCGGGTGGAGCGGGCCGTGTCCCGGGTGGCCGACGCCACGGCCCTGGCCGAGCGCTCGGGCGCGGCCCTGACCGAAATCGTCACCATGGTGGAGGCCGCCGGCGATCAGGTGCGTTCCATTGCCACGGCCGCCGAACAGCAGTCGGCCACGGCCGAGGAGATCAACAAGGCCGTTACGGCCATCAGCGCCATTGCCTCGGAAACGGCCGAGGCCATGGCCCAGTCCGAATCAGCCGTATCCGAGCAGGCCCGCCAGGCCCAGGAACTCAATACGCTGATCGGCGAACTCACGGCCGGCCCGGCCAGCCTGACCTGAGCCCATTTTCCATACATCGGCGGAATGAACAGGAAGGCACACAGAGCCACAGACACCGGCAAAGAGAATATTTTCTCGATCATGACTGCGTCATGATCGAGAAATGAAATGAGCCCATTCCGCCGACTCGCTTCGGGGGCGGCGCAATGCCTTGGCGCGCCGCCCCCGGCCTTGGTCCCCGCTCCCCTTTTTGGCCGAAGAATTTGCCTTCCCGGCCGTTTGCGGCTAGTTCCCTGATGCGACTTTTCTTCAAGGAGGCGCGGCATGCGCATTCTCGTGGTGGGTTCGGGCGGCCGGGAACACGCCCTGGCCTGGAAACTGACCCAAAGCGCCGACGTTTCAGCGGTCATTACCGCCCCGGGTAACGGCGGCACCGCCCTTTGCGGCGAAAACGCCCCCGTCTCCGACGCCGATGTGCCCGGACTCGTGGCCCTGGCCCGGGACCGAGGCATCAACTTGGTGGTGGCCGGCCCGGAAGCGCCGCTGGTGGCCGGGCTGCGCGACGCCCTGGAAGACGCCGGCATCCCCTGCTTCGGCCCGGACGCCTACGCCGCCGGCCTGGAAGGCAGCAAGGCCTTTGCCAAGGAAGTCATGACCGCCGCCGGCGTGCCCACGGCCGCCTACGAAACCTTTACCGACGCCCGCGCCGCCCGGGCCTGCGTGGAGCGAATCGGCGCGCCGCTGGTGGTCAAGGCCGACGGCCTGGCCGCCGGCAAGGGCGTGACCGTGGCCGCAACCAAACAGGAAGCCCTGGCCGCCATCGACGAAGCCATGGTCAAGGGCGCTTTCGGTCCGGCCGGAACCAAGGTGGTCCTGGAAGAGGCGCTTATCGGCGAGGAAGCCTCGTTTCTGGCCTTTTGCGACGGCGCCACGGCCGTGCCCATGACCGCCTGCCAGGATCACAAGGCCGTGGGCGACGGCGATACCGGCCCCAATACCGGCGGCATGGGGGCCTATTGCCCGGCCCCGATCCTGCCGCCGGACCAGTATGCGGCCACAACCGACCTGGTCATCACCCCCATCCTGCGGGAAATGGCCAAACGCGGCCATCCCTTCACCGGCATTCTCTACGCCGGGCTCATGATGACCGACTGCGGCCCCAAGGTGCTGGAATACAACGTGCGCTTCGGCGACCCGGAATGCCAGCCCCTGCTGCTTCGCCTGGACAGCGACCTGCCCGCCATCCTCACGGCCTGCCGGGAAGGCCGGCTCACGCCGGAACTGGTCCGCTGGACCCCGCAAAGCGCCTTGTGCGTGGTCATTGCCGCCCCGGGCTATCCCGGGTCCTATCCCAAGGGCATGGCCATCTCGGGCATCGAGGCGGCCGAGGCCGATCCAGCGGTCAAGGTCTTCCAGGCCGGCACCAAGCTTGAGAACGGCCGGACCGTGACGTCCGGCGGCCGGGTGCTCGGGGTCACGGCCCTGGGCGCAAACCTGGCCGCGGCCAAGGAAACGGCCTATCGGGCGGTTTCGAAAATCCGTTTCGACGGCGCGTTTTATCGCCATGACATCGGCGACAAGGGCCTTTCGCGGGAGGCGAAATGATCAAGGCGGCCATTTTCATCGGCTCGGGCTCGGACGAAGACAAGATGCGGCCCTGCTCCAAGGTGCTTACGTCCCTGGATATCCCGCACCTGTTTACCGTGACCTCGGCCCACCGCACGCCGCAGCGCACCGAACGGCTCATCCGGGAATGCGAGGAACAAGGCTGCCAGGTGTTCATCTGCGCCGCCGGCCTGGCCGCGCACCTGGCCGGGGCCGTGGCCGCCCGCACCATCCGGCCGGTCATCGGCGTGCCGTTGTCCTCCTCGGGCTCGGCCCTGGGCGGCATGGACGCCATGCTGGCCACAGTGCAGATGCCGCCGGGATTCCCCGTGGCCACCGTGGCCCTGGACGGGGCCGGCGCCAAAAACGCCGCCTGGCTGGCCGCCTCCATTCTGGCCCTGGCCGACCCGGACCTGGCCGACCGCATCCGCTCCGCCCGCGCCGGCTTCGCCCAGGACGTCGAAGCAGCGGCTCAAAAGCTATAAGATAATAATGCCTCCGGCTGCTGGGAGGGGGTCACCCCCTCCCAGACCCACCCGATTAGGGGGGCGATTTCGGGCCGGCTGTCAAAGCCCAGCCGGCCCGAAATCGCCCCCCAAACCGAGTGAATCCGAAAGCGCGAACACCCTTCCAGCA
>CAZBER010000063.1:23120-26009 GCA_964490985.1 uncultured Desulfovibrionaceae bacterium | reverse complement strand
GGAAGGTATGATGCGCTTTCGGATTCTCTCGGTTTGGGCGGGGTTTTCGGCTCGGGCGGCTTTGCGCCCGAGCCGAAAACCCCGCCCAGATCGGGAGGGTCCGGGAGGGGATGATCCCCTCCCGGCCGCCGGAGGCATTCTTCTTCTTTCTTTACTTCGGGTTATAATTGCACAACGGCTCGGGGGCCATGTAGTTGCCGGACATGGTTTGGGCGCGGGCGCGGCAGCCGCCGCAGACGCGGTGGTATTCGCACGCGCCGCATTTGCCGAGGTAGTCGGCCTTGTTGCGGAACTGGAGGAACTGGCGGGAGGTGCGCCAGATTTCCGGGAACGGCGTTTGCCGCACCTGGCCGCAATCCAGGTCCAGGTAGCCGCACGGCTGCACCTGGCCCACGGCCGAGATGAAGCAGAAGCCCGTGCCGCCCAGGCAGCCTCGGGTCATGGCGTCCATGCCGAAGGTATCCGGGGTCACGGCCACGCCTTCGGCCTTGGCCCGCTGGCGCATGATCCGGTAGTAGTGCGGGGCGCAGGTGGCCTTGAGGTGCATGCTCGTGGTTTTGCGGAAGTCGTAGAACCAGTTGAGCACTTCCTCGTATTCCTGGGCTGTTATGATTTCGGCTCCGAGGTCGGCCGCCCGGCCTGTGGGCACGAGCAGGAAGATGTGCCAGGCCGCCGCGCCCAGGCGCTGGGCGAGCTGGAATATCTCCTTGAAGTTGCCCATGTTGTGCCGGGTGACCGTGGTGTTGATCTGGAATTCCACGCCGGCGCGCTTGAGGTTTTCGATGCCCCGCAGCGCGCTTTCGAAGGCTCCGGCCACGCCCCGGAAGTCGTCGTGGTCGGCGGCGTTCGGCGCGTCGATGGAGATGGAGCAGCGGGCAATGCCCGAGGCCTTGATTTCCTTGGCGTTTTCCGGGGTGACCAGGGTGCCGTTGGGGGCCATGACGCAGCGGAGATTCTTGCTGCCGGCGTAGCGCACCAGGTCGAAGATGTCGGGCCGCAGGAGCGGTTCGCCGCCGGTGAAAATGATGATAGGGTTGCCGGTTTCCGGGAAGGTGTCGATGAGCGCCTTGGCCTCGGCGGTATCGAATTCTCCGGGCCACGGGTCCAGGCAGGCTTCGGCCCGGCAGTGCTTGCAGGCCAGGTTGCAGGCCCGGGTGACTTCCCAGGCGATGAGCCGCAGGGGCGGCGCGCCGGCCGGACCGGCGGCCCCGTGGGCATGGCCCTGGGGATGCGAATGGGGATGCTGCATGGGTAGCGAACCAGGCGGAAAGCGCCGCCGGTCTCCTCCTTGGCGAATTTTCAGGCCGCTGGAGCGGATTCGCTGCAACGGCCTGTGTTGATATAATGGTTCTGGGGAAGGGGGCAAGGCGCGAAGGCCGTCTTGAGCGCCACGAACTTTTGCCAGGTACGCTGCGACTTGTTATGTAGACTTCATATCAGCGAATATGAGAACCAAAAGCATACGCTCCTTGCGCCGAAGTAAACGAATGCAAGCCGCAGGTATGCGTTTGGCTTCGCACCGGGTGCCAATTCCCGATTCGCCGGCCATTCGGGCCAAAGCCCGGCGGCAGTCGCTGCTATTAGCGAAGTCGCCCCATGAGCAGGAAACCCTGGATTTCCTGGAATCGCTTGGGGACGCCGAGCTTTGGATGGAATGATCGGGCGGTGCCGATACTTAAAAGATCGGTTCCAAGCCAGCCTGTTTGCACAATTCGTTTGCCGTGATTCGATCCAGGTGCGCGTGCCGTTTGACAGGGATCACTTTGGCGCCATTGGTATAAATGGAATGGTTGCCTCCCTCCCGGAGAAGGCGAAACCCATGGCTTTCCAGATAACGGATCAGATCACGCCGTTTGACGGACATGGTCCGTATCCACGGGCATGGCTTCGATAAGGGCGTTGCCCGGGGGAAGTTCCCGTCCCAAGTCCGCGTATGCCCGGACCATTTCGGCCAGGGCATCGGAGAGCATGGCCCGGCAGGCTTCCAGGGTTTCCCCTTCCGTCACCACTTCAGGCCATTCCACCAGCTGTCCCATGTAGCCGGAGGGAATGCGGACGTATTTCGCGGTATAAAGCACCATGAATCTCCTGTAGTCCTTCCCCGCCCAAAAGCAAGGCCCTTCAATGCCCCTTCGGTCGCAGGGGTTCGGGGCAAAGCCCTGGCGGGGCGCGGGGCAGCGCCCCGCCATCCCCTTACAGCCACTCCAGCGCTTCTTCCGCGAAGTAGGTGATGATCATGTCCGCGCCGGCGCGCTTGATGCCGAGCATGGCTTCCAGCACGGCCCGTTTGGGGTCGAGCCAGCCGTTCTGGATGGCCGCCTTGAGCATGGCGTACTCGCCGCTGACCTGGTAGGCGGCAATGGGCGTGTCAAAGGTGTCGCGCAAAAGCCGCACCACGTCGAGGTAGGGCATGGCCGGCTTGACCATGAGGATGTCCGCGCCCTCGGCCAGGTCGGCCGCCGCCTCGCGCAGGGCCTCGCGCACGTTGGCCGGGTCCATCTGGTAGCCCCGGCGGTCGCCGAAGGCCGGGGCGCTGTCCGCCGCCTCGCGGAAGGGGCCGTAAAAGGCCGAGGCGTATTTCACGGCATAGGACATGACCGGAATATGGGAAAAGCCGGCGTCGTCCAGGGCGATGCGGATGGCGGCCACGCGGCCGTCCATCATGTCCGAGGGCGCGATGACGTCGGCCCCGGCCCGGGCGTGGCTGACGGCGGTCTTGGCCAGAAGCTCCAGGGTGGGATCGTTTAACACCTCGCCGTGGGCGTCGAGCAGCCCGCAGTGGCCGTGGCTGGTGTACTCGCACAGGCACACGTCCGTGACCACCACCAGGTCCGGATAGGCCTCCTTGAGGCGGGAGGCGGCCTGCTGCACAATGCCTTCGTCGGCATA
>CAZBER010000063.1:0-23110 GCA_964490985.1 uncultured Desulfovibrionaceae bacterium | reverse complement strand
CCAGGGCGAGGTAGGCCCCGGAGCCGGCCGGGTCTTTTTTCTCGGGCAGGCCGAAAAGCAGGGCCGCAGTCAGCCCCCGGTCCCGGGCCATGCCCACCCGGGCCACGAGCCTGTCCACGGAGAACTGGGACTGGCCGGGCATGGAGGGAATGGGCTTTTCGAAATCCTTGTCCGCAGTTTCCACCACGAAATAGCCTTGAATCAGGTCCGCCGGCCGCAGTTCGGTCTCCCGGACCAGGTCGCGCAGGGCGGATGTGCGGCGAAGCCGTCGGCCGCGATGAAAATCGCCGATAGGCACGGTCAAATCCTCGCTTGTAGAGGGTTACATCAATTTTTTCGGACAGGGAAAAAGGCGCTGACAATGTCGTCCACCTGACCAAGGCCCTCTTCGGCCAGATCGGCCAGGGCCTTCGGCTCGATGCCCAGGGCGTCCCAGGCTTCGGGTTCCAGGGGCGGCACGACAAAGGAGGCCTGGGGGGTCAGGCCCAGGGCCACGGCCATGATGTCGGCCAGATGCAGGACGGCCACCTCGATGTTGCCCTTGCATCCGGACGGCTTGTGATGGCAGGCCACCAGGCCGACCAGGGATTCGGGGAACTTCCAGGCCCGCAGCAAAAGACCGCCGATGAGCGGATGGGCAAAGCCCACCACCTCGTTTTCGGCCACATACAGGGAGGTCTGGTTGGCCCGGGCGTAATAGATGGCTTCCACGGCCGCATGGGGCAGCTTCTTGAACAGGATCAGCCGGCCGATGTCGTGGAGGATGCCGGCCACGAACAGGCGCTCCCCGCCCCCCTGGCCGGCGGCTCGGCCCAGGGTGCGGGCAAACACGCCCACGGCCACGGAATGCTCCCAGAAGGTGCGCATGTTGATCAGTTCCGGGGGAATGTCCTTGAAGGCGTTCATGGCCGAAATGCCCAGGGCCAGGGTGGAGACCTCCTGGCCGCCGATGACCATGACGGCCCGGGAAATGGAGTCGATGCGCTGGGGCAGGCCGTAAAAGGGGCTGTTGACGAGTTTCAAAAGCTTGGCGGCCAGGCTCGTATCCTTGCTGATGACGTCGGCCACCTGGGCGGCGGAACTCATGGGGGAATCGAGCACCTGGCGGATTTTGAAATAGATGTCCGGAAACGTGGCCAGCTTGACCTCGCTGGCCACCAGGTCCCGGGCGCCGCCCTCTTCCCGGAAAAACAAGTCCCCCATGGATTCGGCCCTGGGGCTGGGGGGAAGGTCCCGGGGCAGGGGCGTTCCGGCGGCCAGGCTTTGGGCCTGGCGCAACACGGCCAGGTCGAAAAGGGCCTCCACGGCCGGATGGGCGGCATCACTGGCCACGAAGCGCCGGGAAACAGCGGCCGCGCTTTGTTCCAGCAGGGCCGGGTCCAGGGCGGCCCCAGGGGGCGACTCCTCCCCTTCGGCCACCACGGCCCGGGTCACGCCCCGCTTGCGCAGGCTCTGGATATGGCTTTCGGTCAGGGTTGCGCCCTTGGGCAACAGCATCTTGCCGTCAGGCCCCTTGAGGTCCGCCGCCAAGATCATGCCCGGTTCCAGCGCGTCCACGGGTAGGCTGCCCAAGGCTTTCTCCCTCGCCTGGCACGGCTTTCGAAATTCCGGCCACGCTTATTGGGGATAGTAGTCCAAGCCAGGGCCAACATCAAGACAGGCGGTTTACAGCGGCCGCTTCGAGGGGTATGAACGCCCCCGAAAAAATCGGCCGCCCGGGCGGCCAGGGAGAAAGCGATCATGAACGCGACAATCGCGGCGCAAGCGGCGTCCGAGGCGGCCAAGGGGTCCGCCCCGGAGACCGCCAAAGGGGTCATGGACATGGACGAAGGGACGGAGATGGATGTGGAGGCCAGGCTGGCCGTGGCCGAGGCGGCCCTGGCGGCCATTGCCGGGGAAAACGACCTGACCTGCCTGCGGGCGCTTTTCCGCATGCGCCGCCGGGCCGAGGAAGCCCTGGCCCGCATCCGGCCCCACCGCCGCCCCCTGTCCTGAATTTTCGGGGCGTCTTCGCCCCGTCTCCGTGCCGGCCCAGGGCAACCGACTGTTGCCGCCTTGCCCTGGCCCGCCCGGCACAATCCCATACAGCCCGCCCACCCTCGGCCGCCTTCGGCCCCGCCCATCCCTGGCTCAAAGCGTTCAAGGCATTCCAGGCCTGCGGGGAATGCATTGACCGTTTTTGCGCCAGCACGTAAACATGGCATACTCCAGGGACCTCCCTGGAGTGGGCAACCAGGCGCAATCGGGCCGAAGCACTCCGTTTTGCCCGCCTGCGATTTACGGCAACCCTTTAACCGGCGCGCGCCAAAAGACAGGAGTACGGATCATGGCCAGGAAACTGTATGTGCGAAACCTGCCCGAGGCCACCACGACGGACGAGTTGCAAGAACTGTTCGCTCCCTTCGGCACCGTGATCGAAGCCGAAATCGAAAGCGATGCCGACACTGGCGCGCCCACGGGCTTCGGCTTCGTCCTCATGGACGACGCCGACGCGGATGCGGCCATTGCCGGCCTGGACAACAGGCCGTTTCGGGGCAACATCCTGACCGTTCACGAAGGCACGACCGAGGAATTCATCCCCGAAGTGGACGTGGAATAAAAAATGGCCGGAGACGCGCAGGCGTCTCCGGCCATTTTGGGAGCAAACGCAAGCTACTCGTCCGGCCGGATTTCCTCGTCCGTGAGGTAGCAGGCCGGGTCCGGAGCCCAGACGTCGCCGTGCACGGCCTCGGCCCGGGCCCGGAAGTTGCCGCCGCACACCGGCAGGTAACGGCAGGTCCGGCAGCGGCCCGTGACATGGCTTTTCTTGTCCTTGAGCCTGGCCAGAAGCTCGATGGACGGATCATCCCAAATCTCGGAAAACGGCCGCTCCCGAACGTTGCCAAAGACATGGTTGCGCCAGAACTGGTCGGCGTGGACCTTGCCGTCCCAGGAAATGCAGCCGATGCCCCGGCCGGAATTGTTGCCCTCGTTGAAGGACAGCAGTTCGTGGACCTCGGCGGCCCGGGCCGGGTCCTCGCGCAAAAGCCGCAGATAGACGTAGGGGCCGTCGGCGTGGTTGTCCACGGTCAGGACTTCCTTGGGCAGCCCGGCCTCGTGCAGGGCCCGGGTGCGGTCCATGATCAGGTCCACCAGGGCCCGGGTGGCGGCATGGTCCAGGTCTTCCTTGACCAGCTCCGATCCCCGGCCGGCGTAGACCAGATGGTAGAAACAGATGCGCGGCACTTCGAGGTCGCGCAGAAGGTCGAACAAAAGCGGCACCTCGGCGGCGTTGCGCTTGTTGATGGTGAAGCGCAACCCCACCTTGAGGCCCTCGTTCTGGCAGTTCTCGATGCCGGCCAGGGCCTTTTTAAACGATCCGGCCACGCCCCGGAAGCGGTCGTGGACTTCCTCGCCGCCGTCCAGGGAAATGCCCACGTAGGACAGGCCCACGGACTTGAGCTCCCGGGCCTTGTCCCGGGTAATGAGCGTGCCGTTGGTGGAAATGACGGCCCGCATGCCCTTGGAAACGGCATGGGAGGCCAGCTCGGTCAGGTCCTTGCGCACCAGGGGCTCGCCCCCGGAAAAGAGCATCACCGGCGCGCCGTAGGTGGCCAGATCGTCGATCATGGCCTTGGCTTCGGTTGTGCCGATGTCGTCCACGCCGTCCGGGTCCACGGCCTTGGCATAGCAGTGGACGCACTTGAGGTTGCACCGCCGGGTCATGTTCCAGACCACCACGGGCTTTTTATCCTTGGAAAATTGCAGCAGATGGGACGGAAGCTTGCCCGAATGGCGACCGTAACGCAGGGCGTCGGAAGCCTCCACGCCGCCGCAATAAAGCTTGGAAATGCCGATCATGGAAGATCCTTTGTTTCGTGAAGTGGAAAGAGTCTATAATACATTTTTCCCCAACGCGGTAGGGGCGCAGGGCGAGAAAGCGGCGGCCGGCTCAGGCCGGAATCCGGTCCAACGCGTAGCAGCCGCCGGTCGTTTTCAGGAAGGAGGCCAGGGCGTCCAGGGGGACAGGCCGGCCAAACAGGTAACCCTGGCATTCGTCGCAGCCGAGCTCCCGCAAAAAGTCGAGCTGGGCCCGGGTTTCCACGCCCTCGGCCACCACGGTCTTGCGCAGGCTGTGGCTCATGGAAACAATGGCCGTGGTGATGGCAATGTCGTTCGGATCATCCGGAATGTCGCGGATAAACGACCGGTCGATCTTGAGGGCGTGCACGGGCAGGAGCTTCAAGTAATACAGGGAGGAATAGCCGGTGCCGAAGTCGTCGATGGAGACGCGCGCCCCGGTTTCGGTCAGGCGTTCCAGAGCCTTGCCGGCCGTGTCGATGTGGCGCATGAGCACGCTTTCCGTGATCTCGACCTCGAGCCGTCGCGGGTCCAGGCGGCTTTGGTCCAGGGCCCGGGACACGGCCGCCACGGGATCGTGCTCCAGAAACTGCCGGGGCGAGAGGTTGACCGAGATGTGCAGGCCCAGGCCGAACCGGTCATTGAGTTCGGCCGTGCGCCGGCAGGCCTCGGCCAGGACGAATTCGCCGATGGGGGCGATGAGCCCGGTCTCCTCGGCCAGGGGAATGAATTCCAGGGGCGGCACGAGTTCGCCCGTCTCCCGCCGCCAGCGCACCAAGGCCTCCATGCCCACCACCCGCATGGCGGTCAGGGACACCCGGGGCTGGTAATAGACCAGGAACTCCCCCCGGTCCAAGGCCCGGCGCAGGCTGCCTTCCAGCACCAGGCGGCGGCTGGCCTCCTCGTGCATCTGGGGGGTAAACAGGTGGTATTTGTTCTTGCCCTGCTCCTTGGCCCGGTACATGGCCAATTCGACGTTTTTGGTCAGGATTTCGGCGGTGGCTCCGTCGTCGGGATAAAATGACAGGCCCACGCTGGCCGTGAGCGCCAGTTCGTGCTCGCCGGCGAAAAACGGCCGGCGAAACCCTTCGATGATCCGGCCGGTGAGGTCCACGGCCTGGGGGGCCGCGGCCAAATCCTCCATCATGATGACGAATTCGTCGCCCCCGGGCCGGGCCACGGTGTCCTCTTCCCGGCACAGGGAGCGCAGGCGGCCGGCGGCCTCCTGCAGGAGGCGGTCGCCCACGGCATGGCCCAGGCTCTCGTTTATGGTCTTGAAGTTGTCGAGGTCGACCATGATCAAGGCTACCTTCCTGCCCACGCGCTGGGCATGGGAGATGGCCAGGGTCAGCCGGTCCAGGAGCAGCAGGCGGTTGGGCAGGCCGGTCAGGGCGTCGTGATAGGCCAGATGGGCGAGCTGGTCCTCCTTGCGCTTGACCTCGGTGATGTCATGGAAAACGGCCACGAAATGGCCGGGCTCGCCCCGGCTGTCGCGGATGGCGCTGATGGAGAGCCATTCGGGATAGGCCTCGCCGGATTTGCGGCGGTTCCAGATCTCCCCGCTCCACTGGCCGTCCCGCAGGATGCGCTCCCACATGGTCGCGTAAAAGGCCGCGTCATGGCGATCGGATTTGAGCACCCTGGGATTGTGGCCCAGCACATCCTCGGGACGATAGCCCGTAATGGCGGTAAAGGCCGGATTGACGGACACGATGCGCCCGTCCTTGTCCGTGATGCTGATGCCCTCCAGGGCGTTTTCGAAGACCTGCTCGAAAAGGCGCAGGCGCTGCTCGGCCAAAAGCCGGTCCGAAATGTTCCGGGCCGCGGCCACAATGCATTCCCGACCGTCCACGGACAGGAAATTGGCGGCGATTTCCACCGGAATCAGGCGGCCGTCCCGGGCGCGGTGGGAAGACTCGAACACCTGCCGCCCCGTCTCCCGCATGACCCGCCAATGCTCACGCCAGGCCTGGGGAGGAAGATTCGGGTCCACCTCATGGACGGTCAGGGCCAGCAGTTCCTCCCGGCCATAGCCCAGCACCTGGCAGGCGGTGTCATTGACGTACAGGAGCCGGGCCGAGGCATCGATCCAAAAGACGGGCTCCACGGCCCGGTCCACGGAAAAATGCAGGAATTTTTGGAAAAGCGCGGCCGGTAGCTCCGACACCCCCTCCAGACCGGACGCAAGCGCCCAACATTCGTCGAAAAACTCGTTCATGCACTCCTGCCTTGGCCGCGCGCCGGGAAGCGCCGGCCGTTTCAGGGACGGGCCACGGCCCTATTGGCCGGTCAGGACCCGGCCCCGGCCGGAGCCGGGGGCGGCGGATTGGGGCCGGCCGGAGGCGGCGGCACGGCTCCGTAGTTCCACTTGGTGACAGGGCCGCCCATGTCCGCGGCCAGGGTGGACACCACGGCATAGACGGGGTCCAGGGGCATGCGGTTTTTGCGGGCGAAAATGATATAGTCTTCGGTGCGGCCGGTCTCGATGGTGCCGGCATGGGCCATGGACCACAGGCGCTCGCCGGAGCGGGCGTCGATGATGTCCAGGGTCAGGGACACGCCCGTATCGCCCCGGCTGCCGCCGGACATGAGGTAGGTGATCTTGCCCGCCACCACCAGGTCCAGGCCCCGTTTGCGGGCCAGGGCCACGGCCTGGGGCGTGGTGCCGTAACGCAGGTCGGCTTCGTATTGCAACTTGGGAAAGACCCGGTCCCTGGTCCAGGTCTGCCACAGGATGCGGGTCACCTGCTCGCCCAGCTCCTGGGGCGAGGCAATGTCCTGGGTGACCTGGAAGGGCACGATCAGGGCCGAGGCGGGCGTGGGCGGGGACCGCATGGGCTCCACGTAGACTTCGGGGTTGTTCCGTTTAACCCAGGCATCGACATAGACCGTGGACTTGTCGGCGATCTTGGGGTTCACGGCGCAGCCCCAGGCGGCCAGGGCCAAAACCAGGGCAAAAACGATCCGCGGCGTCAGGCGCATGGCGTCCTCCAAAAGCTGGCCGAATCCGGCCAATTTCGGCCCGAACCGGCCAGGCCGGCCCTATTGGCGCGTGGTGGTGACCACGGGCGCGTCAGAGAGAGTCTTGAGCAACTGCTCCCGGGAAGACAGCAGGCTCTCCCGGAGCTCCAACCGTTTTTTCGAGGGCAACAGCCGGAATTCCGGGCGCTTGGTCATGCGCTCAAGCTCCAGCATCTCCTGGCGGATGCGCCGGGCCTTGAGCTGAAAGGCCTGTTCCTCGGGCCGGACCTTGGAGGCCAGCTCGGCCAGATCGACCAGGTCCGCGGCCAGGTCCCGAAACGTCTCGGGATGGATTTCCCGGGCCAGACGCCGCCGTTCGGCCAGGGTTTTCATTTTCGACCGCAACCATGCAAACATGTTCACCTCGCCGTTGCCGCCCCAGCCGCGCCCCGAGCCATCCAAAAGGACGCGGCTAATGTCCGGGCGCGAAGCTTTGCAGCATGGCCAACAGCAAAAAGAGATACAGCGACCATTTGATAAATACCGCAGCCAGGGTCTGGGTGTAAGCCCCCTCATGGACTTTTTTGAGTCCAATGGCCTGTAGCGTCATGTACCATATGAGAATGACCGGGGACAGTATCTGCCCGGCCACGGGCACGGCCGAAAGCACCGTGGGCGCGGCGCTGTAGCACATGACCCGGAATGTTTCGGAAAACCCCTTCTTGGCGCTGCGAAAAAGGAGCAGCAGCAAATGGGTGAGCCAGGCGTCCAAATAGACGCCCACGGCCAGGATCAAAGGCACCAGAAGCAGGGCGAGCAAAAGCCCCAGGCCCGGGGAAGCGGAAAACGCACCCGTGAAATCCGACTGTCCGGAAGCGCCGAACCGGGCCCGCAGGCCGAAAAGCGACCACATGAAGTCAATGACCAGCAAAAATTCGCTGATCAGCAGGTTAAAGACCAGGGCCTTGCCTTTGGGCCGGCCCATGGGCAGGGATGCGAAAAATTCCATGGGCCGAAACAGGATTTTTTTGAGCGTCAGGAAAAGGCCCGGGAAAAAACCGTAGATGTCCTGGCGTTCCCAGGGGATGGGGTCGGTGGCGGGCTCGCCCCGGTCCGGCTCCTCTTCCGGGCGGCCGGGTTTTTCCGCAACGGTCCGCCTGGGGGCGGGCTCGTCCTCCATGGCCTGAAGCCTGGCCCAGATGTCGCGCACGCCGTCCTTGTCCTCGCTGCCATGCCCGGCTGGGGCATTGCGGGAAGGACCCGGCCCGTCTGCGGCGCCCGGGACGCTTCGGGCCGGCGGGACTTCGGGAGCCTCGTTTGCGGCCAGGGACGGCTGGTCCATGGGACCCGGCCCGGCCGCAGGGGCCTGCGGCCGGGCCTGGCGCGGCGCAACGACCAAAGGCTCGGCGGCTTCCCGGTCCGTTTCCGGGGCGATATCCTCTGCTTCGAATGCCGGCCGGCTCGAAGGCGCGGGGGACCAGGGCGGCGCTTCGCCTTCCCGAAGGGTTCGGCGCGGAGGCGTAGCCGTTTGCGGCCGGGGGGCTTCGGGCGTCTGGGGGGGCGGATCGGAAAACGCTTCGCCCGGCCCGTCCTCGGACACATCTTCGGATACGTCCTGGGATAGGTCTTGGGACACCTCCCGGGGGTCCCAATGGGCGGCCGCAGGCGGCTCCTCATGCCGCCGGGCCGCGGCCGGACCGGGCCGACGCCAAGACGAGGGCGCTTCTTCGCCGGCCTGGCGGGGCTCGGCCTCGGCCCGGGGCGCGGACCGGACCAGATCCGGATGGGGCGTATCTTCGGAGCCGGGACGAAACTTGAACCGATGGCGGCACTTGGGACAAGTGGCCATGGTGGAGGTGACCGGAACCTTATGGTCGGGCAGTTCCCGAAAAAAGCCGCATTGCGGACAGATAATGCGCATCGTGTACCTTCGAAACGCCTGGCAGCGGCCGCTGCCAGGCACGATCCTGCATGAAAGCGGAGTGTAGTCCCTCACCGGCGGCAAGGCAACCATGCGGGAAGGACGCCTATGCAGCCTCCCTACCACATGGGGGGCAACAGCAAAACCCTTCCCGAATCCGGCGCCCCGGGCGGCGGCGCAAAAAATTCCACGGGCAAGGTGGGGTAGTCGCGGCTGAGGCAGTGGTGGACCAGGCCGCCTGCGGCGGCGTCAAAGCCGGCCAGCTTGGCGGTTACGGCCGCATCGCCGGCCAGGAGACGGTTCAAATGCACCAGCGGCGCGTCCAGGGCCAGGGCGGCCAGCCCGGCCAGGCCTTCCAGACGCTCGTGCACCGGCCGGACGTAGCGCGGCCGGGCCGGCGCATGGGTCCGAAACAGCCGCAGTTGCAGGTCCGGCCACAGGCCATAGCCCACCTTGGCCCGGCCGGGGTCCGGAAACAGGGTCAACCGGGGGAAATAGGCCCCGCCCAGGCCAGGGGTGGCCATGATGCGGTCAATGGCGGCCCCGAACCCCGGGCCGGGGCGTTCGTCGGGGTCCAGGGAAAGGACCCAACCCGAAGCCGGGCAGGCGGCCAGCAGGGCGTTTCGCTGGGCCGCGAAATCCTTTTCCAGGGGCCGGGCCAGGTGGGTGATGGGCACGCCCAGGACCTCGGCCTGCCGGGCCGCGCCAGGCACGTCCCCTGCGTCCCAGACGATGACGGCCCGGCCGGCCAGGCCGGAGACGGCCGCGAAAAATCCGGCCAGGTCCGGCTCGTCCGGCCGGGCCAGGACGGCCAGGGTGGGCCGCGCCGCAGGCATGCCCATGGGGTCGGGATCGGGCGCGGGCCGCGATCCGGTCCACAGCCGCCGCCACGTCTCCAGCCCCTGCCGCTCGTCCGGGCCGGCTCCTTCGGGATTGGCCGCGGCCAAAAACGCGTCCCCGTACCATCCGGCGGCGGCCAGAAGGCAAAAAAGGGCCGTGGCCGAAGTGTCGGCCACAAGCTGCCGCGTCCCGTCCGGCCGCAGCCACGCCAAGGCTCCGGCCTCAAGCCGCTCCCGGGCCGCCTGGGGCGACAGGGAAAGAACGGCCAGGGGCAGGTTTTCGGGCAGGGATGCGGCCAGGGTCGCGGCCAGCTCCCCGGACCCCAGGCCCGCAAGGACCACGCCTTTCCGATTGGCCGCAGCCCGCAGGATGCGCCTGGCCCGGGCTTGGGTCTGCTCCGGGGACGGGCGCGGCGCGGCCGCGGCCGGCTCGGGCCGGCCCAGCCGCCAGGCCAGAACCTGGCTGGTGTATTGGAAAAACGGATGCACAGCGGCCACGGCAACTCCGGCGGCCCGGGAACAATCCCCCGAACCCTGGGCGAAAAATCGGAACGCCGGAGATCAGACCGTTTTATCGGACGAAAGGCAACGTTCGAAAGACCCCGAAGTTTCTACAAAAATCAAACGCGGCTTGTGGCCCTAGCGGGTTTATGGCGCAACACCGCGAACCCGTTACGGGTTTCCAAAGGGCCAAGCCCTTTGGTCGCCGAGGGCTTCAAGAACGACTCTTTTTGCAGAGCCTCATGTTTTTCAAGGACGCAACACTATCCGGCCGTTTGGCTGGAGGCATAGGCCGCCATGGCCCGGCGCACGGGCGATACCGTGGGGCGGACCGTCTGGAGCAGCGGCCCGGCCTGGGGTCCGGCCGGCACGGTTTCCGCGGCCGCTTCCTCCCGGGCGACCGGCTGGGCGACCGGCTGGGCGACCGGCTGGGCGACCGGCTGGGCGACCGGGGCCGGCCTGGCGGCCGAGGCCAGGGGAGCCGCCGGACTGGCGGCGGCCGGCGCGGGCATGGCGGACAGGTGGGGCATGGCGGCGGGGGCCGGCCTGGAGGCCGGCGCGACGCGGCTGGCGGAAGCCGACGGCGAGACCGGCACGGCCTTGCCGCCGACCTGGGCGTTGGCCTCGCCAAAAGCTTCGCGAAGGCCGGTCAGGATGCGCACCACTTCATCGACCAGGGCCGGGTCCATCTTGAGGTTGGCTGTCAAGAGCCTGGAGCTGCAGTAGAAATAGAGCTTCTGGAGGCGGTCGGCCAGGTCCCCGCCCTTCTGGGCGTTGAGGCTGCCCTGGAGCTCGGCCAGGATATCCAGGGCCTTGGAAATGAGGATGCCCTTTTGGGCATAATCCTTTTCGGCCATTTTCTCCTTGGCCTGGTGCAGGAATTTGAGCGCCGCGTCGAACAACATGAGGAGCAGGTCGCCCTGGGTGGTGGTGGTAACCTGGGTCTGAAAATACGATCTGGCGGCGTTTTGCATGGGAGCGTCCCTTTTTTCTTCTCCTTATCGGCCAAACCGCTAACTACTTGAGGTGGAAAGTTGCTCGATCTGGGAAGTCAGCTGCTGGCTCATCTGGTTGTAGGTGCCGAGCAGGGCGTCGAGCTTGGAAAAGCGGTAGCGCAGGTTCTGCTCGTATAAACTGATGCGCCTTTGCTCAAAGGCGATCTTGTCGTCGATCATGTTGGTGATGTCGGTGTAATTCTCGTCGAGAATGTGCAGCGGTCCGTCGGTGTTGCTGGTCAGGGTGGCCAGGGTGTCGGAAAGCTCGCCGGCCTTGCCCTGCTTGAGATAGGCCTTGCCGGTGATGGTGGCGGATGGGGAAAGATCGATGGCCTTGATGACCATGCCCGACTCGGGGTAGCCGGCCGAGCCGGTTATCATATTCGAATTGCTGTGAAAAATCGCCGGGTGGCCGTTGATGGTGGCGGCGGTGATCTTGCCGCTGGCGTCCGTGGTGTAGGAAATGTCGTACGTGCCGGGCTTGGTCAGGTTCGTGACGTAGGACGTGAGGGAAAAGGACGTGGAATCCGTGCCGCCGAGATTTTGGGCCGCGAACAGCTGGCCCACGGCGTCGGCATTGGAGGACAGGAGCGCGTCCAGGGTATCGTTGTCAATGACCAGCAGGCCTTCGGTGGCCGAACCTTCGGTGGCGTCGGTGGTGATGCCGAGCTGGGACAGGACCGAGTATTTGTCCCGGGTGGTGTCAAAGCCCACGCCCCGGCCGGCCACGATGTCGGCCAGCTGGGTGCCGATGATCTGCAGGCCGTAGTTGCCGGTCAGGATCGAGCCGGACTGGGTGGTGGTGTCCACCTTGGTCAGTTCCTTGAGCTGGGCGCGCACCTCGTTGATCTGGCTGACGAAGGTCTGGATGTTTTCCTTGATGGCGTCGGTGTTCGTGGTGGTTGTCAGCGTCACCGTGCCCGTGTCCTTGAGCTTGAGCGTCATCCCGGAAATGAGGTCCGAGACGCTGTTGGACTCCCGGGTGATCCACTGGCCGGCCCCGGTGGGCCAGCCGTCGACCTTGAGCTGAGCGCTGGCATTGCTGGAAATAACGTTGAAATCCGAATTCTTGAATCCAATCAGGCTGGAATTGGAGGCAATGGTCAGGCTGGCGCCGGCCCCGGTGTCCATGCCCCGGACCTGGAGGAAATACTTGGACCCGTCGTAGACGATGCTGGCCTTGACCCCGGGGTTGCTGGGGCTGTTGTTGATGATGTTGGCCAGGTCGGTCAGGCTGGCCCCCGCGCCCACGGCATTGGAATAAATCACGCCCTTGTAGACGTAGTTGAAGGAGACCTCCGCGCCCGAGGTGTTGATGTTCGCGCTGGCGCTGGAATAGCCCGTGGTGGTGGCCATGCTTTTGGCCGTGGCGATGCGGTTGACCTGGAGCACATGGGTGCCGTTTTCGGTCTCGGCTCCGGCCGTGGCGGCCACGACGGAACTGTCCGAGCTGTCCGTGGACTTGACCATGAACTCGCCCATGGAGTCCATGCCGTCCAGGGTGGTCTTGAGCGAAAGCAGCTTGGTGTTGAGAACCTGAAAGGCGGCCTGCTTGTCGGTCCAGGACTTGCGCCAGGTCTGCAGGGAGGTGATGCGCGACTGTTCGACCTGCACCAGCTGGCTGATCAGGGTGTCGAAGTCCGTGCCGTTGCCAAGGCCTGTGTAGTGAATCTGTCCCGAGGTGGTGATCGGGGTGTAGGCGCTGACGCTGACGGTGGAGTCGGCCATGACGGTTCTCGCTGGGGCAATTTTTTCCGGTTTCTGGGGGTCCCCCCTTTGAGAAGCAAGGGCGATGCCACGCCCGTGGCCGGGCCACCCCGGGCGGCCCGGCCAAAGGCATGGTTACGGTTCGTGTCGTGTCCCCAGAAAGAGGCTGTCTCAACTCCCGTGCCAACGCACTTGAGTGGTTATTTTTTCTTAAGACACTGGTTTTTTAAGGGGCGCAACGCTACCCGCTGATGAGCTGCATGGCCATCCTGGGCAGGGAGTTGGCCTGGGACAGCATGGCCACGGCCGACTGGGTCAGGATCTGGTTGCGTACGAACTGGGTCATTTCCGTGGCCACGTCCACGTCCGAGATCTGGGATTCGGCCGCCTGCAGGTTTTCGCTCTGGATCTGCAGGTTGGAAATGGTGTTCTCCAGGCGGTTTTGCAGGGCGCCCAGGTTGGCCCGGATCTTGTCCTTGGACACGATGGCGGAATTGATCTTGTCCAGGGCCAGCTGGGCCAGCTCCTGGGTGGAGATGCTGCGCCCGGCCTTGCCGGCGGCGGCGATGCCCACGCCCAGGGCCGAGGCCGTGGAGGTGCCGATCTGGACGTAGTAGTAGTCCTCGGCGCTGGAGTTGCCGGAGCCGAAGTGGACCTTGAGCTTGCCTGTGGAATTGAGGCCCGCGCCGCTGTGGACCGAGCTGGAAAGGTTGCCGTTGAGCAGATAGATGCCGTTGAAGTCCGTGGCATTGGCGATTCGGGTGATTTCCGAGGCCATGGCCT
Organism: uncultured Desulfovibrionaceae bacterium; assembly: GCA_964490985.1. Classification (GTDB taxonomy): domain Bacteria; phylum Desulfobacterota; class Desulfovibrionia; order Desulfovibrionales; family Desulfovibrionaceae; genus Solidesulfovibrio. The sequence goes on along the minus strand of CAZBER010000063.1, from coordinate 9,563 downwards.
GGTATTCCGAATCGATGATCAGGCGCTGGTCCGAGGTGTAGGTGCCGGTGGCGGCCTGTTCGGCCAGTTCCTTCATGCGGATGAGCTTTTCGTCCACCACCTGGAGCGCGCCGTCCGCGGTCTGGATCATGGAGATGGCGTCGTTGGCGTTGCGCACGCCCTGGTTGATGGCGGAAATGTCGGAGCGCATGAGTTCGCGAATGGCCAGGCCGGCGGCGTCGTCGGCGGCCGTGCCGATGCGCAGTCCCGAAGACAGGCGGCGGGTGGAGGTGGCCAGGGCGCTGTACGAAGCATTGAGGTTCTGCGCCGCGTTCTGGGCCATCATGTTGTGGTTGATAACGAGGGACATGGTTGTTTCCTCCTTGAATGTGTGCGGGCATCCTTGCCCTTGTGCTCTCTGCCGGTCGCGGCCGCGGGCCCTCGGCCAAACCACCGGTTTGCGCCTCTATTGTCTTTGTAATCGACCGGCAAAAGCGATTTCTTTAGCCTTGACCGCCTGGGGCGGGGCAAAAAAACAACATCGCCGCACCTTGGGGGCAAATGCTCACCCCGCGGGGGGACAGACATGAAAAGGCCCCGCAGGAAACCCTGCGGGGCCAGAAAGGACGAGAAAAGCAGGAGAAATCAGGAGAACAATTTCAAGGCGGCGATCACGGCCACTGTCGCGGCCAGAAGCGCCCCCATGCGGACGGTCAAGTCGTTTTTCAGACGCATCATCTCGGCGATCAGGCGCAATTCGAGTTCCCGCAGGTCCTGCTTGGTGGCAAGTTCACGCTTGACCGCCTCATCCTGATTTTCCAGTATCTTGATGAGAACACCGGCGGCTTCCTCGCCAAGGGCCTTTTCCAGCTTTTTGGAATCGTCGAAGAGAAGCACCATACGCGTCATCCTCTTTCTCTGGCGAATACCTTTTCCTCGACTGTCAGACAACCGGAAACCAGGGGAACATCTTTTGCCGCAAGCACTCTTGTTTCGAAAAATTCCCTAGGAAGGATCGGCCACGGCCCGGCGCAGCAAGGCCTCGGCGTCCTGAGGGGAAAGCCCTCGGCCCAAGGCTATGGCGGCAAGATTTTCCTCGGCGTCGGAAGGACGCAGATACAGCGGCGCAACAGGCTCGAAACCGAATGTCGCCCGAGAGGCGGCCGCAAGCAGCACGCCCGGGTCCGGGACGCAGGGTCCCAAAAACGAGGCCAGGGGGACGGCGGCGGCAAAGACCTCACGGCACCGGTCGGCCCCCTCCCCGGCCAGCCAGACCGGCCCCACGGCCGCGCCCTCGGCCGCCCGGGCCGCGGCCGCCTCCAGAAAAAGCGCCTCGGCCGGCCCCAGGGGCGAAACCCCGCCGTCGGCCAGAAAGCTCTGCACATACACCTGGCCCTGGCGGGCATGGGTGACCACAACCACCGCGCCCGTGGCCTTTTTCGCGGCCATGGCCGCCACCAGCGGCAGGTGCTCCAGGCCGGCCATGGGAATGCCGGCCCCCAGGGACAGGCCCAAAGCCGTGGCCAGAACCACCCGGATGCCGGTGAAGCTCCCCGGGCCGCGCACGCAGGCTACGCCGCCAAGCTCCGACGGAGCCAGCCCGGCCTCGGCCAGGGCCTCGGCCACAAGCGGAGCCAGGACCTCGGCCGCCCGGCCCGTGGCCGAAGCCTCCTTATGGATGGGCGCGGCCCCGGGCCGGCCCAAGGTCACGGTCAGGACCGGGGCCACGCCGTTTAAGACCAGAAGCGGCTTGTCCGCGCCGATCATGGCAGCCTCCATCATCCATCCAGGAAGCTCAGTTGCCGGCGGATGTCGTTGACCGTGGCCAGGAGCATGAGCCCGATGAGGAAAACCAGGCCCAGGCGCGTGGTGAGCTGGCGCATGCGGGGGCTCACGGGCCGGCGCATGACGATCTCGATGGCGTAGAAAAGCAGGTGCCCGCCGTCCAGGACCGGGATGGGCAGGAGGTTTAAGACCCCCAGGTTGACGCTTATGAGCGCGGCCAGGGCCACCACGTTGCCCAGGCCCTCGGCGGCCTGCTTGCTGACCATCTGGGCGATCATGATGGGGCCGCCCAGGCTCTCCAGGGGCACCACCCGCTCGATGAGCTTGATCAGGCCGGTAAAGGTCACCACCACCACGTTCCAGGTCTGCTTGACGGCCTCGCCCGCGGCCGAGCCCGGCCCCATGGGCACGGACCGGGTCTTGCCCGAGGCCACGATGCCCACCAGCGGGGCTTTCTCCTCTTCGCCGAACAGGTTCTTGACCGTGCGGATGGTGGGCGTGACCGTGATCTCCAGGCGCTGCCCGTCGCGTTCCACGGTCAGGACCACGGGCTTGCCCGCCCCGCCCCGGATGGTTCCGGACAGCTCTTCCCAGTTTTCCACGGGCGCGCCATTGACGCCCACGATCTGGTCGCCGGGCCGCACCCCGGCCAGTTCGGCCGGGCTGTCCTTTTGCACCTGCCCCACCAGGGGCAGCATCTCGAACCGGCCCTCGGCCACGAGCAGCCCCCAAAACAGGAGCCAGGCCAGGAAAAAGTTGAAAAACGGCCCGGCCGCCACCACGATCATGCGCTGCCAGGCCGGGCGCAGGCGGAAATAACTTTCCGGGCCAAAGCCTTCGGGCGGCGCCTCATCCGGGTCCTGGGCCACGAGCTGCACGTAGCCGCCCAAGGGGATGGCAGAAAGCACGTAGCGGGTGGCGCCCCGCGTAAATCCGGCCAGCTTGGGGCCAAAGCCCAGGGAAAAGGTGACCACGCCCATGCCAAAGGCCCGGGCGGCCAGGAAGTGCCCCAGTTCGTGGAAAAAAATCAGGCCCCCCAGAACCAGGGCCACGGCAATGATACTTTGCAGCATGCGTTGTTACGGGCCTCGGCGCGGCCGTGTCACTGTCGCGCCCGGGTTTGGGCCGCCCCCGGAGCCGTGCGGCACATCCGCCGGATCAGGGGGACCAGCTTTTGAAATAGACATCAAATGCGGCAAGGCAATGTCAGCGTCGGCGGGACGCGGCCCACTGCGACACCCGGCAGCGCACCCGGCAATCCAGGTCCATGATGGCCGCCGCATCGGCCAGGGCCTCGCCGCTATGGGCGCAAAGGGCCGTCTCGATGGCCGCCGGGATGCCCGGAAACGGCAGGCCGCCGCGCAGAAAAAGGTCCACGGCCACCTCGTTGGCGGCATTGAGGGTCACGGTGTGGCTGCCGCCGGACAGCAGGGCCTGACGGGCCAGGCCCAGGCACGGAAAGGCGTCGTCCCGGGGAGCCTCGAAGGTGAGCGCGCCCAGGGCGATCAGGTCCACCCGGGGCACGGACAGGGACAACCGGTCCGGATAGCCCAGGCAGTAGGCAATGGCCACGCGCATGTCCGGCGGCCCGAGATGGGCCAGAAGCGACCCGTCGCACAGCTGGGCCAGGGAATGGACAATGCTTTGGGGATGCACCACCACGTCCACCTGACCGGCCGGCAGGCCGAACAGCCGGCAGGCCTCGATGACCTCCAGGCCCTTGTTCATGAGCGTGGCCGAATCCACGCTGATTTTCGGGCCCATGGACCAGTTGGGGTGGCTTAGAGCCTGCTTTGGCGTGACCCGGGCCAGATCGGCCAGGGGCGCGGCCCGAAACGGCCCGCCCGAGGCGGTCAGCACCAGCCGCTCGACCTTTTCCAGGTCAGGCAGGTCCTTGCCGCCCAGGGCCTGGAACAGGGCGTTGTGCTCGGAATCCACGGGCAAAATCACCGCCCCGCTGGCCCGGGCCGCCTCACGGATGAGGTCTCCGGCCAGGACCAGGGATTCCTTGTTGGCCAGGGCCACCACCTTGCCGGCGGCCACGGCGGCCAGGGTCGGGAAAAGCCCGGCCGCGCCCACAATGGCCGAAAGCACCACATCGGCCTCGGCCATGGCGGCCATGGCCGCATAGCCCTCGGGGCCGGTCAGGATGTCCGGTCGGTAGCCGGCCGGCAAGAGCTCCCGCAAGGCAAGGGCGCGTTTTTCGTCCAGCACGGCCAGGACCGGCGGACGCCAGGCCGTTGCCTGCTCGGCCAAAAGGGCCACATTAGTGGCCCCGGCCAGGCCGGCCACGGCATAGCGGTCCGGATGCTCGGCCATGACCCGCAGGGCGCTGACCCCGATGGAGCCCGTGGCGCCCAGAAGGGCCACCCGGCGGACCCGGCCCATGTCCGGAACCTCAAGGTTGGAAATATAGCCCGCGCCGCAGGCGGCGGGTGACAGGGACGACTCGGCCGGCAGGCCGGCGGTGAAACATTCGGTCATGCGTCGTGTTGCGGCTTGGCCGGCTCGGCGGCCCCGGGCGGGGCAATGCCGTAGCGGCCAAGGATCTCGGTGATGCGGACGGACAGGTTGGTGGTCACCTTGTCCAGGGCCGCCAGGTTGATGCAGACATACAGATCGACCTTGTGCGGGGCGGTCTCCCACAGGGTGGCCACGGCCCGGGCCAGCTCGGGCTCGATCTGCAGAAACCGCAGCCGGCCTTCCAGATCGGCGGCGGTTCTGACCCGAAAAAGCAGGAAATCGGGCTGATCCGGGTCGTCCTCGAAAAGCTGCTTGCGCCGGATCCGGGAAAGCCCGGACTCGGCCAGGGCGTCCACCTCGGCCCGGTCCGCCCGGCGGACCCGGCCGGTCTTGACCTGGATGCGCCCGCCTTCGGCCTCGCCCTTTTCCCGCAAAAAATAGGCGAAGTCGAGTTCCATGATGTGCTCGAGCACCAGCCCCAGGTGGGCGGCGTCAAAGGTCCCGGCCAATTGGGCCAGCCAGGCCGTCTCCTTGGGGGCAAACTCCCGCAAGGCCCGGACGAAATCCTCACGCACCACCCGCAGCGACACGGCCGCGCCCACAGCCAGGGCCGCCGCCTGCTCGGCCCCAAACGCCCGCCGGACCTCGGCGTCGTCCTCCTGCCCGGCCCCGGCGGCCAACTCGGCCACCACCGGGTCCATGGCCGCCACCCGGGCGGCAAAGGCCGTCTCGTCCCGCTCCGCCCGCCTGTCCCAGCCGGGAACATCCAGGCGCAAAAGGACCGAAGCCGTGGCTTCGACGCATTCCCGGCCCGCGTCCGAGGAGCCGTTTTCCGCAAAAGCGGTCTGCACCCGGGTCTTGGAAATGGCCTTGGCCGTGCCTTTGAGCTTGGCCAGGATCATGTCGAAGGGAAAGGCCACGATCAGGAGCTGGCCTTCCCGGGACAGGCGGTAGCGGCGGTCGGCGATGATGTCGTCGTAGGCCCCGCGCACCTCTTCCTTGATGAATCGCTCCACATAGGCCCGCCAGTAGAGCTCGTCAAAGACCAGGGTGGCCGTGATCTCGTCGATCTTGGCCAGGGAGGCCTCGCCGAAGTGGCGGATCACCGCATCGCTGAAATTGTCCTTGATCAGGCTCGATGCATAGACCGCGCCCTGCAGGCACTTGGCCAGCACGGTCTCGGCCCGCTCCAGCTTGCGCGTAAGCCGCCCGACCTGGGCCTGGTCGCCCACGGCCTTGGCCTTGCCGTAATGGTTGAGCTCCAGCAGGTACGCGGACAGGCGCTCCCGGATGTACGCATGGCCGGGGTGCAGGCCCTCGGCCCGGCGCAGGAACATGTCGGCCAGGCTCTGCTGCTCGGTTTCGAGCAGGGGAAATTCGTTGATGCGGCCCCGGTTGACCCGCAAAAATTCCAGGAAGACCCGCTCTTCCAGCACTTCCCGGCGGGCCTTGACGGCCTTGAGCTCTTCGAGCCTGCCCAGGCAGGCGGCGAACCGGCTTTCCCGGTCGCTGGCGGATGTGGCGTCGGCGGCGTCCATGGCGTGCAGCGTCCCTATCCGGCCATCCCCCCCAGGGAGCGGCAGGCGGCATAGACCAGGATGGCGGGCAACAGCCCGTCAATGCGGTCGAGCATGCCGCCGTGGCCGGGAAGCAGGTTCCCGGAATCCTTGACCCCCACGGCGCGCTTGAGGGCGGATTCGTAGAAATCCCCGAACTGGGCCACCACGGCCATGGCCGCGCCCAGGCCGGCCAGGGCCATGGCCTGGCCCGCGCCGGCCAGGCCGAAGCAGACGCCGATAACGGCCCCGGCCGCCAGGCCCCCCAGGCTTCCGGCCCAGGTCTTGCCCGGGCTCACGGCCGGCCAGACCTTGGGGCCGCCGATCAGATGGCCGCAATAATAGGCGGCCGTGTCCACGGCCATGACCACGGCCAGGACGAAAACCGTCTCCAGAGCCGAAAACAGACACAAAAAGCGCAAGGAGACAGGCACGTACAGGATGGCGGCCACCAGGATGCCGCGTGGCGGCGCGGTCTCGCCATGGCCGGCGAAACGGCCCAGAAACGCGAACTGTTCGAGCCAAAAAGCGGCCAGGAGCGCGGCCATCAGAAGCGGCCAGCCGCCCACAACCGCGCTGGCCACGGCCGCCAGGCCCAGCCCGAACCCGGCCCCTTCCAGGACCAGCCCGGGACGGCCGGCCATGGCGAAAAATTCCCGCATGCCGACCATGGAGGCAGCGGCCACCAGAACCAGAAGCGGCCAGCCGCCCAGGGCCACCGCAATCGCCAGCACCGGCAGGCCCACGGCCGCGGTCAGGACGCGTTTTTTTTGTGATATGGCATGCATGATCAGGTCAAAACACGCCGTGCCGGCGCGTTTTGTTGCTCTTAGGCCATTTGTCCGGCCAGGGCAACGTCCCGGGCCGCTTTATTCCCGGCCTTCGGCCGGCTCCCACCAGTTGACGGGCTCGAAGTCGGCCGGCAGGAGCGCGGCCAGTCCGGGCAGCACCGCCTCCTCCACCAGGGACCGCACCCGGCCGGCCAGTTTTTTGTAATAGATGTCGAGTTCCACCACATACCACAGGTCCCCGTCGACCAGGCCGTCGGACACCTGCATGATGTACTCGAACCCCGGCCCGAACCGGGCCGCTCCCGTGGCCGCGTCCGCAGCGGCCGCGAACCGGGCGAAGCGGTCGAAAACGCCGGCCAGCTCGGCCCGTTTCTCCGGCTCGGGGTCGGGATCGGTCTGGAAGGTCAGGGTGATGTAGCCCGAGCCGTCCGGACGCACGAAATCCGCGATCTTGAGCACCCCGTCCTTGGCCAGGCCCTCCTGGCCCAGGGGCAGGCGAAACCCCGTGAACCCGGACAGTTTCTCATGGGCCTTGAGCTCCTTGAGCTGCCGCTTGAGATCGATGACGCCATCCGCCATGCCGCCCTCCCCGCGCCCAGGTCCCCCGACGGGCGGGCGCAACTTGTAAAAGCATCTTTCGGCACGTATGCTTTTTCCATGATTTCCGCCACAGTGCCCCACGCCCGTCCCACTGCCGGAGGCCCGGCTTGAGCGACCGCCACTACTACCAGTCCCTGACCCGATCCATGGTAGCCTGGGTGGCGGCCGTGTCGCTCACCCCGCTGCTGCTCTCGGCAGCCGTCCTGGGCTACCAGTTCCACACCGCCTACCGGGCCAAGGTGGTGGCCCACCTGGAGGAACTGGTCCTCAAGCACAAGCAGAACATCGGGGCGTTTTTACACGAATCCGCCGCCGAACTGCGGGTGCTGACCCAGCTTGTCCCGCTCCAGGACTTTAGCGACGACCGCAAACTGGCCCAGCTCCTGGCCACCATGCAGGCGGAACACGGCTCCGTGTTCGTGGACCTGGGCCTGGTGGACGCCTCGGGGTCGCTTTTGTCCTATGCCGGCCCCTTCCGCCTGGGACACGCCGATTATGCCGACGCGCCCTGGTTCATAGCCGCCAAAAGCCGCGACGTGTCCATAAGCGACGTCTTTTTGGGACTGCGCGGCCTGCCCCACTTCGTGGTGGCGGTCAAGCGCTCCTTCGAGGGCCGGGACTATTTCATCCGCTCCACCATCGATTTCGCGGCCTTCAATACCCTGGTGGAAAACATCAGCCTGGGCTCCACGGGCCAGGCCTTCATCATCAACGCCAAAGGCGAATTCCAGACCACGCCCAAAAAGGGCCTGCGCGTGGAAGTGCCGTTTTTGCGCGACAAGATCTGGGACGGCCCGGACGGCGCACCCGGCAAGGCCGAAGACGCGGTCACGGTCTTCACCCACGAGGACCCGGCCACGGGCCGGCCGGCCATCTACGTGGCCACCATCCTCAAGGACGGCCAATGGGCCCTGGTCTACCAGCAGGACGAGGCCGACGCCTTCTCCTCTCTGTACCGCACCCGCCTGCTGTCCCTGGCCATCGTGGTCGTGGGCGGCCTGGGCATCCTGCTGGCGGCCGTGGTGCTGGCCCGGCGCATGGTGGGCCGCATCGCCACGGCCGACGCCGAACGGGACCTGCTCAACGAACAGGTCATCGAGGCCGGCAAGCTGGCCTCCGTGGGCGAGCTGGCTGCCGGCATCGCCCACGAGATCAACAATCCCGTGGCCATCATGATGGAAGAGGCCGGCTGGGTCACGGACATCCTGGCCGACGAGGACCGGGGCAGCCCGTCCAACCTGGAAGAAATGCGCCGGGCCCTGGAACAGATCCGGGTCCAGGGGGCGCGCTGCAAGGAAATCACCCACAAGCTCTTAAGCTTCGCCCGCAAGACCGATTCGCGCCTCAAGGAACTCGACATCAACGACCTGGTGGCCGAAATGGCCGAGCTCACGGAAAAACGCGCCCGCTACGTCAACGTGCGCCTGAAAACCGACCTGGCCCCGAACCTGCCCCACGTGGCCGGCTCGCCGTCGGAATTGCAGCAACTGCTTTTAAACCTCATCAACAACGCCCTGGACTCCATGGAGAAAAACGGCGGCGACCTGACCATTGCCACGCGGGCGGCCGGCGACCGGGTGGAACTGGCGGTCTCGGATACCGGCCACGGCATCCCCAAGGCCGTGCTGCCCCGCATCTTCGATCCGTTTTTCACCACCAAGGCCGTGGGCAAGGGCACGGGCCTGGGGCTTTCCATCTGCTACGGCATCGTGAAAAAACTCGGCGGCGAAATCACCGTGGAAAGCGCCCCGGACCAGGGCGCCACCTTCCGCGTCTCCCTCCCCGCCGCGGTGCCGGCGGCTTGATGCGGTGAAGATGCCTCCGGCGGCCGGGGGGGATCATCCCCCCCGGACCCCCTGGATGGTTGAAGAGAAAGGGTGATGCGGACGGGCCGGGCATCACCGGTACTTTGGAGAGAGCATGAGCGAGCGTCCCCTGCGGGTTCTTCTGATAGACGACGAGGCGGGATTCACCGACGTGCTGGCCAAGCGCCTGACCCGGCGGGGGCTGGCCGTCTCGGTCTCCCAGTCCGGAGCCGAAGCCCTGCGGATGCTGCGCGACCACGACTTCGACGTGGTCGTGCTGGACCTCAAGATGGCGGACATGGACGGCATCGAAGTCCTCAAAATCTTCAAGAAGATGGTGCCGGCCATGCCCGTGGTCATGCTCACCGGCCACGGCTCCGAAGAAGCGGCCCGGGAAGGCCTCAAGGCCGGGGCCGCGGACTACCTGCTCAAACCCTGCGACATCGACGAGTTGCTGGAAAAGATCGACGCCGCCGTGCGTCGGGTAGAGTAAAGGCTGAAGATGCCTCCGGCGGCTGAGGCGTTGCCCTGGACCCGGCAAGGGGCTGAGCCCCCTGCACCCCCGGACCGCTTGGCCGGGCGGG
>CAZBER010000062.1:0-26429 GCA_964490985.1 uncultured Desulfovibrionaceae bacterium | reverse complement strand
TCCATTATGGGTTTCCAAAGGGCAAAGCCCTTTGGTCGCCGAAGGCTTCAAAAACAACTTTTTTGCAAAAGCCTCGTATTTTTTAAGGGACGCAAAACGAGGTCCGGCCTATTTGGCCAGAAGCCGCAGGTACAGGTCGCCGCGCATGGGGCCGATGCGCCGGCCCATGCCCCGCAGGCGGATGGGCCGGCCCACCACGAAATCCGGGGGCAGGGTGACTTCCACCATGGTCGGTTTGGCGTTGCCCAGGCCGTGGCGGATGCCCACGCGGATGCGGGTGCCGGGAAAAAGGCTGGTCACGGGCAGGTGCACGGTCTGCTCGTCATCGAGCTGTTTCCTGAAGTAATCCTTGAGGGCTCCCCAAAATCCCTTGGAAAAATCCAGAGATAAGGCTTTTTCGCCCCAGTGGAAGGAAAGCTTGCGCTGCCCTTTGGCCACCACCGGGCCGGGAGCGGCTTTTTTGACCTGGCGGTAGATGTCCTGAAAGACCTGGCGGGCAAAGGGGTCCTTGAGCAGGTCCTGCAGGACTTCCTCGCGGCGAAAATAAAACCCGCCGTTGGCGTTTTGCCGCGAGGCCTCGGTATAGGCCTGGCGGCGCTGGCGCTCGCGGTGGGCCTGGCCGGGCTGGGGACCGGCCGGGCCGGACTGGCTGAACGGCCCGTTGGAACCGGCTGTCCCGGAGCCGGCGCTTGGCCCGGGTCTGGTCCGGGAGCCGGGACCCGGTTTGGCGGCGTCCGGCCCGGCGTCGCTTTGCCGGTTGGCGTGGTAGTGCTTGAGCAGCAGATAGGCTTCGTTTAAGCGCTGGAACTTGCGTTTGGAATCGACGTCGTCGGGGTGGAGGTCGGGGTGCAGGGTAAAGGCCAGCTTCCAATAGGCGGATTTGATTTCCTCGAGCCCGCCTGTCGGTTCCACTCCCAGGATGTGGAAGGCTTCATTGAGACGCATCGAGGCTTGGCCGCGCATGGTCCGTTTCCTCCGGCTCCTCCTCCGGAATGTCGGCCAGGGCTTCCGGGACGCCCTCGCCCCTGGCTTGGCCCAGGCCGTGGTCGTTCAGGTAGGCCCGGCCCTGGCGCGCGAATTCGCGGTGCGAGGCCTGGGGGTTTATGCCCGGACAGTCGTCGGCGGCCATGGCGTGGCTCGCGGCGTCGATGAGGTTGCCCTTGAAAAACGGCCAGGCCCGGCAGACGTCCGGCCGGGCCGGATGGATGCCGCAGCCGTCCCGGTAAAAGATACAGTAGCCGTTTTCCTGGCTGACCAGGCGCGGCTTGCCGCCTACCTGCTCGGCATAGCGGTCGAGAAACGTCTCCCGGTCGAGGCTCAGATGGCGGCGCAGTCGGTCGATGTCGCGGTTTCCCAGGACAATGCCGCCTTCGCCCAAGCAGCAGTGGCCGCAGCGGCGGCAGGTGAAGGCGGCGGATTCGGGCATCTTGACACCTTACCCCCAAAGGCGGCGGTGTTCAACCATGATGCAGCGATCTTCCACCACCGCAATTCCGCTGCCGGCCAGGATGCGCCGGGCTTCGGGGCTTACGATGCCGGATTGCATCCAGAAGCAGGACGGGCGCTTGGCCAGGGCCAGGACCTCGGCGGCATGGGCCGGGCAGTGTTCGGCGGCCCGAAACAGGTTTACGATGTCCACGGCCTCCTCGATCTCGGCCAGGGTCCGGCGAACCGGCAGGCCCCAGACCGCGCTCCGGGCCGGATGCACGGGAATGACCCGGAAGCCCGCGTCCATGAGGTAGCGGCCCACCATGTCCACGGCGGAACCGGGGCGGTCCTTGGCGCCGATGATGGCAATGGTTTGACCGGGGCGAAGCATCTCAGCCAGGGTGGAGTCGGCGTACAGCATGGCTTTCGGGTGGTTTCCGTTTGGCTTAAAAAGGTGTATCCGCTTGGCGGCATTCCTGCCTGGAGGTTTTACGGTCATGCCCCAACGCGCCATCGGCCGCATCGGCGTGGCGGAAGCTTACGCCCTGTGGGAGAACGAGGACGTCTTCTCCCTGGGGGCCAAGGCCCACGCCGCCCGGCTGGCCCTGCATCCCGAGCCGGTCGTCACCTACATCGTGGACCGCAATATCAATTACACCAACGTCTGCGCCTGCGGCTGCCGGTTCTGCGCCTTTTTCCGGCCGCCCGGGCATGCCGAGGGCTATGTGCTCTCCCGGGACGAACTGGCCGCCAAGGTGGCGGAAACCGTGAAACTCGGCGGCTATCAGATCTTGCTGCAGGGCGGCATGCACCCTGACCTGCATCTGGATTTTTACACCGGCCTGCTGGCCTTTCTCCGGGACAAATTCCCCGAAGTGGCGGTGCACGGCTTTTCCCCGCCGGAAATCGCGTTCCTGGCCCGCATGGACGGCCTGTCCATAGCCGAGGTCCTGGCCGAACTCAAGGCCTCGGGCCTGGCTTCCCTGCCCGGCGGCGGGGCGGAGATCCTGTCCGATGCCATCCGCGGCTCGGTCTCGCCCAACAAATGTCCGGCCGACGAGTGGCTGGCCGTCATGGCCGAGGCCCACCGCCAGGGCCTTCGCTCCACGGCCACCATGGTCATCGGCCTGGGGGAGACCATCGAGCACCGGCTGGAGCACCTGCTGCGCATCCGCGACCTGCAGGACGAAACCGGTGGCTTTACGGCCTTTATTCCCTGGACCTTCCAGCCCGGCAACACCAGCCTGTCCGTGCCCGAGTGCTCGTCCTGGGAATACCTGCGCCTCCTGTCCCTGTCCCGGCTTTTTTTGGACAACGTGCCCAACATCCAGGCCTCCTGGGTGACCCAGGGACCCATGGTGGGGCAGATGGCGCTTTATTTCGGGGCCAATGACTTCGGGTCCACCATGATCGAGGAAAACGTGGTGGCCGCGGCCGGGGTGCATTTCCGCATGCCCGAGGACGAGCTGCGCCGGCTGGTGGTCAAGGCGGGTTTCGAGCCCGCGCGCCGCAACATGGATTACTCCCGGCGCGAGGACTGATCGTATTTCTACGTCAGAAGTTTTTGAAGCCTTCGGCGACCAAAGGGCTCCTCACTTTGGAAACCCATAATGGGTTGAGGGTGTTCCAACGTAACGTCTCCTGCTGTTTCACATTGCGTTTGCTTTTGCAAAAGCCTTGCCGGTTCGGTTATGATAAAAAAATATTCTCCCATCCAATGCCCGTGCCTTCTTGTTCATTTCACCGATGCATTGGAAATGGTTTGACGCCGTCGGCCGGGCCGGGCGCTTAGGGCCACCCCGCCCAGGGTCATGGCCCCGCCGGCCCATTGCGCCTCGGTCAGGGTTTCGTCCAGCATGAACCGGGACAGCAGGCAGGCAAAGACCGGGATCAGGTTGATAAACGCCGCTGCCTTGGCCGCCGGGGCCCGGCTGACGCCGAAGTTGTACAGGCCGTAGGCCACGAAGGTGACGGCCAGCCCCAAAAAGACCACGGCCAGGGCCGGACCGGCCTCTATGCGCTCGGGCAGGGGCGTAAAAAAGAGCACGGGCGCGAAAAACACGGCCCCGGTAAAGCTTTGCACGGCCGTGAGATATAGGGGCCGGTGCCGGGCGGCCAGGCGCTTGGCCGTGATGATGTAGCCCACGGCGCAGCACATGGCCAAAAATTCCAGGAAATTGCCGAGCCCGGGATGGGGCGCTTGGCTCGTTGGCGCGCCGAAAACGCTCATGACCATGACCCCGGCCACGGCCAGGAGCAGGCCGGCCATGGTTGATCCTTGAAGTTTTTCTTTAAGGGTCAGGGCGGCGACCACGGCGGTGAGCACCGGCAGGGTGGCCGTGACCATGGCCGCCTGGGAGGCCTGGGTCAGGGTCAGGGCATAGGCCTCGAACACGAAATACAGGCAGGGTTCGCAAAAGCCCATGAACAAGAGCCAGGGCCAGTCGCCCCGGGCCGCCTTGAAGCCGCCCAGGCGCCGCCACAGCAGGGCAAAGACCATGGAGGACAGGGCCATGCGGCAAAAGACCACCAGAAGCGGGGAAAAGCCCTGCATGGCGATCTTCATGGCGATAAACGAGCCGCCCCACAGGAGCGTGGCCGCGATCAGGGCGAAAAAAGCCGGCCCGTCCAGCCGGTCGGGGTGGGTCATGCCTGTTCCACGTGCTGTTTCGACCAGGGGGCGACACCCGTGTCGCCCGGCGGTCCGCCTTTCGGCCCGTCGGCCGGAGGGCTGCTATAACGCCTTCGCCTGCACATGCAAACACCAATGGAGTCCACATGTTTGAATCCCTGGAACGTCTGCCTCACGCGGAAATGGCCGCGCGCCACGACAAATGCCGCCAGGCCCTGGCCGAAACCGCCCCCCGGGCCGAGGGGCTTTTGGCCTTTTCCCGGCTGGCCATCTACTACCTGACCGGGTCCTGGGCCAATGGCGTGCTGTGGCTGCCCCTTTCGGGCAATCCCGTGCTCCTGTGCCGCAAGGGCCGCGAGCGCGCACTCCTGGAATCGCCCCTGGAAACCATTTTGCCCTTCCGCTCCTTTGGGGACATCCTGCCCCTTTGCGCCCAAGCCGGCAGCCCTCTGTCTCCGGTGGCGGCCGCCGAGCAGGGCAGTCTGCCCTGGAATCTGGCCGAACTGCTCATGAGCCGGGTCCCGGGCGTGTCCTTTGTCTCGGGCGATGCCGCCCTGGCCATGGCCCAGGCCCGCAAGTCGGATTGGGAGTTGGCCAAGATGCGGCTTTGCGGGGCGCGCCACGCCAAGGCCCTGTGCCAGGACATCCCGGCCCGCATCCGCCCGGGCATGACCGAGCAGGAAATCTCCCACAAATGCTGGGAAGCCTTTTTCGCCCTGGGGCACATGGGACAATTGCGCATGGGGAACTTTGGCGAGGAAATCTTCCTCGGCCATGTCGCGGCCGGAGATTCGGGCAACTACCCCAGCGTGTTCAACGGCCCGGTGGGGCTTCGGGGCGAGCATCCGGCCCTGCCCTTTGGCGGTTATGCCGGCACGGTCTGGAAGAAAGGGCAGGTTCTCACCCTGGACATCGGCTTTGTCCTGGAGGGCTACAATACCGACAAGACCCAGGTCTATTTCGCGGGCGAAAAAAAGGCCCTGCCCGAGGAGGTCCGCCGGGGCCACGACTTCTGCATCCGGGTGCAGCAGGCCGTGGCCGAGGCCTTGCGGCCCGGGGCCGTGCCCAGCCGGCTCTATGCCCTGGCCCTGGATATGGCCGAGAAGGAAGGCCTGGCCAAGGGCTTCATGGGCCTTGGCGGCAACCAGGTGCGTTTCCTGGGCCACGGCATCGGCCTGACCATCGACGGCTGGCCGGTTGTGGCCAAGGGGTTCGACGCGCCCCTGGAAGCCGGCATGACCTTGGCCCTGGAGCCCAAGTACGGCATTGCGGACGTGGGCATGGTGGGCGTGGAAAACACCTTCGAGGTGACGGCCGCAGGCGGGGTCTGCCTGACCGGCGACGCCTACGACATCATCTGCCTGGAATAGCCCCGCCTTGTTTCGGAGGCTGTTCCCCGGCCAGGAGCACGGCCCGCACGGGCGAGGCCTCGGCCTCGGGCACGGCCAGGGGCAGGCAGACGAGGGTGTAGCGCCCGGGGGGCACGGCGCGCAGGTCCAGGCCTTCCAGGATAAGGACGCCAGCGCCAAGCAGGATATGGTGCACGGGATAGGCCGGGTCCGTAAGCGGCTCCACGCTCAGGGCGTCGATGCCGACCAGCCCGGCCTGGCGTGTGACCAGCTCTCGGGCCAGGTCCGGACCCACGGTCACAAAGGATTCGGGAAAATCCGGGCCGGCAAAGCGGCCTTCCCGGGAGTTGCGGGTGCGAAAGAGCACGGCCTCGCCTGGGGCGAGGTCCAGGCCGGCCAGGACTTCGGGCGAAAGAAGCAGGGCCCCCCCGGCGTCAACGACCACGGCCGGCCGGAGAAAGGCCCGGGCCGGGTAGTCCCCGGCCCGCTTGCCGTGCACAAAAAAGTGAGCCGGGAAATCCAGATGAGTTCCGGCATGGGCGGACAGGGAGAGGGCCGCCGCCTCGCAGCCATGCACGCCATGATCGAGAAAGAGGCGGCGGGAAAAGGGCGGATCGCCCGGAATGACAACCGCGTCCGGGGTCAGGAGCAGGGAGATGTCATACAGGGCCGCCTGCCGTGCTGCATTGTCCCCCAGGGGTTGTCCATGCGCCATCACGCTTCCATGTCGATGAATTTGATCAGCGCCAAAAATGCGCCCTGGGGGTCGCCTATCACGCAAAACCGGCCCACGCCGGGGATGTCCGTGGGCTCCTTGTACACCGTGCCGCCCAGTTCCACGGCCTTTTTGGCCGAGGCGTCCACGTCGTCGACGCTCACATAGCTTCCCCACACGGGCGGCATTTTGCCCGCTTCCGGCGGCATGGGCATGATGCCGGCCACGGGCGTGTCGCCGGCCTTGACCAGGGTATAAGTCATGCCCATTTCCGGCATGGGCTTGTCCTCGGTGGTCCAGCCCAAAAGCTTGGTGTAGAACGCCTTGGCCTCTTCCACGTTCGTGGTCATGAGTTCGTTCCAGCTGAAAACGCCTTGTTTGCGCATGTCTTCGGGCATGTTGGCCTCCTTGACGGGTTTTGGGCCGCGCCGGCGGCGGGAAGGGCGATGGTTTCCTCATACGGGCATTGCCGGCCCGTGGCAACGGCGCGGCCAAAAAAAAGCCCCTGCGCCAGGCAGAGGCTTTGGGCGGCGATGGGCGGCCTTGGGCTATTTCTGGACCACGTGGCAGCCGTTGTTGGAGCAGGGGGCCACGGACAGGGGCTTTTCGCCCTTGGCCTTGCGTTCCAGGTTGGTCTTCATGTGGCAGCCCAGGCAGCTGTATTCGGCGTTCTTGTCGTGGTAGGCGCGGAAGTAGGACATGGGGTCCTGGCGCTCGGTGAGGTTGTCGTGGCAGCCGGCCGTGTTGCAGCCCTGGACCTCGCCCTTGCCGTCCCACATGTGGTGGCAGGTGCCGCAGGCAATGGAGCCGTGCTGGCCATGGGAAAATTTGACCGGCGCAAAGCTGGTTTTGAGCACTCCGGCCGGCCGCTTGAAGCTGAACTCCAGCGGGTAGCACAGCGTGGACTTGGCATCGATGAGATCGCTGAACTTACCCTGGGAAAAGGCCGCCGGGGCCAGGGCCAGGGTGAGTGCCGAGACGACCAACGCGGAAAGCATGACCTTGGAACGCATCCAACTCCCTCCTTGAGCTCCAAAAACGGTATTCGTGGACCTTGCCGCTGCGAGACCACAGGCGGCAGCCGAAGGCGCGGGCCTCGCCGCCATGACTTCAAGAAAAAAGCGTAAAATTTCACAAGCCCGAAGTCAACATCTTTTCCAGAAAAAGCGCTCCGTTGCACTTACGGGGCAACACCGACGCCAGCGGCTTTTTCACTGGCTTCCAGGGCGTCCATGAGGTCCAAGGAGAGGCGGATGAAGTCCGAAGCCGTCAGGATGCCCACCAGCTTGCCTTCTTCCACCACGGGCAGGCAGCCGTATTTCTGGGACAGGAGCACCTCGGCCACCTGGCGCAGGGGCAGGTCCGGAGAGGCGACGGCCACATCCGTGCGCATGACCTCCAGGATGGGAATGCCGTCGTAGATTTCCTCCTGGGTGTCCTCGTCGATCTCGGCCAGGCGGGAAACCGAGGCGGACAGCATGTCGCGGTGGGTCAAAAGCCCGACAAAGGCTCCCGAGGCGTCAACGATGGGCAGGTGGCGGATGCGGGCCTCCTCCATGACGCGCTTGGCCACAAGCAGGCTGTCGGTGTCACGAAGGGAGATAAGGTCTTCGGTCATAAGGTCGCGGGTGGTCAGCATAAAGGCCTCCTTGTGTGCCGTCAAAATCGCATTCCTGGCGACTGGCTGTCAAGGCGGGGCGAGTTGACTTGGTGGCGGAATTCTGTTCTCCAAATTGGGATCGCGCGCCGCTCTCCAAGGAGGGGGGCGACGCAAAGGGCGGGCATGAACGGGACTGGACCGAAACTCGATTTCAAACGCAGCCGGGAGCGCATGGTCAGGGAACAGGTCGAGGCCCGGGGCGTGACCAACCCCGACGTGCTTCGCGCCCTGCGCAAGGTGCCGCGGCATCTCTTCGTGGAAGAGGCGCTCATTCCCCAGGCCTACGAGGACCATCCCCTGCCCATTGGCCACGGCCAGACCATTTCCCAGCCGTACATCGTGGCCTGGATGACCGAGATGCTCGACATCTCGCCCGGGCTTCGGGTCCTGGAGATCGGCACGGGCTCGGGCTACCAGACGGCCATTTTGGCCGAACTGGGCGCCTACGTCTTTTCCGTGGAGCGCGTGCGGGCCCTTATGGTTCTGGCCCGGCAGCGCCTGACCGACATGCGCTACCTGCGGGCCCGCTTCAAGCTCGATGACGGCACCCTGGGCTGGCCCGACGAGGCCCCGTTCGACCGCATCCTAGTCACTGCCGGCGGCCCCAAGATTCCCGACCCCCTGGTGGCCCAGCTGGCCGATCCCGGCCGCATGATCATTCCCGTGGGGCCGTCCCGGCGCAGCCAGTCCTTGTTTTTCGTGCAAAAGGAGAACGGCCGGGTGATCACCCGGGACATGGGCGGCGTGATGTTCGTGGACCTGGTCGGAGCCCACGGCTGGTAGGCCGTTTTTTGGGAGTATCGCCTATGGCGGCAAGGAAATCCTGCGACGCGTGTCCGGGCGCTCCCCAGGGCGGGGGCCTTGGCGATGTCCGCGACATGCGCATCCGTTCCACTCTGGAGAAAATCCGCTACAAGCTCTTTGTCATGAGCGGCAAAGGCGGCGTGGGCAAAAGCTCGGTGGCCGTCAACATCGCCTGCGCCCTGTCCCGGCGGGGCAAGCGGGTGGGGCTTTTGGACGTGGACCTGCACGGTCCCAGCGTGCCGCGCATGCTCGGGCTTTCCGGCAGCCTGGAAACGGACCGGAGCGCGGGGATACGGCCCAAACGCTTCGACGAAAACCTGCTCGTGGTTTCCATGCAGTCGTTTCTGACCGACCCGAACCAGGCGGTGTTGTGGCGCGGCCCCATGAAGACCACGGCCATCCGCCAGTTCATTGCCGACGTGGACTGGGGGGAGCTCGACTACCTGGTCATTGATTCGCCTCCCGGCACGGGCGACGAGCACCTCGCGGTGCTCAAAACCATCCGGGACGCCCTGTGCCTGGTGGTCACCACGCCCCAGGAGGTCTCCCTGGCCGACGTGCGCAAGGCCATCAATTTCCTGCAATACGCCAATGCCAATATCCTCGGCGTGGTGGAAAACATGAGCGGGCTCGTGTGCCCTTACTGTTCCCGAGAGATCGAACTGTTCAAAAAGGGCGGCGGCGAGGCCCTGGCCAAGGCCTTCGGCCTGGACTTCCTGGGCGCCGTGCCCCTGGACCCGGCCACGGTGGTGGCCGGAGACCTGGGCCGGCCCGTGGTCCTGCTGGAGGGGGAGAGCCCGGCCAAGCAGGCCTTTTTGGCCCTGGCCGAGGCCGTGGACGCCGCCTGCCGGTCGAGCCTGGAGGCTGCCTCCTCTTTTTGTCCTTAAAGTCCGCGCCTTGCCGTTTCGGGCTTTACGGCAGGAGGGGATTGCTTTATTGCCTGCCTGCGCATCCCCAAATCCAGCAAAGCCCAGCCAGCCTATGTTCAATCTCGCCAACAACCTGACCCTTGCCCGCATCGGAGCCGTGCCCATCCTGGTGGTCCTGCTCTATTTCCCCAACCGGGCCACCTGCCTGGCGGCCATGCTGGTCTTTCTCGTGGCTTCGGTCACGGACATCGTGGACGGGGCCGTGGCCCGCAACTGCAACCAGGTCACCACCCTGGGCAAGTTCCTGGACCCCCTGGCCGACAAGCTGCTCATCACCTCGCTGCTCATCATGCTGGTGCGCCTGGGCTGGGTGGAGGCCTGGCTGGCCGTGATCATCGTCGGCCGGGAGATCGCGGTCACCGGGCTTCGGGCCATTGCCGCGGACATGGGCGTGGTCATTGCCGCGGACAAGTTCGGCAAGTTCAAGACCATCCTGCAGATGGTGGCGCTTTGCCCCCTGGTCCTGCATTATCCCTGGTACGGCTGGGACCCCAATCCCCTGGGCAACGTGCTTTTGTACGCGGCCCTGGTTTTGACGCTTGTATCCGGCGTGAATTACTTTTATGGGTTCGGAAAAAACATGATGTGGTTCCGGAAGCCGTCCGCGTGAGGCCGGTCCCCGGAACCGACGCCAACCGTCTCCCGAAAAAGGCGATATGAAAGCCAAAAACATCTCCAGGCTGGCCAGACGCCGCGTGCGGACTCCCCGGTCCGGTCAGGGCAGGGGGGCGCGCCTGGGCCAGCGCCACGACGAAAACCTGTCCGCCCGCATCTCCAATTGCCTGCATACCATCCTGGAACTCGAACCCGACCTGGAACGGCTCCAGTTCGGCCATTATCTGCTGCGGGATTTCAAGATACTCAAGATGTTCCTGTCCCAGGTCGAGGAAATCGAGGTTCAGGAACAGGATGTGGCCCGCATCGAGGCGGCCACGGAAAATTTCCTCAAGGAACTGCGGGAACCCTTGGAACAAAACGAATCCAAACGACCCAAAAAGTACATCGTGCAATGATATGATCTGGCGTCGCTTCCTGCTTGCGGGCCTCATCTTTTTCAATATATTTCTGCTCTATAATCTGATTTGGAGCGATAACGGCATCTTCGCCTTTCTGGAGCTGCGGGCCAGGCACGCCCAGCTCAAGGAACACCTGGACAGCGTCAACGACAAGTCCCTGGACTTGAGCCAGGAAATCCGCTGGCTCAAGACCGACCGGGCCTTTACCGAAAAAATGGCCCGCGCCCAGATGAACTATCTCAAGGACAGTGAAATCCTCTATCAGTTCCCCAAGGACGCTGCCGCCGCCAAGGACAAGGAAGGAAACGGGACCGATGGTCAGTAAAGTCGAATTGTACCGCGAAGTCCTGGAGATCGAGCCCAATTCCAAGGTCTTTTTTCCCTTGGCCCGGCAGTTGGCCGGGGAGGGGCGGGTGGATGAGGCCGTGGCCGTCTTGACCCGGGGCATTGGCTTTCATCCCGACCACCTGGAAGCCAAGTTCCTGCTCATCGAGCTTCTGACCCGCCAGGGCCGGGCAGGGGAGGCGGACGCAGCGTTCGCCGACGTGGGGGCCCTGCTCTCCCGCTATCCCTCGGTCTGGCTCCTGTGGTCCAAGACCGCCGCCGCACGGTCCAAGGACCCATCTTTGGCCATGCTCTTTTTGGCCAATTATTTTCAGAACCAGTCCCTGACCTGGACCGAGGTCATGGAGCGGGGTCTCAAAAGCTTGAGCGAAGCCGCTCCCGAGGCCGCTCCCGAGGCTGCTGCCCCGGCCGCCGAGGCTGTGGCCGCGCCCGCGCCGCCGACCGAGGCCGCGCCCGAGGTCCCGGCCGCGCCTCCGGCCGACCCGTCCCCAGGCCGGGAAGCCGGCGCGCCACCCCTTCGCGGCGCGGATGAAGTGATGGAGCTGGCCGATCTGCTGGAGGCCCCGGACGGGGGGGGCGAGGCCGGCCAGAAGGGCAGGGCCAGGCCCGCCCGGTCCAAGGAGCCGGTGGTGCGCACCAGGACCATGGCTTCCCTGCTGGCCGGGCAGGGGGACGTGGCCGGAGCCCTGGAAATCTATAACGAGCTCCTGGAGGCCGCCGCGCCCGGGCCGGAGCGCGACGAGCTTTTGGCCCTCATGGCCGCCCTGGCTCCCCCAAAAAGCGGTATGCCGGCGCCGGAAACACCGGAGACGCCAGGCGCGCTCCAGGCCCCGGCCGAAGCCGGCCCTGCCGTTGGCCCCGAAGCCGCGCCGCACCGCAAGGGCTCGGCCAAACTTATAAATATGCTGGAAGCCCTGGCCGATCGGCTGGAGGCTCGGGCCGGGGCCTGACCCCGCCGGATTCGCCCTGGGCTGATCCGTATCCTGTGAAATCTGGCAAATCGAGAGGATATGGCCTTGAAACGCAATGTAAGCATGGCCCTTGCGGCTCTGTGCTGCCTCGCTGTCATGGCGACCGGCTGCAGTACGATCAAGACGTCCTGGCGCGACACCAAGAAGTTGTACCGGGAATATGTCAACACCGACCCCACCATTGATTTCAGCGAACAGGGCGTCACCGACAAGGGGCTGCAACGCCTGGCCGCGCTTTTCATGCCCGTGGACGAACGCCTCATGGGCCTGCTGCGCACCATGGGCAGCCAGGACACGCTGCCGGAAAACGAATGGTGCCAGCAGCTGCTTTCCAACCACGACTGGCTCTCGGGCGTGGCCGTGGTGGACGCTTCCGGCTCGGTTCGCTTCCAGGTGCCTTCGGTGCCCATGCGGTCCCTGGATTTCGCGCCGCTTTTGGAGCAGGCCGAGCGCTACAAGGTCCGCAAGATGGGCGCTTCGGTCAAGACCGACGAGCTCGGCACCGTGGTCATGGTGGCTGCGCCGTATTTCCAGAACAACGAATGGGCCGGCCTGGTGGTGGCCTCGTTCGATCCCCGCAACCTGACGCGCTTTTCCCCGGAGCCTGATGCCCTGGTGGTCCTGTCCACCGAGGGCGTGGTGTGGCCCGGCAGAGCCGGGCAAGGCGGCGAGGCTCTGGCCGGCCTCAACTGGAACGACATCCTCAAGGGTGCGGTCCAGGGCGAAGTGTCTGCCGCCGGCGGGCAATACGTCTGGCAGGCCCGCTATGTGGGCCAGGTGGAATTTATCTATCTGACCGATGCCCGCGAGGCCCGGGCCAAAAAGCCCGAGCCGCAAAAGCCCGCCGCCCCCGCGCCGGCTCCCGAGGCGGCCGCGGCTTCCGGGACTGGTGCGCCGGCTGCGGTCAATCCCTAAACCGATCCCGTTCATGTGCCGGCGGCTTCGGCCGCCGGCTTTTTTTGTTCGCCCAACCAGGCGAATCTTGTGGGCAATTGCCGCGCATTGTAGTAATGCTGGCAATGGAATGCGACCAATGAAGGGGAGCCGGCCCGAGCCGGACTCCGCACGCCATGACGGCGGGAGGAATGCCATGCCGCAAGTGACTGTGACCGAACACCTGCTCCTGCACGAAAAGGAGTCCCCCATGGCCTCCGGCCGGTTTACCCGGCTGCTGAACGAGCTCATCCTGGCGGCCAAAATCATCTCCCGGGAGGTCACCAAGGCCGGCCTGGTCGATGTTCTGGGCTTTACCGGGGAGATCAACGTCCAGGGCGAACAGGTGCAAAAGCTCGACGAATACGCCAACAAGGTCCTGATCCACCGCATGGAGCGGGCCGGCGTACTGTGCGCCATCGCCTCCGAGGAAAACGCCGACCTCATCCGTATCCCGGACCAGTTCCCCAAGGGCGACTATTTCCTCATTTTCGATCCCCTGGACGGCTCCTCCAACATCGACGCCAACGTCAACGTGGGCACCATCTTCTCCATTTACCGGATCAAGGACGGCTGCAGCAGCGACAATCTGTGCGACCTGCTCCAGCGCGGCTCCGCCCAGGTGGCTGCCGGCTACTTCCTGTACGGCACCTCCACCATGATGGTGTACACCACGGGCAACGGCGTGCATGGCTTCACCCTGGACCCCAGCGTGGGCGAGTTTCTGCTTTCCCATCCGAATATCAGGACCCCCGAGACCGGACGGGTCTATTCCGTCAACGAATCCTACTGGACCTACTGGGACGAGCCGACGCGAGAGATCGTAAGCTATTTCAAGGGCTCTGAAAATCTGCGGGGCAAGCCCTACAGCGGGCGCTACATCGGCTCCCTGGTGGCCGATTTTCACCGCAACCTCCTGTACGGCGGCATTTTCCTCTATCCGGCCGACCACCGCGACCCCAAAAAGCCCAAGGGCAAGCTGCGCCTTTTGTGCGAAGCCTCGCCCCTGGCTTTTGTGTGCCGCCAGGCCGGCGGCGCGGCCAGCGACGGCCTGCGCGACATCCTGGACATCGAGCCCGAGGAGCTGCACCAGCGGGTGCCGCTTTTTATCGGCAGCAAAAACGATGTGGCCAAGGTGGTGGAAATCTACAGCCGCGCCCGCAAGGCATGATCTGCCTGGGCATTGAGACGTCCTGCGACGAGACGGCCGTGGCCCTTTGCGCCGACGGCCGTCCGGTCCTGGAGAAGCTGGCATCCCAGGCGGACCTGCACGCCCTGTTCGGCGGCGTGGTGCCGGAGCTGGCTTCCCGGGAGCATTTGCGCCGCATGGGGCCGCTTCTGACCGCCCTTTTTGCCGAATCCGGCCTGTCCCTGGCCGACGTGGACGCCGTGGCCGTGGCTCGGGGGCCCGGACTTCTGGGCAGCCTGCTCGTCGGCCTGTCCGTGGCCAAGGGCCTGTGCCTGGCCACGGGCAAGGCCCTTGTCGGCGTGGATCACCTGCACGCCCATCTTATGGCCGCAACCATTGGCCGGGATATCCCCTTTCCGGCCCTGGGCCTTCTGGTCTCGGGCGGGCACACCCAGCTTGTGCTGCTGCGTTCGGCCCTGGACTTCGCCGTGCTTGGCCGCACCCTGGACGACGCCGCGGGCGAGGCCTTTGACAAGGCGGCCAAGACGCTCAATCTGCCGTACCCCGGGGGCGTGTACATCGATGTCCTGGGCCGGGGCGTCACCCCGGACCGCACGCTTTTCCCCAGGCCGTATCTGGACAACCGGAACCTGGATTTCAGCTTCAGCGGCCTCAAAACCGCGGTGTCCGAATACGTCAAGGCCCGGCCCCATCTGCGGGCGGCGCACATGCCGGTTTCCGGCGGCCCCATCGATGCCGGGGATTGGCCCGAGGAATTGCGCCTGGTGTGCGCCTCCCTCAACTGGGCCATTGCCGACACCCTGCGCATCAAGATGGAGCGGGCCATTGCCGGCCTGCCCGCGCCTCCGGCCTCGCTTCTGGCCGCCGGCGGGGTGGCGGCCAATGCCCGCATTCGGGAGACCCTGGCCGAGCTGGCCGCCAGCCGCTCGCTGCCGCTTTTTTTGCCCGAGCCCGCCCTTTGCGCGGACAACGCCACCATGATCGCTGCTACCGGCTGTCTGCTGGCCCGGGCCGGGTTGCGCCACGGACTTGCCCTCGACGCCGTGCCGCGCGGCCGTCGGGTGCCCTGGGATTACCGGCACGAGCCGCTTGGGGAGCCCGGATCGGTTGACAGGCAGCGCGGGGCGCAATAAGTTTCCACGATTGGAAATTGCGTGATGGAGGCGAGGATCCGGTTCCGCGAGCCTTCCTCGAAATGGGAGAAAAACCCGGCCGCACCCGCCGCGGTCGGCCAAGAACAAAGGAGTGCATTCATGGCCATCCAGCTCAGCGACGCGAACTTCGAGGCCGAGGTCCTGCAATGCGATCTGCCCGTTCTGGTGGACTTCTGGGCTCCCTGGTGCGGGCCGTGCCGGGCCATGGGACCGGTTGTCGATGAATTGGCCAACGAATATACCGGCCAGGTCAAGGTGGCCAAAATGAACGTGGACGAAAACCCCAGCACCCCCAGCAAGTACGGCATCCGCGCCATCCCCACCCTGATCCTGTTCAAGGGCGGCGAAGTGGCCGAGCAGATCACCGGCGCGGTCTCCAAGAGCAGCATCAAGGAAATGCTTTCCCAAAAGGCGCTGTAATTCATGAAAAGCTATGACGCCGTGGTCATCGGGGGCGGCCCGGCCGGGATCACGGCCGCCCTGTACCTGGCCCGTTCCGGCGTGTCCGTGCTCATGGTGGAAAAGCTCTCGCCCGGCGGCCAGATGCTCATGACGCATCTGATCGAGAACTATCCCGGCTTCCCCGAGGGCGTCGAGGGCTGGAAGCTGGCCGACATCATGGCCGCCCACCTGGAGCATTACACCGTGGACCGGATCAGCGACGAAGTCACGGCTATCGAGACCGTGGAGGGCGCTCACCGCGTTACGGTGGGCGCCGAGGTCATCGAGGCCAAGGTCGTGATCCTGTGCACCGGGGCCAGGTACAAACAGGTGGGCATTCCCGGGGAGCGGGAATTCCTGGGCCGGGGCGTGTCCTATTGCGCCCTGTGCGACGGCAACTTTTTCAGGGGCCAGACCGTGGCGGTCATCGGCGGCGGCGACTCGGCCCTGGAAGAGTCCCTGTATCTGGCCCGGCTCGTGAAAAAGATTTACCTCATCCATCGCCGCGACGATTTTCGCGGCCAGAAATGCTATCAGAACCGGTGTTTCATCCACCCCGGCATCCAGATTCTGCGCTCCACCGTGGTGCGCGCCATCACGGGCGAGGAAACGGTCAACGGCATTGAGGTGGAAAACGTCAAGACCGGGGAGCGAAGCCGGCTCGATGTGGATGGCGTGTTCGTCTTCGTGGGGTTCGAGCCCCAGGGGGATTTCTATCCTCCGGAGCTGAAGCGGGACGAACAGGGCTTTATCATCACGGACCAGGAGATGCGCACCAACATTCCTGGGATTCTGGCCGCCGGCGACCTGCGCTCCAAGACGTGCCGCCAGGTGGCCACGGCCGTGGGCGACGGCGCTTGCGCCGCCCATACCGCGTACGCGTATCTGAGTTCGTTGCTTTCATAAACGCACGGGCACGGCTCCGCCAATCGCCTTTTCCTGAAGGCGTAACCGGTTGGGGCCGTTTTTTTTCCGTTGTGCCCCTTGGGGCCATCTGGTAAGAGGACGCCCATCCAAAACGCCGGATCGAGCAGCGCCTTGGGGCGCTGTCGTGTCCGCCGCATGGCGCCCGGCCCCGGCCGGGCCATATCCGGGATCAAATCATGAATGTGATGCTGCGCCGTTTTCTGCCTCTGGCCTGCTTGCTACTCTTTCTTGGCGGTTGCGCCGGACTTATGGACTACTATTTCCTGCCGCCGCCCGAGGACACCGCCCAGGAGCTCTATGAGGCCGGCCGGCAGGCCATGTCCGAGAAGGACTACTACGGGGCCATCGGCTTTTTCATGAAGCTCAAGGACCGTTATCCCTTCAGCCCCTACACGCCCATGGGCACCGTGGCCCTGGCCGACGCCTACTTTCTGACCGAGGACTACGCCCTGGCCGCCGAAACCTACAAGGAATTCGAGTCGGTCCATCCGCGCAGCGAGGAAATTCCCTACGTCCTTTACCAGATCGGCGTCTCCAACTTCAAGCGTTCCGAATCCATCGACATGCCCCAGAACAATCTCCAGGAAGCCATCCAGTATTTCTACCTCCTGGAGCAGACCTTCCCGGACACCGAGTACGGCAAGGAAGCGGCGGAATACATCCGTCGCTGCCGCAAGCGCCTGGCCGAGCACGAACTGTTCGTGGCCGATTTCTACTGGCGCACCGGGCAGTACGGGGCGGCCTGGAAGCGCTACATGTACACGGCCGAGAACTTCAAGGACCTGGCCGAAGTGCTGGATTATTCCAGGCTTCGGGCCGAGGTGTCCTACCTCGAATACCAGAAGACCCTGACCGAGGAAGAACGGCGCAAGGTCGAAGGCAGTTGGCGTAACTGGGCCAAACGCTGGCTGTAGAAAGCCAAGGATGCAAAGGCGGGGCGGCTGACGCCCCGCCTTTATTTGGGACAGCTTGCGACATGGACGCAGACCACGTCGATTCCGTCTTTGACTGGCCCGAGGCCTTGCAGCAGGGCAGGGTGGACGACGCCGCCTTTGCCGCTGCCTATGCCCGGGTTCCCGATGGTCACCGGGCCTGGATCAAGACCTGCCTGGCCGGGGTGTACGCCGCCTGGGGCGGCCCCATGCCTTTCTCCCGCGCCGAGGAACTGCGCCTCGGACACGACCTGCGCCTTTTGCGCCGCGACCGTGCCCTGGATTTTGCCCTCATTGCCTGCGGTCCGTCCTTTGCCTCGCCGGCCCGGCTGGCTGCGGCCGTGATTCCCGCCCTGTGCGCCCGGGTGCCGGAGGTGGCGGCCGTGCGGGTCGGCCGCCGCTGGCCCCATGCCTTGCTGACCACCCTGGAACTGTGCGGCGTGGAAACGGTCGCTCGCGTGGGCGCTCAGGCCTTTGCCGGCCTGATCCGCGATTTGGCCGGCATGGGGCGCGGGGCCGTGGTTTTCCTCGACGGCGTGGCCGAACCTGCGGGCATCGGCCCTGGCCTGCGGACCTTGCCTGCCCGGATAAATGGCCGGGCCGGCCTTTTCCCTGCATCGGAAGCGGATTTTGACCGGCAGGCCCTGGCCTTTGCCCATCCGGACATGGAGTTTTACGTCCATGGCGACCCGGCCGGACCGGTACCCCTGGCCCCGCCTTTTGCGGCCGCGCCGGGCGGACTGGCCGAGGCGGCTTCTTTGGGCTATGACGCCCTCTACCTCGCTGGAGACCATTTGGACCAGGGCCTGGGCGCGGCCCCCCTGGTTCTGGGACCGGGCCGGGAAACCTTCTGGTTGTGGCCGAATATCTCCCCCGAGGCCTTTCGCGCCCGGTTCGCCGGAGCAGGCGTTGCCCACCCGGGCTTCGATTCCGGCGATGCTGTGGCGTCCTCCCCATGGGCCACCAACGGATCGGAGCGGTCATGAGCGCCAGGAAGGGAAGCAAGAAGGGCAGGCTGGAAACCCTGCGCAATATCGGCATCATTGCCCACATCGACGCCGGCAAGACCACCCTGACCGAGCGCATCCTCTATTACACCGGCAAGATCCACCGCATGGGCGAAGTGCATGAAGGCACGGCCACCATGGATTTCATGCCCGAGGAGCAGGAGCGCGGCATCACCATCACCTCGGCCTGCACCACCTGCTTCTGGAAGGACCACCGCATAAACATCATCGACACCCCGGGCCACGTGGACTTCACCATTGAAGTGGAGCGCTCGCTTCGGGTTTTGGACGGGGCGGTGGGCGTTTTTTGCGCCGTGGCCGGCGTGGAGCCCCAGTCCGAGACCGTGTGGCGGCAGTCCGCGGCCTACGGCGTGCCGAAACTGGCCTGCATCAACAAGCTGGACCGGCTGGGCGCGGATTTCGAGGGCGCGCTGGCGGCCATGCGCCAAAAGCTCGCGGCCAATCCCGTGGCCGTGACCATTCCCCTGGGCCAGGGCCAGGACCTGGTCGGCCTGATTGATCTGCTGTCCCTGGAGCGTCTGGATTTCGACCAGGAGACCCATGGCGAGGAAACCACCCGCCGTCCTCTGTCCCCGGACGAGGCCGCGTATGCCGCGCCCTGGCGGGAACGGCTGGTGGAAGCGGCCTGCGAGCACGACGAAGTCCTCATGGAGGCCTATCTTTCGGGCGAGGCCATTGATCCGCAGCGCCTGACCGCCGCCCTGCGCGCCGCCACATTGGTCCATGCCGTAGTGCCGGTCTATGCCGCCTCGGCCCTGAAAAACATCGGCGTCCAGCCGCTCCTGGACGGGGTGCTGGCCTTTTTGCCAAGCCCCCTGGACCGGGGGGCCGTGGCCGGCGTCGACCCGCAGACCAGGGCGCAAAAGCGCTTTGAGCCCGACCCCGCCGCCCCCCTGGCCGCCCTGGCCTTCAAGGTAAGCATGGAGACCGGCCGCAAGCAGGTTTTCGCGCGGGTGTACAGCGGCCGTCTGGAAGCCGGCAAGGACGTGTACAACGCCACCAAGGACGCACTGGAGCGGCCGGCTCGGCTTTTTTACCTCCATGCCGGTCACCGCGAAAAGGTCGAGGTCGTGGGGCCGGGCGAAATCGTGGCCGTGGCCGGGCTGCGCCACGCCGTCACGGGCGACACACTCTGTTCCCGGGACAATCCCATTTTGCTCGAATCCATTGCCGCCTACAAACCGGTCATCAGCCTGGCCCTGGAGCCGCGAAACGCCGAGGAATCCGACCGGCTCAAGGAAGTCCTGGACAAGCTCCTCCAGGAAGACCCCACCTTGACCCTGGTCCATGACCCTGAGACCGACCAGTTGATCCTGTCGGGCATGGGCGAGCTGCACCTGGATGTGGTCCTGGAGCGGGTGCGCCGGGAATACGGCCTGGCTCCCCGGGCCGGCAAGCCCCAGGTGGTCTATCAGGAGACCATCACGGCCGAGGGAGCCGGCGAGGCCCAATTCGACCGGGAGCTCGGCGACCGGCAGCACCATGGCCAGGTGGCCCTGGCCGTGTCCCCGCTGCCCCGGGAATCCGGCCGGGAGGTCGCCTTCGAACTCGATGGGCAGGTCTATCCGGACGCCTGGACCACGGCCATTGCCGAAGGCCTGGAGGACGGCCTGCAAAGCGGGCCGCTTCGGGGCTATCCGGTCCAGGACGTGCGGGTGCGGGTTACGGGCATTGTGGCCCAGGAGGGCAAAACCTCGGCCGTGGGCTGCCGCATGGCCGCCAGCCTGGCCCTCAAGACCGCTCTGGCCGCGGCCCGGCCGGCCCTGCTTGAGCCCATCATGGAAGTGGAGATCGGCGTGCCTGACGCCTTTGTAGGCGATGTGGTGGGGCTTCTCGGGGCCAAGGGGGCCAAGATCGAGGACATGTCCGACCGGGGCGGCCACAAGACTGTGACGGCCCTGGCTCCGTTGCGCCAGATGTTCGGCTTTTCCACGGAGCTGCGTTCGGCCACCCAGGGCCGGGCCGGCCTGACCATGCGGTTTTCCAAGTTCGACCTGTTGCAATAGCCGCCGTACCCCTTGCCGTATGTCCACACGCTCCCTGGTTTCTCCGGAGGTCTCCAGACGTTTCGACGTCCTGCGCACGGTGCTCGTGCTCTTTGTGGTGGGCATCCATGCCGAAAAGATCATTGACGCCTATTACAGCCAGACGCCGGATCTGTTGCGCGCCTGTCTGGTGCTTTTTCCGCACAATATCTACCGGTTGTGCGTGCCCATCTTTTTTGGCATCTCCGGCTACCTGTTCTACAAGACGTTTGCGCCCACCGCGGCTGCCTACGGCCGCATGCTGGTAAAAAAAAGCCGCACCATCCTGCTGCCCTATCTTCTCTTCAACGCCCTGACCCTTGGACTCATTTTTCTGTTCCACAAGGTCCCCTATATGGGGGATGTCAACTTCATCAGGCAACGCGGCTTTTTCGAGCTGCTTTTCGGGCTTTACGGCTACCCTGTCGTGTATCCCTTGTGGTTTTTGCGCGACCTGTACGTCTATTTTCTGCTGGCTCCGGTCTTTTACGCCGTATCCCAGGAAATACCGCTGGTCGGCCTGATCGTGTTCTGGGCCTTGTGGCTGTTCGTGCCCCAGGCGGGATTGCCGGTGGAATTCAGCGGGGCGTTCTTTTTTTACGGCGGCTGCCTCCTCTCTCGGAAAAACGTAGTCCTGGAACAGGCCGGGCGCTTGCTGACGCCTGCACTCTGCATCTATCTCGCCCTGCTGTTGACTGTCGCTCATGTGGAATATCACTATGGCTTTACGCCCCTCTACCATTTCCTGTACCGTAACAGCATGATTGCCGGGGTCGTCGTTTTCTGGTGCCTGTCGGCGTACCCCTGGTTTCGCGACAACAGGCTGCTGCTTGGGCTTTCGGCCGGCTCCTTTTTCGTCTACTTGACCCATGAACCGGTTCTTTCCTATCTGATCTACGTGACGCGGTTTGTGGCCAAGCCTTCCGGCAGCCTGGCCGGCATTGCGGCCATGCTGGTCCTGACCATCCTGGTTTTTGCCGTGTGCGCCGGCCTGGGCCGATTCCTCGAACGGTTTGCCCCAAGGCTCTACGCCCTGGTGACGGGATCACGGTAGGGGGCGGCGTGCGGATTATCGGCGGGCGGTTCGGCGGCCGGCGCATCAAGGTGGTCGAGGCAAAGGGGTTGCGGCCGGCCACGGGCCGGGTGCGCGAGGCGCTTTTTTCCATGCTCGAGGCCCGGGGCGTGGTGTTTGCCCAAGCCCGGGTGCTCGATTGTTTTGCCGGAGCCGGCAGCGTGGGCATCGAGGCCCTTTCCCGGGGCGCGGCCCTGGCTGTTTTCATCGAACGCCAGGCCGGTGTAATCAGGGTCCTGCAGGAAAACCTGGCCTCCCTGGGCCTGTCCCCGGCCATGGCCCGGGTGGCCCGGGGCGATGTGGCTGTGGTGCTGCCGAAACTGGCTGGCCAGGCCTTTGATCTGGTGGCCATTGATCCGCCCTACGGCCAGGGCTTGGTGCCTCCCACCCTCAAACAGCTCGTGAGCCTGGGACGTATCGCGCCGCAAGGCGTGGTGGCGGCCGAAATCGAGGCCCAGGCGGCGCTGGCCGCAGCCGATGTCCCGCCCGAACTCCACTGTCTTGCCGACCGGACCTACGGTCAAACGAGGATCATGCTATGGCGCCTGGAAACACCTGCGTCGCGGTCTATCCCGGAACCTTCGACCCCCTGACCAACGGCCACATTTCGCTGGTGCGCCGGGCGGCCAAGATCTTCGGCACGGTCATCGTGGCCGTGGCCGGCGACACCCACAAGACGCCGCTTTTCTCCCTGGAAGAGCGGGTGGAGATCGCCGAGAAGGTCTTTGCCCACGATGACCGGGTCATGGTGGAGGGGTTTTCGGGCTTGCTCGTCAATTACGTCAAATCCCGGGGGGCTGACGTGATCCTGCGCGGCATGCGGGCCGTGTCCGACTTTGAGTTCGAGTTTCAGATGGCCCTTATGAACCGCAAGCTCGACCGCTCCATTGAGACGGTTTTCATCATGACCGACTACAAGTGGCTCTACATCAGCTCCACCATTGTCAAGGAAGTGGCCAAGCACGGCGGCGACATCCGGGGCATGGTGCCCGAAGTGACCCGAGAGCGCATGCTGCGCAAGTACGGGTTCGCGGATGCGGGAGGGAAAGATTAGGTTGGCCGCAACGAAAATCGTCTGTCTGCTCGGGGCCACGGGCACGGGCAAGACCGAGGCGGCCCTGGCCCTGGCCGAGGCGTTTGGCGGGGCCGTGGTCAACGTGGATTCCCGGCAGGTCTATGCCGGCCTGGCCGTGCTGACGGCCCAGCCCACGCCGGCCGAACAGATCCGCTGCCCGCATTTTCTCTATGGCGACACGCCCCTGGACGTGGCTGTTTCCGCCGGCGCGTTCGCGGCCCGGGCTCGGGCTGCGGTGGCCGGTATCGCGGGCCGTGGGTGTTTGCCGCTTCTGGTCGGCGGCACGGGACTCTATTTTCGGGCCATCCTGGGCGGCCTGGCTCCCATCCCGGCCGTGCCCCGGGCCATTCGCGAGCAGGTGCAACGGGATTTCGATACCCAGGGGCCTCAGGTCATGCACGATCGCCTGGCTGGCGTGGACCCTGACTATGCCGCCAAAATCGCCCCGGCCGACCGCCAGCGCGTCACCCGCGCCCTGGAGGTGCACCTGGCCACAGGCCGCGCCTTGAGCTGGTGGCACCGGGAAAAGGACCCGGCCGCGCCGGCGTACGATGTTCTCAAACTGGGCCTGTCCCTGCCCCTGGAAGCCCTGGAAGCCCGCCTGTCCCATCGCATCGAGGCCATGCTGGCGGCCGGGGCGGCCGATGAGGTGCGCCGGGCCCTGGCCGCTCATCCCGAGGAGGCCCCGGGCCTGTCCGGCATCGGCGGTCCGGAACTGGCCGCATTCCTGGCCGGACGGATCGGCCTGGAGGCGGCCAAGGCGGCCTGGCTCAAAAACACCCGGGCCTATGCCAAGCGCCAGATGACCTGGTTTCGCAAGGAGCCGGACGTGGCCTGGTTTGCCCCGGGCGACCACCAGGCCTTGATCCGGGCCGTGGCTGCCTGGCGCAAGGGAGCGCGTCCATGAACCGGCGTCGGCTGTTGCGCCTGCTCGCAAGCGCCGGAGCGCTCCTGGCTGTCTCGCCCGGCCGGGTGTTTGGCGCGGACACGGCCCATGAACTGGCCCTGCGGGGCCAGGACCTGTTGACCGCCGGCCAGACGGCCAAGGCCCTGGAAGTCCTGCTTCAGGCTCAGGCCCTGGACCCCCGGGACGAGCGCGTCCAGGCCCTGCTCGGCCGGGCCTGGTTCCAGCAGGGCGACGCCCGCCAGGCCCTGGAGCATTTCCAGATAGCCGTGCGCTTAAATCCCGAGGACACTCTGTCGCGGATGATGGCCGAGACCATAAGCCAGTTTCCCGTGCCCCGGCCAAAGTCCGAGCCCGGCCGGGAGAAACCCGGAGCCCGGCCTTCGGCCCTGGAGCGGGAGGCCTTGGCCGAGCGCAAGATTCTGCTGGACAGGGGCGTGCTGCAGCGGCCCAAGGGGCCGTTTCGCCTGCTTCTGGACCCGGGCCACGGCGGAGCGGACCCGGGATCGGCCGGGCAGGGCCTGCGGGAGGCCGACGTGACCCTGGATCTGGCCTTGCGCCTGGCCCGAGTGCTGGCCCCGTCCCGGGAGTCGGTGGAAGTCTTTTTGACCCGTACGGCCGACGTGGCCCTGCCGGGCTGGGCCCGGGCCGCCCTGGCCGGGTTTTACGGCGCGGACGCCCTTGTCTCGCTGCATGCCGCGCGGCTGGGGCAACCTCAGGCCAGCGGCGTGGCGGTATACGCTTTCGGCTGGGAGGCTTCCGGTTCCTTGGCCGCGGCCGTGGCCAAGGAGGAAAACGCGGCCTATGGCCGGGAAACGCCTTTTTCCGGCCGGGGAGGGGATCGTTTCTTTGCCCAGGCGGCCCGCCAGGCAACCTCCGGCGGGCATTGGCGCGCGGCCAGGGAGCTGGCCCAAGCCCTGGCCAAGGCCCTGCCGTCGGACCTGCCCCTGCCCCGGCCCCTGTCTCGGCCAGACGTCGGCGCGGCTCCGATCCGCCTTCTGGCCGAGGCCGACGGCCCGGCCATCCTGGTGGAGGCGGGCTTTCTCTCCCATCCCGGCGACGCCGCCGTCCTGGCCGAGGCGGGCAAGCGCCAGGCCCTGGCCCAGGGGCTGGCTGCGGCCGTGCTGGCCATGGCCCGGTTTGCCCTCGAGGAAAAATCCTTTCCGGAGAAATGAAAAACGCCCCGCCGGCAAGGCCGGCAGGGCGTTTGGATCGATGCGCGTCGCAGCTATTTCTTGTCCTGGGGTTCCTCTGGGGACTTTCCCGGGGTAACGTCGATTTCGTCGGGTTCGTTGGTGGCCTTCTTGAAGTTCTTGATGGCCTTGCCCATGCCGGATCCGATCTCGGGAAGCTTGTTGGCTCCGAAAATGATGAGCACAATGACCAGGATAATAATGAGTTCCGGAAAACCGATTCCAAACATGACACGCCTCCGCGGATGGATTGGCCGAGGCTATACACGCCGCCTGGGGGCAGGTCAAGGAAGGGGCCCGGCAGTGGAGGAACCGTAATGTCGGCCTCCATGACGCGCTTGCCCGGGGAAGGATGTCGGCACTTCCTGTGGGGCCGCTGCCTCTACGAGGAGCACTGCAACCCCGGGCTTTCGCAACGCACCCGCTGCGCCGTGCTCACGCGCCTGGTCCGGCTCTTTGACGACTTCCTGGCCCGGGCCGAAAACCTGTCCCTGACCGAGGAGCAGGCCGCCCGGCTCTGGGAGGCCCGGTTCCCGGCGCTTGTGGCCAAGGAAGGGAATTGTCAGGATTACCTGCCCGGTGATACGAATTCCTTTCCGGATTGCGCCAATGCCGCCGGCGATCTGTGCCTGCTGGCCTTGCCGGTCTGCCCTGGGCGCTGCGCCCGGTTTCTGCAACGGTCGGATGCCCAGGGAACGCGCTGGCGCTAACCCTTGTGACAGGCGCCGGCCCGACAGCCGGGCCGGCGCGCCAATGCTTCAACCAGGACGGTTTTATCCATGCCACACGATACCGCCGGCTCCCGGCTCGTTTATTTCCCCTCCCTGCACCCGGGCCTGGCCGAGCCGGACATCCGGGGCGCGGTCCGGTTCCTGGACCCGGGACTGGGCCAGGCGGATGATCCGGCCATGCTCCGCCCGGCCTCGCTGCCCCTGGATCGCGACGGGCTGGCGGGTTTTTTGCGGGAATTCGACCGGCTGCGCCGGGAAGTCAAAAATCCCAAGGATCTTTCGCTCTTGGCCGGCGCGGGAGAGGGGCATTTTTTCAGCGGCACCACCTTTGCCGTGCGCGAGGAACTGGAAGACCGGCTGCATCCCGAACGGGTGGCCGTGCGCCGGCAAAGCGCGGCCCAACTGGCCCTGTGCCTGGCCTGGATGGTGGAGGAAAGCCTCATGGAACTGGCCGCCTCCCAAGGCCTGGAGGCGCGTTTCCGCCAGGCCATGGCCGAGAGCCTGGGCCTTGACGACGCGGACCAGGACGCCGAGGAGGCGGCCGAACTGGCCGAGGCCCTGTCCGGAGGCTCCGCTGTGCTGGCGCCGTCCTCCCTGGCCGAGGAATTCGGCGCGCCCTGGCGGCAGCTCCTGCCGCCGTTTTGGGCGGTCGCGCCCGAGGACGTCGGCCTGTTTACGGCCGACCCGGACATTGCCGCTGCCTGGATCGAGGCCGACATTGCCTTTGCCGCGCCCTCGGCCGCCCAACTGGCCGAGCTTTTCCCGGCCGGACCGCCGGCCGGCGCCATGCTGGCCGCCCGGGAAACGGGCTGGCGGCTTTTGGGGAAAAGTCGGCCCAGCCGGGAAGCGCCCTGGCTCGACCTCGCCCGCCTGGTGGTCATCCGCCAACCGTAAGGCCCTTTCCAGGGCATCAGTGAAATGAACATGATGGCACAGGGAGCCGCAGACACCGAAAAAGAGGATGAGACCAATGCACGGCGATTTGTGATAAAGTCTTGTAAAAATATGCGGTTAGT
>CAZBER010000061.1:18371-26854 GCA_964490985.1 uncultured Desulfovibrionaceae bacterium | reverse complement strand
GTAACGGGGGTCCGGGGGGCCTCGCTCCCCGGCGGGTCCAGGGCAGAGCCCTGGCCGCCGGAGGCATCTTAACTACCCTACTTCACCGTTACTTCACCATGTTCGGGTGATGCGGCTCGCCGTCCATCTCAATGGTATGGCACACGTCGCAGCGCTTGGCGCTACCGACAGGCGCAGGCGCGCCCATGTATTGCAGGGGCGCGAGGTTGTTCACGTCCAGGCCGTAGTCGTTGACGGCCGGGAAGGTGGCGTGGGGGCTGCCGTGGCAGGCGGCGCAGGGGATGTTGCCCGTGTCTTCCTTGCGGTTGCGGAAGAGCCCTGAGGCGTCCTTGGTCCAGGTGTTGAAGGCCGTGGCCGTGGCCGGGTCGGGCCGGGTGAAGTCCTTGTGGCAGGTCAGGCAGTCGGGCTCCTGGACCCAGGGGGTGCGGGGACGCACGGCCGCGACGTCGGGCGCGGACCGGGGGGCGAGCGGCCCCATGAGCCAGGCGGCGGCTTTTTTGCCGGCCTCCTGTTCGGCGGCAAGCAGCGACAGGGCGTGGTCTTCCAGGAAGCCGTGGCAGCGGGGGCAGCCCAGTTCCGAGGCGGCGTGGTTGTCGCGCTGGGCCTGGGTGATGCCGTTTTTGGCCGTGGGATGGCACCGGGAGCAGGCTTCCTCGCCTTGGCCGGTCATGTAGGCGGCGTGAAAGCCGTGGATGGCGGCCGAGAGGTTGAGGAGTTCCGGCCGGCCGGCGGCTTCGAAGCCGGGGTCGGGGTGGCAGCTCTGGCAGGCCACGGGTTGTCCGGCGGCGGCCTTGGCCGCGAGGTCGGTATGGTTTCGCTTGTCGTGGACGACCAGGATGGCCTGGGCCGTATCCCGGGCGATGCCGGTTGCGCCGTCCACCCGCCAGGAGCCGCCGTGGCAGTTGAAGCAGCCCATTTCCGTGGCCACCGGGGCCACGGCCTTGGTGGCGGCCACGGTTTGTCCGGTGGCGGCATCCTTGGCCGTGATGTTGAAAACCGGATAATGGTTCACGCCGGTTTCGGGATAGGGCGAAGCCGGCACGCCCTGGACGCCGAAAAGCTTGTCTCCGGCCTGCATGGTTCCGTCCGGGCCGTGGCCCGAGGCCAGGACATCCGGCGGCAGGGGCTCGCCGAGAAGGCTTGGGGCGTATTTCCAGAAGTCCAGCCGAACCGAGGGCTTTTTGAATCCGTCCGGGGCGGCGTAGCTGACCTCGATGTTTTCCGTCACCACCTCGGGCAGCACGTCGCGGCGCACCAGCACGGCCTGTAGGGTATTGCCCGGGGGCAGGAGGGAAAAGGAGCCGTTGCAGTCGGTCATGGCCACCACGCCGAGCGTGTTCCAGGCCAGAAGCAGGTACGGGGCCGTATCCGCCGCAAAGGCCGGGACCTCCACGTCGGCCGGCTCCACGGCGACGGGCTTGGGCGGCTCCAGGGAGCGGCCGTTCAGGTCCGCCGTGATGTGCGCGGCCAGGGCGTCGCGTTCGGCCGGACTGCCCAGAAACGGCGGCATGTGGGTAAAGAGCTTGCCCTGCCCGGTAAGAAAGGCGGTCACGCCAACGGTTCCGGTGCGGCCGGTGTAGTTGCGGATGTCCTTCATGGGACCGCCCACGCTGTGGCAGGCCAGGCATTGGAGGGTGTACAGGTCGCGCCCGGCCTCCAAGCGGTTTTCCGGGGTGACTTCCCGGACCTTGGCCCAGGCGGCGCGGGGCAGAAGCGGCGCGTCCCCGGGCGCGGCCGCGGCCGGAGAGATGTCCGTGGACCAGATCTGGCCGTGGACGAGCCAGGGCTTGCGCGCGGCCTCGCGCATGGTCTCGAAAGTGCCGACCACGCCCAGGCCGAGCACCAGGAGCAGCCCGGCCAACACCCGGCGCGCGGCCAGGGGCAGGCGCGTGAGAAGGGCCAGGGCGGTGGCGGCCACGGCCAGGAGAAGCAGCGGAAAGGCCTGGCGCGAGGACGCGATTTCGGTCGATCGGCGCAGGACGAATTCCCGCACCGGCTGGGGCAATACGGTCACATACCACCAGCCCGAGGCGGCCAGCACCGGCAGGGACAGCACGGCCCAGCGGCAAGCGGCCCGAAGCATGGACTCCCGGGCCAAAACGTCCCGAATGCCCAGGGCCGTGGCAAAGCCGAACAGCCCGGCCAGCATGAGGGCCAGGCTGGTGCGGAATACCAGGGACGGCCAGAAGCTGGGATTGAAAAAGCCGTCCCAGAAGTCGTGGGAGACGGCCCAGTCGCCGGGGGTGAGCATGAAGCCGAGAATGCCGTTGATGAAAAAAAGCGACAGCCAGGCAAAGGCGCAATACATCCAGCCCACGGCCATGTGCCGTCGGGCGGTCAGGCGCTCGAAGGAATAGTAATAGACCAGGATGGCCACGATCTCGCCGGCGAAAAACGTCCATTCCGTGGCCCAGGCCCACACGAAGGTGCGCACCAGAAGCACCGTGGCCGCGGGTGAGAGCACGGAAATGGTCAGCCAGATGCCCACGCCCGAAAGCGCGCCGAAGACCATGGTCAAAAGCAGAAAAAAGCGGCTGAATTTGCGGGCATAGTCCAGAATGGCCCGGGAGCCGCTGCGGCGCGCCCTGGCTTCGGTCAGGACCAGGAAAAAGCCGCCGCCCACGGCAAAATGGGCCACGAACACGTGCAAAACGGCAATGAGCGCGATCCAGAACCCGCCGCCCAGGGCTCCGAGCTGCCAGACGGGATAGTTCATGGCCGGCTCCTTTTGGCTGCCCGGCCATGGGCGGCCAGCATCCAGGCCGACAGCCCCCCGACCAGGGCCAGGCTGATCAGGAACATGACGAACGGCCCGTACTGGGGGGCCACGGGCAGGGTGGCGGGGGAATACTGCCCAGCCAGCAGGGCCTGGCGCACCAGGTCGCGCACCACGACCATGGCGGCGACCGTGGCCACGGTCAAAACCGTGGCCAGGCGGCTTTGGCCCCGAAACCCATGGACCAGGGCTCCGGCGGCCAGGGCCAGGGCCAGGAGCAGCGCGCCCGTGTCCAGGCTGTCCCCGCCCAGGAACCGCTGCCTGACGGCCTGGGGCAGGGACAGCAGAAACCAGACGCCGATGGCGATTTGGGCCAGGCTGGCCCGGGTGAACCAGGCCAGCCCCAGGCCCACCCGGCCGGCGGCCGCCCTATCGCCTTGGCCGGCGGCCTTGCGGTTGATCAGGGCCAGAAACAGCCCGGCCACGGCCAGGGAGGCGGTGACGAAATGGAGCCAGCGGGGCAGGAAGGTGGGATCGTTGAAATTGAGGATGGTCCCATGGGGCTGGTCGAAATAGGCCGACCAGGCCTCGGGACGCAGCATGAGGCTGGAAGCGTTGGTCAAAATGAGGCTGGCCACAAGCAGCAACAGCGCGGCCAGGCCGAGGATGCCTCGTGCGGCCGAGACAAACGCCCGGGGCTGCCAGGCGTAGAGCAGGCCGTAGGCCAGCATGACGACCAGGAAAAGGGCCAGCCAGGAAGCGGCGGACAGAATGGCCGCGGTATAGAGGAACCGGCCGTAGAGCACGGTCAGGAACAGAAGCGGCGGCACGGCCAGGTTGACGGCCACGGCCACGCCGGTGGGCAGCCGGTCGGCCAGGTCCCGGGCCGCGCCCCGGTCCGGGCCGGGGGTGAAAAGGGCCAGCCAAGCCCCGCCCAGGGCCACGTTGACGGCCAGGAGATGGGCCGTGAAGGTGGCCAACAGCAGGGCGTTGAACAGGCCCCAGGGTGCGACAAGGGCCGCTTCCGGGGAAACAGGGACAGACCCGGGCATGGACGCGCCTCCTTTTGCATCTGGCGCGGCCGCTTCGGGAAACCAGGTCGCGCCAGGGATGGGGGTACGCGTTTTCCGTACCGCATCGCAGCGGCAACAACAACCCGGATCGGAAACCAGGGGCGGCTGTTTCCGTATCCGGACAGGCGGATGGCCGGGCCTCGACGTCCGGTCCGGGGCGTGCTAGGGGCCACCGAAAAAAGGGAAGTGCCTCCCCTGGTTTTTCTCTTTTTCCCGCCCGGCCTTTGACCTTGGACGGTCCAAGGCCATTTCCCCAACCGGGCGGGTTTTTTCTTGCAGGCGAGGCTGCCTGAACGCCTCGCGGCATCGAGCATGGAGGTGTTCGTGGACAAGCTTTCCAGCCTGGCCTTGCAGGTCACCAAGGAGATCGTGGTCAAGTTCGTGGAGACCGGCCGCATCTCCCCGGGCAATTTCACCGAGCACTTCGGCCCCATTTACGAGGAAGTGTTGCGGGTCATCCGCCGGTCCGAAGACGCCTGCCCGACCGGGGAAAAGGACGGGACGAACCGTGGCTGACCTGCCCGCGCCGGGCGACGGCCGCCGGGTGGCCGGCATGTTCGGCCGCGTGGCCGGCTCCTACGACCTGCTCAACCACGTGCTTTCCGCCGGCCTGGACATCCTGTGGCGAAAGACCATGGTCCGGGCGCTCCTGGCCCCGGCTTTGCCGGCCGGCCCTCTTCTGGACTTGGCCGCCGGCACCCTGGACGTATCCATCATGATTGCCGGGCAGTGCGACCGCCGCATCCTGGCCGCAGA
Source organism: uncultured Desulfovibrionaceae bacterium (assembly GCA_964490985.1). Taxonomy (GTDB): domain Bacteria; phylum Desulfobacterota; class Desulfovibrionia; order Desulfovibrionales; family Desulfovibrionaceae; genus Solidesulfovibrio. The sequence continues at coordinate 22,309 of CAZBER010000061.1, read as the reverse complement.
CCCCTGCCAGCCCATGCTGGTCCAGGGCCTGGCCAAGCTTTCGGCCGGACAGCGCAGCCGCATCCAGCCCATCCTGGCCGACGGCCTGGCCCTGCCCCTGGCCGACGCCGCCGTGGCCGGGGCCACCATTGCCTTCGGCATCCGCAACATCCAGCCCAGGCCAACGGCCTTTGCCGAACTGGCCCGGGTCATCCGACCCGGGGGCCGGCTGGTGGTCCTGGAATTCGGCACCGGCAAGCGGCGCATCTGGGGCGGGTTCTACAATTTCTATCTGCGCCGGGTCCTGCCGGCCATCGGCCGGCTGGTTTCCGGCGACGACGAGGCCTACCGCTACCTGGCCGCCACCATCCGGGACTTTCCGGACGAATCGACCCTGGCCGAGGAAATGCGCCAGGCCGGATTCGGCGACGTGACCTACCGGGCCATGGCCGGGGGCATTGTCTTCCTGCACGCCGGGGTCAAGGCGGTGTGACCGGCCGGCACGCGCCAAAAGAGCTGTTTTTGAAGCCTTCGGCGACCAAAGGGCTTTGTCTTTGGAAACCCGCAATGGACGCAGCAGGTTGCCATAGCGGCCTTTGCCGCTTCACGTGACGTTTGATCTTTGCAAGCGCCTCGCCTGCTTTTCCAAGGACGCGGCTAGCCCAGCACGGCGCGCAGAAGAAAAATCAGGAGCAATCCCGCCAAGATGGCCGTCAAGCCCAGGACGCGCAGCTCCCGGGGCTTGCGCTCGGACAGGGCGCGCAGGACTTCGGGCATTTTTTCCGCCGCCAGAAAATAGGGCATGCCTTCCAGAATAAAGGCCAGGCCAAGGGCCGTGAGGAAGATTTTCCAGTCGAAGTGCATGCTTGAAAATTAAGCTGTTGCCGCCCCGATGTAAACACAATCGCCTTGCCGACCGTTCCGCTTTGGGATATCCGGCCTACGATGCAAATTTCGCTTTTTCCAAAAAGGAGAAACCTGTGATCACGTTCGAGGACATTCGCGCGCACAAAGCCCCGGTGGCTGTCATTGGCCTTGGTTATGTGGGCCTGCCCCTGGCCGTGGCCCTGGCCCGCCACTTCCGCGTGGTGGGCTTCGACGTCAAGGCCGCCCGCGTGGCCGAGTTGGCCTCCGGCGCCGACAGCACTTTGGAAGTCACCCCCGAAGAATTGGCCGGCGTTTCCATCCACTACACCCATGATCCGGCGGACCTGGGCCAGTGCAAAATTTTCATCGTGGCCGTGCCCACACCCATCAATAAAAACCGCGTGCCGGACCTGGGGCCGCTGCTGGGAGCCTCCCGGCTTCTGGCCAAATGGATCTCCCGGGATTCGGTGGTGGTTTACGAGTCCACGGTCTATCCCGGACTGACCGAGGAAATCTGCCAGCCGATCCTGGAAGAGGGGTCAGGGCTTACGGCCGGCGCGGATTTCTTCCTGGGCTATTCCCCGGAGCGCATCAATCCCGGGGACAAGGTCCATACCCTGCGCACCGTGGTCAAGATCGTTTCGGGCCAGACGCCGGAAGTCACCGAACTGCTGGCTTCGCTGTACGGCTCGGTGGTGGAGGCAGGCATCCACAAGGCGCCGTCCATCAAGGTGGCCGAGGCGGCCAAGGTCATCGAGAACACCCAGCGCGACATCAACATCGCGCTCATGAACGAGCTGTCCCTCATCTGCGAGCGCCTGGACATCGACACCGTGGACGTGCTGCGGGCCGCCGAAACCAAATGGAACTTCCTGCCCTTCCGTCCGGGACTTGTGGGCGGCCACTGCATCGGGGTCGATCCCTATTACCTGCTGTACAAGGCCCAAAGCCTCAATCTGCACCCCCAGGTCATCCCGGCCGGCCGGCGCATCAACGATTCCATCGGCAAGCATGTGGCCGAAGCCACCATCAAGATGCTCATCCGCTCGGAATGCCGGGCCCCGTGCGCCCGCATCGGCATCCTGGGCCTGACCTTCAAGGAAAATGTCCCGGATCTGCGCAACACCAAGGTGGTGGACATCATCGAGGAGCTTTGCGAATTCCGCATGCACGTGCTGGTGCACGACCCCATGGCCTCGGCCGAGGAGGCCCGGCACGAATACGGCCTCACCACCAGCCCCATGGACGATCTGCGCGACCTCGACGCCCTGATCGTGGCCGTGGGGCACGATGCGTTCAAGCAATTGACCCTGGCCGAGATCGCCACATGGTTTCGGCCCACGGCCGTGCCCATCCTGGTGGACGTCAAGGGTCTCTACGACCGCACCGAAGCCGAAATGGCCGGCTTCCGCTATTGGCGTCTGTAAAAGCCCACATGCCTGCGCTGTGTCTGGCCGTGGCCACGGCCAAGGAATACCGGGCCGCGCTGGCGGGGCTGGGAGCCCCGGCCCCGCCGCCGGCCGGATCGGCCGTGCCCTGGCGGCGGGGCGGCCGGGACATGCTTCTGGCCGTGACCGGGGTCGGCCCGGTGGCCGCCGCCTTCACCCTGGGCCGGCTCCTGGGCGCGGGGGGCGTTGACGGCGTGGTGAACCTGGGCCTGGCCGGCGCGTTCGATCTGGCCCATGCCCCCCTGGGAAGCGCGGTTGCGGCCACGGCCGAGGTCTTTCCGGAATACGGCCTGCGCGGCCCGGATGGCACGGATTGCCGGGGGATCGCCTTTCCCCAGCTCATGGCGGCCGGACAGCCGGTTTTCGACCGCCTGGACCTGGACCCCGGGGAGGCGGCCGCCCGCCTGGGCCTGGCCCTGCCCCCCGGGATGGGCTCCGGAACCGTGCTCACCGTGGCCGGGGTCACCGCCGCCCCGGACCGGGCCGCCGCCCTGGCCAAACGCTACGACGCCCTGGCCGAGAACATGGAAGGCTTTGCCCTGGCCCTGGCCTGCGCCGCCACGAATCTCCCCTTCCTGGAAGCGCGCATTGTGTCCAACCGGGTGGGAGCGCGCCCGCCCCTGGACTGGGACCTGGCCGGAGCCCTGGCCGGGCTGGCCCGGCTGGCCCAACACCTGCTGTCCTGAGGTGCCCTATGCCCATGCTGTCCGTGGCCATTTCCCCCTGCCCCAACGACGTGGCCATTTTCGGGGCCTGGATTCTCGGCGCGGTCGAGGTTCCGGGCCTGCGGGCCGGCTTTGTCTTTGACGACGTGGAGACCCTGAACGAGGCGGCCCTGGCCCAAACGTTCGATGTGGTCAAGATTTCGGCCGCCGTGGCCTCGCAGTTGGGCGACGCCTACACGGTCCTGCCCTCGGGCGCGGCCTTCGGCTTTGGGGCCGGCCCCAAGCTCGTGGTGCCAAAAGGCTTTTCCGGCCGGCCCAAAACCGTGGCCGTGCCCGGGCTGCGCACCACCGCGGCCACGCTTTTGCGCGCCGCCCTGGCCGCGGACAGGCCCGACCTGCCGCCTCCGGACGCGGCGTTTTTGCCGGTGCGCTACGACCGGATCGTTGCCACCCTGGAGGCGGGCCGGGCCGAGGCAGGGCTGCTTATCCACGAAACCGCCCTGGTGGCCGCCGAGCTGGGCCTGGCCGTGCGCCTGGACCTGGGAGCCTGGTGGCAGGGGCTTACGCCGCAATCCCCGGTGCCCCTGGGCGTCATCGTGGCCCGCACCGGCCTGGGGCCGGAGAAGGTCGCGGCCATTGGCCGCGCAGTGCGCCAAAGCCTGCTGGCGGCCCGGGCCGAGCCGGCCCTGGTGGCCCCCTTGGTGCGGCTTTTGGCCCGGGAAAAGCGCGCCGAGGTGGTGGAGGCCCATATCCGGGCCTATGTGGGCGATCTGAGCCTGGACATGGGGCCGGTGGGGACCAAGGCCCTGGACGTGCTGGCGGCACTTGTCCGAAAAGGCGCATTCCCTGCCCGTCCCCCCTTGCCAGCCTCGGATCAATCCTGATAAACGGCGGCGGATGAGCGAGTTTACGCGGTATATTGCACGGGAACTGCCGGCCATAAACCGGTACCTGGAGGGCACGACCAACACGTTAAGCC
>CAZBER010000061.1:16100-18335 GCA_964490985.1 uncultured Desulfovibrionaceae bacterium | reverse complement strand
GGTGCAGCCGGTGGTGCGCCATGTGCTCCTGGCCGGGGGCAAGCGCCTGCGTCCGCTCCTGACCATCCTCACCGCCCGGGCCCTGGGCCACGACAGCGACGACGTCTACCCCCTGGCCTGCTCGCTGGAATTTCTTCACTCGGCCACCCTGCTCCACGACGACATCGTGGACGGCTCTCCCCTGCGCCGGGGACGCGAATCCGCCCACATGCGCTTCGGCCCAACCCACACCATCCTGGCCGGGGACGTGCTGTTGGCCCTGGCCAACCGGCTGGTGGCCGAATACGACACCCCGGAACTGACGCGCATCCTGTCCGAGGCCCTGCTCCAGACCGCCACGGGCGAGATTCTGGAGATCGCCCACCTGCGCGACACCGACCTGCCCCTGGAAACATACCTGGACATCCTGACCGGCAAGACCGCGCACCTCATCCAGGCCGCCTGTCACTGCGGCGCGGTGCTGGCCAAGGCCGGGCCCAGGCTGTGCGAGGCGGCCAAGACCCTTGGCGTCAACTGCGGCATTGCCTTTCAGCTCGTGGACGACGCCCTGGACTATACGTCTCCGGCCCAGGTCTCGGGCAAGCCCACCGGCGGCGACCTCAAGGAAGGCAAGGTCACCTTGCCCCTGATCCTCTATCTGTCCGACCTGCCCTTTGACGCCCGCCGCCGCCTGGCCGAGGATTTCCGGCAGGACCAGCTTTCGGCCGAGGATATCGAGTACTTGCGGGACAACATCGTTTCCGGCGGATACGCCGACAAGACCCGGGAGATGGCCGCCTCCTACCTGGCAACCGCCCAGGCGGCCCTGGCCGCCTTCCCCCCCTCCATGGAGACCGACCTGATCGGCCAGGTGCTGGCCCCCATGCTCGATCGGGACAAATAGGCCCACCCTCCGCCGGCCCGGGCCGGCACGCACATCTGACCCAAACGGAAGGAACGCCATGTTAAGCCGCGTTGCCGTGGGGCTTCGCCCAAGCGTTCGGGACGTGGTCGGCCAGCGCGTGGCCGGCAAGATCAGAAACGAACTGCATCTGCCGGTCGCCGCCGTCCGCCTCGTCACGATATTCACCATCGACGGCCTGTCCGAATCCGAGGCCCAGGCCGTGATCGCGGCCGGAGCCCTGCACGATCCCGTGGTCCAGATCGCCTCCCTGACGCCCATCACCCCGGCCCCGGACGCCACGGACTGGATCATCGAAGTGGCCTTTCGGCCGGGCGTGACGGACAACGAGGCCAAAACGGCCCGGGACACCATCATCCTGGCCCTGGCCCTGCCCAAGGAGCGCCAGGGGGACCTGGCCGTGTACACGGCCAGGCAATACCACGTGGCCGGCCTGCCCGATCTGGCCGCGGCCAAACATGTGGCCGAGGACCTGCTGTCCAACGGCCTGCTTCAGCGCACGGAGATCAAATCCCGGGACCAGTGGCTGGCCGAGCCCGGATTTCCGGCCCGGGCGGCCAAGGTCACGGGCCAGGCCAGCGCCAAGGTCGAAACGCCGGACCTGTTCAACATGCTCGAGGACCAGATGCTGGAGCTCGGCCGGGAGCGCACCCTGGCCCTGAGTCTCGACGAATGGTGGGCCATCCGCCAATACTTCGGCATGCCCGGCTTCAAGGTCCGCCGCGTGGCCTGGGGGCTCATCCACAACCCCACGGACGTGGAGCTGGAGTGCATTGCCCAGACCTGGTCCGAGCACTGCAAGCACAAGATATTCAACGCCGTCATCACCTACCGCGACGAAGAGGCCGGCACCGAGGAAGTCATCACGAGCCTCTTTAAGACCTACATCCAGCAGGCCACGGCCGATATCCGAAACACCCTGGGGTCGCGCGATTTCTGCCTGTCCGTGTTCACGGACAATGCCGGGGTGGTGCGCTTCACCGACGACATGCACCTGTGCATCAAGGTGGAGACCCACAACAGCCCCTCGGCCCTGGACCCCTACGGCGGGGCGCTGACCGGCATCGTGGGCGTCAACCGCGACCCCATGGGCACGGGCATGGGCGCCAACCTGCTGTGCAATACCGACGTCTTCTGCTTTGCCTCGCCCTTTTACGAAGGCGCCCTGCCGCCCCGGCTGCTCCATCCCCGCCGGGTGTTCGAAGGCGTGCGCGAGGGCGTGGAGCACGGCGGCAACAAGTCCGGCATCCCCACGGTCAACGGCTCCCTGGTTTTTGACGAGCGCTACCTGGGCAAGCCCCTGGTCTTTTGCGGCACCGTGGGCACGCTGCCGG
>CAZBER010000061.1:0-16090 GCA_964490985.1 uncultured Desulfovibrionaceae bacterium | reverse complement strand
TTCATCATCATGGTCGGCGGCCGGGTGGGCAAGGACGGCATCCACGGGGCCACCTTCTCCTCCGAGGAGCTGCACGAGGGCTCGCCGGCCACGGCCGTGCAGATCGGCGACCCCATCACCCAGCGCAAGATGTACGATTTCCTCATGCGCGCCCGGGACCTGGGGCTGTATAACGCCATCACGGACAACGGCGCGGGCGGGCTGTCGAGCTCGGTGGGCGAAATGGCCCGGGATAGCGGCGGGGCCGAGCTCCACCTGGACCGGGTGCCGCTCAAATACGACGGCCTGGTGCCCTGGGAGATCCTGACCTCCGAGGCCCAGGAGCGCATGACCCTGGCCGTGCCGCCCGACCGCTACGCCGCCTTCCTGTCCCTGGCCCGGGAAATGGGGGTCGAGGCCTCGGACCTCGGCAATTTCACCAACTCCGGCTACCTGCGCATCTATTACGGCCCCCGCACCGTGGGCTACATCGACATGGACTTCCTGCACCAGGGCACGCCCACCATGCGCCTGGCCGCCGCCTGGAAGCGGCCCCGGGTGGCCCGCACCGAGCCGGCCATGCCCGAAGCCGGGCACGGGGCGCTTTTGCGGCGCATGCTCGCGCGCTTAAACATCTGCAGCAAGGAATACGTGGTTCGCCAGTACGACCACGAGGTCAAGGGCGGCTCCGCGGTCAAGCCCATGGTGGGCGTGCGCCGCGACGGCCCGTCCGACGCCGGGGTGCTGCGGCCCGACCTGTCCCGGCCCGAGGGCGTGGCCCTGTCCCACGGCATCTGCCCCCGCTATTCGGACCTGGACACCTACTGGATGATGGCCGCGGCCATTGACGAGGCCGTGCGCGGGGCCGTGGCCGTGGGCGCGGACCCCGACCGCCTGGCCGGGGTGGACAACTTCTGCTGGTGCGATCCGGTGGAGTCGGAAAAGACCCCGGACGGCCGCTACAAGCTGGCCCAGCTGGTGCGGGCCAACAAGGCCCTGGCCCACTTCTGCCGGGCGCTTATGGTGCCGTGCGTGTCCGGCAAGGACTCCATGAAAAACGACTATTCCGGCGGCGGGGTGAAGATTTCCATTCCGCCGACGGTCCTGTTCTCGGTCCTGGGCTTCGTGCCCGACGTGGCCCGGGTGGCCACTTCGGACTTCAAGCAGCCCGGCGACCTCATCTACGTGCTGGGGGCCACCCTGGCCGAGCTGGGCGCTTCGGAGCTGGCCGACGAGCTGGGCTTTGCCTCCCCGGACGTGCCCCAGGTGGAGGCGGTCTCGGCCCGGCGGCGCTACCGGACCCTGCACGCGGCCATGGGCCAGGGCCTGGTCACCGCCTGCCACGACTGCTCGGACGGCGGCCTGGCCGTGGCCCTGGCCGAAATGGCCATCGGCGGAAGGCTCGGGGCCGATCTGGACCTGGGCGCCGCCCCGGGCGCGGCGAGCCTCACCGACCTGGAACTGCTCTACAGCGAATCCCAAAGCCGCCTGGCCGTGACCGTGGCCCCGGCCGACAAAGCCGCCTTCGAGGCCCTGTTCGCGGGCCAGCCCCTGGGCCTTCTGGGCGCCGTGACCGAAGCCCCGAACCTGCGCTTGCGGCGCGGACAAACGCTTTTGTGCGACGAATCGGCCGAAGACCTGGCCCAGGCCTTCAAGGCCACCCTGGATTGGTAATTGCCCTCCCGGGCCGCCGTCCGTCCCCCTCAGGACGGCGGCCCGGATACCGGAACGCTTTCGATTTCTCCCCTACCCCGGCCCGTTTTTTCCCCACTTTCCGCTCCTGCCTCGAAAAAAAACGCCGCGCCGCCGGCACGCGTGTTTCTTGCCCCATAGGTCCCCGCATTTGTTCGGAAAACCTATGCGAATCCGCGACCCGACTTCCCCAGCCATCCGGCAAACCGTATTGATTCGCCCGTATAACGCGGCTATACTGCACGATATTTCCCCCAACAATGAAAGGAGGCTTGTCATGCTCCCTTGGCGTGCACCGCTTGCGGCGCTGGTGGCGGTAGGGATTTTTGCGTGCCCTGGACTTCCGGCTCTGGCCCAGGGGGACGCCTCCTCCAAGGCGGCCGTCTACGTGGGCTCCGAAGCCTGCAAGGACTGCCACGCCAAGGAGTACGAATCCTATTCCCGATATTCCAAAAAGGCCCATTCCTCGCAGTCGGTCAAGACCATGGCCCCCAAACTCTCTCCCGAGGAATTGCGGAGCTGCTTTGCCTGCCACACCACGGGCTACGGCAAGCCGGGCGGCTTCGAGAGCTTCGAGAAGACCCCGGCCCTGGCCGACGCCGGCTGCGAGGTCTGCCACGGCCCGGGATCGATCCACGCGGCCTCGGGCGATCCGGCGGACATCAAGGCCAAGCTGGCCATGTCCGAGTGCGAGGCCTGCCACAACGCCGAACGGGTGAAGTCGTTCAATTTCAAACCCATGCTGTTCGCCGGGGCGCATTAGGAGGGCGACATGGGCATTTTTTCCCGTTCCCTGGGCCTCAAGGTGCTGCTTTTGGTCTCGGGCCTGACCATCCTGGCCTTTACGGGCCTTTTTTGGGCCAATTCCCACTGGCAGCGCCAGGGGGCCGTGGACCAGATCGGCCGCACGGCCCGGCGCGTCAGCGACATCCTGCGCATGGCCATCGAGGAGCCCATGCGCCTGGGCAAAAACGCCGAGACCGCGGCCCAGTTCGCCCAGGTGGCCGCCGCCCACAAGGACATTCAGGTCTACATGACCGATTTTCGGGGCAACGTGACCTATGCCACGGATGCAGCAGCCCTGCGCCAGGACATCGGCCGCATTGCCCGGGAACAGGACATCGCCGCCCTGGTGGCCAAGAGCGCGGCCCAGGAGTTCCACGGCGGCGACATCCTGACCTGGGCCGGCCGCCAGGCCTTTGTGGAGATCGATTCCATCAAAAACGAGGAATCCTGCCACCACTGCCACGGCGCTTCCAAGCCCGTCCTCGGGGCCATGGTCATGGTCCAGGACATCACCCCGGAGCTGTCCCGCCTGGCCGGGGACCAGGTGAAAAGCGCCACGGTCTCGGTCGGCGGCATGGCCGCGCTTCTGGCCGCGCTGCTGCTTTTCATGAAGTACTCGGTGGTGGGCCGGGTCAAGCGCCTGGCCGGCCTGTCCGCGGCCATCCGCCAGGGCTCCCTGGACCTCACCTTCAACGTGCCCGGCTCGGACGAAATCGCTTCCCTGGCCGCCAACCTGTCGGAAATGGTGGGCACCATAAAAGACCAGCTCGAATACAACCGGAGCATCCTCAATGGCGTCATCATCCCCATTTTCGTGGCCGACGGGGAGCGCCGCTTCGAGTTCGTCAACGCGCCCCTGCAACACATCCTGGGCAAGACCGACACGGAAATGCTCGGCCGGCTGGTCTCGGAAAGCTTCAAGCGCGAGGACGGCCGCTCGGGCTGCGCCGACGTGCTGGACAGCGGGGAGTGCGCCAGCGGATTTACCCGGTTCGCCCGGACCGACGGCCGGGTGTTTCCCCTGCACTACGAGATTTCCCCGCTCAAAAACGCCTCGGGCGCAACCGTGGGGGTCATCGGCGTGCTGATCGACCTCACCCAGGAGGAAAAGGACAAGGACCGCATCCGGGCCCAACGGGCCAAGCTTCTGGCCGTGGCCGACGAAGTCACGGCCGTGGCCAAGAGCCTGTCCGACGCCTCGACCGTCCTGTCTTCCCAGATGGACGAGCTGACGGACGGAGTGGCCAACACGGCCCGGGAGACCGAACGCGTGGCCACGGCCATGGAGGAGATGAACGCCACGGTGCTGGAAGTGGCCAAAAACGCCGGCAACACGGCCCAGGCCTCGGATGCGGCCTCCCGGGCGGCCAGGGACGGCGGCCGGGAAGTTACGCGCACGGTGGAGGAAACCCGCCAGGTCTCCCACAAGACCGCCGACCTGGCCGGCTCCCTGGATCAGCTTTCCAGCCGGGCCGTCAACATCGGCCAGGTCATGTCCGTTATCGGCGACATCGCCGACCAGACGAATCTCTTGGCCTTGAATGCCGCCATCGAGGCGGCCCGGGCCGGCGAGGCCGGCCGCGGCTTTGCCGTGGTGGCCGACGAGGTGCGCAAGCTGGCCGAAAAAACCATGACCGCCACGGCCGAGGTGGCCACGGCCATCCGGGAAATCCAGGACAGCACCCGGCAGGTGGTGGCCGGCATGGACGAAACCAAGGCCAAGGTGGAGGTGACCGCGGACATGGCCGAGCGCTCCGGGGGCGTGCTCTCCCAGATCGTAGAGCAGTCCGACCGCATCGCGGACATGGTGCGCAACATCGCCGCCGCCTCGGAGCAGCAATCCGCCACCAGCGAGGAGGTCAACGGCAGCGTGAGCCACATCAACGAACTGTCCCAGGCCATTTCCCGCCAGATCACCGACGCCAACGCCCGCATCGGCGAGGTGCGCTCCCTGGCCCATCATCTGGCCGAACTGGTGGAGCAGTTCCGGGAGGAGTAAATCCACGGGCCGCTGCACGGGCCGGCCTTGACAATAGGGCCTGAAGTAAATGATAGACTTAGGCCAGCGTGATCGGTATTTTTCCAATGAAACGTGTCGGCGAGGCCGCTTCCGGCACGAAGCCCCTGTCGCCGCCGCGCCCCGGCCGCCCCGAGGACCCGGCGCGGCGGACGATCATGGGATCATGACCTTGTTGCCGCTCAGGCAAGGGCCGCCCCGAGGACCCGGCGCTGAGGGCAAATGAGGAAGCCGGACCGGCCCAAACCCAAAGGAGCCTCCCCATGGACAAGTACGAGTGCAACATCTGCGGTTACGTGTACGATCCCGCCGCCGGCGATCCCGACAATGGCGTGGCCCCGGGCACCAAGTTCGAGGACATCCCCGAGGACTGGGTCTGCCCGGTGTGCGGCGCGCCCAAAAGCGAATTCAGCAAAGTCTAACCCATCCCCAAATTCTTTGCGCGCGCCCGCGCGCGAAGCCTTCCGAGGAATTCCATGCAACCAGTGGAAATCTGTAAGGATGTCTTCTGGGTGGGAGCCGTGGATTGGGAGTGTCGCAACTTCCATGGCTACATGCTCGCGCCCAGCGGGACAACCTACAACGCCTTTTTGATCAAGGACGAGAAGGTCACCCTGTTCGATTCGGTCAAGGCCAGTTTCGGCGGCGACATGCTGTGCCGGGTAAGCTCTCTGGTTCGGCCCGAAGACGTCGACTACCTGGTCGTCAACCACGTGGAAATGGATCACTCCGGAGCCCTGCCCGAGCTGGTGGCCCGCACCAGGCCGGAAAAAATCTTTGTCTCTCCCATGGGCGAGCGAGCCATGCGGGCGCATTTCGCCTGTGCCGACTGGCCCATCGAGGTGGTCAAGACCGGCTCCTCCCTGTCGCTGGGGCGGCGCACCCTCCAGTTCCTGGAGACCCGCATGCTCCACTGGCCCGACAACATGGCCACCTACATTCCCGAGGACGGCATCCTCATCTCCTCGGACGCCTTCGGCCAGAACTGGGCCACCAGCGAACGGTTCGCCGACGAGGTGGACCGGGCCATGCTCCAGAAGCAGCTCGACCGCTACTTCGCCAACATCGTTCTGCCGTTTTGTCCCATCGCCCAAAAGACCATCGAGACCATCGAGTCCATGGGCCTCGATATCCGCTACATCCTGCCCGACCATGGACTCATGTACCGCAGGCCCGAGGACGTCTCCTGGGTCGTGGCCCGCTACAAGGAGCTGGCCGCCCAGAAGCAGAAGAAAAAGGCCGTCATTTTCTTCGACACCATGTGGCATTCCACCGAGCACATGGCCCAGGCCATTGCCGAGGGCCTCATGGAGCACGGGCTTTCGGTCAAGCTCATGAACCTGCACGTCTTCGACCATTCCGACGTCATGGAGGAAGTCTGGGACGCGGCCGCGGTCATTGCCGGTTCGCCCACCCACAACAACGGCATCATGCCCAAGATGGCCGACATGCTCACCTACATGAAGGGCTTAAAACCCAAGGGCAAGATCGCCGGGGCCTTCGGCTCCTATGGCTGGAGCGGCGAATCCGTGAAAATCCTGGCCGACTGGCTGACGGACATGGGCCTGGAAATGCCTGTGGACCCGGTGCGCATCCTGTACGTGCCCACCCATGAACAGCTCGGCGCCTGCGTGGACATGGGCCGGGCCATCGGCAAGATCGTGGCCGACAGGCTGGGCTGAGCGGCCGTGGCCGCCGGACGTGACGAGACGCAACACCGAAAACAGCCGGGAGAACCAGCCCCAAGGGCCGGTTCTCCCGGTCATTTGGGGCGCCCCGGGCTTCGGGACCATGGCTCTGATCCGCCATTCCGGCTTGCGCCGGACGTTCTCTCGGCCTTGCGGCAAGGCTCCCTTGAAAAGAGCGCCTGGAACCGATGCCTTCCGGCTACCCGCACAAACGCAAAAAGGCCGCGGCTCGCCGCGGCCTTTTTGCGTTTGCGCCGAAGCGTCGGCGAAAGCTACTTCACGGCATCCTTGAGGGTTTTGCCCGGGGTGAAGCGAACGGCCTTGGAGGCGGGGATGTCGATGGCCTTGCCGCTGCGGGGATCGCGGCCGGTGCGCGCGGCCCGTTCGGACACCTTGAACGTGCCGAAACCCGTCAGGGTCAGGGCCTCGCCAGCGGCCAGGGACTCCTGGATGGCCGCGAGCACGGCGTCGAGGACCTTGCCCGCTTCGGCCTTGGAGGCAATGCCGGCATTGGCCTGAATCTTGGCGATGATGTCTGTTTTAGCCATGTGCGTGCGATCTCCTTGTGTATGATTGCCGCCTCGCTCCCCCTGGCCGGATGACGGCCATGGACGGGGCGAACAAAATGTGCGGCCGGTGCCGTATTCGGTCATTCGTATAGCCCAAGACGCCGCCTTAGGCCACCTTTTTTCCTTTCTTTTCCCACAAACGCATGTCTTTCATCTTCTTGCGCCGGTCCCGCTGCAGGGACTTGCACACCAGCGGCATGGACTTCTTGTAGCCGTGTTTGGCCTTGTAGTCCTCGGGCGTCAGGCCGTGGGAGGCCAGATGCTTTTTGGTGATGACTTTAAACGTCTTGCCGCACTCCAGGCAGGTCACGCTCTTTTCCTTGACCGCCTTTTTGGGGTCCATGTCCACGGGCTGGCCGGCCTCGGCTGCGGCCACGCCCAGGCTGATGTCCCGGATGCCCGCGGCCAGCCGCCGGACCATGGCCGTGATCTCCTCATCGGTCATATTGCGAACGGCCGCCTGGGCCTTGACGATCTCAAGGGCGCTTTTCAGATAGTCTTCCATGCCGGATCCTCCAATCGTTATGCTGCGCTGTCAAAAGCGGCCAAACATGATGCCATTCCCTTGGCTTGTCAATTCTTTCGCCATCCGGGACAAGAAACTGCATCACTACTGCGCCTGCATCTTTTGTCCGGAACCCGGCCTGCCTGACTATTACATTTTTGAAATCATTTTTTTCTGCAATGCCTGCGGGTACTGAAATGAAAAAACGCCCCGGAAAGGGGCGATACAGGAACGATGGGAGAAACGCTGCGCCGGAATGCGACGCGTTCCGTCGCATTCCGGCGTACCAGGCCCGGCCGAGCCAGGGCGATTGCGTCGGCTCGCGCCGTTTCCTCGAAATTCGCGTACGCCAATTTCGAGAACAACTCATTCAGATAATTATTTTATTCTTGAAAAACACGACCGTGTTTTTCAAGAAGGCAACACTAGCCGGCCTGTATCTCGATCTTGCGGGGCTGCACCTTTTCGTACTTGGGCAGGTACAGTTCCAGGACCCCGTCCTTGAACGTGGCCTTGATGCGCTCCTTGTCCACGATGTGCGACAGGGTGAAGCTGCGGAAGTACTCGCCTTCCCCGAACTCCACATGGCCCAGCTTGCGCCCCTCGGGCATCTCGTAGGTGGCCTTGCCCGAGACCTTGAGCTCGTCCTCGTTGAGGTCGATGACCAGGGCGTCCTTGCCCACGCCCGGCATGTCCACATAGATATAAAAGCCGTCTTCCTTCTCGATGATGTCCGTGGCCGGCCTGACCCGGGGCAGCCGGCGTTCCTCGGTTCTCGCCTCGTTTCCGTTCATGGACCATCCTCCTCGGGAAGCTCCCGCGTTTTGCGCGCCCGCGGTAAGTGCGATCGGACCGGGCGCGTCGCCTCGTGTGCGGACAGACCAAGGCAGCCGCCTATGACGCCTCGATGTTGATCTTCTTCGGCTTGCTCTCTTCGGATTTGGGCAGCGCCACCTCCAGTATGCCGTCGCGCATGGTGGCGGACACCTTGTCCCGGGCAATGGCGGCCTGGATGTTGACCACCCGCTGGAAAAAGCCCGTGGGCCGCTCCTGGCGATAATACTTGCCCTTGGCGGCCTTGCGCTCGCCCTTGATGACCAGGCTCGAGTCCGTCAGCGTCAGGTCCAGGTCCGCGATGTCCATGCCGGGAATCTCGCAGCGCACGTACAGGCTGTCGTCGTCCTCGCTGATGTTGAGCGGCGGATAGGACAGGCTGCGCTGGCTTATGGCCATGGACGGCCACAAGGATTCGAAAAGCCGGTCAAAGGGGCTCGACGAGCCGTAGAAGGGGCTGAGATCAATGACCATGTGTGCACCTCCTGACAAGATTTCGATTCAAAGCGTACAATAAACAACCCCTTGGGACTGTCAATGGATTTCGCGCCATTTTGACGGCCGGGAAATCGAACCGCTTCCTGAACCCTTGACACCTGGTGGCGGCTTCTTATTTGTGTCCCGGATTGCACCCACAGGGTTGCCCCTGTCCGGCCCGATGCGACAACAGCGGGCCGGAACTTTTTTCGGCCTCGCGGCCGGATGCCCGCAACACAACAAAGGAGATGGACATGACAGCCGAAGCCCACGGCGAAACACACGAATTTCGGGCCGAAATCCGAAAGCTCCTGGATATCATCACCCACTCCATCTACACCAACCGCGAAATCTTTCTGCGCGAACTGGTGTCCAATGCCTCCGACGCCCTGGACAAGCTGCGCTTTGAAACCAGCCGGGGCGCCACGGTGCTCGATGCGGACGCGCCCCTGGAAATCCGCATCACCACGGACAAGGACGGCAAGCGCCTGACCATTGCCGACACCGGCTGCGGCATGACCCGGGACGAGCTGGTGGACAACCTGGGCACCATCGCCAAGTCCGGCACCGAGGCGTTCATGCGCTCCGTGGCCGAAAACAAGGACGCGGCCACCAACCTCATCGGCCGCTTTGGCGTGGGCTTTTATTCGGTCTTCATGGTGGCCGAGAAGGTGACCGTCACCTCCCGGTCCTTTCAGCCGGACGCGGCCCCGGCCCGCTGGGTGTCCGACGGCTCGGGCAGCTTTGCCGTGGAAAACGTGGACGGCGAGGTCCCCCGGGGCACCACCATCGAGATCGCGCTTCGGGACGAGACCAAGGAGTATGCCGACCCGGAGCGCGTCAAGGCCGTTTTGCGCAAGCACTCCAACTTCATTTCCTTCCCCATCCTGGTCGATGGCGACAAGACCAACACCATCCCGGCCCTGTGGCGGGAATCCAAGTTCTCGGTTACGCCCGAGCAGTACAAGGAATTCTATCAGTTCCTGACCTTTGACGCGGACGAGCCTTTGGCCGTGATCCATGTCAATGTGGACGCGCCCGTGCAGTTTACGGCCCTGCTTTTTATTCCCAAGCACGGCTCGCGCCTGACCGGGCTTCGCGACCAGCACATGGGCCTGGACCTGTACGTGCGCCGGGTGCTGATTTCCAGGGAGGTCAAGGAACTCATTCCGGAATACCTGGGATTCGTGCGCGGGGTGGTGGATACCGAGGACCTGCCGCTCAACATCTCCCGGGAAACGCTCCAGGAGAACCTGGTCCTGCGCAAAATCCAGACCGTGCTGGTCAAGCAGGTTCTGGAGAAGCTCAAGTCCCTGGCCAAGGAAGACCCGGAAAAATACGGCGCGTTTTTTACGGAGCACGGCCAGGTCTTCAAGCTCGGCTATGGCGATTTCGCCAACCGCGAGGCCTTTGCCGAGCTTGTGCGCTTCGACTCCTCGGCCATTGCTCCTGACGCCCATTTCACGTCCCTGGCCGACTACGCCACCCGGGCCCGGGACGGCCAGAAATCCATCTACTACCTCTCCGGCCCCTCAAGGGCCGCCCTGGACCTCAACCCCCACCTGGAAATCTTCCGGGCCAAGGGCCTGGAGGTCCTGTATCTCTACGAGCCCGTGGACGAGTTCATCATGGACACGATCCGCACCTACAAGGACCTGACGCTCAAGTCCGCCGAGCACGTGGAGGCGGCCGAGCTCGAACCCTTCGCGGGCGCGGTCCCGGAAACCAAGGCCCCGGAGTTGAGCCGGGACGAGTCCGCGTCCCTGGACGACTTCCTGAAAAAGATCAAGGAAATCCTGGGAGAGCGCATCACCGAGGTCCGGCTGTCCACGCGGCTGACCCAAAGCCCCTCGTGCCTGGTGTCCCCGGACGAGCACATGACCTCGAGCATGCAAAAGATCATGCGCCTGGTCACCAAGGATACCTCGATTCCGCAAAAGGCCCTGGAGATCAACCGGGACCATGCCCTGATCCGCAACCTCCTGGCCATCTACCGCCGCGACGCGGCCGATCCGTTCCTGTCCCGGGCCGTGGAGCAGATTTACGATTCGGCCCTGCTCCTGGACGGCTACCTGGCCGACCCCCACCAGATGGTGGCCCGCATCAACGACCTTCTGGCCGACGCCAGCGCCCTGCACGCCAAGGCCTAGCCCGCAACAAGAAGCCATCCGTTGGGGAACGGGAGGGGGCAGCCCCTCCCGTTTTCAATGTGGCGGCTGTCCCCTCTTCTCCCGCAAGGCCGGCGCGGCCCGCTTGCGGATGACCGAGGTGAAGGACAAGATGTCGTCGCTCAGGGCCAGAAGGGTCAGATACCGCCGCCAGCGGGACGGGTTGCGGCGGGCCACGATCCACAACTGCCGCCAGAACTGGAGGCGGTGGCGGGAACGCACGCCAAATCGCCAGGCCAGCTTGAAAAGCAGGCGCGCTTGCCTGGCGGCGTCGCGTTTGTCCGCCGTTGAGGTGATCTTTTTCGGGGCGTCCCGCTTTTCCTCTCCATGCAGCGCCTTGCGGGTGGGCCGCATCTCGAGGATGCAGCGCAGGGACCGGGCCATGGAGCGGGCCGGGTCATAGAGATGCTCCCAGGCCGTTATCTGCTCCGTCAGGATGTCTTTCACCGGCCGCTGCGGGACGAAATTCATCAGTCCCGTGGCCATGTCGCCGACGTCGCCCTCAAGCAGCCGGCCCTCGGCCTTCAGCCGCTCCCAAAGTTTGGTCTTGGGCACGGCCTGCAGGGTGTTGACCATGACCAGCGAAAGGTTGGCCGCCTCGGCAAAGGCCTCGATGCGCGCTCCCTCTCCCTTGAGTTCCTTGTCGAAGCCCAGGATGAAGCTGCCGATAACCGTCAGGCCGTTTGCGTTGATGGCGCGGATGGAATCCAGCAGCGGACGCCGCGTGTTCTGGTGCTTGTGCGTACCGTTGAGGACATCCATGTCCGGGGATTCGATGCCGATGAACACATAGCCGAAATTGGCCTCGGTCATGAGGTCGATCAAATCCGGCCGCTCGCCCAGGTTGATCGAGGCCTGGGTGGTGAACCAGAACGGCTCGGCCCGCTCCTTGTTCCAGGGAATGAGCTGCCGCAACAGCTCCTCGGCCCGCTGCGGATTGCCGATGAAATTGTCGTCGGTGACAAAGATCGACCCCCGGTATCCCAGGGCATGGATGGCTTCGAGTTCTGCCAGGACCCGATCCACCGGCTTGTACCGGGGCGTGCGGCCAAAAAGGTTGATGACGTCGCAGAATTCGCAGGCAAACGGGCAGCCGCGCGAGGTTTGCACCGGCATGGCGTCGTAGTCGTTGGGATCGATCAGGTCGAAACGCGGCGTGGGAACCGCCTTCATGTCGGTTTTCCTCTCAGACGCGATGATCCCGCCCGGCAGGCCCTGCTCCACGGCCTCGACCAGGGCCGCGATGGCGTACTCCCCCTCGCCGGCCACCACGAAATCGCATCCGGCGGCCAGGGCTTCCTCGGGCGCGGAGGTGACGTACGGCCCCCCCGCCACCACGATCTTGCCGCGCCGCTTGGCCTCGGCGATGCAGGCGAGCATCCCGTCGCGCTGCACCAGCATGGCCGAGATCATGACCACGTCCGCAAAGGCCCAGGCGTCCTCGGTGAGGGGGGATACGTTGCAGTCCGCCAGGCGCGCGGTCCAGGATTCGGGAAACAGCGCCGCCACCGTCAACAATCCCAGCGGCGGCATGAGGGCTTGCTTGCCCGTCACGCGCATGATTTCCTGGAAACTCCAAAATGACCGGGGTAAAACAGGATTGACCAGCAGGACGTTTTGCATGGCGTCCTTAATAGCCTTAATTTTTTGACAAATCAAACATCGGCCGATTTTTTGTTCTTGGTGGGCTAAGAGCTCGTCCCGTCAAGCTTATCCGTATCCGTTCTCCCTTTCTTGTCCTTCCCCGCCCTCCAACCCTACTTGAGCGCCGTCCACAGGCGCAGCGCCCCGGCTCCGAAAAGCAGCCACGGCACAGGCCAATGGTTGCCCGCATCGGTCAGGGCGGCCAGAAAGGCCGCGGCCACCAAAAGCACGCCCACGGCCACGGGCCGCAGTTGCCCCCGCAGCCCCTCGCCGGCCGATTCCAGGGTTTCGGGCGACAGCTTCACCCGCAGGTTGGATTCGCTTATATCCGTGAGCACGGTTTTGACCCGGCGCAGGGTCAGGGGCAGGTTGCCCAGCTCGGTGCGCAGGGTGGGGAAAAGCCCGGCCTCGGCTCCCATGGCCCGGGCCAGGTTGCGGCGCAGCAGCGGCAGGATGTCCTTGATGCCGTTGAAATTCTCGATGTAGGTGGTGCCCAGGCCCTCGAGCAGGGTGCTGGCCCGCATGACGTAGACCACGTCCTGGGGCACCTTGAACGGCAAGTCCTTCAGGGAGGCCATGACCGAGAAGGCCAGCGCCTGCATGGACGCGGCGGACAGGCTCTCGTCGGCAAAGATGTCGAACATGCGTTCGGCGAATTCCATCATCTCCACCGCGTCCGCGCCGGCGGACACGATCCCCAGCCGCTTGCAGGCCGCGATGAAGCCCTCGAAATCCCGGTCATGGGCCGTCTTGGCCACCTCGATCATGGCCACCCGGGCCGAGGCCGGCAGGCGCTTGACCATGCCGAAATCGAGCAGGGTCAGCCCGCCGTCCTCGCGCACCAGGATGTTGCCCGGATGCGGGTCGGCATGGAAATAGCCCCGCACCAGCATCTGTTCGATGTAAAACCCGATCAGCGCGTCGAGCACCTGCCGGAAGGGAATGCCCCGGGCGGCCAGGGCCTCCCGGTCGTCGATGCGAAACCCGGTCTCGAAGCTCATGACCAGGACGTCGGCATTGGAATATTGGGGAAAAGGCAGGGGAAAGCGCACCGGCCCGTCGCCGTAGGCCTCGGCGAACTTGCGCAGGTTGGTCAGCTCCACGGACAGGTCGGCTTCCTTGACGATCATGGCCGCGAATTCGGTCAGCACCGCTTCCACGGAATTTTTCGTGGACCGGGAGAAAAACGGCTCGAACAGGGTCAGCATGGACCGCACGATGCGGATGTCGGCCTGCACCAGGGCCGCGATGCCCGCCCGCCGCAGCTTGACCGCCACCAGCCGACCGTCGGGCAACTCGGCCTGGTGCACCTGGCCGATGGAGGCGCTGGCCATGGGCAACGCCTCGAACCGGGCAAAGGGCAGGGCATCGCCGAAGGCCGCCCGCAGGGCCGTGCAAAAATCGGCCTGGTTCATGGGCGCCACTTCGTCGTGGATGGTGCGCAGTTCGGCCAGGTAGTCTTCGGTGAAAAAGTCGCCCCGGGTGGCCAGGACCTGGGCCAGCTTGATAAAGCTCACCCCCAGCGCCAGGATCGTGTCCCGAAGGGGCCGGGGCGGCAGGGGCCGCAAAAACAGGAAGCGCTCCTTGCGCCGCACCAGCACGAAGACCGTGTGCAGGAACCGGAAGGCCAGCCAGATGCGGCGCGGCGCGTAGGCCGACGGCATCAGGCGTTGGGTTTGAGCAGCAAGGACCGCAGGTCGGCGATGTCTTCCTTGGAGGCCAACCCCATAAGCAGCAGGTTGCGCAGCTCGGCAATGTCCTCCTTGGTGGCCAGCCCCATTTCCCGGACCGCCTTTCGGGCCTGCTCCCGCACCCGGGCGTTGATGGCCTCTTCCTGCTGTTCGGCCCGCTGTTTGGCTTCGTCCAGAAAGCCCCGCACCTCGTTGCCGGAGAGCTCCCCGCGCTTCTCCAGCTCATCCAGCATGCCCTGAACCTTGTCCTTGGCCAGAAACGCGGCGCCAAGCCCCACGTACAGCAGATCAACGGCTTTCATGTCAGGTCCCTCCGCTTGCGGCCCTGGGGCCGGTATTGCACGCAACTATCGGTTTTTGCCACCGCGGCGTCAAGGCGGCCGCCGGCCGGGGCTGCCGCGGCCCGGCTTGCAGCTCGGAAAGATGACTTTTCGACGGCTTGCGGCTACCATGCGCCGCCATCGCACCCCGCCAAAATGAAGAGCAAAATCGCCGCCTAGAGGTTTTCATGCGCCACGTCGCCTGGATCGTGTTTCTGCTTTCGACCCTTGCCGCCACGGCACAAGCCGGCAACCTGGATTTCACCCTGCACAAGCTCGACTCGGGCAAGCCCGGCCCCACCATCCTGGTGGTGGGCGGCATCCAGGGCGACGAACCCGGCGGCTTTTTCACCGCCGCCCTGCTCGTGTCCCATTACAGGATCACGACCGGGGCCGTGTGGGTGGTGCCCAACCTCAATTTCCTGTCCATCATCCACAATTCCCGGGGCATGCACGGCGACATGAACCGCAAGTTCGCCGACCTCGACCCCGGCGATCCCGAATATCCGGCCGTCCAGAAAATCAAGGCCATCATCGCCGATGCGCGCATCGACGCCGTGCTGCACCTCCACGACGGCTGGGGCTTTTACAGCCCGACCTATGTCAGCGAGCAGCGATGCCCGGCCCGCTGGGGCCAGTCCGTGATCATCGACCAGCAAAGCATCGACGCCCCCCGCTTCGGCAACCTGGCCGATCTGGCCGAAACGGCCGCCACCGCCGCCAACACCAAGCTCATCGATCCGCTGCACGCCTACCACGTCAAGGACACCCACACCCACGACCTGAACACCGAAACCGCCCGGGAGATGTCCAAGACCCTGACCTACTTCGCCATCAACCGCGGCAAGCCCGCCTTTGGCATCGAAGGCAGCAAGAACCTGACCCCCATCGAGTCGACCTACTACCACCTGGCCGTGATCGAGAGCTTTTTCAAATCGTTCGGCATCGGGTTCGAGCGCACCTTCGACCTGAACCCGCCCCAGGTGGCCGAGGCCCTGCAAAGCAACGTGGCGGTCTCCTTTTTCGACAACAAGATCTTCCTGGACCTGCGAAACGCCCGGGACCGCCTGCGCTACATTCCGCTCAAAAAGGACAGCGCCGTGGAATACCGCCCCGGCAGCCCCATCATGGCCCTGGTCAGCGCGGACAAGAGCCTTAGGGTCTACTTCGGCAACAAGAACGTGACCGAACTCGATCCCCAATACATCGAGTTCGATTCCTCGATCCAGCAGGTGGACATGGACGTGGACGGGGTCAGGCGCACCGTGCCCTTCGGCACCGTGATCCAGGTGGACAAGACCTTTCGCGTCCAACCGAGCCGGGACTACCGGGCCAACATCATCGGCTTTTCCAGGCCCGGCCTTGCCGACGAAGCCGGCGTGACCCTCACCCGGGCCGACCTCCAGCCCGCCTATTCCGTGGACAAGGCCAGCTCCATCTACCGCCTGGAAATTTACAGGGGCGACAAGTTCTGCGGCATGATCCTGGCAGTCTTTCGCCCCGAAACCAACCGCATGGCCATGGCCGCCAACGACAAGCTGCCGCGCGCCTTCAAGAAGACCGGGGAGCTGGCTACGGGACGTTAGGGCAGCGTCCGCGAAATGCGTTCATGCGAGGTTATTGCAAAAATTGGATGCAACGTGAAACAATATCATGTTATAACATCCTGAATCCTTATGGGTTTCCAAAGGGCGGAGCCCTTTGGTCGCCGAAGGCTTCA
>CAZBER010000060.1:0-27082 GCA_964490985.1 uncultured Desulfovibrionaceae bacterium | reverse complement strand
GAGTCCCGGCGGGGTCTGGGGCAGCGCCCCAGCCGCCGGAGGCATCAGCCGCTGCAGTGCCCAGCCCCGCCAAGCTACCCCAGCAACACCCGGGCCATGACCTGGGCGTCGCCGATGGTTTTGGCGATGCTGGAGCGTTCGTTGGGCTGGTGGGCGTTATGTTCCAGGGTGGCCCAGACCACGGCCGGGTAGCCCCGGCGGCGCAGGTAGGCGGCCACGGTGCCGCCGCCGATGCCCATGGGGCGCGGGTTGCCGCCGTAGACGGCCCGGATGCCGTCCATGGTGCGGCGCACGATTTCGGCGCTCACGTCCGTGGCCGGGGCGGCTTGTTCCTTTTGCACGATTTCGTAGTCCATGGTGACGCCGCAGGCGGCTTCCACCTCGCGGCCGAGTTCGCGGACGGCTTCCAGCACGTCGTCCAGGGAATATTCCGGCAGCACGCGGCAATCCACGTAGAACACGTCGCGTCCCGGGATAGTATTGATGTTTTCCACGTTGGCTTCTTTCTTGGTGGGCTCGAAGGTGGAGTTGGCCGGCCGAAACAGCGGGTTTTTGACGTTGAAGCGTTCGTGGAGGTGGGGGATTTTGAGGATGAACAGGGCGGCGGCGGACAGGGAATTGATGCCATCCTCCGGGGTGGAGGCGTGGCATTGGCGGCCGCTGACAATGATTTTGAGCCACAGCATGCTTTTTTCGGCCACTTCCACCATTTCGCTGGTGGGCAGTCCGAAGTCCGGCACCATGAAGAGGTCGTCGGGGGAAAACAGGCCGTCGTGGTGGGCGGCCACGTAGTCCAGGCCGTATTTGCTGCCGGTTTCCTCATCGGCCACGAAGAGCATGCCGTAGTTGATGGGCGGCGTGATGTTGCCGGCGGCGATGGCCTTGGCCAGGAGGAGGGAGCTGACCACGGCCTGTTGGTTGTCTTCCACGCCCCGGCCGTAGACGAGGTCGCCGTCCACGTGCAGGCTGTAGGGATCGGTGCGCCACAGGGTCAGGTCGGCCGGGGGTACGATGTCCAGGTGGGAGATGACCCAGAAGGTGCGAGAAGTGTCTGCGCCGGGCAGGACCACGGCCAGATTGGGGCGGTGGCCGCAGGGGACGCGGGGGTCGGGGGCGTTTATTTCCCGGGGTTCGGGCAGGCCCATGGCGGACAGGAGGATTTTCAGGCGATCGGCTTTTTCCCGTTCGCCGGGACCGCCGTTGTCCGGCCCCAGAGCCGGCACGGCGGTAAGCTGGCGTTGCAGGTCGATGACGGCGTCGCGTTGGCCGGCGAGAAACGAGAGCACGGAATCAAGCATAGGGGCTCCAGGCGGTTGGGGGAATGCGTACCCAGGACAGGGAAACATAGCCGGTCGGGACGGGCTTGGCAAACGGACGGGCAACGCAAAAAACCGGGAGGCGGCGAGCCTCCCGGTTTTCATGCGGCACGATAAAAAGCGGAACGGGTCTAGCGACCGCGAGCGGCGCGCTTGGAAGCCTTCAAGGGGTTGATGTTGACCTTGCCGCCCTTGTCGACTTCGAGCTTCACGTGGGTGGCGAAATTGCAGACCCTCTGGGCCCACTTGCGTTCGGGCAGGGGATAGCTCTTGCAGTATTTGACTCCGTCCTGCTCCATGGTGCGTTCGCAGCCCACGCATTTTTCCACGATGGGATGGCATTCGACGCCGTTGACGGTGATGACCTGGGACATGCGGATAACCTCCGGGCCGCGCGGTGTGGGGCGCGGGAATGATTTCACGGGAAAGCCAGCCTTTATTATGGACTGTGCTGGGGTTGTCAAGGGGAAGAGGGCGCTTCGGCCGGCCGCCTCAGCGCACCTCCAGCACGGAAATCCGGCCGGCCCCGGCATGTTCGTTTCGGGGGCGGATCATGATTTCCACATCCTGGTTCAGGGCGGTGAGGAATTCGAGCAGCCGCTCGACCGAAAAGCCGTCCAGCCGGTAATTTTTGAGGGCGGACACCTTGGGTTGCGGCACGCGCAGCAGGGACGCCACCTCGATCTGCTTCATCTTGCGGCGCTTGATGATTTCGTTGAGCACCAAGGCAAGGCGTGTTTTGGTCTGCCGATCGGCGGCATCGGCAAAGCCCAGATCGGCGAAAACGTTTGTCGTGCCTTCGGTGACGCCATTTTCAGTCATGATGTACTCCTGGCTCAGGACTCGGAAAGCGCGCGGTATAGTGCGCCTGAGCGGTCTTGAGCCGTTGCGCGATCAAATCCACATCGCTATGCGGCGTCTTGATCCCGCTTTTCGATTTCTTCTGAAACGCGTGCAGCACATACACCGCATGAAGAAAACGCACGACATAGACGGCACGGTAGGTGTTGCCGGCGAAATCCTCCACGATTTCGAATATTCCGGCCCCAAGCCCTTTCCATGGCTTGGCCTTGGGGTGCTTGCCGCCAAGCTGGGCCAAACCAAGTGCATATCCCATGTCGCGTTGCACCTGTTCCGGAAAATCCAAGTACTCTTTCTTGGCCGACCCTACCCAATGCAGGGGCTTTTCCGGAGAGGGAGGCGACCAGCGGGGCATGCAGAAATATACTCATTCAGGTATATTTGGCAAGGAGCGAGGTACGGCGAGGTTCGGCGCGCCTTGACCGGGAAAAGGACCCGCTTGGAGTACCTGGAAATCGGATCAACGATCAGGGCGCACGGACAACGTATCGAGCAGGCTGTCGAGGTCCCGGGCTCCATGCAGGACGCGGACGACCTCGATGCCGTCTTCAATGGGGAAGTAAAAGATCAGGTAATTTCCGATAGGAAAGCTGCGCAAGGACGGCATCAATTCATCCCTGGCTACGCCCAAGTTGGAAAATTGCGCCAAAGCTCGGCATTTTTCCTGAATCCGATCAAGAAATGCGTCCGCGGTTTCCGCATCGTCCTGGGCGATGAACCACCAGATTTCTTCAAGGTCGTTCTCGGCCTGGGGGCGCAGGCGCAAACGTGACATGCCAGGACTACTCGCCCGGTCTGGACAGCAGCTTAGCCCGAGCGCGCGCCTTGATCCCCTCCATATCGAGCGGGACCGAGGGGCCGCTGTCGATCCCCTTGCGGATTTCCGCGCGCAGTTCTTCAAGGCGCAGAGCCTGCAAGCGGTCGCGCGCATCAAGAAGACGCAAGGCTTCCAGCATGACTTCGCTTGGCGAATTGTAGAGGCCGCTTTCGACCTTTTGGGCAACCATCGCCTCAAGCCGGGGGGGAAGCGTAATATTCATGAAGTTTCACTCCGCCACGGTGCGGGATGCCAAACAAGATAATGCCTTTTGCCGTCACCGGCTAGTGTGGCATCCCTTAAAAAATACGATCGTATTTTTTAAGAAAAAATAAATTATTCTAGTATATTGTCCTCATAATTTGCATGCTCGAATTTCGAGGACACAACACTAAAGGGGAAATATCATCCCGCACCGTGCAGGGTTCGGCCGCAAAGCCGGGCGGCCTTTTCCCGGAATGCGGCCAGCACGGCCGGGTAGTCGAAACCCGGGAAGGTCCCGTTGCGGTAGAGGACCTGACCGGCCACCATGGTCAGGGTCACTTCGCCGCCGCAGGCGGCATAGACCGCGTCGGAGACCGGGTCAAAGGCCGGGGCCAGGGACGGCCGGGAGCGGTCCAGAGCCACGAGGTCGGCCGGGCCGCCCGGGACGAGCCGTCCGAGCTCGGGCCGGCCCAGGGCCGCGGCTCCGTCCCGGGTGGCCATATCCAGGGCCTGCCGGGCGGTCAGCGCGGTGGGGTCGCCTGTGGCCACCTTCTGGAGCAGGGCGGCGGCGCTCATTTCCGAAAAGAGATTGAGGGCATTGTTGCTGGCCGCGCCGTCCGTGCCCAGGCCAAGGCGCACCCCGGCCCGGAGCAGCCCGGCCGCCGGGGCGATGCCGCTGCCGAGCTTCATGTTGCTTTTGGGGCAGTGGACCACGGCCGTGCCGGTCCGGGCCAGGGTCGCGACCTCATCTTCGGCCAGGTCCACGCCGTGAGCCAGGAGCGTTCCCGGCCCCAAAAGCCCCAGGCGCTCCAGATAGGGGATGACCCGAAGCCCGTTGGCCGCCAGACAGTCGGCGTTTTCCTTGGCTGTCTCGGCGGCATGGGTGGAAAGAAGCAGGCCGCGCGAGCGGGCCAGGTCGGCGCAGCGAACAAGCGTTTTCGCCGAGCAGGTGTACACGGCATGGGGAAAGACGGCGGCCCGCAGCCGGTCGCATCCGGCCAGGCGGTCGGCCAGGGCCGCGGCAGCGGCCATGGCCTGGTCCGTTGTCTTGAAGTGGGTGTTTTCCATGTCGAAAACGCCCTGGCAGATGACGGCCCGCAAGCCGGCCGCCTCCACGGCGTCGGCAATGGTGGGCGCGAAAAAATAGGCGTCCAGGAAACAGGTGGTGCCGGAAGCGAGCATCTCGGCGCAGGCCAAAAGCGTGCCCAGGCGCACGGCCTCGGGGTCCAGGCGGGCCTCGGCCGGCCAGACGTGCTCGGCCAGCCACACGGCAAGCGGCGCATCGTCGGCCAGGCCCCGAAACAAGGTCATGGCCGCGTGGGTGTGGGCATTGAGGAGCCCGGGCAGGACCAGACAGCCCGAAAGATCGAGGGACTCCCGGGGCGTGTAGCGCCCGGCCAGGAGCTCGGAAGGTCCCATCTCGACGATGCGTCCATTGGTGACGGCCAGGGCGGCATTCGTGAGGATGTCCCGGGAGTCGTTTTGGGTGACCACGACGGCGGCTTTGACGAGGGTGTCGCAGGGCAGGGGCGGTTGGTTCATGGCGCGGCTTATAGCCCAGGCCCGCCGCCGGGCCAAGCCCGCTTGACCCCAGGGGCCAAAGTCCCTAATCCGACTTGGGTTACTGGACCGAAATTCCAAGGAGACGGCCATGGATTTGCGCAAGCTCATCCGGGACATTCCGGATTACCCCAAGGAAGGCATTCTTTTTTTCGACATCACGCCGCTGTTGGGCGACCCCGAAGGGTTCCGGCGGGCCATTGACCTTCTGGCCGGGCGTTTTGCCGACAGCCGCGCCACCAAGATCGTGGCGGCCGAGGCCCGGGGATTTATTTTCGGCGCGGCCCTGGCCTACAAGATGGGACTCGGGTTCGTGCCCGTGCGCAAGCCCGGCAAGCTGCCGTACAAGACCCGGTCCGTGTCCTATGACCTGGAATACGGGTCCGACACCTTGTGCATGCACGAGGACGCGCTGCTTCGGGGCGAGCGGGTGCTGGTCATCGACGACCTTTTGGCCACGGGCGGCACGCTCTCCGGCGTCATCGACCTGGTGGAGGCGTTCGGGGCCGTGATCGCCGGCATCGGCGTGGTCATCGAGCTAAGCTTTTTAAACGGCAAGGAGCAGCTTCGCTCCTACGGCTGCGAAAGCATCCTGCAAATTGCCTAGGCGGGAATCGTTATGAAAATCGGCATCATCGGCGGCAGCGGCCTGGACGATCCCGACATTCTGGACACCCCCCGCGACCTGGAGGTGGACACGCCCTACGGGCCGCCCAATTCCACCTTGCGGGAGGGCAGGATCGGCGGCAAGGACGTGGTCCTTCTGGCCCGCCACGGCCGGTCGCACACGGCCACGCCCACCCATGTCAATTACCGGGCCAACATTTTCGCCCTCAAGACCGTGGGCTGCGCGGCCATCCTGTCCACCACGGCCGTGGGATCGCTTCGGGCCGAGATCGGCCGGGGCGACCTGGTCATCCTGGACCAGTTCATCGACTTCACCCGGCGTCGGGCCCTGACCTTCCACGATCGGTTCGAGCCGCACAATCCCATGCACACGCCCATGGCCGACCCCTTTTCCGAGCCCTTGCGGGAACGGCTCATCAAGGCCTGCCGCACGTTCGGCTACCGCCACCACGAGCGGGGCACGGTGGTGACCATCGAGGGGCCGCGCTTTTCCACCCGGGCCGAATCGAACATGTTTCGCGCCTGGGGCGCGGACGTCATCAACATGAGCGTGGCCACGGAATGCGCCCTGGCCGTGGAGGCCGGAGTGCCGTACGCGGCCGTGGCCATGAGCACGGATTACGATTGCTGGAAAACCGACGAGCCGCCCGTGACCTGGGATGAGATCGTGGCGATTTTCAAGGAAAATGCCGAAAAGGTGACCAACGTGCTCGTCGAGGTCATCAAGGGCATGTAACGGAGAGAGGCCTTGGGCCAAGGGTACGGAAAAGGCGTCCCGGGGAAGGACGCCTTTTCTTTTGGGCTCTTGCGAAAATCAAACGTGCCGTAAAGCGGCCATGGACGTTATGTTGTAATACCCTCAATCCATTATGGGTTTCCAAAGGGCCAAGCCCTTTGGTCGCCGAAGGCTTCCAAAACACCTCTTTTTGCAAGCCTAAAAAAAACCGGGCCAGGCGAACCTGGTCCGGGAAATCCATCCGTCTCGGAGCTTGGCGCCTTTCCGCATCCCATTTCCCCATTTGCTGGATGGGGCGGTTTGCAGCTTCTGCGCCTTTCTGCTGTCGAGGCGGACACTTTATATATAAGGCCGGCGCGGCGATTGGCAAGGGGAGGCCTCTTTTAATTCGCTTCCCGGCCGCCCCTTGCTTCCGGACACTTCAGAATTATCATTTGACCCGCTGCTCCGTCTGGCGCATCACGCCCCGGACGCCACCCGCACCCGCAACCTTTTGCCGAGCAAAGCGTGTCCACTCCCAGAAACCGTCCGGTCTTTTTCGATCCCGCAAACAAGCGCTGGCCCAGGGTCCGGGCCGGGGTTTTCCTGGTCGCCGCCCTGGTCTCCGCCGCCCTGGTGGTGCTCATGGGCAGCGTGCTCGTCAACCCGGCCCTGGAATCCCTGTCCCTGCCGGCGGCAGGCTTTTTGCCGCACCCCAACCACACCGCGCCGCCCTTGCCGGTGGCGGCCCCGGCCGTCCTGGACGCCCGGCTGGCCAAGCTCAAGCGCGTTTTGGGCAAGGAAATACGCGCTTCCAGGCAGCATGCCCCCATTCCTCCCAAGGACCAGCCCTATGCGCCCAAGGCGATCGGTTTTTTCGTCAACTGGGACGACGCCAGCTTCAGCTCGCTCAAAAAAAATATCGGCAACCTCGACCTGCTTGTGCCCGAATGGCTCCACCTGACCGGGCCGGACGGCGGCATACGCGAGGACGACCCGGAAAAGACCGCCCAGGCCCTGGCCTTTGTCCGGGCCAACAAGCCGTCCTTGCCGATCATGCCCCTGGTCAACAACTTCACCGACATGACCTGGCATGGCGACTTCCTGGCCGGCATGCTGGCCAAACCCGAGACCCGGGCCCGGTGCCTGGCGGCCTTGCTGGAGTATGTCCGGAAAAACGGTTTTGCCGGCATCAGCCTGGACTTCGAAAACGTCCCCCAGGCCAGCCAGAAGGCGTTCCTGCGTTTCGTGGCCGAGGCGTCGGCCGCGTTTCACGCCCAGGGACTGGCTGTTTCCATCAACGTGCCGGCGGATGATCCGGCCTTTGACTACAAAAAGATCGCGGCCCTGGTCGACCAGGTCATTGTCATGGCCTATGACGAGCACTGGGCTTCGGGCAAACCCGGGCCCATAGCCAGCCTGTCCTGGTACATGAAGTGCCTGCGCGCCCGTTCGGCCCAGATTCCGCCGGAAAAATTGGTAGTGGCCCTGGGCAGCTACGCCTACGACTGGCCCAAGGGCAAGTCCGCCGAAGAGGTGACCTTCGAGGAGGCGGTCCTGACGGCCAAGGAGTCCGAGGGCCGCATTGCCCTGGACCCGGCCTCGTTCAATCCCCGTTTCGACTACCAGGACGAAAACGATGTGGTCCACGACGTCTGGCTCATGGACGCCACCACGGTATTTAACGGCATGGCCGCGGCCCTGCCTTTGCGGCCGGCCGGTTTCGCCCTGTGGCGCCTGGGCGGCGAGGACCCTTCCATCTGGACCTTTTTCGGCCTGGACTGGAAGCTTGGCCAGGAGGCGGCCAGGCGGCTGGAGGAAATTCGCTTCGACTACGACCTGGACTACGAAGGCAAGGGCGAAATCCTGAAAATCGCCCAGACGCCGCGCATTGGCCGGCGCACCGTGTCGTTTGACGCCAAAACCGGCCTGATTTCGGCCGAGAATTTCGAGGTCTATCCCTCGCCCTATGTCATCGAGCGCCGGGGATTTGTGCCCAAAACCCTGGCCCTGACCTTTGACGACGGCCCGGACCCCCAGTTTACGCCCCGTGTCCTGGACGTGCTCAAGGCGGCCGGCATCAAGGCCACGTTTTTCATCATCGGCGGCAACGGCGAAAAGCACCCGGACCTTTTGCGCCGCATTTTCGCCGAAGGCCACGACATCGGCAACCACACCTACACCCATCCCAACATCGCCGACGTGTCCACCACCCAGCTCAACCTGGAGGTCTCGGCCACCCAGCGGCTGCTGGAAAGCGTGCTCGGCCGTCAGACCCACCTGTTCCGTTCTCCCTACGGCGAGGACAGCGAACCCGAGACCCAGGACCAGGTCCGGCCCCTGGAGGTGCTGGGCGGCCAGGGCTATGTGTTCGTGGGCATGAGCATCGATCCCAACGACTGGAGACAGCCGGGCGTGGACGCCATTGTCGACGCGGTGACACGCCAGGCCGAATCCGGCGCGGGCAACGTGGTCTTGCTCCACGACTCGGGCGGCGAGCGGTCCCAGACCGTCCAGGCCCTACCCCGGATCATCGAATCCCTTCGGGCCAAGGGCTACCGGTTCGTGACCGTGTCCGAACTGCTGGGCAAGTCCCGGGACGAGACCATGCCCCAGGTAACGGGCGAAAACCCCTTGGTATCCCTGGGCAACCGGGTCGGCTTTTTCCTGCTCTATGCCTGGTCGGCCGGGCTGCAATACCTCTTTGTCCTGGGCACGGTCCTGGGCCTGGGGCGGCTTTGCATCCTCCTGGTCCTGGCCTTGTGGGCCAAGGCGCGCGTCGGTCGGCCGGCGAGGGCGGGGGAGGCGGCTGGCGCGCCCTCGGTGGCGGTCATTGTCCCGGCCTACAACGAGGAAAAGGTGGTGTGCCAGACCGTGCGCTCGCTTCTGGCCAGCCAGCATCCCGATCGCTTCGAGATCATCGTGGTGGACGACGGCTCCACGGACAATACGTTTACGGTGCTCCAGGAGGCCTTTGCCGGGGAGTCTCTGGTGACCATCGTGTCCAAGCCCAACGCGGGCAAGCCCGAGGCCCTCAATTACGGCATCGGCCTGACCAAGGCCGACATCGTGATCACCCTGGACGCGGACACGGTCTTTGCCCGGGACACCATCATGCTGCTGGCGGCCCGGTTCGCCGATCCCCGGGTGGGGGCCGTGGCCGGCAACGCCAAGGTCGGCAACCGCCTCAACTTCCTGACCCGATGCCAGGCCGTGGAATACGTCACCAGCCAGAATCTGGACCGCCGGGCCCTGACGGCCTTAAACAGCGTCACCGTGGTGCCCGGGGCGGTCGGGGCCTGGCGGCGGGATGTGGTGGAGCGGGCCGGCGGCTTTTCCGGCGAGACCCTGGCCGAGGACGCGGACCTGACCATCCGGGTGCGGCGCATGGGCTATGCCGTGGAATACGAGGACCGGGCCATCGGCCTCACCGAAGCCCCGGACACCCTGCGCGGCTTTATCCGCCAGCGCTTCCGCTGGATGTTCGGCACGTTGCAGGTGGCCTGGAAGCACAAGGATGCGCTCTTTCGCCCGCGCTACGGCTTCCTGGGCTTTATCGGGCTGCCCAACATCTTTGTGTACCAGATTTTTTTCCAGCTCATCTCGCCGGTCATGGACCTGTGGCTGGCCATTGTCTGCCTGAAGTCGTTTTTCCTGTGGCTGTGGCATCCGGCCCTGTGGGAACCGGATGCCCTGCTGCGGGTGGCCTTTTATTACGCCCTGTTCATGGCCGCCGACATTCTGGCCTCGGTGGCGGCCTTTCTCATGGAGCGCCGGGAGGACAAGCTTCTTCTGGCCTGGCTTGTGCCCCAGCGGTTTTTCTACCGGCAGCTCATGTACGTGGTGGCCGTCAAAACCCTCATCGCTTCGCTGCGCGGCCGGGAAATGGGCTGGTCCAAGCTCGAGCGCAAGGCCACGGTGGATGCCCGGAGACTGGAAGGGTAGCCGTTGGGAATCAGGCCGGGGGGCTAAGCGTCTCCTGGCTTTCGGCCGGCTCCGCGCCCTGGTCCTCGCGTTCCGACTCCTTGAGGGCTTCGGCCAGCTTCTGGCAGCGCAGGGCGCGCAGCTTTTCCCCGGACACCGGTCCGCGCATGCGCTGGCGGCCCGGCAGGTGCACCGACAGGATAAGCTTCAGGTCCTTTTGGGCCAGAGGCAGAAGGTCTTGGCCCGAATCCGCCCGCACGGCCGTGAAAAGCGCCTCCACCAGCTCATGCTTGTGCAGCCAGGTCAGCATGTCCACCCGGGTGCCGGCCCGCAGTTCCTGGTACCGGGCCGCCTTCATGTGCAGCCGCGCGGCGGCCACTCCGGCTTCCCGCACCCGGTTGGGGAGCTTAAGCCGCCTTCCCAGGGCCTCGGCCACAACCGCTCCCTGCTCGTCATGGCCGTGATGGCGCGGCCACTCGCCCTGGGGGGTGAGCGTCTTGCCCAGGTCGTGGCACACCCCCATCCAGCCGGCCAGGGCTTGGCCGGCCAGGATGTCCACCACGTCCAGGATATGGTCGAAGACGCTGCCGTAGTGGTGCTCGGGCAGGGCGGCAGGCAGCCGGTTTCGGCCAGAAGCGCGAAAAAACGCGACGGCTTGGCCGCATCCAGGGCCTTTCGCACCTCCTGGGCCACCCGTTCGGCGAAAACGTCGCCAAGCGCCCCGCAGGCGGCCACGGCCCGCATCTGGGCCACAAGCTCGGGGTGGGGCGAAAAATCCGGCAGCACCGCCGCGAACCGGGCCGCCCGGTAGACCCGCAGCGGATCGTCGAACATGGCCGTCTCGCTACAGGGGCGCAAAATCCGGTTCTTGAGGTCGCTTAGGGCCTGGGGGTGGAAGTGCAGCCTGCCGGCGATCTGGCGCGAATCGCCCATGGCCATGGCATTGATGGTCAGGTCCCGGGCCAGGAGGTCGTCGTCCACGCCACTGCCGCGCGGCCAGGCGTACTGGGCTTGCCCGAGCATGAAAACCGGAAAAGTCTTGCCGACTTGCCGCGCTCTCCGGTACCTACGCACGAATGCTTCGGGCGTGGCCTCGGTGATGAGGTAATCCTGGTCCACGACCGGCCGGCCCAGAAGCAAATCACGGACCGCGCCGCCAACGAGATAACGTTTCATGTATGACTCCGGGCCGGACATTCGCCCAAATGCCTTGAAAAATCCAGGGGCAGACCCCAAGACGCCAAACCCCTTTTCCCGGGGCGGCGTGTGGCTGTGGCGTTCGGGCGCCCCGGAGCTGGCCGCGCCAATCTCCCCGGACAGCCTGGCCGCCGCCCATCCCGTGTGGGCCGCGGACATGGCCCGGCTGGGGCCGTGGCAGGCCGTGACCCTGGGCGGGCAGGCCGGCCCGGCGGCCGGGGATTGGCTCGTGGCCCAGGGCGACGCCGGCCAGGTGTCGGATCCGGTCCTTTGCGTGGGAGAGTGCGCCTCCAGCCTGGACGTGGGCTGGGCCTTTGCCGCTGCCGGGCTCCTGCCGCCTTTTGCCTCGGTCCTGGCCCTGGCCCAGACCCAGGGCAGGGGACAGATGCGCCGGGGCTGGCAGTCGCCACCGGGCAATCTGTACGCCGCCCTGGCTTGGCCCGAGGCCGCGGGCGCGCTTGCGGCCATGGCCCCGGTGGTGCTGGGCTATTGCCTGGCCGGGGGCCTGGCGCAGCGCGGCTTCGAGGTCCTGGTCAAATGGCCCAATGACCTGCTTTTGGGCGGGGGCAAGGTGGGCGGCATCCTGCTGGAAGAGCGGGGCGGTCGCACCCTGGCCGGCGTGGGCGTCAACCTGGCCTGTCCGCCGGACGCGGCCCGGCTGCGCCGGGACCATGCCGCGCCCGCCGCCTCCCTGGCCGCGTTTGGCGAGGTCCCCGGCGCGGTTACGGTGTGGACCGAACTTGTGAAATCCGTACAAACCTGCTATCGGCACTCCGTTGTGGCATCGGACTCTCGGGGGCTTCCTCTTTTGCTGGCGCAACGCCTGGCTTGGCTCGGGCGGGAGGTGCTTGTCCGCGAGAGCGGTTCGGACGCGTTCCGGGCGCGGATCATGGGCTTGGCCGAGGATGGGGGACTGCGGTTGCGGCGTGTCGCCTTTGGCCCGGATCGGGATTTGACGCTTCATAGCGGGAGCATATCCCTCCTTTGATGCCGGCCCCCGCCGGTTCGTCACATTTCGTGAGAGAATAGATCGGTCGCCCCCTGGGTGAGAGGACAGCATGGTTGCCAAGACGTTTCTTGAGGTGCTTTCCGAAGTCGAAGGAAAGAAAATTCTCGTCGCCAACAGAGGTATTTCCGCACGCCGCGTGCTGCGCTCCATCCGCGAACGCCTGCGCGCCATTCCGGTGCTCACCGTCACGGACGTCGACATGACCTCCCCGGCCACGGCCGGCGCCCACGAGCTCATCACCCTGGGAGCCGATCCCCGGGCCTATCTCGATATCGACACGGTCATCAAGAAAGCCAAGGCCAAGGGCGTGGTGGCCATCCACCCCGGCTGGGGGTTTGCCTCGGAAGATTCCGAATTTCCGCGCAAATGCGCCGAGGCGGGCCTCATTTTCATCGGCTCCTCGGCCGAGGCCATGCAGCGCCTGGGCAACAAGGTCGAGGTGCGCCGCCTGGCCATGAGCCTGGGCATCCCGGTGGTGCCCGGCTCCGAGGGGGCCGTGTCCGTTCCCGAGGCCCGGGAGATCGCCGCCAAGATCGGCTTTCCCATCATGCTCAAGGCCGAGGGCGGCGGCGGCGGCCGGGGCATTTACGAAATCTACAGCGAGGCCCAGCTCGAATCCGCCTTTTCCAAGGCCTCGGCCATGGCCCAGGCCTCGTTCGGCAACCCGCGGCTTTTCGTGGAAAAGCTCCTCACCTCGGTGCGCCACATCGAAATCCAGGTGGCCGCGGACATGCACGGCAATGTGTTCGCCTTTGACGAACGCGACTGCTCGGTGCAGCGCAACCACCAAAAGCTCGTGGAGATCACGCCCTCGCCCTGGCGGGGCATGACCGACGAGCTGCGCCAGCGCCTCAAGGACTATTCCGAGCGCCTGGTGCGGGAAACCGGGTACTATTCCCTGGCCACGGTGGAATTTCTGGTCGACGCCGACGGCGAACCCTACCTCATCGAGGTCAATACCCGGCTCCAGGTGGAGCACGGCATCACCGAATGCCGCTACGGCGTGGACCTGGTGGAAGAGCAGATCAACATCGCCTTCGGCGGCAAGCTGCGGTTTAATTGCGGCGACACCCGGCCGTTTCTGCACGCCATGCAGCTGCGCATCAACTGCGAGGACCCCAAGCAGAATTTCGCGCCCAACGCCGGGCTCATCGCCCGCTACCTGTCCCCGGGCGGCCAGGGCATCCGGCTCGATTCCTGCCTGTCGGCCGGCTACGAATTCCCCACCCAGTACGACTCGGCCGGGGCGCTTTTGATCTCCTACGGCCGCAACTGGCCCAAGGTCGTGGCCGTCATGGAGCGGGCCCTTCGCGAGTACATCATCGGCGGGCTCAAGACGACCATTCCCTTCCACCGCCAGATCCTGCGCCACGACGACTTCATCAAGGGCGAGTTCGACACCAAGTTCATCCAGGACAACCCCTTTCTGCTCAATTACCTGGACGAGGAGCCCGAGGCCCTTCGCCTGTCCTGGCTGGTGTCCGAGATTTCGGCCCGGGGATACAACCCCTATGTCCAGCTCGGCCGGTACCGGGGCCGCGAGGACTACCGCCTGGGCCGCTTTCGGCCCCACATGCCCGAGGTGGATTTCAAGAAGTACCGGACCCCGTATCCGCGCGGCGACCGCAAAGGCATCCTCGACGCCGTGCGCGACTCGGGCAAGGTCCATTTCGTGGACACCACCACCCGGGACATCACCCAGTCCAACAGCGGCAACCGCTTCCGCCTGGCCGAGGACGAGCTGGTCGGGCCCTACCTGGACAACTGCGGCTTTTTTTCGCTCGAAAACGGCGGCGGCGCGCATTTCCACGTGGCCATGATGGCCAACATGACCTATCCCTTCACCGAGGCGGCGGAGTGGAACCGGTTTGCGCCCAAGACCCTCAAGCAGCTTCTCATCCGCTCCACCAACGTGCTCGGCTACAAGCCCCAGCCCCGCAACCTCATGCGCCTGACCGGGGAGATGATCTGCGAGCACTACGACATCATCCGCTGCTTTGATTTCTTGAACCATATCGACAACATGTATCCCTTTGCCGAGGTGGCCCTGGCCACGCCCGGGGTCATCTTCGAGCCGGCCATCTCCCTGTCCTTTGCCAAGGGCTTTGACGTGCCCCATTACCTGGGCGTCCTGGACGCCATCCTGGACCAGACGGCCAAGGCCGGGGGCATGAGCCGCAAGCAGGCCGAAAAAAGCATCATCCTGGCGCTTAAGGACATGGCCGGCGTGTGCCCGCCGCGGTTTGTCAAGGAACTGGTCACGGCCATCCGCAAGGCCTATCCGGAACTCATCCTGGACTACCACCGCCACTACACCGACGGCCTGTTCGTGCCGGCCGTGGGCGCGGCGGCCCTGGCCGGAGCCCACATCGTGGACACGGCCATCGGGGCCAGCGTGCGCTGGTACGGCCAGGGCGAGGTGCTCTCCACCGCCGCCTACATCGAGCAGGACCTGGGCGTGCCCGTGGCCCTGACCAAGGCCAACAAGGACATGATCCGGGCCGCCAATTTCGTGCTCAAGCAGGTCATGCCCTATTACGACCGCTACACCGCGCCGTATTTCCAGGGCATCGACTACGACGTGGTGGAGCACGGCATGCCCGGCGGCGCCACCTCGTCCTCCCAGGAAGGGGCCATGAAGCAGGGCTATATCCACCTGCTTCCGTACATGCTCAAGTTCCTGGCCGGCACGCGCAAGATCGTGCGCTACCACGACGTGACCCCGGGCTCCCAGATCACCTGGAACACGGCCTTTCTGGCCGTGACCTCGGCCTACAAGGCCGGGGGCGAGCGGGCCGTCAAGGACATGCTCGAAGTGCTGGAAGCCGTATCCGAGACGCCGGACGAGTGCCTGACCCAGGCGGCCAAGCATGATCGGCTTTTGCTTTACGCCAACTGCAATGACGCCTTCCGGAACCTGCTTTTGGGCAAGTTCGGCAAGTTTCCCTTGGGATTTCCGCCGGACTGGGTGTATGAAAGCGCCTTTGGCGCGGACTGGAAGCGGGCCATTGCCTCGCGCACCGAGGCCTCTCCCCTGGATTCCCTGGGCGAGCTGGACTTCGAGGCCGAGATGGCGGCCCTGACCAAGCAGATCGGCCGGACGCCCACCAACGAGGAGTTCGTCATTTACCTGAACCACCCGGGCGACGCCCTCAAGACCATCGAATTTCACAAGAAGTTCGGCGATCCCAACCGCCTGCCCCTGGACGTCTGGTTCGAGGGCCTGGTGTCGGGCGAGGAACTCCTGTTTTCCGACAGCCTGGGCAAGCCCCACCACCTTTCGATCCTGGACATCTCCCGGCCCGACGCCAGCGGCGCGGCCACGGTGCGCTATGCCCTGGATTCGGAAATCCTGTCCTGCCCGGTCCAGGTGGCCGCGCCCCAGGGCGGCTCGGCTCCCCAGGTGGAGATGGCCGACCCCAACAATCCCTATCATGTGGGCGCGCCGGTTTCCGGCGACATGTGGATCATGCAGGTCAGCCCCAACGATTTCATCAAGGCCGGAGAAGAGCTTTTCAACATCTCGGTCATGAAGCAGGAAAAATCGGTGGCCGCCCCTATGGACGCCATGGTCAAGCGTGTGCTTAAAAGCGCGGATTATGCCAATGACCGCAAGATGGTGCCGGTCAAGGAGGGAGAGCTCCTGGTCGAGCTGGCCCCGGTCACCCGGGACTGCCCGAATTGCCATCAGCCTGTATCGGAAGACCATTTCAAATATTGTCCGCAATGCGGCCAACCAGTGTAAATTTCGCCACGAACGTGTTAACAATGGGCGGCCAGGCGGCCCGACCCATTGCGCCCGGAAGAGACAAGGAGGGGAGAATGGCCAAGACCCAAACCAAAGACAAGCCGCGCCAGGACGACGCCACGTCCGCCAAACCCGAGACCGCGGCCATCGATACCACCACGAAACTCATTTTGACCGGGGCCGACATCGTGGCCATCGGCGAGGAAGCGGAAATCCTCGTCGGCGGCAAGAACTACAACACGGCCCTGATCAGCCAGATCGAGGGCATTCGCGCCCCGCAGTTTCGGGCCGTCTCTTCCGTGGCGTTCCACCGGGTGCTCGATGAAACCAGGGTCAATGCCTCTCTGATCCGGGAAGTGGTCAACGACGGCTACCGCCGCGTCAATTGGACGGATGAGGAAGTCAACAGCGATCCCGAATTCCTCAAAAACCTGGTGCGCGATCTGGCCGAGGAAGTCCGGACCAAGCTGGCCGAGGCCGACGGCACCATGATCAAGCTGCGCACGTTTATAAACAACGTGGTCGAGGGCTTCGCCACCTCCCCCGAAGGCATCGACCAACTGCGCAAGCGGTCCGTCCTGGTCCAGGTGGCCATCCTGTCCGTGGACATGCCCGCCGAGGTCCGCGAGGCCGTGTCCAACGCCTACAACGACATCTGCCGCGAGGCCGGCCTCGAAGACGTGCCCGTGGCCGTGCGCTCCTCGGCCGCCGGCGAGGACAGCCGCAAAAAGGCTTTTGCCGGCCTGCAGGACACCTATCTCAACATCGTGGGCGCGGCCCAGGTCGTGCGCGCCTACCAGTGGGACTGCGCCTCGGCCTACAACCTGCGCTCCATGACCTACCGCCGCGAGGCCATTCTCGACGCTGTGGCCCTGGCCGAGCGCACGGGCGACAATTCCATCGCCAACCAAGCCAAGCAGGAATGGGCCATCGAGAACACGTCGCTGTCTGTGTGCATCATGCGCATGATCAACCCCGTCATCTCGGGCACGGCCTTTTCCGCGGACACGGCCACGGGCTGCCGGGGCACCGGCCGCAAGGATCTGGTGTCCATCGACGCCAGCTACGGCCTGGGCGAGGCCGTGGTCGGCGGCATGGTCACGCCGGACAAGCTTTTCGTGTTCCAGCGCGACGACGGCGCCGAAGTCGTCATCCGCAACATGGGCTACAAGGACAAGAAGATCGTCTACGACGACAAGGAAGGGGGCACCAAGCTCATCAAGGTTTCGGACGAGGAAGCCTACCGCTGGGCCCTGTCCCTGGCCCAGGCCGAGGAAGTGGCCCGGGGCGTGCGGGCCATAAGCAAGGCTTATGGCGGCATGATCATGGACACGGAATTTTGCATCGACCAGTCCGACCGCCTGTGGTTCGTCCAGGCCCGGCCCGAAACCCGCTGGAACGAGGAGCTCGAACGCCACCCCCTGACCATTTACATGCGCCGCATGGAAGTGGACAAGAAAGGCTTGGCCACGGCCGAGCTCATCCTGGAGGGCAACGGCGCTTCGCGCGGGGCCGGCCAGGGTACGGTGCGCTTTCTGCGCTCGGCCCTGGAGCTCAACAAGATCCAGAAGGACGACGTGCTGGCCGCCGAGCGCACCGACCCGGACATGGTGCCGGGCATGCGCATCGCCTCGGCCATCCTGGCCGATGCCGGCGGCGACACCAGCCACGCCGCCATCACCT
The DNA here is from genome assembly GCA_964490985.1 of uncultured Desulfovibrionaceae bacterium. Lineage (GTDB taxonomy): Bacteria > Desulfobacterota > Desulfovibrionia > Desulfovibrionales > Desulfovibrionaceae > Solidesulfovibrio. The sequence goes on along the minus strand of CAZBER010000060.1, from coordinate 9,421 downwards.
CCCGGGAACTGGGCATCCCGGCCGTCATCGGCATCCAGCGGGCCGAGACCCTGCGCTCCCTGGACGGCCAGGTCGTGACCGTGGACGGCTCCAAGGGCTGCGTCTACCGGGGACAGTTGCCCCTGGTCGAGGTCGGCGGCGAAATGGACCTGGGCAAGCTTCCGGCCACCAAGACCAAGGTCGGGCTGATCCTGGCCGACGTCGGCCAGGCGCTGTTTCTGTCGCGGCTGCGCAATGTGCCGGACTTCGAGGTGGGACTCCTTCGGGCCGAATTCATGCTCGGCAACATCGGCGTCCACCCCCAGGCCCTGGAAGCCTATGACAACGGCACCCTGCCCAACCTGGTGGAGGGCAAGGTCAAGGAGCTCAACGCCAAGCTGACCAAGATCGTGCGCGAGCAGTTGGCCGCGGGATTTATCAACGTCCAGATCAAGCTGCGCAATTACGTGGGGCTCATCACCGGCCTGTCGGCGGAACTCGACACCCTGGCCGACCATGCCGGCGCCCGGGGCACGGACGAGGTCATGGCCGTGCACCGCCGCATCCGGGATCTGGACAAAAAGCTCGACCACCACGTGGAGCAGGCCACCCGCCGCCTGGACCTGCTCAAGACCTCCGAGGACCTCCAGACCCACGCGGCCATCATCCTGGGCTACTGGGACGCCTTGCAGGACAAGGCCACGGACCCGGATTCGGTCAAGCGCCGCTACGAGATCAAGGCCCGCATCGAGGAACGCGTGGCTGCCGTGGCCGATGAGCCCATCATCAAGGACACCCTGGCCAAGATCGCGGCCATGCGCCAGGAAGTGGCCCGCCAGGTGGGCATCAAGAGCCAGATCGAGGACCTAAGCGCCCTGCCCGGAAAAATCCGCAAGCAGCTCGTGTCCCGGGGCTTTCGCAGCGGCAAGGAACTCTACGTCCAGACCCTGTCCCAGGGCCTGGGCCTTTTTGCCATGGCCTTCCACGGCAAGCCCATCCTCTACCGCACCACGGATTTCAAATCCAACGAGTACCGAAACCTCCTGGGCGGCAGCCTGTTCGAAGCCTGCGAGGACAATCCCATGCTCGGCTACCGGGGCGTGTCCCGCAACATCCACGACTGGGAAATCGAGTCCTTCAAGCTGGCCCGGGGCATTTTCGGCGGCAAGAACCTGCACATCATGCTGCCCTTCGTGCGCACCGTGGAGGAGGCCACCTCCATGAAGCGCTACCTGGAGCGGGTGCACAAGCTCCATTCCGGCGACGATGGGCTCAAGATGTTCATCATGTCCGAGATCCCGAGCAACGCCATCCTGGCCAAGCAGTTCATCCAGGAGTTCGACGGCTTCTCCATCGGCTCCAACGACATGACCCAGATGGTGCTCGGCACGGACCGCGACAACCCGGCCCTGCGCCACATCTACGACGAGGAAGACCCGGCCGTGGTCTGGGCCCTGCTCGTGACCATCTTCGCCGGCCAGAAGTATGGCAGGAAGGTGGGCTTTTGCGGCCAGGGCGTGTCCAACAGCGTCATCCTGCGGGGCCTGGTGGCCATTGCCGGCATTGTGTGCGCCTCGGTGGTGCCCGACACCTACTACCAGACCAAATTCGACATGGCCCATGTGGAATCCGAGGAGATTCCGGTGGGCAAGCTCGGCGACTGGCTGGCCGAACAACACCTGGATCGGCTTACGGCCCTGCTCCAGGAAAACAAGTACGAGCACATCGCCAAGAAATACAATACCGCCGCCGACCTCAAGGACTGGTACGACGGGGAGCTCACGCGCCTGGCCGAGCAGCTCCGGGAAAACCTGGAGAGCCCCAAGGCCAATTTCTATCGCCAGGAAATGGAAAGCTTCCGCCGGCTCTTCCACAAGCCCGTGCTCTATGCCAGCTGGGACTGGCCGGGAACCGTGTACGACGCCCTGCGCCAGGCCGGCTTCGACTCCTACGAGGACCAGGCCAAGGCCCTGGCCGCCCAGCGCGCCAAGACCTGGTAAAAAAGCGGGACGGCCCGCTGCCGCAAAAAGACGAACGCCGCCCGGCCAGTTGGCCGGGCGGCGTTTTTTCGTGGAAAAAGGTCGTTTTTGAAGCCTTCGGCGACCAAAGGGCGGAGCCCTTTGGAAACCCATAACGGGTTCGCGGTGTTACAATACAAATTCGCTGTGGCCGAAAGCCGCGTTTGATTTCTGCAAAAACCTCAAAGTGGTCATTACAGCGCCTCTTCCTTCTCGGCCCGGTGCCCCACCAGCTTAGTCTGGAGCTGGTCCATGTAGGTGTAAAAGACCGGCGTGAGATACAGGGTGACAACCTGGGAAATGACCAGGCCGCCGGCCACGACCAGGCCCAGGGGTTGGCGGGCGTCGCCGCCGGCCCCAAAGCCCAGGGCAATGGGCAGGATGCCGGCAATGGCAGCCACGGTGGTCATCATGATGGGCCGGAAACGCACCACGCAGCCTTCGAACACGGCGTCGAACGGGGATTTGCCTTCCCGTTCGGCCTCGATGGCGAAGTCGATGACCATAATCGAGTTCTTTTTCACGATGCCGATCAGCATGATGATGCCCACGAACCCGTAGAGGTCGAGCTGGCGGCCGAAAACGAGCAGGGTGACCAGGCCGCCCAGAGCCGCCGAGGGCAGGCCCGACAGGATGGTGATGGGGTGGATGAAGCTTTCGTAGAGGATGCCGAGAATGAGGTAGATGACCATAATGGCCAAAAAAAGCAGGAAGGGCACGCTGCCCAGGGATTCCTGGAAGGCCGTGGCCTGGCCTTCGAAGCGGTAGCTGATGTTGGCGGGCAACTCCTGCTTGGCCAGGGCCGAGACCGCGTTCACGGCCTCGCCCAGGGAGTACTTGCCGGCGGTGTTGAATGAAATCGTGACCGAGGTGAGCTGGCCGGTGTGGTTGACCACCAGCGGCCCCACGCCCTCGGTGAGCTTGACCAGGCCGTTTAAGGGGACGAGCACGGGATTGCCGTTGCCGTCCACCTGGCTGGACTTGACGTAGAGCTTGTTGAGCAGGTCCGGCCGGCGCTGGTATTCGGGCTGGACCTCCACCACCACCTTGTAGGTGTCCGTGGAGCCGTACAGGTTGGTCAACTGCCGGGCGGCATAGGAGGTCATGAGCGCGGTTTCGATGGCCTGGGTGGTGACGCCGAGCACCCGGGCCTTGTCGCGGTCGATGTCCACGAAGACCTGGGGACCGTCGGTCTGCATGTCGGTGTTGACGTCGGCTACTTCCGGCAGCTTGCGCATGGCCGCGGCCATCTTGCGGGCCACGGGGTAGAGTTCCTGCGGGTCCGGGGACAACAGGGTGAACTGGTACAGGGCCCGGGTCTGGCGACCGCCGATCTGGATGGAGGGCGGGTTGTACATGAACACGAACAGGTCCGGGATCTGGGCCACCTTGGGCCGCAGGTCGTCGATGATCTGCTGGGCGCTGCGCTTGCGCTCGTGCATGGGCTTGAGCAGCGGGAACATGGCCGCGTTGTTCATGGAGGTGTTGGGGCCGCCCACGCCCACCACGCCGATGAACTTGAACACGTCCGGATCGGACATGAAGATGCGGCCGATCTTGAGCACCCGGTCCTTCATGGTTTCGAAGGAGGCGCTTTGCTCGGCCATGCCGAAGCCGTAGAAGATGCCTGCGTCCGTGGGCGGGATAAAGCCCGTGGGGATGATGGTGAAAAGCCACACGGTCAGGCCCAGGATGGCGACGGACAGTAGCATGACCAGGAAGCGGAAGCGCAGGGCCAGATGGAGCGAGCGCTCGTAGCCGCGCTCCATCCATTTGAAGAACCGGCCCGACTCGGAGATCTTGCCGGAAAGAAACCGGCTGCACAGCATGGGGGTGAGCGACAGGGTGACGAAGCCGGAAACCAGGATGCAAAGCGTGATGGTCACGGCCATTTCGTTGAGCACCCGGCCCAGGATGCCGGCCATGAACATGATGGGAATAAAGACCACGGCCAGGGACAGGGTCATGGAGATGATGGTGAAGCCGATCTGGCGCGCCCCGTCCAGGGACGCCTGCATGATCTTCTTGCCCATCTCGGTGTGGCGCACGATGTTCTCGATCATGACGATGGCGTCGTCCACCACGAAGCCCACGGCCAGGATGATGGCCATGGCCGAGAGGTTGTCGATGGAGAAGTGGAAGGCCACCATGAGCGAGAGGGTGCCGATGAGCGCCGTGGGCAGGGCCAGGCTGGCGATGATGGTGGCCGGGATGTTTTTAAGAAACAGGTACACCACCACGACCACCAGGGAGATGGAGAGCAGCAGGGTGAACTGCACGTCGTTGATGGCTTCCTTGATGGAAAGCGAGCGGTCGTAGAGGAATTCCAGGTGCACCGAGGGCGGCAGGGTGGCCTCGATGCCCGGTATCATGGCCCGGATGGAGTTGACGACCTCGATGGTGTTGGTGCCGGCGGCGCGCTTGACCGCGATGACCAGGCCTTGCTGCTGGTCGAAGAAGGCGGCGTTTTTGTCGTTGATGGTGGAGTCGATGGCCCGGCCCACGTCCTGGAGGCGCACGGGATTGCCGTTGCGGTAGGCAATGACCTGGCGGTTGTAGGCCGAGGCGCTGGTGAGCTGCCCCTGGGCCTTGATGGTGAAAAGCTTGTCGATGCCGTAGAGGGAGCCGGTGGGCTGGAGCACGGTCTCGTTGGCAAAGGCGTTGGCCACCTCGTCCACGCCGATGCCCAGGGCCGCCAGCTTGTCCGGGTTCACCTGGACCCGGGGGGCGTAGGTCTGGTCGCCGTAGACCGCCACCTGGGCCACGCCGCTGATCATGGAAATGCGCTGGGCGATGTAGACCTTGGCGTAGTTGGTCACGCGGTACAGGGGCATGGTGTCGCTGGAGACGCGGATATAGATGATGGGCAGGTCCGCCGGGTTGACCTTCTGGAAGGTCGGGGGGCTCGGCATGTTGCTCGGCAGGCTGCCCTGGGCCGCATTGATGTAGGTCAGGACATCGGTGCCGGCGCCGTCGATGTTGCGCGACAAATCGAATTGCAAAGTAATGGTGGTGGAGCCCAGGGAATTGACCGAGCTCATGGACTGCAGGCCCGAGATGGAGGTGAACTGCCGCTCCAGGGGCGTGGCTACGGCCGCGGCCATGGTTTCCGGATCCGCGCCCGGCAGGGAGGCCGAAACCTGAATGGTGGGAAAGTCGATGCTGGGCATTTCGCTGATGGGCAGCGAAAAATAGGAGACCATGCCGAAAAAGACCAACGCGGCCATGAGCAGCGTGGTGGCGACCGGCCGCTTGATGAAAAGGTCGGTCATGCTACTTCCCCTGGCCTTCCCCGGAGGCTTTGCCTTCCTGGCCGGTCTTGCTGGTCACGGCCGCAGGCGGCACAGGACCTTCCTTGTAGGTCTGGGCGTCCACGATCTTGACCGGCACGCCCGGGAAGAGCTTGATCTGTCCGGACGTGATGATCTTGTCGCCCACGTTCACACCCTTTTCCACCACCGTGTTCGGGCCGATCTTGCGGCCCACGGTCACGGGGCGGACTTCCACGGTGTTGTCGGGCTTGACCGTGAATACCGAGGAGCCGTCCTGGGTGGTGACCAGGGCGTTTGAGGGCACGAGGATGGTGTTGGCCGTTTCGGTCAGGATGACGGAAGCGTCCACGTACTGGCCGGGCCAAAGCGCCCGGTCGTGGTTGGGGAATTCGCCCTGGAGCGTGATCATGCCCGTAGTCGGGTCCACGGTGTTGTTGATGACCGTGAGCTTGCCCACCCCGGCGGCCTCCTCGCGGCCGGGATAGCGCGCTTCCACCCGAAGCGCGCCCTTGGCGGCATGGGCGCGGATGTCGGGCAGGTATTTCTCGGCCACCGAGAACTGGACGTTTACGGGCTCGATCTGGTTGACCGTGACCACCACGTCCTGGTTGGCCGTGACCAGGTTGCCGGTCTTGAACTGCTGCAGGCCGGCCACTCCGGGCACCGGAGCGTTGATGTAGCAGTAGCCCAGGTTGACCTTGGCGGTGGCCACGGCCGCCTCGTCCACGCGCACCTGTTCGGCGGCCTGCTGGTAGGTGGAGCGCTTTTGTTCGTAATCGTCCTGGCTGACCACGGCCTGGGCCACCAGGTCCTTGTAGCGCTGCCAGTCGCGCTTGGCGTACTCGGCCGAGGCCCGGTCCCGGGCCAGGGTGCTGACGGCCTGGTCGAGCTGGGCCTTGTAGAAGCTGGGGTCGATGACCAGAAGCGGCTGGCCGGCCTTGACCACCTCGCCTTCGGCAAAAAGCGTCTGCTTGAGGACGCCCGTGACCTGGGGCCGGATGCTGATGGTGCTTAAGGCATTGACATGGCCGATGCCGTCCACGGCCAGGGGGGCGGTGGTGGCCGTGGCTTCGATGATCGTGACTTCAACAGGGGCGGGGGCTTCGGCCTGGGGCTTGCCGCGCTGGCAGCCCGCCAGGCCGGCCAGGAACGCAACCGCCACAAACAGGTTCAGTACCGGAAAGCCGATGCGCCGAACCGACAGGCGCGCAAATGACACTGGCATGAATGCGGTCTCCTCTCGATGCGAAACACGTGCCTGTGGGGATGCACCGTGCCACTCCCCGCTCCTGTAAAGCCCGGTAAACAGCCCGTCTCTCCACCATACACCGCATAAAGTCAAGGTGTTAACCGGTTTGCCGGGCAATGGTCAGATAAACAACAAAGAGCCGATCTCGGGCCTGTCCAATGTTTCTTCCTTAATGGATGCCTTCCTTGCCGAGGTACGGTCCCATGAGCCGGACCCGGTACTCCCGGTCCTCCAGGCGTCGCAGCATGGCCACATTGACGACTTTGCGCAAGGCCGAATCCCGGGGAAAGGCGAAGCCGTAGAGCTGGGGATTGAAAAAGAAGGGCAACACCCGGACCCGGCCATGGTAGGAGCGGTGCTGGTAGTAGTGCAGGATGGGCTTGTCGTGGACAAAGGCGTCGATCTCGCCGGCCGCCACGGCCCGCAGGCCTTGTTCCACGCTGTCGTAGGCATCCACGCCCACGTGGCTGGCGATCAGTTCCTCCTCGGCCGCTGAGCCCCGTTTGACGCCGGTGCGCACCTTGTGCAGGTCGTCGATGCTGCGCACGGTGTCTCCCAGGGATTCCACGGTCAAGGACGAGGTGATGCCGGCGGTGAAAAAGGTGAGCAAGGCTACCGAGGCGAACATCCAGACCAGGGCCAGGCCGCGTCCGGCCACGGTCTTGGGGATGGCGTCGCCGTAGCCCACCGAGGTCATGGTCACCGCCGACCACCACAGCCCGTCGCCGATCCCCTGGCGGCCCGGCCGGAAATGATTGGGGTTGCGCCGCCGTTCCACCAGCCAGACCAGGCAGCCCATGGCCAGAAGCAGGGCCACCAGGGAGCCGACGTAGAGCAGGACGTGCAGGGAAAATATCTTTTCCAGAAGGAGCAGGACAAAGCCGTGCCGGGCCTTGGCCGGCACGGCGATGCCCAGGCCCGTGTAGTGGAAGGGTTGGGAGAAATCCATGGCCGCCTCGCGATCCGGGGTGATGGACAGGGCGGAGACGCCCACATCCACGGTCCCCTGCCGCACGGCGGTCAAAAGCCCTGGCAGGTCGTATTCCGCCACCTGCCAGGGCCGCTCCAGATCATGGGCCACGTCGCGCCACAGATCCAGGGCCAGGCCGGAATAGTGACCGTCCACGTCCTTTTCGACAAAGGGCGGGGCCACCATCACGCCGACGCGGATGGGGCGCTCCGGCAGCGTCGCCTCGGTCGGTTCCCCGGCCCAGGCCGCGCCGGCCAGCCAAACGGCCACGGCCAGGCCCGCCAGCCAGCCTGTCGTCTTCACGCCTCCTCCTCTTGAGCCCGGGTTTGGGTCGCGCATCCTTTCCGGGGGTAGCCTGCGGCGCACCCGGGAGGCAAGCCCCGTCTCGCTTGCCGGGCAGGCGGCCGGGGTTGCGCTGCCTGGGCTTGGCCGGTATGTAGCGGCCCTGCAGACGCGAGGTGCCTTCATGAAAAAGCTTGTGTTCAGCTTCTTTTTGGTCGTGGCCCTGGCCGCCGGCGCGGCCGGTTACATGTTCCTGACCGACCGGGCCAAGCCCGAGATCGCTTTGGCCCCGGACTACGACGTGGCCGCCCCCAAACGGGAATTCACCCTGACCCTGCGCGACGCCGGCGCGGGGCTTAAAAACGCCAAGGCCGTGGTCACCCAGGGCGACAAGCAGATCACCCTGCTGGACCGGACCTATGACGCGCCGGTCAAGGAAGCCGTGGAGAAATTCACCCTGGAGCCGGCCGGCCTCAAGGATGGCCCCTTCAGCCTGACCGTCACGGCCCTGGACCGCTCCATTGCCAACTTCGGCGCGGGCAACGCCGCCACCCTGACCAAAAACATCACCCTGGACACCATCCCGCCCCGCATCGACATCGTGAGCCTGGCCCACAACGTGCGCCAGGGCGGCGTGGGCGCCGTGTCCTTTGCCCTCAGTGAAGACCCCGAAAGCGCCGGCGTGGTGGTGGGCCAGCAGTTCTTCCCGGCCTACAAGCTCGAAAACGGCAAGTATTTCGGCTTTTACGCCTTTCCCTACGACATGGACCCCAAGGATTTCGTGCCCAAGGTCAAGGCCGTGGACAAGGCCGGCAACGAATCCCTGGCCAGCTTCCGCTTCATGGCCATTCCGCGCAAGTTCCGCCAGGACAAGCTCAACATCTCGGATAGCTTCCTGGAATCCAAGATGTCCCAGTTTTACAACATGACCGACTCACGGGACAATTTGAAAATCTACTTGTGGGCCAATAACGAGCTGCGCCGCCAAAACAGCCAATTTCTCCATGAACTGGGGCAAAAAAGCGCGCCCCGGATGCTGTGGGACAAAAAAGCCTTCCTGCGCCTGCCCAATGCCGCGCCCAAGGCCGGCTTCGGCGACCACCGCACCTATTACTACCAAGGCAAGGAAATCGACCAGCAGACCCACATGGGCGTGGACCTGGCCTCCCTCGAAGCCGCTCCCGTGCCGGCGGCCAATTCCGGCAAGGTCGTCTTTACCGGCTTTCTGGGCATCTACGGCAATACCGTCATCATCGACCACGGCATGGGCCTGCAAACCCTGTATTCCCACTTGCGCCAGATCGACGTCCAGGACGGCCAGGATGTCAACAAGGGCGACATCATCGCCAAAACCGGCGCCACGGGTCTGGCCGGCGGGGACCATCTCCATTTCGGCGTCCTCGTTTTCGGCAACGAGACCTCGCCCATCGAGTGGTGGGACCAGCACTGGATCGACGACAACATCCTCAACAAGCTGTAGTGTTGCGTCCTTAAAAACATGACAATCTTTTTTAAGAAAAAATAACATATGAGGCGCTTGCAAAAATCAAACGTAACGTGAAACGGCAATGGGCGTTACATTGTAACGTCCTGAACCCATTATGGGTTTCCAAAGGGCGGAGCCCTTTGGTCGCCGAAGGCTTCAAAAACA